>JAZQCI010000074.1:0-2695 GCA_045546175.1 Lachnospiraceae bacterium | reverse complement strand
TCGTCGCTGACTGCAGCCGCCTTATTGACCGAGTATTCCAGTTCCGCGCGATCGTCCAGAACGATACGCAAGAACTCATATCCTCTGTCGGCATGGGGAATATACATCGAAAAACTGTGCCGGAGCAGAGCGAGCTTTTCCCGGCGGTCGGCGCGGCGATACCGCTCCCACGGTTCGACAACCATCATCTGCAACAATTCTTGGTCATCCATATAGAAAACCTCCGTAACTACTGACCTGTGAACCCGCCGGCATCATCGGAATAGAAATCACCCCGGGTACCGCTACTGATCTCGTAAGCCCCGCCGGCTTCAAAGGTAAAGATATCGGTCGTACTGTAATGGCCGGCATCCCCAAAGGCTTCCTCATCGGAGATCCAGGTGTCGCCCTCGGCCGTCTTCAAGGTATACCGTCCGCATGGGAAACTCCTGCTTGTCTCTTCTCCGGGCGAAAGCAGTACAATGAATTCCGTCGAGCCGTCCATGCGTACGAGCCTGTAGCATGCCGACTTGTCATCAGGGGCAGAAAGGTAGAGCGTACTAGTCCCCGGCCCGTACGGTTCATTCTTCAGTGCCTCTTCTTCGGCCGCTTTCCTCTCAGCTTCCTGCTGAATAAAGGCATCGGCAGTCTCCGCACCCCTGACCAGCTCTCCCACATCGAAAACGACAGCCGGATCCGAAAGCTTCTCGATCTTCAAAGATTCTCCATCGCCGGCAGGATCATCCGTGTAAGAAACCAGGAGATAGTCTGACGTCACATTGACCGCATAGACACTGCAGTTAAGGCCGCAGCTGCGCATCAGAACCGTCTCCTCGCCGGTGACCGTATTGTAGCAGCAGGGCTGATAGCGTTCCTCTCCTTCCTCTGCCCAGTCCACTCCCTCCTTCATCTCACAGGGTCTTGCATAAAAGAGATAGTCTCCGTACGCGCTGATCATACTTTCCTCTGCCAACCGATATTCCCAGGAAATACCTGTCGGAGCCCACTCTCCACACCTTTCACAGGAAAAAAGCTCGTAATGTGATCTCGGATCATCGGAAGCATCATCCTCTTCCGGAATAAAAAGGATGAAATATGCCTTGTCATTCACGACAGCGGCATGCCGGTTATCTTCGGGCAGATTAAACTCTGCTTCCTGATCAAAGGCGGCTGTCACCTCCCGGTATTCTTCCTGTGTAATACTCCTTCTTGAAAGACTCCCTGTTTCCAGACAATGAAATTGACGCTCGTCGAGGCTGTATCCTCTTCCCTCGTTGTAATACAGCTTTCCGTCCGACAGATACAGTCCTGCAAAATGACCGCGGTCGATCTTCTCCACATGCGCGAAATCGGGATTGGCGCGGTACAGTCCTCCCAGCTCCTCGTCGTTTGCCCGATAGGAGAAGTATATATATTCGCCGTCGCTCGCCATGAGTGAACCGGAGGGAGAATCCGTCACCGGGATGTCGATGCTGTCGACCATTTGTACAGTATCCTCCGGAATCTGGTTCTCCTTTCCATCTTCTCCGTCCGGCTCTGAGACTGCGAATGCATCTGACATACCCTCCGTCTCGGTTGTTTCTTCTGTCTCCGCAGTACTCTCAGATATTTCCGCCTCCCCCGTCCCGGATCCGGAAATTGTTTTCCTGCTGCATCCCGAAAGTACCGCACTAATCAGTATGATAATCATGAAAGCGACAACAAGACCGACACTTTTACTCTTTTTCATATTCAACCTCATAAAATAATGCCTGTTGTGGCTGGTCAGCATGGATGGTTTTGCACATAGTTATACATTTTCAGCATAGCAGAAGGATCGCCAAATCGGCTGGTCTGGCTGTCCACCTTCACCATTTTCCATTAAAAAAAGACCAGACAGCATCGACTGTCTGATCTTCTTTTCTGAGAATCTATTTCGTTGTTCCGAAAGTTCTATTCTTCCGTTTCCGCCGCTTCAAATACCCGGTCTGTATTGGCAAAAATCACGGCCAGTTCGCCCAGCGGGATATCCCCCGGATGATTTGCGCCATTCATGATTCCATGTTCCTCCGCAAAAGCAACAGCAACACGCACGCCCGGATAGTATCCGTTATCATCCTTCAGGCTTGACCAGTCGGCCACCATGGCCGGATCATGTGCCTTCACCGCAGCATACACAGCAATATCCCTGTCAACTGTCTGTCCCTCATCCCAGCCCCATGGCAGAAAATACGCATTGTTCTCCTGCGGCATATCCTCATTGATCCCGTAGACATATTCTCTGTCAAACCCGTAGAGTTCCGTCAAGACCGCACGGAGATCTCCTACCGTTGCAGTGTCTTCTGTCTCATCGAACATGGTTGTACCGTACTTCTCCTTCATATAGGATACGGCATCCTCGACACGGTCCGCGTCAGAAGTGAAGGCGGGAACTGCATCCTCTGTAAAGGGTGACCAGGTAAGATATCGGTAAAGCCGTACGCCCCCATAACAAACAGCACCGATTGCCAGTGCGGCACAGAGGATCACGCATGTCAGACGAACCGCCTGTGACCTCGGGTTAGCCGAAAGAAGTGCTTTTTTGACCTGCGAAACGTCCGCAAACCGGTCCTTCGGCGCAAAACCCGTGCACTTGCGGATAATCTTATCCAGGGGCCGGTATATTTTTACGTTCTTATTCTCTTTTGTGCTTCCGGTCAGAAGCCATCGCAGAAGAATCCCGAGAGAATAAATGTCC
>JAZQCI010000073.1:0-4939 GCA_045546175.1 Lachnospiraceae bacterium | reverse complement strand
GGCTACGATCCGACTTCACATCGACGCTGTCCCCGACAATTTCCTTTTCTATAAAGGAGAAGACGGAGAAGAAAAGCTGCAGCTGACGGACTGGGAGTACGCCGGGATGCAGGATCCGCACGTGGATATTGCAATGTTTTGCATCTACAGCATGTACGACAAGGAGCAGGTGGACCGGCTGATCGGGCTTTACTTCGAGAAGGAAGGCGGGTTTGATGCGGTGCCGGAGGCCGTTGTGCGCAAGATCTACGCCTATATCGCCGCTTGCGGCCTGCTGTGGAGCAACTGGTGCGAGTACAAGCTGCGCCTGGGCGTGGAATTCGGCGAGTACTCGCTGCGGCAGTACCGATACGCCAAGGAAGGTGTGTCATGGGGACGTATCTCCTGACACATTTTGAAGGTGTGTCATGGGGACGTATCTCCTGACACATTTTAGGAGGTGTGTCAGCGGATACGTCCCCGTGACACAAAATGTGCCAGCGGATACGTCCCCGTGACACAAAGGAGGCATTATGCACAGAATAGAACGAGCAATCATAATGGCGGCAGGGAAGGGGGAGCGCATGCATCCCCTGACGGAGAAGACCCCGAAGCCGCTGATCCGCGTGAGAGGAAAGCGAATGATCGAGACGGTGATCGAGGCACTGCACGCCAACGGGATCTATGAGATCTATGTGGTGGTGGGGTACCGGAAGGAGCAGTTCGAGCCGCTCAAGGAAGAATTTCCGGGGGTGAAACTGATCGAAAATCCCTACTATGACACCTGCAACAATATTTCGTCGCTGTATGCGGCGAGAGAGCATTTGAAAGACTGCATGATCCTGGACGGGGATCAGATCATCTATGACCCGAAGGTGCTGGCGCCGGAATTTGAGAAGTCCGGCTACAATGCGGTCTGGACCGACGAGGAGACCACGGAGTGGCTGATGACCGTGGAGGACGGCGTCGTGACAGGGTGCTCCAGGACCGGCGGGA
Source organism: Lachnospiraceae bacterium (assembly GCA_045546175.1). Taxonomy (GTDB): domain Bacteria; phylum Bacillota; class Clostridia; order Lachnospirales; family Lachnospiraceae; genus CAG-791. Next base: position 3,964 of record JAZQCI010000073.1, on the reverse strand, counting down.
AGCGGGGCTGGCAGCTGTACAGCATCAGCCGCTGGTCGGCGGAGGACGGCGCGCGGCTGCGCCGGCATCTGGAACTGGAATTTGAGGAGCGCGGCAACCGGCAGATCTACTGGGACGACGTGCCCATGTTCTGTCACTTCGATGAGTACAGGCTGGGAATCCGACCGATGGGGGAAAGCGACTGCCTGGAGATCGACAGTCTGGAGGAACTGAAGGCGGCGGACCCGGCGTACAGGTGAGTGCTTTACAAAACATAGATCAGAAAAATAGAGCTAGGAGGAAATTATGGACCAGAGACGAATCGACCCGGCGACGACGATCTATCCCTTCGCGGCGATCTTAGCGCTGTGTCTCTTCTTTATCATAGACCCGGAAGGGTCGACCGGCGCTCTGAGCGCGATCAGGGGATTTCTGGGAAACGAGATGGGAACCTACTATCTGGCCATCGGGCTGGGCGTTCTGATCGTGTCGCTGTGGGTGAGCTTTTCGCCCATCGGACAGATCACGCTGGGAGAGCCCGGCGAGAAGCCGCAGTACAAGTTTTTTACCTGGGGCGCCATGGTCTTCACCTGCGGGCTGGCGGCGGACATTCTGTTCTACTCCTTCTGCGAGTGGATCTCCTACGCGCAGGAACCGCACATCGCGGACATGGGTTCCATCCAGGACTGGGCCAGCACTTACCCGCTCTTTCACTGGGGGTTCATTCCCTGGAGCTTTTACGCGATGCTGGCGGCCTGCTTCGGCTTTATGCTGCACGTGAGAAAGCGCACCAAGCAAAAATATTCCGAGGCCTGCCGTCCGATCCTGGGCGAAAAGACAGACCGCTGGCAGGGCAAGTTCATCGATATTCTGGCAGTGATCGCGCTGATCGCCGGCACGGCGACGACCTTCTCCGTGGCGACGCCGCTTCTGTCCCTGGCGCTGACGACGCTCTTCGGGATTCCGGGGTCGAAGTTTATGACTATCGCTATTCTGGCGGTGATCTGTCTGGTGTACACGGTCGCGGTCATGAAGGGAATCAAGGGCGTGTCCTGGCTGGCCAACGCCTGCATGGCGCTGTTCGGAGCGCTGCTGGCTTACGTTCTGGTGCTGGGCGGGCAGCCGGTGTACATCATCGAGACGGGATTTTCGGCGCTGGGCAACATGATGCAGAATTTCATCGCGCTGAGCACCTGGACGGACCCTCTGAGGACAACGAATTTCCCGCAGAACTGGACGATCTTCTTCTGGGCCTACTGGATGGTCTGGGCGGTGGCCTCGCCCTTCTTCATGGGCTCCATCAGCCGCGGGCGCACGGTGAAACAGGTGATCCTGGGAACTTATATATTCGGCGTGGCGTCGACGCTTATCTCTTTTATCGTACTCGGAAACTACGGGCTGGGCCTGCAGATGCACGGCACCATCGACGTTCTGGGATTCTTTGCGCAGAGCGGCGGCGACCTCTATGCCACGGTGATCGAAGTGATCAAGACGCTGCCTCTGTGGAGGCTGGTCCTGGTGATCCTGGTCACGTCCATGATCGCTTTTTACGCCACTTCCTTTGACTCCATCACGCTGGTCGCCTCGCAGTACAGCTACAAGGAGCTGCGGGAAGGGCAGGAGGCGAGCCGGCAGATGAAGCTCTTCTGGGCGATCCTCTTGATCATGCTGCCCATCGCGCTGATCTTCAGCGAGGGGTCCATGAACAACCTGCAGACGGTGTCCATCATAGCGGCTTTCCCGATCGGGATGGTCATTGTCCTGATCATCGCCAGTTTTATCAAGGACGCGCGAGGGTACCTGGAGGAGATGGGGGAGTGAACGGCGTGCGGTGACCCGGCGACGCGGAGCCGCATAAAGGCGTGCGGGGGCCCACCGCCGCAGTGCCGCATCAGAGCCGAAAAAAAGAATCATAAAGGTGCTGATTATGCTAAAATTTATGTATAAGATTTGGCATTTCGGAGGCCGCTGCGAGGCGGTCACCGGCATCAAAAGGGGGTAAAGGATATGCAATACATCGAAAATGACCGGATCAAAGTCGCGGTCGCCGACCACGGCGCCGAGCTGTGCAGTATCTACGACAAGAAGCGGGGCCACGAGGTGGTCTGGCAGGCGGATCCCAAGTACTGGAACCGCCATGCGCCGGTCCTGTTCCCGTTCGTGGGAAAGGTCTGCGGCGGACAGTACCGCTACAAAGGCGTCAGCTATCCCATGGGGCAGCACGGCTTTGCCCGCGATATGGACTTCACGCTGGTAGAGACGACAGAGGATTCCATCACCTATGTTCTTAAGTCCGACGAGGCAACGCTGGCAAAATATCCCTTCGAATTCGAGCTTGAGATCACCCACCGGATCGAGGGGAACAAGGTCTATGTGGAGTGGAAGGTGACAAATCCTTCCGCGAGCGAGCCGCTGTATTTCTCCATCGGCGCGCATCCGGCCTTCAATGTGCCCGTTCTTCCCGGGACCAAGAAGGATGACTACTATGTATATTTTGAGGGGAAAGATGTGCTGGAGTTTGTGTACATCGACCCTGTGGCCGAGGCCGCGGACGCGGAGCATCCCCACAAGCTTGCCCTTGACGGCGGTTTCCTTCCGGTGACCATGGATCTCTTTGACAAAGACGCTTACATCTTCGACCACGGCCAGGTGGAGAAGGTGGCCATCCACTATCCCGACAAGACTCCTTATGTCACCATCGACTGCAAGGGCTTCCCTTCCGTGGGCGTGTGGTCCAAGCCCAAGTCGGACGCGCCGTATATCTGCCTGGAGCCGTGGATCGGAAGAGTGGATAACATGGGATTTACGGGCGAGCTGCCTGAAAAGTTTGAGGAGCAGTGCGCGCAGCCCGGTGAGACCTTTAAAGCTGTCTATACTATTACGGTGGACTGACGCGGGGACTGTCCGCGGGGCGGCAGGGGAGTGCAGGCGGACTGTCTTTTGGCAGCCCATTGTGGTTCATGCCGTTTGCGGAACAGTTTATGACAAGGTAGGAATCTGCCCCTCAGTTTTGCTATAATAACTGTGTAACTGAACTTTACTTTAAGGGAGGAAAGAGTATGTTATCCATCAACATGAGTGACGTTATTAACGTCATCAATTCGATCAGGTCCTACCTGATCGCAATCGGCATCATTATCATAGCGGCGATCATCGTTATGTTCGCGGTTATGAAGATGAAAAGGCCGGAGAAGCGCTTTATCAGAGGTACGGCTCTGATCGCGGCGATCGCAGGCGTCTGCATCTGCGTGAACATGATCTGCACCGGCCCGATGAGCACGATGCTGGATCTGGTCAGCGGAAGCGGCACGATCTCGGATGAGACTTCCACTGAGGCTTCTGCTCTGGCGATCGAGATCGCGGAAGAAGGCACGATGCTTCTGGAGAACAAGGGCATTCTGCCGCTTGCAGAAGGCACTAAGCTCAATGTTTTCGGCTGGGCTTCCACCAATCCCATGCTGGGCGGCGGCGGATCCGGCGCTCTGAACGAGGCTTATGACTCTGTCAGCCTTCTGAACAGCCTGAACGATGCCGGCATTGAGACCAACACAGAGCTGAGCGATTTCTACACCACTTACAAGCCGGATCGCCCGGTCTGCGGTATGTGGGCGCAGGACTGGACTCTGCCCGAGCCCAATGTCAGCAAATACACCGACGAGATGATGTCTAACGCGAAGGCATTCTCCGACACGGCGATGATCGTGATCTCCCGTCCCGGCGGAGAAGGCGCGGACCTTCCGAACGATGTGCAGGCGATCATCGACGGCACTTATCAGGACGGAACAACTTACAGGGCGGCAACTTATGACGACACCCTCAACGAGGGCAACGACTGGAATGAAGGCGATCACTATCTGCAGCTGGACAACCGCGAGAGAGAAATGATCGAGCTGGTCTGCTCCAACTTTGAAAACGTAATCGTCGTTTACAACGGCTCCAACGCATTCGAGTTTGGTTTCGTTGAGCAGTATCCGCAGATCAAGGG
>JAZQCI010000072.1:0-15886 GCA_045546175.1 Lachnospiraceae bacterium | reverse complement strand
AGATCCGGCGGCCGTGAAAGAGAAAAGGCGCGATCTAGAGAAGCAGATAGAGACATTTACGGAGTATGAAAAGGAGCTGGATTCCGCCATCGACGGATTGCTTACAAGCGGGGTGAAGATCCTATGGAAAATGAACTGAGTATCCCTAAAGACGGGCTGGTGTCTCTCGTAGAGGAGCATGATCTCGGAAACATAATCAAGCCGCTCACGAAAGAGATCCACCTTTTTGATTCGTTTGTGGCCGGCACGACGCATCTGGCGGATCCCTCTGTCCTGGATACGATCCAAGCCGGTGATAAGCTTCTCCTTATGCGGGAGAACAATAAATTCGACAGCAATGCGGTTATGATCCTGACCGGCGATAAGAAGAAACTCGGCTACGTCCCGGAAAAAGACAATATTGTCTTTGCGAGGCTCATGGATGCAGGTAAGTTTCTCACTGCGAAGATCACAAAGATTGAGAAACGAGGGAGCTTTCATCAGATTAGTATAGGGATTTATCTGGTGGATTTTTGAAAGAGAAGGTCAACTAATACAAATTTGAAAGGTGAGCGATGGGGGCAGTGCTTTTTCATTTCATGTGTGCAGGAGTGATAAATGGAAAAAAAGCAGATTTTTGACAAGTTTGAATCGGAATACCCTAAAATTTGATAATGAGCGATTTTTGGACAGATTTCGCGGCGAAGGAGAGCATATATGAAATACTCTTTAGATACATACAGGCTATATCAGCGGGAGGATCGTTTCTCCTATGTGATTCGTGTCAAGGTCACAATGAAGGAACCGGTGGACAGCGAGATCCTCAGGCATTCCGTAAATACCGCGATCACGAGGTACCCTTACTTTTCTGTAAGGGTCGCCCAGGGAAAAGACGGAGGATATAAGATTCTTCCCAATGACAAACCCGTCGCGGTTCTTCCGATTGCCGAAAAACCGCGCTCTGTATGTTCGGAGGAGGTAAACAAGCATCTGCTGTTTGTGGAATATGACGGAAAAGATCTGTATTTTAACATCAGTCATAGTCTGTGCGGCGGCAGAGGTGCGTTTCCGTGGGTCATGACCAATGTATATCAGTATGTAAAGGAGCGGTATCGCGTCTCGCCCGATGCGCCGGAGATCAGGAAACCGGGAGAGCCCATGCTTGAGGGGGAAGATACAGAACCGACATTGGACATGCTGACGACGGAGCGGCAGATTTATACGCGCAGGCCCGCAAAACCAACGGTCATGGTAATGGATTATATGAACGGGCTGTATAATCCTTTTCTGAGAAGTAATACATATCATGTGTTTGAATTTCGACAGGATGACGTCATGAACCTCGCAAGGGGAAATGATAATAGCGTGATCTCATTCTTCATGATCGTGATGGCCAAAGCTTTGGATAAGGTCCTCCCGGCGAAGGATAAGATCATCCGCGGGGAGTCTGCCCATAACACATTTGCCGGCCTGGGAATTCCGAACTCTCATTATGACATGCTGTCACATGTCTGGGTGGACTATGAAAGGCCGCAGCTGGGGTGGGATATGGAGAAACTGGGGACTATGACGAGGGGCCAGTTCATACTTCAGACGGATCCGACCTTCAGCCATCCGCAGATGCGGAAACTGTTTAAGCTGTATGATGAGATCGACAATATCTCGGGTCTCAAAAACAAGCGGGAGTATATGGAGAAGCATAATCCGTCCACCGGGAAAGACGCTGAACACGGCACTTTTTTGGTAAATTATACGGGCGAGATGCATTGGGGCGAAGTCGCGGACTACATAGAATCATATGTGGCCGTGGTGGATGGACACCTGGTCTTGGAGATTTCCGCGATGGAAGGGAAAATCTTCGTCAGTTTCATGCAGATGGTTAAGGGCAATAAGTATATTGATGCCTTCCGGCAGGTGCTGGACGAGCTTGGACTGGAATATCGGATGACGGGGCCGTTTCCGAAGCATTTGGCAAAACATTGTCAGCCGGTAGATTAGAGCGGACTGGGGGGATAAAGCAGGTGAAAAGGATGCGCAGGGCCTTGGTAGAGTGTGGCTCGGAATTGCTCCGATGGAAGAGCGGATGCAGGCTGTCGAGAAAATCCTTGATATGCCGGATTCGCTGAGGGCGTTTGCTATTTTCCCTTATGGATATCCTGCGGAAGAGAGGAAGCAGCAGGACAGGTTCGACGAGAGCCGGATCCATTATGCGGAGTAATCGACTCGAATATTTGTTCTGAGCAAACAATTGTACAACCGTTTTGAGATAATGAGTACAACAAAAAGGAAAAACGTGTCAAATCAAAACGGAGGTACAAATATGAGTAAGATTTTCTTCACGATCACCGGAACATGTTATCGCTATGGGCAGGACTTTATCGAGCAGGGAATGGTCGTCAGGCTTGTCAAGGAGCCGGACAACGAATTCGATAAAGAGGCTATCAAAGTAGAAATGGAGGGGCTCGGCCAGATCGGCTATGTTGCTAACAGTCCGCGCACTGTGCTGGGCGAGAGCTATAGCGCTGGCCGTCTGTATGACAAGATTGGAGATGCTGTCGAGGGCAAGGTTATGTATGTTTTGCCTAAGGGAGTGTTGGGGTATGTTGAGATGGAGGCGGAGCGCGGCGAGATTGAATTAGAATAATAACAGGCACCGCAAGGCTCCATGCTTCCGGTAAGGTTATCGGTTAGTGTGGAGCCTTTTGCATGGAATGGTTTTAAAGAAGAGTATTATGAAGTACAAGAAAATAGCAATTCTGGCGCTTTGTGTTTTGTTGACAGTGGGGTGTGCCGTAGCCGGCGGTTCTGAAACTGTTGCGGCCGGCGCAGGGATGACAGAGATGGAAGCGGGGCAGAATGCCTATAGTTATACGGAGTATTCGCTTGAGCGGAACGGGATCCCGCTCCATCTGGACTGCGTGAAGGCGGAAAATACAGAGCCGGAGATGAATATTTTGCTGATGCATGGGTCGACTTATTCCTCGCATGAGTTTGATGTTGACTATGAGGATTACAGTCTGGTGCGCCGGCTGGCGCGCGAAGGGTATGCAGTCTGGCGGCTGGATATTGCGGGATATGGACAGTCCGGGGAAGTTGAGGACGGTTTAATGCCTGACACGGCTTATGCGGCGGAGGACATACGGGCGGCGGTGGAATGGATCGCACGCGAAACAGGTCAGAATCGGATCGATCTGCTCGGTTGGAGCTGGGGGACTATGACGGCCGGCAGGTTTGTTGAAATCCCTTCATTCAAAAAAATTGCGATCTGACAGGATTCAAATTAATAATATGCATAAAAAGATGCATAAATATACATATTAAACGATTTAGATAAACAATTATTAATCGCGGGAGGGATTAGGCTGTATCTGATCCCTGCGGTGGATGTTCCGGCGGGTCAGGTATGGGCTGTTTCCGGACCTTTCGGCGGCGTCAGTGGCAGTGATATCCGGCGGCGCCGCCGGCCAGAAGTTACTGCTGACTGCAGGAGCTGCGCTCTCTTTCCATGCCGCCCTTCACATAGCGTGTACTGTAAGCCATGTTGATCTCGCGCAGTTCCTTCTCGCCGCGGATATAGGCGTCGTACATGTCGGCAACTCTTGAGGCGCAGCCGTCACAGGCGCCGCTCAGGTTTCCGAGCGATTCCTCGACGATTTTGCGGCGTTCTTCTTCGGTGGTATCTTTGATCAAGTAACTCATTCTTAGCCTCTTTCCGGAGCAATGTTATGGCGAAATGCTCCTGTTACAGCAACCGTAAATCAATAAACGCAAATATGTCAAGGAGTGATTATGTCGAAATCTGATGATTTCTTTGATTTTAATCATGACGGGAAATTGGATGCCCTGGAGTGGTCGGCCAAGATGGAGTTTCTGGACGAAGTGAGCAAGGACCGCCCGGAATATCACAGAGGGAGATCTGGATCGAGGGCGAGCTCATCCGGAAAGGTAGGTACTGGCAGGCCGGCAGGCAGGTCAGGTGCGGGCAGACCGGCTGGAAAGCCAGGTACAGCCAGGACGGCGCAAGGAACGGTGCAAAGGCAGGCGCAAGGAACGGTGCAAAGGCCGTCAGCCGGCTCAGGTGCCAGCCAGGAAGAGAAGGTCGAGATCCATCCGGCCGTTTGGATCTTTCTGGCGATGGTGCTGGTTTTTGTCTGTGTGATTGGCGGTTACTATATTTTGGCGGATATTAAGCTGGGCTTGGACAGGAAGCATGAAGTGGAGAAGGTGGAGAGCCGGCTGGAAGAGTACAGGGCGCTGCTGCCGGAGGAGCTTCCGAAGTACTGCGAGAAGCGGGGGATCTGGCTTGACGCGGCTTTTACGGCGGAAGGGGCGCCGAAGATGACCAATTCGCCCGGGAGCGGCGCGGAGTATCAGTTTTATAATGTTGAGCTTGATTACGCGGTGACGCTGCACGCGGGGGAGGCGTTTGATCTCAAGAAGGACAGGGCAAAATATGATCAGCTTGGAGTTCTTTACCGGATCGTCGGGGAGTCGTACGACGAATTCATGGAGAAGTCGTTCCCGGATATGTTGGAACTGCGCGGGGAAACTTCGGTGAAGGGATTGAATATCAGCTACAGGGGCGGCGAGTATGAAGTGTACGTGCAGACGCCGGAGCACTTGTATCAGTATTCGAAAATGTATGAGGATTTGTATATTTTGGACGGGGAGAGTTATCTGCTGATGGATGAGCAGAGCAAGTGGACGAAGTAAGGTTTCGGATTGGCCGTGTGTCATTGGGACGCATCCGGTGACACACTTTTGGGCGCGAGGGTGTGTCAGGAGATACGTCCCCGTGACACACGGAATTTGAGGAGGGCATAGATGAGTGCACCTGAGTCATGGAAAGAAGCATATCGGGAACTGATCGGGACCATCGTGAAGATGGGCTATCCGGAGGAGTTCGGGCAGGTCATCGCCAAAAATCTGGGATCGGAAAAGACTATGCGGCGCATGACGGCTTATCTGCATAACGCGAAGCCGCGCTCGGCGGAAGAAATCGCGGATGAGATGCTGGCGATCATGAGCGACCGGGAGCGGTGGATCAAGAAGAAAGAGGCGGAGGAGGCCAACGCCAAGTACAATGAGCTGCTGTATTTTGGACTGGGGCAGGATGAATGAGGGGCGAATTCCGCGCTTACCGCTGAGAGAACTTGGGATTTTTGCCCGGTGAATGACTGGCGGTCAAAATAGTGTATACCCTTTTTAAAAACCCTTCTTCGGTGGAATATCCACTGAAGAAGGGTTTTAAAAGAGCACTATGATTTTTTTTGGCGCCCCTGACTATTTTGGCTCCGCTGCAGACTCCTTACACGTCTGAGTCAGAATTAAGAAGGGGACCTAACATTGTCTCCCTGTCATATTCTTCTTTGTCGGCTACGGCTTCGTAGGTTGAGAGCACTGTTTTGGCCCAGTTTAAGCGGCACTGGTAGGCGCGGCCGGTGAAGATGCCGCCCAGTACGGTGTAAACGATTAAATAGTGCCAGCCGCCGTGATGTACGAACAGTACGATAAAGATTCCAATCAGGGTAAGTATATAGAAAGCGCAGGACAGCTGCTCGAAGAATGTGGCGGCCTCGCTGTAGCGGCTGGCTTTGCTGCCGTAGCCTTTGACCGAATTGCTGTACTCGCAATAGTCGATGAAGTAGCTGCACATCTCTTTGTTGTTGGGATCGAACGTTCCCTGGTGCTTCTTCTTGAACAGCTTGTCTGCCAGTTCGGTGACCTCAATGCGCCTGTGCGCGTTGGATATAATGGGCTTTTCCTGCGGTTGTTTCTCTTCGTTGTCGATGGTGGCCAGGCAGCGGCTCGCGATGTTGGACTTGAGCCACTTGAAGGAGAATTCCTGGATACTTTGCAGCGCGCAGCCGAAGAGGTAACACATGAGGCAGGCTACGATTGCCTTTTCGATATCTTTTTCCAGGCCGAGCTTCAGATAGAAGATATCGGGAGCGTACCGGTCCAGGATAGGGGAGATTCCGTATAATAGCACGGAACCTGATATAATTACGTTAAAAAAACCGACGATACTCAGCTTATCTACAATACCTGCAGCTAGTTTGTCCATATTTTAAATCCTTACCCTTTGATCGATTGATGAGCCGGAGGCCATCGCTATTTTGGTACAGTATATGGATTATTATACATATCTTCCGCAGAGTGTCAAAAGAAACGATAATTATTGTTGCAAGAAGGAAAAAAAGACGTATATTTTAGTAGAGTCATTGATTTAGCGGCTGAGGGGCTGTAGGGTCAAAATACAGTTCGGCCGTTTTTTGCGGCTAATCCGGAGGATAAGAGATGATCAGAAACAAAATAGCATTATTAGGATCGCTTACCATTATTGCGATGTCGCTCGCGGGGTGCAATGCTGGGGGTGGCAACAACGCGGCGGGTGACGGTGCGGGGAAGCAGGTGGAAGCAGGCTCATCCGGCCAGACAGCGGCCGACGCGGCAGTTGATGTGTCGGGCTATTCGGTCATGATGGATAGCGGCTACCAGGGAGACCCGAACGGCGACCAGAGGGAAGTGGCGAAGATCGTATGCACGGACGCGGACGGAAATGTCGTCTGGGAGAAGGAGGTCGTGAGCCAGCACAGCGCGACAGAACTCACGCAGGTGCAGGAGATCGGGCTGTCTAATGGCGTCTACTATTATAACTGGAGCGGCACGGTAGTCGCGCTGGATGTCAGGAACGGAGAAGAGCTGTGGCAGAATCCTGATTTCACAGGGGCGTCGATTCACAGTGCTTTTACGGATGATGGGCGAATCGTCCTGTGCGGCTATTACGGACCGGCCTTCTTCGTATGCAACACGAAGGGCGAGACCCTTGAGAGGATCGGGGAATTTGAGAACTGGTACTGGCCTTACAAGCTGGAGATTGAGGACGGCTACGCCAAGATCTGGTTTGACAATGCGGAAGGCGAAGGCCTGGTTAAAGTAAATCTGGACAACTATGAATATGAAATGGTTCGATGAATGAGTGCGGCCCGGGGTTAGTGAGTGCGACCCGGGAGACTATATTTTGACGGCTGATTTAAAAGAATACCCTGGAGTATAGCAATAATCTAATTGGATTACTGCTATATTCCAGGGTATTTATGTGTTACCAGATAATGTGTCACTGGATACGTCCCCGTGACACAAAGTGTGTCAGTAGATACGTCCCCGTGACACACGTCAGAGGATTACGTTCTTCTGGCGGCCGTCCATCCACGCCTGCAGGTTGTCGAAGACGATCTCGGCGCGAAGGGTCATGGACTCCTTGGTGGCGAAAGCGACGTGCGGCGTGACGAGGCAGTTCCGGCAGTTGATGAGGGGCTCATCGGCGGCCAGCGGCGGCTCCTTGTCGAAGACGTCGATGCCGGCGGCAGCGATGGTGCCGCTGTTGAGTGCGTCAGCCAGGTCCTGGGCGACGACGACGGGACCGCGGGCGACGTTGATGAGGATGGCGGATTTCTTCATCATGGAAAGTTTATCCGCATTGATCATGCCGCGGGTGGAGTCGTTGAGCGGGCAGTGGAGGACGACGATGTCGGATTCTTTGAGGAGGGTCTCCTGGGAGACCTGTTTGACGTAATCGGGGGCGTTCTCTTTTTTGGTGCGGCTGTTTGCCAAAATATTGCATCCAAACGCGTGGAAGAGCTCCGCGGAGCGGGATCCGATCTTGCCGAATCCGATGATGCCGACCGTTTTGCCCTTGAGTTCGGAGCCGACGAGGCCGTCTTTGGTCTGTCCGGTGCGGCAGCGGTCTTCGACGGAGCGGATGCGGCGAAGGATGCCCAGGACCATGCCGAGGACCAGCTCGGAGACCGCTTCGTTGGAGTAGCCGGAGGCGTTGCTGACGGCGATGCCTTTTTCTTTGGCGGCGTCGAGGCCGACGTGGTCGACGCCCGTGAAGGCGACGTCGATGAATTTGAGATTAGGGCAGCTGCGGATGACTTCGGCGGGCATGGGCATGTTGGCGATGATCATGGCGTCGGCGTCTTTGGCCTCTTCGATCAGTGTGGATACGGAAGTGGAGCGGGGGAATTCCGCAAAGGTGTGTCCTTTATCCTCAAAAGGTTTCTTTCGCATGGCGAGTTCTTCAGCGGAGATGCCGAGGGATTCCATAATGACAATCTTGCTCATGGGGGCTTCCTTTCTGTGTGAATACGGGCCGCCGGGTGAGGCGGCAGATGTGAATTGGATAGTATTTTGCTATACTACTACTACGGTATCACATTAGGAGAAATGAATAAAGTGGGCGGGGGCGAATAGGGTTTCGTTGCGGGACGCAAAAAAACGATATTCCGCTCGCTTTTTTGGACCTCATATGTCTGTTTGAAAACCCTTTGTTGCCGAGGAGAAAGAAAATTTGAAAAATATTCGAAATAACGTAATTTATAACGATTAAGTGTGGCACGAAAATGTGTCAGAAGATACGTCCCCGTGACACACTTATTTGCTATAATAACTACAGCTGTTGCCGCCCGGAGGCGGGAGCGGTAGGGAAACTGACGTTAAATTTCAGGGGGAGACGATTATGTTCAAAAATCTAACCAAAAAAGAGCGCGCCTGGGTACTCTATGACGTGGGCAATTCTGCCTTCACGATGCTGGCGTGTTCGCTGATTCCGATCTTTTTCAAGGCGCTGGCGATCGGGGAAGCGCCCGGACAGATCACGGGCGATCAGGCCACGGCCTATTATTCGATTGCAATCTCGGTCGTGACGGTCATTGTGGCGGTGCTCGGGCCGGTGTGCGGGGCGCTGGCGGATCACAAGGACCGCAAGAAGATTTTCTTCCAGACGGCTGTGGCGCTCGGGGTCATCGGGTGCATTCTGAACGGTTTTGCGACAAGTTGGGTCCTGTTCATCGTGCTCTTTGTGCTGACGAAGATTTTTTATTCGATCTCGCTGACGTTCTACGACTCCATGCTCAATGACATCACGTCGGAAGACAGGATGGACCAGGTGTCCTCGTACGGCTACGCCTGGGGCTACATCGGATCCTGCATTCCTTTTATTATCGCTATGGTCGCCTATATTTTGGGCGGAGGGCTGAGCGAGGATCTGATGATCTTCTCGCCCATGGTCGCGCGGATCATCGGGTTCGCGGTGACGGGCCTGTGGTGGCTCATGGTCACGCTGCCGCTGCTCAAAGAGTACAAACAGGTCAACTACGTGGACGCGGAGAAGGGCGAGATCACGGCCGTCTTTGCCAAAATATTCGGAACCCTCAAGAAGATCGCGACCCGCGACAAAAAAGTGCTCTATTTCCTGATCGCGTTCTTCCTCTACATCGACGGCGTCGGGACGATCATCGACAACTGCATCAATATCGGCACGGACCTGGGGCTTCCCACGGTCGGCCAGGTGGTTTTCCTTCTGGCGACACAGGTCGTGGCTTTCGGCGGCTCGCTGGTCTTCGCGCAGCTCTCCAAGAAATTTGATACAGTAACGCTCATCCTTGTCTGCATCATCGGCTACTTCTGCGTGTGCCTCTATGCGCTGACGCTGCACACGCTTGTGGATTTCGGCATTCTGGCTTTTGGCGTGGGGTGCTTCCAGGGGTCTATTCAGTCGCTCTCAAGGAGCTATTTCTCCAAGATCATTCCTGCGGAAAATTCGGGGGAATACTTCGGAATTTACGATATTTTCTCCAAAGGCGCGTCCTTTATCGGATCGGCTGTCATCGCGGTCGTCAAGCTGGCGGGCGGTACGATCAATATCGCGGTCGCGTCGCTGGCGGTGTTCTTCCTGCTGGGATTTGTATTCCTGCGGATTTCGGATAAGCAGCCGCTGGGGAAGTGATGGAAGGTGGGCATATGCATGAGGAAAGCCGGCACGCGGGTGCGTGCCGGCTTTCACTTTTTCATTTCTGACATTGAGTTCAGTGCCGGGCGGGGCTTTCGTACACGGCGCGGGCTTTGGCCGGGTAGTTGGTGATGACGGCGTTTACGCCGTACTTCTGGCACTGCAGAAGTTCCTCCGCGGTGTTGACAGTCCAGACGTTGACGTCGAGGCCGTTTTGGCGGGAGTCCTCCATGAAGTTCGGATACTGGAGGTTGTAAAATGCGGGATGGAGGGCGTCGGCGCCCAGATGCTTTCCGTAGCCGGGCATGTCGACGGGGCCGTCCGCGTAGAGGAGGCCGACTTTGGCGGCGGGGTTCAATTTTTTGACCTTGCAGACTGAGTAGTGGTTGAAGGAGGAGTAGATGACGCGGTCCTCCCAGCCCTTCCGGCGGGTCAGATCCAGGATTTGTTCCTCGATGCCGTCGTAGAAGATGATGCCGGTCTTGAGTTCGATGTTGATGGTGAGGGCGGTGGGCGCGAGCAGGTCGAAGACTTCCTCCATGGTGGGAATCTGCACGCCTTCGTAGGCGGCGTTTCCGGCGCTGAAGTCGAGGGCTCGGAGCTCTTCGAAGGTGAGGTCTTTGATCCAGCCGGCGCCGCCACTGGTGCGGTCAATGGTCTCGTCGTGGCAGACGACGAGCACGCCGTCTTTGGTCTTCTGGAGGTCGAGTTCGACGCCGTCGGCGCCCATGTCGGCGGCCAGCTGGAAAGCGGGCAGGGTGTTTTCGGGGGCGTGGCCGCTGGCGCCGCGGTGGGCCCAGATCAGGGGATGATTTGTTGTATTCATAATTGTTTGCCTTTCGTGTGTGGGTTGGTGTGGAATCGGGGCGGGCACGCGGCGTGTTTGCGGGCGACCTGACCGATTCGATACTATTATGGACGCAATCCGGCGGGGCGACAAGGAAAAATATAATGTGGAAAAATTTTAAAAATTGCGTATAATTGTGTAGTGATTGGAGAATTCAGCACTTATGGTGCCGGTTCTCAATATTTTGGTTGAAAAGGAGCGAGGCTCAGAGCGCTCCGGAATAGGAGAAAAATATGGGATTTATCGTTGGAATCATCGTGGGCGGAATTGCAGGCTGGCTTGCAGGCCAGATCATGGGCAGCAGCTTTTCTATGCTGGGTAATATCCTTCTTGGTGTTGCCGGCGGATTTGTGGGAAATATTGTTCTCAACGCGGTCGGGATCCACGGTTCCGGTATGTTGGGAAATATTATAGTTGCGGTGGTCGGCGCTTGCATCTGCATTTTTGTGATGAGGTTGATACAAAAGTAAAGGCGCGGCAGTGTGTGGTGGGGCGGAAGCCTTGAATGGTGAAGATGATAGAGCGGTCCGGGAGGAGTTGATCCTTCGGGGCCGCTTTTTTTGTTGCTATTTCGGGTTAGCTCGCGGGAATGGCATTGCAGAATCCAGAAAAAAACCATCTGCATTGCATAAAGTTGCGTTAAACTATATATTAGATATCGGCGACTTACTGCAGATCGAAGAATTGGAAATCAGAAAAGTCAATCTCCTACAGAAAGGGCAGGCTCATGAAATACCATATTAACCAGAATAACTATCACACTTTTGAAATCTTTGAAGTCAATAAGATGGCACCGCGAAGCTATTTTATTCCGTATCCGAGCAAGTCGAAGGCGGACGCCGTTTCGCCCAAGGAGAAGCGCTACGCTTCGCCCAAGGTGGTGTGCCTGAACGGAGAGTGGGATTTCAAGTTCTGCCCCAGGCCGGCGGAGGTGCCGGCGGTTCTTGATACGGAGAAGACTGTTTTTGACAGGATTGATGTGCCGTCCTGCTGGCAGTTCCGCGGCTATGACAAGCCTTTTTATACCAATATTCGGTATCAGTTTCCTTTTGATCCGCCCAAGATCCCGAGGCTGGACAAGGTAGGCAAGGTCTTTTCCTGGGTGGGAGTGGACCAGAAGATTTCCCTGCGCTATAAGGATCCGGGGGAGGAGTACAATTTTGTCGGCATTTATCGCAAGGATATCGAGATCAAGGACCCTGAGAAGAATTATGTGATCTCTTTCCTGGGCGTGGCGAGCTGCATGGACCTGTATGTGAACGGCAAGTTTGTGGGGTACTCCGAGGGTGCGCACAACACCGCCGAGTTCGATCTGACAGGCCTTCTGAACGCAGGTAAAAATGAAATGCTGGTCGTGGTGCACCGCTGGTGCAACGGCACTTATCTGGAAGATCAGGATATGTTCCGCAACAACGGAATCTTCCGTGATGTGCTGCTGCGGATCTCCGAGCCGACCGATATCTGCGAGATCGACGCGCAGACGGTCAAAACAGGGAACACCTATGTGCTCACACTCACTGCCAAAACATTGACCCCTACAGATGTAACTTTTACCATCGAGAAAGTCGTATCCAAAGGGCACAAAGTGAGCATGTCGCAGACCATCAGCGTAGAAGAGGGAGCGGCAGAGGAGACAGCCGAGGGAGCAGTCAAAGCGGCCGAGGGAACAGCCAAAGCCGTATTCGAAGGCCTGGAGGTCGTCGAGTGGAATGCGGAAGATCCTGTTCTGTATGATGTTTATTATCAGACGGAGAGCTGCTGTGTGAAGGAGAGGATCGGCTTCAAGACGGTCAAGATCGAGGGAGACCTGTTTACGGTAAACGGGAAGAAGATTAAGTTCCACGGCGTAAATCATCATGATACGAGCTGCACGAACGGCTATACTTTGACGCCGGATGAAATTGAGAGGGATATAAAGCTCTGCAAGGAGTTCAACATCGACATGATCCGGACTTCGCACTATCCTCCGGATCCGCTGCTGCTGGAACTGGCGGACGAGTACGGAATCTACATTGTGGATGAGAATGATCTGGAGACGCACGGGACGTTCGCGCACCAGCTGCCGCCGACTTACAATACGATCAGCCACGATAAGAAGTGGGAGGCCCACTATATTGACAGGATTTCGCGCCTGTATCACCGCGACAAGATTCACAGCAACACGTCCATCGTGATGTGGAGTCTGGGCAATGAGGCGGGCGGCTATCACAATACGGACGCCATGTACGATTATCTGAAGCTCCGCTCGGATCTGCCGGTCCACTATGAGAGCGCGATCCACTGCAAGAGGATTGCGTACGACGTGGGAAGCGAGATGTATCCTTCTGTGCAGATGGTGCACGATGTGGGCGAGCACTGCCGCAAGCAGAAGCAGCTCAACGACAGGCCGTATTTCCTGTGCGAGTATGCGCACGCCATGGGCGTCGGGCCCGGCAACACGGAGAGTTACTGGGAGGAGATCTACAAATATGATAACCTGATTGGCGGATGCGTCTGGGAGATGGTGGACCACGCGGTACTGCACGAAGACGGCAGCTACACCTACGGCGGCGACCACGGCGAGTGGAGCCACGATGGGAATTTCTGTGTGGACGGTCTTTTCTATCCTGACAGAACTCCTTCTGCGGGCGCGAAGATCATCAAGTTTATTTACAGGCCGATTCGGGTCAGGCATATTTCGGGCAGTACTTTTGAGGTGTTTAATACGACGGCGTTCTCTGCCGGCGAGCGCTATGAGCTGACCTTTACCTGGAATGACGGAACCGTGAACGTGGTGACGCCGGAAGCAGGACCGCTTAAGAAGGCCATGATCGCAGTACCCGAGGCGAAGACTGTAGACGGAAATCTGTCTGTAATCGTGACGACAGTGGACAAGAAGACCGGCGCTGTGGTCTCGGAGGAGCAGATCGTGATCCGGCAGTTCGTGCCCGGCGCGGAGGGAGAGCATCTGCTGCCCGAGGAATGCAAGTTCAGCGGCGGAAGAATGGCGTGGACGCTTCCCGACGGACAGATGCTCAGGAGCAATTCGGAGTACACTATTTTGTACCGGGCGGCGACGGACAATGACACGGACCTGAAGTTCTCCAACACGATGGAGCCCTTCATGGCACAGAAAGAGCGGGTGATCGCGGCGGGACCGATTCTGAACGGATACCGGATCGAGACCGAGGTGGAGAACAAGACCGGCAAGTTCAACGTGACGGACAGCTACGAGGGCACGGAGGACGGAATCCTGGTCACGAGTACGCTCCATTGCGTGTCCGGCGGCACGATCATCCCCAGATTCGGCAAAACATTCCGGCTCGATCAGATTTTTGACATTGTGAAGTATACGGGCAGGACGGGAGAGAGCTACTGCGACATGAAGGACCAGTTCCCGATCCGCACGGTGGAGTGCAGGGTGGCCGATATGACGGAGCCCAACATCCGGCCGCAGGAGAGCGGAAACCGATGCGACTGCACGGAGGCGAGTGTGAGCGACGGCGCGGTGACGGTGACTTTCAAGGCGGTGGATAAGCCTTTCGAGCTGGGGATCAAGCCCTATTCCGACTGGGCGCTGTGCAGGATGAAGCACCGTAAGGACGAGAAGAGAACGGGAACTTATGTGACCATTCAGGCTTTCCAGCAGGGCATCGGCACGGGTGCCTGCGGGCCGGGCGTCATGCCGGAGTATCAGTACAGTGCGAAGAAGGATTATACGCTGAAGTTTTTGATCAGTGTGAAGTAATTTGAGGAGCCGCCGGGGCGACGGAGAGCGAACGCGGCGAGCTGCATGGCAGGCGCAGCGTGGCGCCTGCGATTCGGCGGAGCATGGCGGCGCAGTTCGACGCCTCCGCTCGGCCGGGTCCGGCGGCTCACAACAGAATCAGAGGTTAGCATTTGAAGGAAAAAATACTGTTTTTTGACATAGACGGAACGCTCGTGGGGTTCGACGGCAAGATGCCCGCCTCCACGCAGGAGGCGCTGAGAAGGGCCAAGGAGAACGGGCACAAGCTGTTCCTGTGCACGGGGAGGTGCCGGACGCAGATCTATCCCTGGCTCTTGTCCGATTATCCCTTTGACGGGCTGGTCATGTGCGCCGGCGCCAATGTCTACGTGGGGGACGAGCAGATCTGCCACAGGACGTTCGGGCCGGAGAGGATGAAGGCGCTGGTCACTTTTTTGGAAGAGAATGGGGTGTCTTATCTGATCCAGAACGAGCACGGCGTCTATATGACGGACCGGTGCCTGCAGTCGGAGGCCAGGATCATGAACCAGATCTTCGGGCTGGAGATTGAGGACGGGAAGTACCAGGAGGCCTTTGAAAGGGTCCTGGGCACTATGGCGGTCGACGACTCGATCGCCTATGAGCCCGAAAAGTTCGGCGATATAGAGACGCTCATCTACCACAATTCGCCGCTGACGGTGGAGGAGATGCAGGAGAAATTCGAGCCGCTGGGCATCAAGGTCACGGCGGCCAGCATCAAAAAGCCGAGCCCTTACGAGGGGGAAGTCACGGTGCTGGGCGTCACCAAGCGCGAAGGGATGCAGGCGGTGGAGGAGTACTACGGCCTGACCAGAGAGGACACGGTGGCTTTCGGGGACGGACCGAACGACCTGCAGATGCTGGAGTACGCCGGGACGGGCGTGTGCCTCGGGGACGGCTCGGAGGAAGCCAAGGATAAGGCGGACTATATCACGAAGGCGCTGGCGGACGACGGAGTCCTGCACGCGATGGAGCATCTGGGGCTGATCTGAGGCCGGCGGAGCGCGGGCGGCCGGCGCAGCGGGCCGCTCCGAATGAATTACGGCACTTGACAACGCCCCGCAAAATGCCTAAAATAGCCATTGCGGACGCTGAACATGTGTCAGTAGCAGGCCGATCCCGCACATCGCAGAGAACCCGTTCACCGGCTGAGAGACGGGTATGTGCGCGGCAGTGTGAATTTCAGCATGGGAGTCCTTCACGAAAGCAATAAGTGAATGCCGCTGCGGCAGCAAAAAGCAGAACTGAAATGAGAGCAGGCGACGGAGCACCGATTATTCCGGTACGCTCAGGATCGTCTGAACGTGGGTGGTACCGCGGGAATTTGTCCTTTCTCGTCCCATGTCCGATTCCGAAGAGGAACCGGATATGGGACTTTGTATTTGCACAATAATAATATTTATAAAAAAGGAGAAGCTATGAGCAGGTTTGATGAGATCCGGGAAAAATTCCTGGAAGAAGCCAAAGGCCGCACTGACTCCCGCAGCATCTATGAGCTTCGCAAGAAGTATCTGGACCG
>JAZQCI010000071.1:0-13758 GCA_045546175.1 Lachnospiraceae bacterium | reverse complement strand
GAGGACCATATGTCGGTTTTTGCGGGACTTCTGCACGATGTGGATGACAAGGTAAGGATGGAAGCGCCGGAGATCTTCCGCGTTCTCGGCAAACGCAGGCCGGAATTTGTCAGGCCCTATGCGGAGCATCTGCGGCAGATATCGGAAACCGACGAGAACCACGCCGTAAGAATCCACTGTCTTGGCGCGATCAAGGCGATGGGATTAAATTAGATAAATTCGCAGTTTATGGGGATAGAACTATGAATAAGTTCAAAACAGAAAACTACTACAGGGAGCTTAACAAAGACAGTCTGTGTTCCTGTGATTACTGCAGAAACTATTATAAAGAGGTCAAAGCAGCATATCCGGAATTATCAGATCATCTGGCAGGAATGGGAGTCGACATTGAGAAGCCATTCGAAACAATGCCTCTTGAACCATACGAAGGAAATATTGAATATATTGCTGTCCAATACATCGTAATTGGGAATGCCGCAGATTTTAAGAGCGAAGATGTTTATGGAGTTCATATCGGCATCGCGGACTCACATCCCATGACAGATATCGTCGAAGAACACTATGTTATTGAGATATCGCCTATAAGATTGAAATGGGTTGTATAGACAAATTCCTGGCTTGTATGGATGATAATAAACGCACATGTGTCGGATACAAAAGTCTGCTAAGGCAGCAAGAAGTTATGCTCAGAACCTCTCCGTTCATCTGCCACGGGGAACCGAGTTTTGATGAAAGTTTAATTCAGAATTTTGGTATATCCAAGGTACACCCCAGGTTACCTAAAGTCACGCAAGGGCACCAGTAGTAAAACATACAAACCTTCTAGTGTGACTGATGATTGGACTCGATTTACTTACTAAAATTTGGTAAAATATAGTAAGTAAATGGGGAGGACATATGAGAGCATTTGATTACAGCTTTTTGAAAAATCAGATACCGGGTCAAATCGTCAGTATTTCCAATGTTATTTCTGATTTGAACGCAAAGGAAACTATACGCAGGAAACAGAATCCGAAGGCATTTGATGCGTTGAAACAGAGAGCAATCGTTGAATCTGTAAAGGGGAGTAATGCAATTGAGGGAATTGTGACGAGTGATGATCGCATTTTGGATCTGGTGAAAGGCGCCATCCCTGTCTCACATGATGAGAAAGAAATTTCCGGGTATAAAGACGCGCTTTCCCTGATTCACAATGAGTATAGGACAATGGATCTGACTGAAGACTTTCTTTTACAGATGCACAGGATGATAATGGGAGCTGTTTCTGTGGAGGAAGCAGGAAAGTTTAAAAAGAATAATAATCTGATTATGGAATATGCACCAGATGGAAGGAGGCGGGTGAGATTCAGACCTGTAGAAGCGGCAGAGACACCAGATGCGATTGAGCAGCTTATTCTGGCTTATATGGATGCCAGGCAGGATGGAGATATACCGATTTTGCTTGTGATTCCATGCCTTGTTCTGGACTTTTTGTGCATTCACCCTTTTGCAGATGGAAACGGCAGGGTGTCCCGACTGCTCACAATCCTTCTTTTGTATAAACATGGCTATGATATCGGCAGATATATTTCCATAGAACAGCAAATTAATAGATACAGGGAAGCGTATTACGAAGCATTGGAGAGGTCGTCACTAAACTGGCACAGTAATGAAAATGACTACACTCCTTTTATAGTCAACTTTATGCAGATTTTGTACCGCTGCTACAAAGAACTTGATGACCGCTTTATTGATGGAGCGTTGCAAAAAGCAAAAAAATCAGAAAGAGTAAGAGCCATTGTGCTAAACTCGATGGTTCCGATCTCAAAACAGGAAATAGTAGAGAAAGTCCCGGATATCAGTGTAAGAACAGTAGAGCTGGTACTTGGACAGCTGCAAAAAAAAGGGGAGATAAAAAAGATAGGCACTTTTCGGGATGCCAGATACATGAGGATATGATTTCTGATGATCCGGACGCCCAGATAGAACCGACTAACAGCGCCGAAGAACAGGACAGAGGGGGGCTGACCCCACTGTCTATTACGCCGCTAAATGATTTAACGACGTAATAGACCGAAATTGACCATTTTCAGACCTTTTTCAGGTAAAAATCACATTTCTGGCCGCCTTTGCCAAGTGTACTGGTCCTGATGAATTTCAGTCCCGGCAGATTTCCGTATGTCCGTTCATCATTTTCACAGAAAATCTTTGTGAGTTCCGGGCAGCCAAGCTCCGTAAAATATTGATTATAAGGACAAGCAATTATATCCATCCGGTATGCACCTTTTTCCTTCGGATAGAACACGTTCTTAAAACCGCAGCTTTCCCCAAACATCTTTTTACTGATCGGATCCCACATCTTGATGAACAGTCCCGCCATTCCGGGGATCTTCATCATCTTTGCCAGCTTTTCTCCCATCGCAGCCGTATTCCGGATCGCCGCATTCTCGATGATGCTGTACGCTTTTTCCGCAGGTACATATTCTTTTGCGGTAAGGTATATCGCAGCTGCAGGGAAAATGAAACTGTCTGTATGCGTATGCACACCTTTGGGCAGATTTTGGTACCTTATCAGAATGGAATCAAGCCTTTTGGTTGACTTTCTCCAGAGGAAATCACTCTGTTTCCGTGTCAGCTGTCTGTCCATCTCTGCCTTGATGAATGACTTATTCTTCATTATTTTTTTCGCTGCAGTTTCCATCTGTTTTCTCCTGATGCATACTCAATGTTAATTTCAACTAACTCTATTTTACACCAGAATACGCCAAACACAAGTTTGTAATGCGCCTTTTCTGTTGAAACTGTAGGTCCAGAACTGCCCTGCGCTGTTGACCAAACTGTTCTTGAAAAGGCTTTGCTAAAATCTACTCATACGAAAAACACATTGACCAAGGTCTGAAAAAAGTAACATATTTTAGAATGATGAATGAGAGTCGTATTCCGAAATATCGGAATGCGGCTCTTTTATTATGGTTTTTCCACACATTGCTCATTTCTGACGCGCACAATTTACAGCCCCTTAGATGAACAATTCATCTATTTGCCAATTGGCAGAAAGGGGCAGGATATGGAAGACGGGAGAAGAGTCAGCGCGCAGGTCATCGGAGCAAATATAAGGAGAATTCGCCTCGAGCACGGCGAAACACAGCAGCAGCTGGGAGAGCTGCTCGGTTATGGGGCGACAACGGTCGCCAATTACGAGAGCGGTTACCGGCTGCCGGATCTGGAGACTTTCTTTGCAATCGCGCTGCATTACGGGGCGTCACTGGAAGATTTCATGAAGGAACAGGATTTTGACGTTCACGAATCGTGAATATGGCAGGATTGCGGAGCGGATATACTGAAAGTCACAACCGATCATGAAACCGGAACACCATGATAAGGAGGTAACTATGAAAAAGATAGTTGGAATTGTCGTTGCATTGTTCATTCTCTCAATACTGTTTAGAGGCTGCGGATCCAAGTCCTCGGACAAGGAGCAAAACACAGTGGCCGGGGCGAGACAAGAGGTCCAGGTGTCACAGGAAGAAAAAGAACAGGACGCGCCTCCCGCGGAACAGCCCGAATCGGACAGTCAGGGAGAAGAGGAGCCTGCGCAGGCGGAAGAAGAGAATAAAGAAGAGGATCAGGAAGAGCCTAAGCAGGATCAGGAAGCCGAGAGTGAGGACTCGGAAGAAAACTCTGAGGAGGATGCGGACACTCGTTCCGACGATGAGCTGTCACCGGAATTCAAGGAGGCGATGGACAGCTATGAGGCATTCTTCGATGAATATGTGGAATTCATGGAGAAATATAAGAATTCCGACAACCCCGCATCCATGCTCGCGGACTACGCGGATTACATGACAAAATATGCGGATGCAATGGAAAAGATAGACCAGATCGACGAGGACGAGCTGACATCAGCGGAGTACGCCTACTACGTCGATACCATGGCAAGAATCCAGAAGAAACTTCTGGAAGTGAGTCAGTGAGCTGACGGGACCATAACAGGGCTTTTGAATAACGACCTCCGGGGCAGTTTGTCACAGATCGATGTGTCACGGGGAGGTATTAGCTGGCACAAAATGTGTCAGCTGATACGTCCCCGTGACACATTCATTTGAGGTCGTGTTTCATTCTTCCATTTTCAAAAAAGGGATAGTGTTCTATGATAGTAGGGCAGTTGTTTTATGTGCATCTGCAATAATCCGACAGTCTATAATGGCGGAAGCGAAAAGTAGAAAAGTACGGGAAGGAAAACCACAAATGGACGAATCAAAAAAGAGACTGATCATGTGTATTACGGGAGTATTTTTGTCCGGTGTTGCAGCGGGGATATTCGGCTTCACGGCGTTCGGCATGGACCCCTTTCAGGTCTTTGCTCATGGCTTGTGGGGGCTCACTCCGATTTCCTTCGGCACTTTCTATGTAATACTGAACGGAATCCTGCTTGCCTTTATGTTCTTCTTCAACAGGCGCATGATCGGGCTCGGAACCATCATCAATCTGTTCCTTTTGGGCTATGTGGTGGAGTACACAGGCGTACTCCTGGAAAGGGTCTTTCCTTCCCCGGCAGTCGCTTTGAGAGTCGTACTGATGATCGCAGCGCTGATTCTGGCGTCTCTCGCGGCTTCTCTGTATTTTGTCGCGGATATGGGTGTCTCGGCCTATGACTGGGTCGCACTGACGATCTCTGACCGGAAAGGATGGGCGTTCCGAATCGTCCGCATTGCTACGGATTTCATCTGCGTCCTGACAGGGGGCCTTTTGGGGGCGAAAGTGGGGATCGGCACGGTACTGACCGCGTTTTGTATGGGGCCGATCATCCAGTTCTTCAATGAGAAGATTTCGACGCCGCTTAGGTACGGTATGTCAGCGGATTAGACCCCGTGACACAAAACGTGACACAAACCCTGTTACACACACAACCCCCGGCAGATCTGCCGGGGGTTGCGCTTTAAAAAGAGTATCTGAGAGCGGATTCTGCCTGAAGCCTCTTCAGATACCGCAGCACAATCTGTTGTTTTACTTTATCCGAGCGCTTTTTCCACCCGGTCCGACATCGGCCCGGTCATGCCGTAGTTTCCGATCAGTGGATAGGTCATGACGACGGCTTGGTCCGTATAAGAAGGATCGGAGAGGATCTCCTGATAGCCGACCATAGAGGTGTTGAGTCAAGATATGCTTCAAACATCCGGTCTTGACACGGGGACCACGAGGATCAAACAAAGATTTTGCCGAGTCGTATAACATGCTCCTTTAATGCGACAGTCCCTTGTTTTTCCGGAATTCTTTCGGTGTGGTCCCCTTCATCTCCCGGAAGGTCTTGGTAAAATAGCTGATATCCTGAAATCCGCATTCTGCCGCGATTTCCGCAATGGATGTCTGAGTTGTGGATAGACGCTCCGCAGCCCGTTCAATGCGGTATTCCCGGAGAAACCGGACAGGAGTTGTTCCAATGGTCGCCCGAAAGCACCGCAGGCATTCGCTCTCGCTGATGGAAGCACTCCCGGAAATGTCGGCGGTGCTTATGGCTTCTCCATAGTTGCCAGTGATGAATTGCAGCATCCATTTGATCCGCTCACTGTCGCGCAGCTGCTTGGGAGAGATATCGGGATGCATGGATTCAAGATGGTCAGCGATCAGGGCTGCGGCACAGGACAGCATGTATCGGACCTTCAGGTCAAAAAATACCGACTCCTGCACGCATGCCTGCCACGCATCTTCCAGAGAATCCAGGACATCCTTATGCCATGAGACAGTTTTGTTGAGCTTCATGCCGGCAAAGCGCTTGTTCTGCACGATCGGCAAAATATAGTTTTGATTAAAGGAGCTCTCCGCACTGCCTCCGATCAGACGGGGATGAAAAACCAATGAATGCAGACGGCAATCGTTCGGAAACAATGCCTGACAGCTATGAAGCACGGAAGTATTGACGAAGAAGCCGTCACCGGCAGCCAGATCAAACTGCTCACTGCCGATCACAACGTGGATCGAGCCTTTCGTGACAATAGCGGCCTCCAATTCATCGTGCCAGTGCCAGGGGACTTCCTCTTTGGACAGATCATCGTAATAACAGGCACATGGAAAAGCGGAAGTTCCGTGCTGAACCTGCTCGCGGAAGTACCCGTCTACAGTCGTATGACAAGGTGAAAGCATATCATTTCCTCCTACCTTTTTTGCTTTTGAAGGTTTTCTTATAAAGATCAGGGGGTTTATTCCTACTTTGAAAGGATATGTGATGATATAATCATAGCATCTTCGGAAGGATCCCGGGCGTAAAGTCCGTTATGGCATGCTTTTTCTGCTATTGCGCTTTGGAGCAGACCGCCGGCCTGTGGGCCAGTACTTTTCTGGTGCTGCGATGGGGCGTCACCGCGGAACAGGCTGCAACGCTTGCCGGGCTTTTCTATTTTGGCATCACTGCGGGACGGGCTGTCAGCGGATTCGCAACTTTCAGGTTCGATGACAAGCAGATGGTCCGCATCGGACAAGGTATCTTGCTTGCGGGCATTGTCCTTCTGATCCTGCCCATCGGCCGGTTGACAGCCATGATCGGGTTTGTTGCCATCGGCGTGGGCTGCGCACCGGTCTATCCGAGTCTGATCCACTCGACGCCGGAGCACTTTGGAGCGGACAAATCCCAGGCCGTCATCGGCGTGCAGATGGCGAGCGCCTATCTGGGAACCTGCCTGATGCCGCCGCTGTTTGGCGTAATCGCAGCCGCTCTGTCCGTTCGGCTGATGCCGGTTTTCCTGTTGATACTGTTGACAGTTATGTTCATCACCCACGAACAGCTTAACAGGAGGTAGTGATATGCTTTCAGATTATCATGTACATACTTATTACAGCGACGATTCCGAGTACCCCATGGAAGAGGTCGTAAAGGAGGCCATTTCCCTGGGACTGGAGGAGATTTGCTTTACGGATCACGTGGATTACGGGATCAAGCGCGACTGGGACGACCCGTCCGGCATGCTCTATCGCCCGGGCGGCCCCGGAGAGCCGGCGCGCATGCCTCTGGCGAACGTGGATTATCCTGCCTATGCTGCTGAGATCGAATCTCTGAGGTCAAAATACAGAGACCGGATCGCGATCAAAATGGGCATGGAATTCGGCATGCAGACGTACACGATTCCTCAATATGAGAAGTTGTTCTCGTCCTATCCATTTGACTTCATCATCCTTTCCGTGCATCAGGTGGAGGACAAGGAATTCTGGACCCAGGATTTTCAGCGAGGGCGGACGCAGGAGGAATATAACCTGCGCTACTACGAAGAAATTCTGGCGCTGGTGCAGAAGTATCATCACTACAGTGTCTTGGGACACCTGGATCTGATCTCCCGATATGACGAAGCCGGCTATTTTCCGTTTGAGAAAATCCGGCCTATCGTCACTAAGATTCTGGAAACGGTTATCGCGGACGGCAAGGGCATTGAGATCAACACCTCCAGCCATCGCTACGGGCTGCGGGACCTGACGCCATCCAGGGACATTCTTCGTCTCTACCGTGATCTGGGAGGAAGGATTCTGACGATCGGAAGCGACAGCCACCGGAAGGAGCATTTGGGAGCCTATATCCTCGACACAATGGAAGAGGCAAAGAAGCTCGGATTTGAAGAGATTTATACGTTTGAACAGATGCGGCCGATCGCGCATAGGATTTAAAAAAAGGGAGACAAACCACCCCAGAGGTCAAATTTCCGCGAAGGCGGGAATTTTCATTTGACTTTTGCGCATTTGACCTCTGGGGTCAATTTATTCCCTGCCTCTTTGGGAAAGCCGCTGCTCGAACCTTCTCTTGCTGTTTCCCTGAGGAATCGCGGTCGGATAATTCCCACAGAAGCAGGCGCTGCAATAGTGATCGTGACAGGTCAGGCAGTGCAGGTGCTCGACAGGCAGATATCCCAGAGAGTCTGCCCCGATCATCTGACAGATCTCGGGTATCGAATGATGGCAGGCGATCAGGCTTTCCTGAGAGTCTATGTCGGTTCCGTAATAACAGGGGTATAAGAAGGGCGGCGCCGTAACCCGCATATGGATTTCTTTGGCACCAGCTTCCCGCAGGAGCCTGACAATTCTCGCGCAGGTAGTTCCCCGAACGATTGAGTCGTCAATTAGGACCACTCGCTTTCCTTCCACTGTTTCGCGGATCGGTGCAAGTTTGATCCGGACCTGATCGGCCCGCGCGTCCGGCGCGATGAAGGTGCGCCCTATGTATTTGTTCTTGATCAGGCCTATCCCGTAAGGAATTCCCGAAGCCTGCGAGTAGCCTATTGCGGCATCCATTCCTGAATCCGGTACGCCAACTACCACATCGGCGCATGCAGGGTGTGTTTTGGCCAGGTCAGCTCCTGCACGCTGTCTTGCAGCGTGAACGGAGATGCCGTCGATGACGGAGTCCGGACGGGCAAAATAGATATATTCGAAAATACAGATCCGCCTTTCACGGCTTTCGCAATGCTCTTTGCGGGAGCAGACGCCCTCTGAGGTGAATACCAGGATCTCGCCGGGTTCCACATCTCGGATGAACGCTGCGCCGACTGCGGCCAGGGCACAGCTCTCGGAGGCGACCACATAGCTTCCGTCCTCTGTCTGCCCGTAACAGAGCGGCCTGAAGCCGTAGGGATCTCTTGCGCAGATCAGCTTCTGCGGCGACATGATGACCAGAGAGTAGGCGCCGTCCAATGTGTTCATGGCCCGGCTGACGGCTTCCTCAATAGAAGGGGCACGAAGCCGTTCCCGGGTTATGATGTAGGCGATGGTCTCGGTGTCGCTGGTCGTATGGAAGATGGCGCCGGACAGCTCCAGTTCTGAGCGGAGCGCGGCGGCGTTGGAGAGATTGCCGTTGTGCGCGATGGCCATGTGTCCCTTCTGGTGATTCACTTCGATGGGCTGGCAGTTTCGTCTGTTTGTGGCGCCGGTCGTTCCGTATCTGGCGTGCGCTACGGCAATGCTGCCTTTGGGAAGACGGGAGAGAACATCTCCGGTAAAAACTTCACTCACCAGGCCCAGGTCTTTGTGGGAGTGGAAGAGTCCGTCCTCATTGACAACTATGCCGCAGCTCTCCTGGCCTCTGTGCTGCAGGGCATATAAGCCGTAATAGCACATCCTTGCCACATCAGACGGCTCCTTTGCCATCACTCCGAAAACACCGCATTCTTCGTGGATCTTCATAATTTTGCTCCTCACTGATTTCGAGAATATTGATTATTCAGGATTTGAGAAAACAACAAGAAAAGGGCACAATGACTCCGGAAGCATAAAAGCTTCGGCACGTCATTGCGCCCTTATGTTTAACTCAGGTGGGAAGTCTCCCGCCTCTACAGGCGGTGAGTTTGAAACAAACCTTATTCAGTGGCGGGAGACAATCCCCCACTGAATTAAATGATGCACACGCGTGCGGAAAGGAAGGAGCTGTCCGAAGGACAGCCCGCACGCGGCGCAGCGGCTCGCTCTGCGAGCCTTGAACTCGGCTGGGAAGTCTCCCTTGAATCTTTTCTAAAGAGTACAGTCGGTGTAGAGAATTGTCAACGGGTGGAATTTGCTTTGTGCAAAATGACGATAATTTCTTCTCGGAAAAACTGTATAATTGTATACAATGTTCTTTGATTTCCAGGACGGGGCGAGTATAATAAACGACATAAAGCAAGGGCGCTGCAGGATGATGAGATCCGGCAGCGCCTTTCTTATTTTATATATCTCACTCGGGCAAGGGAGTCCGGATCCTCAGGATCCGGGCTCCTTTTCTGATGTATGGCAAGGTGCACGGCCATACCGGAAATGAGAGCCCCAAGTGAGATAGAGAAAAGGAGGAAATACAATGAACTATGATGTAACAACTGTGATCTGGGTACTCGTAGCGACCGCCCTGATCTACTTCATGCAGGCGGGATTTGCGCTGTGTGAAGCGGGTCTTACCAGGGCAAAAAATACAGGCAATATTTTGATGAAGAACTTAATGGACTTTTGTATCGGAACGCCGTGCTATTGGCTGGTCGGCTTCGGGATCATGTTCGGAAGCACTGCGCCGATTATCGGACGGCTGGATCCCATGATCCGCGGAATCTATGGCGCAGAAAATACAGTGGTGCCGCAGACCATGCCCCTCTGGTGCTATGTGATCTTTCAGACCGTTTTCTGTGCGACGGCGGCGACCATCGTTTCCGGATCCATGGCGGAGCGCACGAATTTTAAGGCTTACTGCCTCTACTCGGCGGCCATCTCTCTTTTGATTTATCCGATCGGCGGGCACTGGGCCTGGGGCGGCGGCTGGCTGTCCGGCCTTGGCTTCCACGATTTTGCCGGAAGCGCAGTGGTGCACAATGTAGGAGGAGCCATCGCCTGTCTGGGAGCCTGGATGCTGGGACCCCGCATCGGCAAGTACGACCGGGACGGCAAGGTCAGGGCGATCCCGGGGCACAACATGATGGCTGTGGCGCTGGGCGTCTTCATCCTGTGGTTCTGCTGGTTCGGATTTAACGGCGGCTCCACCGCTTCCATGGCGGACGGCGCGGACGCCTTCCACGCGTCGCTGGCATTCATGAACACGAACCTGGCGGCGGCGGTCGCGACAGTTGTGACGATGATCTTTACATGGATTCGCTATGGAAAACCGGATGTCTCCATGACCTTGAACGCATCTTTGGCAGGCCTTGTGGCAATCACGGCGGGCTGTGACTGTGTTTCGCCCGTTGGCGCCTTTGTAATCGGTATAGTAGCAGGCTTCCTGGTTGTCCTGTCAGTGGAATTTTTTGATAATGTTGCCAGGATCGATGACCCGGTCGGCGCCGTGTCGGTCCATATGGTAAACGGAATCTGGGGCACGATTGCGGTCGGCCTGTTCAGTACAGGTGAAGATGGCGTCATGAAGGGTCTCTTCTACAGAGGAGGGGCAAAACTTTTCGGCGTTCAGGCACTGGGGATTGTCGCGATTGACGTCTATGTGCTTCTCACAATGTTTGTTGTGTTCAAACTGATTGACCGCGCAATCGGGCTGCGCGTGCCGGCACAGGTAGAAATTGACGGCCTCGATATGCATGAACACGGCCTGGCCAGCGCTTACTCCGGCTTCTCCGTGAGTGATGTCTCCAACATGGTCATGGATGTCAATGAAAACACGTACCTCGGAGAGGGTGAGTACGCAAAAGCCTCTGAGGCACAGGTAAGTGCGGCGGTCAAGGTCGCCGGTGCGCCGGTCGCGCCAGTCGCAGCAGTCGCGGCAGGAGAGAGCGCAGGCTCCGCCGTGCCGGCCGGGCACAGGGCAGAGACAGGCATGCACAGGGTTTCCATCATCTGCCGGATGAGCAAATTTGATGAGCTTAAGCATGCACTCAACGAGCTGGGCGTGACCGGAATGACCATGTCCCAGGTTATGGGCTGCGGCATCCAGAAGGGATCGGAAGAGCGCTACAGAGGCGCGGTAGTCGATTCCACGCTCCTTCCCAAGGTCAAAGTAGAGGTAGTCGTCTCCAAGATCTCCGTGCAGAGCGTCATTGATGCAGCTAAGAAGGCTCTTTACACAGGACACATCGGCGATGGCAAGATCTTTGTGTATGATGTGACGAAGGTAGTGAAAGTCAGAACCGGCGAGGAGGATTTTGACGCGCTGCAGGATGTGGAGTGAGCGAATTGCACCACAGAAGTCAAATTTGTGTATAATTGTATACAAAATAGTGTTGACATTCATTTCACGCTATGTATAATAATGTTTCAAAGGCAAGGGTGTCTTAACAGACGGTGACGACCGTCCTGTTAAGGCGCCCTTTCTTGTTGTTCAGAAATAAGGAGGTAAGATCATGAACATCCCCGAAATCTACGGAAGTATGGTATTTAATGACAAAGTCATGCGGGAACGTCTCCCCAAGGATATATACAAGGCAGTGCGCAAGACCAGTAAGAACGGCACGCACCTGGAACTGGATGTGGCAAACACCGTGGCAGCTGTCATGAAGGAGTGGGCGATGGAGAAGGGCGCGACCCACTTCACCCACTGGTTCCAGCCGATGACCGGCCTGACTGCCGAGAAACACGACGGCTTTATCTCCCCCACAGAAGACGGGCAGGTCATCATGGAGTTTTCCGGCAAGGAGCTGGTCAAGGGCGAGCCTGACGCCTCCAGCTTCCCTTCCGGAGGCCTCCGGGCTACCTTCGAGGCCCGCGGCTACACCGCCTGGGATCCCAGCTCACCGGCTTTTGTCAAGGACGGATCGCTCTACATTCCCACCGCTTTCTGCTCCTACGGCGGAGAAGCTCTGGACAAGAAGACCCCGCTCCTGCGGTCCATGGAAGCCCTCTCGGACGCAGCTGTCAAAGTATTGCACCTTCTGGGCAACACCGCCGTCACCCACGTGGACACGACCGTGGGATCGGAGCAGGAATATTTCCTGATCGACAAGGACCTCTACAAGAAGAGAAAAGACCTTCTTCTGACCGGCCGCACGCTGATGGGAGCACCGGCGCCCAAGGGACAGGAGATGGAGGATCACTATTTTGGCGTGCTTAAGCCGAAGGTGTCGGAATACATGCACGCGCTGGACAAGGAGCTCTGGGAGCTTGGCGTGCCTGCCAAGACCAAGCACAACGAGGTCGCCCCGTCCCAGCACGAGCTGGCGCCGGTCTTCGAGACCGCAAACGTCGCGGTCGACCACAACCAGCTGACCATGGAAGTGATGAAGAAGGTGGCGGACCGCTTCGGATACGCGTGCCTGCTGCACGAGAAGCCCTTCGAGGGCATCAACGGATCGGGCAAGCACAACAACTGGTCCATCAGCACCGATACGGGCGAGAACCTCCTCGATCCCGGAAAGAAGCCCGGCGAGAACCTGCAGTTCCTTGTCTTTCTTATGGCAGTCATCGCTGCAGTCGACGAGTACCAGGAGGTCCTGAGAATTTCCGTCGCGACGGCCGGAAACGACCATCGCCTGGGCGGCAACGAGGCGCCGCCCGCGATCATCTCCATCTTTGTGGGAGACGAGCTGGCAGAAGTCCTTCGTTCTGTTGAGGAAGGCACATCCGTATCGGGCACGGGCAAAAAACAGATGGGCATGGGCGCGCACGTCCTGCCGCACATCACCCGCGACACGACGGACAGAAACCGCACTTCGCCTTTTGCCTTCACCGGCAACAAGTTTGAGTTCCGCATGCCGGGCAGCTCACTGTCCGTGGCAAACCCCAACATCGTGCTGAACACGGCGGTTGCCGAGGCGCTGACGCAGATCTACGAGGCCCTTAAAGACGTGGCGCCGGCGGAAATGGATGAAGCGGCGCATGCGCTCCTTCGTCAGATGCTGGCAGAGCACAAGAGAATCCTCTTCAACGGCAACGGCTACACGGAAGAGTGGGTGGAAGAGGCTGCCCGCAGAGGCCTTGCAAATCTGGGCTCCCTGCCGGACGCCATGCCGCACTTCATCTCCGAGAAGTCGCTGAACCTCTTCACAAAGCATGGCATCTTTACCAAGGAAGAAGTCTTCTCCCGCTATGAGATTCTTCTGGAAAACTATGCGAAGACCGTACATATCGAGGCGCTCACGCTCATGGAGATGGTCCGCAAGGATTTCGCTACCGGCCTTGTCCGCTACATGAAGGACGTGACCACCGAAGCGCTCAAGAAGAGAGATCTCCTTCCGGGGAGCAAGTGCAGTTATGAGAGCGATATTTTGAAGACATTGGATGAGACCAGCGAGCAGATCCTGCGGGCTATGGAGGCCCTGGCGGCGGATACGGCGAAGGCAGAGCGCATCGAGGACATCCTGGAGCAGGCAAAATATTATCACGAGATCATTCTCACCGAGATGG
>JAZQCI010000070.1:0-15996 GCA_045546175.1 Lachnospiraceae bacterium | reverse complement strand
CCGAAAAAACATTTATTCACTTTTGCTCCAGCACCCGGATTCCTTCATAACTCGATTTATTCGTGAGCGGCAAGTGGATAATAGCGGTTCTTCAGGGAAAAGGGCAGCCTGATGAACCTATGAACTTTTCACTGTCCAGTACTCGTTCTATATCTTTACAAAACCAGACGAACTCATAGTGCTTGTTCAAGCAATATTGTTTTACATCCTCTAAAAAAAGGCTGGCTTCCGGATCAATATCATAGTCATCACAGTCAAAGCAATATATCACAACACTGCGGCTTTCCTCATCAGATTTATCCTGTGTCTTCTTTTTGCTTTTATCACTAAAAGAGAACTGCTTAATATTCTTTTCTATCTTGGCCGCCACAGCCTTTGTCTTATAATTGCCCTTCCCTCCCATAAATACATATGAAAACTTAACCATAGAATTGTCGTAATTGAAGAATCTTTCTATCGTATCCTTGATGTATATTTGATCTGACTTACAATGCTCATCAGTTTCAATGCAGAAAATTAGTTGAATTCTCATTCATCATCACCTTCTTCCGCATCAAAAGCACTGATAAAGTCAATAGAATCAATGTTAAACGGAGATCCCTCTATCATGCCACTCTTATACAGATTTGCCGGGGAGTAGTTTCCATTTTTTGTCCATGAATAGATCTTGTGATTGACCGAAAGGAAATCAATAGATTTTTTGTTTCTTTTAAGTATGTCCATTGGGCCAATATTATGCGTTGTAAAGCATAATTGACCCTCGCCGTGTTCCATCAGGTATTCAAGCAAAGCACACAGATAAACATCATGAAGATTCGAATCCAATTCATCGATAAACACGATATTGCCGGATGCCATTTCATTAAAGTACTCATATAGCTTTATGAGTTTTTTGATACCAGTGCTTTCAAATTCAACATTTATCTTATATTCGCCATAATCCATAATCAGATCACAAGCATAATAGTTTTTGTCTTCAATTTTATCTATCTCAATTCCTTTCAAATCACGCTTAAAGATGTTTATAAAATCATATAGCCTTGATACCCGTTCCTGATAATCTGCATAATTCTTTTTTAATACATTTCTCCTGCTTACCGAAATCTCATTAACTCTGAGTTCCTTTACATCACGTATCGCTTTCTGAATACTGTTTATGGCTTTGTCATCTGTTTCCTGATCGAGCTCCGCCATAATTCCATCAATGAAATAATCCGCATGTTCATCTGTCTGATCCAGATAAACATATAAGCTAAGCCCTAACATAAACAGCATCCATAATCCTTCGAAAACTGACACATCCACTTTTTTGTCTTTCCAGTCAAGTATATAATCAATGAAAAATGAAGACACTGTTGCCGTCTTCAACAAATTCTTTGTTTTATCAATTATGTAATCACAAAAATCCTGTTCTATCGAATTAGCAAACGCTATTTTTCCATTATTAACTTCGAACAGCGGCTTCATATCCTCCTGGCGAGAAGATGCGGCTTTGTACGACAGAGCTTCTCTGTCAATGACAATTTTCCCACTCTTTTCGCTGCTAATAGAGATCTCATAGTGAAATAAAAATGACTTGCTCTTAGACTTCGCAAAAAAATCCCCAGAGAAATCCATTCTCAAAAGATTCTTGTTTATAAGTTCGCGCAAATAACTTTGTATCAGCGGATTATTAAGATAATCCTTATTAATAATCAGGTTTTTAAAAATCTTAACAGATGTAACGATCGCTGATTTTCCTGAACCGTTGATGCCGTATATTCCCTTAATATTATAATTCTGAAAGTCTTTGGGATCAGAAGTTATCGTCTTTTTGTAGAAAGAGAGCGAGACTTCCTCGTCCAGAGACTTGATACCCTTCACTGTGTAGTTGACTAAGTATATCCCTTTCATTGCTTCTACCTCCTGAAAATATACTATCATACCAAAACTTCATTTTAAATACATTTTGTATATTTTTTGTTTTAACAAAGCAGTACCCACCAATTGCATTCAAATGACAGACAAGTCAATTTTGCGCAAACACAATCAGCTTTTGGAGAAGATTTATTTGACGACTGGTTCGCATTCCCGGATTTCAGAGATCTGGACAGAACCGAAAGAAAACTGTACGGCAGACATGCCGACAGGATGATGAAGACCGATGTTCATGAGCATGACGATCACTACGAAGTAGATATCGACCTGCCCGGCTTCAAGAAAGAAGAGATCGGTCTGGAGCTGAACAATGGATATCTCATTGTCAGTGCAAACAAAGGTCTGGATAAGGACGAAAAGGA
Source organism: Lachnospiraceae bacterium (assembly GCA_045546175.1). GTDB lineage: Bacteria > Bacillota > Clostridia > Lachnospirales > Lachnospiraceae > CAG-791. Next base: position 13,717 of record JAZQCI010000070.1, on the reverse strand, counting down.
TAAGAAGGGCAAACTTATCAGACAGGAGCGTTACTCCGGATCAATGCAGAGAAGCTTCTATGTCGGCGAGAACATCACCGAAGAAGATATCAAGGCAAGCTTCAAGCACGGTGTATTGCTTTGTTTGCGGGTCTGATGATGACCCGTGTCTTTCGAAAATGTAATCTTAAATGCCCGGACGTTACGTGCTTCCTGATCGCAGGACTGCTGGTCGGACCATATGCCTTGGGGCGGCTTCATATCGAAGGCCTGGGGTTCCCGACCATGGAGGATGTCGGTAAGGTCAGTATTCTCTCGGACGTAGCACTTGGCTTTATCGCATTTGATATCGGAAATGAATTCCGGCTTTCCCACCTGAAGGAAACCGGCCGGACCGCAACGGTCATCGGCATCATCCAGGCCGTTGTTGCCGCGCTGCTGGTGGATGCTGCCCTGATCGCCCTTTACTTCATCCTCGGTCCGGAAAAGCTGCCGCTGCCGGTTGCAATCACCCTTGGCGCGATCGCCTCTGCGACAGCACCGTCCGCAACACTGATGGTTGTCAGACAGTATAAGGCAAAAGGGCCGGTCACGGACCTGCTGCTCCCGATCGTAGCTCTGGACGACGCAGTGGGCCTGATGGTCTTTGCGGTCTCCTTCGGCATCGCACAGGCTCTGAAGGGCGGGGAATTGAATGTCATTTCCATCATCGTCAATCCCCTGCTGGAAATTCTGACATCCCTGCTCCTTGGTGCTCTGATGGGTGTGCTGATGACTGAACTCGAAAAGCTGTTTTTCTCCAACCACAACCGCCTTTCCATGACCATCGCGTTTGTGACAATGACGATTGCACTTTCCTCCCTGCACTTTTCGTTCGGGGATCTGAAAATCAGCTTCTCATCTCTTATGGTATGCATGATGCTTGGCACCATGTTCTGCAACCTGAGTCAGTTTTCTCCGGATATCATGAGCAGAACGGAAAAATGGACATCTCCGCTGTATGCGGTCTTCTTTGTCCTCTCAGGTGCTCAGCTGGAGCTTGGCGTTTTCCGTTATCCGAGCATCATCCTCATCGGCGTAGTCTACATTCTGATGCGCTGCATCGGAAAATATGCCGGGGCCTTCGGAAGCGCTGCCATGATGGGCTGCAGCAGCACCGTCCGGAAATATCTTGGGATCACCCTCTTCCCGCAGGCCGGTGTGGCGCTGGGCATGGTGGTCACTGCGCAGAGCCTGGGTGAGAGCGAAGGCGCCATGATCCGCAACATCATCCTGTTCTCCGTCATGATCTACGAACTGGCAGGTCCCATGCTCACCAGAATTGCCCTGACAGCAGCCGGAGAAATCACACCGGTTGAACCGGAGAAACAGACCAGAGAACGTTTTGCCCACAAATAAAAGGGGGCTGTGAAAAAAGCATCCGAACCTGATCCTCATCTTCATATTCATGTCAGGCCAAGATATGATAAACCAGTGATGGTTAATGGATGCATTTACACTGATAGCGAGTTTGGCCATCATTATGCGGTAAACAAATGCGGAACTATCCCTGTCAAAGATAAAGAAGAATTGTTTAACCGACTAAAGGAATGGCTGAAGCACCATTCATCTCACTGAATACTACAACCTTGATAAAGAAGAAATAAAGTATTGCAAAGGGATTCGTTGCCCCGGTCAGATAAAGGCCTGGGCCATCGCCCATCCTGGTGTGGTCGTCAGATAAGAAATAGCAAACTCGGAGGGCAGAGCAAAGGAGCAGATCACATACAGCGTGATCTGCTCCCTCTTTTTATGATTCGATGCAAAACTCTATAAAGGACACAAGCAGGCTGTAACCAGCCCCTGACTATACTGTTCAGAACTTCAGACTTCCTGCTGTGATAAGCCTTCCGGACTTACGGTCGAACAGGAGGATGTCGCTGCCGGTGATGTTGATGGCTTCTTCCTGGCCTATTTGGTAGACCACGCCGCCGAAGACGACGCTGGTCAGCAGGAACTCGCCGACCTTGAGCTTCAATGTGGATTCCATGCCGGTAGGCATTGCACCGTAGACGACAGTGGGGATGCTGCCCGCGCTGCCTTCTTTAGCGATGTTGATGGCCTCGGGACGGATACCGATGACGAAGTCTTCATTGGTGATGACGGGTTCGTCCTGGAGGCTGTCGTCCTCTTCTTCGACCTTCTGGACGTGGTACTTGAAGATCTCATCCTTGTTGCTCTTTTCGACAGCGCCCTTGACGCTCAGGCGTTTGTGCTCTTCTTCTGCCTTGTTGGTGATGTCCTTGTCCCTGTTCTTCTGCCACTCGTCGATGCTGAGGGGCTCGTTCGGGACGAAGGAAGCTTTAATGCCGCCGAGTATATCGAGCTCGAGGCTGCCGTCGGCCGCCTGTTTGCCCTTGCCTTCCACGAAGTTCATGGACGGATTGCCGACGAAGTCAGCAACGAACAGGTTCGCGGGGCGGTTGTAGACGGTAAGCGGCGCTTCGTACTGCTGCAGGACGCCGTTGTTGACCAGGCAGATCTTGGTAGCGAGCGTCATGGCTTCCATCTGGTCGTGCGTAACGTAAACAAAGGTGCTGCCGGTCTCGACGTGCAGACGCTGCAGTTCGTAGCGCATCTCCAGACGGAGCTTGGCATCCAGGTTGGACAGGGGCTCATCCATGAAAAGTACCTGCGGTTCCGGAGCGAGCGTCCTGGCGATAGCGACACGCTGCTGTTGGCCGCCGGAGAGCTCTGCGGGATAACGGTCCATGAACATGCCGATCTTGACGATTCTGGAGCAGACACGTACGCGGGAGTCGATCTCTTCGTTTGTGAGCTTTCTCTTTTCCATGACGGGCTTGCCGCCTGAGCAGATCTCGTATTTCTCGTTCAGCTCCTGGCCGGATGAGCGGTACTTGTCCTGCAGGGTCCTGAACTTGGCTTCATACTCGGCAAGCTTTGTCTTCGCGGCAGCGACGGGATCGGAAGCCTCGTGGATCTTGAGACCGTAGAGCGCTTTGGCAGTCATCATGGAAAGTGAATAATTGTCGATCAGCTTGACGCAGGCTTTGTTGTCGTCCAGCTTGCCGTTCTTGTCGCGGCATTCCTCAACGATCTCACGGATCTTCGCGCCGTTCTGGAGGGCACGGACCATGTCGCCGGTCTGCTTTGCCTCGACGTCGATCTTCGGCATCTCTTCATTGATGTTCTTGAGACCGAAGGCGATGTTCTGGTAAACGGTCATGTTGGGCCACAGCGCGTAGTTCTGGAAAAGGAAGCCGACACTTCTCTTGTTCGGAGGGATGTTTATGCCGGCATTGCTGTCGAAAACGACACGGTCGCCGATCTTGATCTGGCCTTCCGTCGGGGTCTCCAGGCCGGCGATCATGCGCAGGATCGTTGTTTTACCGCAGCCGGACGGGCCAAGCAGGGTGATAAAGGAATTGTCAGGGATGTCAAGGCTGACATTGTCGACGCCGAAAAACCTTCCCCAGCGTTTGGTAATGTTCTTTAATACGATTTCAGGCATGATCAGTTACCTCCTATACCGCTGTCCAGGGTTGCGCCGGTCAGTTTGTTAACCAGTGTGTTGAATATCAGAATCGTTACGATCAGGATCAGGTTGATCGCGCTCGAGAACGCGTACAGGCCCATCTCGTCGAAATAGTCCAGCGTCGTGGAAAGGATGAAGCCCTGTGTGCAGAGCAGCAGGAACAGGGAAAGTTCACGCAGGCAGGTCATAAAGGGCAGAAGATAGCCGCTTATGATCGACGACTTCTGGATCGGGATGATGATCCTGACCATTCGCTTGACCCAGGAAGTGTTCTGGATGATGGCTGCTTCTTCCAGTTCGTTGGAGAGCTGGAGCATGGAGTTCAGCGAACTTCGTGAAGCAAACGGGATATACTTGACAACACCCGCGATGATCAGGAGCGTGTAGGTGTTGAACAGGTTGATCTTCTCGTTTGAGAACAGGATGAAGAAAGCCGCGCCGACTGCGATGGAAGGCATCAGGTAAGGCAGGAACGCGACGTTGTTCACGTAGTTTGCCCATTTGCTCCGGCGGTTCTTCGCTACGGCATAGCCGATCAGGGTACCGATCGTACCTGCGATCAGGGCGCAGACCACAGCCAGCAGGAGGGTTCCGCGGAAAGCATGCCAGATCGTGGAATTGTACAGGATACCGGGCTGGCCGTACATGCCGTTCTCTTTGATATTCTCGCTCGTTACCCACCATTTCGTGGTCAGGTTGGCCATGTCGCGGGTGTACAGGAAACTGTAGTCGCCGGGGTTCGGCAGGAATGTTTCCAGCGCGAACAGCAGGATGGGCCAGATGCTGGTGAAGAAGGTAATGATGATGAAAATGATGGCTATTACATACTTGCCGGCTTTGCCGACCGAGATCTTGCTCAGATGGCCGGACTTGCCGGTGACGGTCGTGTAGTTCTTCCTGCTCTTTAAGCTCATCTGGTTGAGACCGAGGATGAGCACGCCGAAGACCATCATGATGATCGCCAGGATACTGGCTTCACCGGTATACTTGCTGTTCATGGAGATATACTTCGTGGACAGCGTGGTGAGGTTCAGGTAATGGGGAACCGGGTAGCTGCCCATCGCGCTGCCGAAGACCAGCAGGATAGTCGACAGGATAGCGGGCTTGATCATCGGAAGGGTGATCCGGCCCATGATCTTCCACTTCGGCGTATCCAGGATCGTAGCCGCTTCTTCCAGGTTGGCGTCCATATTCTTGAAAATGCCGCCGATCAGGATGTAAGCGAACGGGGCATAGTGGAGGCCCAGAACCATCGCGCTGGGGAAGATGCCCTGGCACCACCAGTGCGGGAAGCAGATCCTGAAAAGCGAAGCAAGAAGGCCGTCGGAAGTTCCCGTTACCTTATTGCTGTAGAACATATGCTGCCAAACGACAGCCAGTGTCCACTGGGGCATGATGTACGGGAAAATAAAAATGGAGCTTAAGTACTTCTTGAACTTCATGTCCGTCCTTGTAACAAGGAAAGCGAACAGTCCGCCGAAAACGATGGAGATCACGCAGGTCAGTGAGGACAGGATCACCGTGTTGAGCAGCGGTTTCCAGAGGTTCGTCCTGGCGAGCCTGCTGGTGAACAGGTCGATGTAGTTGACGACGCTGTAGCCGGTGGCGCGTCCTGTCAGGTGCTGATCTATCGTTCCGGGATGGATCTTAAAGGTATCTTGTACGATAGCAACGATAGGTGCGACGGTCGAAAAGGTAAGTACGATCCCAAAAAGCAGAAGGATGATATTCTGGGGCTGCGAGAACCATGTCTTCAGCTTATTAAGAAAGATCGCGCGCTTATCCTGCTTTACTGTTTCGTTCATGGCGTGTATCCCTCTCTATAAGTCCCTCTTGGAGATAAATCGTGGATAGATCTTGGTGATAAAAAAAGGGGACGCCGCTTTTGGCGACGCCCTCCCAGTTAAAAACCAGTTATTTATTCGCCGGGTGTATAGTGATCGAGAACGTCGATCCAGCTGCCTACGGTGAAGGAAACTTCAGAGCAGTATACGGGATCTTCCAGTACCAGCTCGCCTTCGCCTTCAGCTGTCCACCAGTCATAGCCGCGGTCGTTCTTTGCAGGGAACTCTTCGCCGCCGCCCTGGCTGTGCTGGAACTTCTCTTCGATCTCAGCAGCAACCTTCGGGTTGGAGGAATAACCGCCCATATCCTTGCCCCATGCTTCGAAGCCGGCTTCCGTGCAGGTCATGTACGCGATGAAAGCGCATGCTGTCCAGGGCAGCGGGCTGTTCTTGGTCAGGAACAGATAGTGGCAGTAGCCGTAGCCGCCGATACCTTCATAGTCGTCCTGATAAGCAGCAACAGTGATGTTCTTAACGGAAACGCTTGCGGATTCCTCAACGGAACGAAGCTTGGAATAAACCAGCAGGCCGGACTGATCGGTTGCAGAAGCATCTACAAGGGTGTTGCAGATAGGGCCGTCATCGGTCTGTTCATTGTAGTTGTTGACCCAGAGCTTGATCCATGCAAGGGCATAAGCGCCGTTCTCGCCAAGGCCAAGGTCGGCAGCGTCAGCTTTCATGCTCTCTACGACGGGCTCGAAATAATCCTTCTTGGTGTCATCGAGTTTGTCATAAGCAGCCTTCAGCCAGCCGGCATACTTGTCAGCCGTCAGCATCATCAGGAAGTTCTTGCCTACGATCTCGGAGTCAACGCCCATGAACAGCGGATGGGAACCTTCATAAACGAAATCCCAGCAGTTCGTGTAGGTGGCGTCGCCGGTGTTGTTGAACTCGAAAACTTTGTTCAGGGTCTGCAGAGGAAGGAATCCTGCATAAGCGTCAGCTGTCGTGCCGTTCGCGTCTGCCCATTCCTTCGGGATGAAGGTCTTAAGGATGTTGGTGTCGACCATCTTGGACTGGATCTGGTTGCCGTCCTGGATCAGGGTCATCGCGAATGTGCCGGTGGACTTCAGGGAGTCAGATGTCAGTTGCTCGAAGATCTTGTTGTTCTTGGGCTGCTGCCATTCGAATTCCATTGTGTAGTTGGGATCGATGGACTGCAGATACTCAATGAAAACAGGAAGAGCGGATTTGCCGCGGCTGGAGTTGCCTACGCCGTAGAAGGTCTTGCCGTTGGACTCTTCGATGGCTTTCTTTGCAAGTTCTTCCATGGTCATCGTCTCGGCTTCCGCAATGATGGCATCGATACCTGTCAGGTCAGCTGCGGGAGCTTCACTGACTGCCGCTGCTTCTTCGCCGCCTGATGCAGCGGGGGCTGCAGTGCTGCTGGCTGCCGGTGCCGCACAACCTGCGAGCAGTCCTGCAAGCAGGGCGCCCGCTGTCAAAATTGACAAAAATCTCTTTTTCATAAAACGCCTCCTTGTGCAAAAGTGTGGAAAGATACTTCATAACCGATATTGTATCGAGGCATGACGCACTTTGAAATAAGACAAAACTGATATAATTTGTAAATTTTGACTGTAAATGAGAGCAACCGGTTTTTGCTCAGATCCCCCTGATCTGATAATCCGACGGCGTGACGCCGACCAGCTTCTTGAAAGTGTTCGAGAAATAGGCGATATCCTGGTAGCCGACGCTTTCTGCGACTTCGTACACCTTGATCTGGACGTCGTTCAGCTCGCGCATGGCCTGACGGATCCTGTACCTGGTCAGGTAGGTATTCAGCCCGGTATCCATTTCGGTCTTGAACAGGCGGGAAAGGTGGCCCTCACTGAGGCCGATGGTACCGGCGATCCTGCCAACGCTGATATCACTGTCCTGGTAATGGCTCTCGATGTATTCGACTGCATTCAGGACATACCTGTTCCGGATCGTGCCTTTGGGCTTTAGGGGTATAAGCTCGTCTATCCTGTTCCCGGCGGAGGGAGCGGCATTCGCACCGGCTCCATGGGCTGCATTCAGGGAAATGCCGTGCAGCAGCCGCTGCACGGAGGCTTCCAGTTCGCCATCATCGTAGGGCTTCAGCAGATAGTCGGAGACGCCGATCCGGACGGCCTGCCGCGCGTACTCAAATTCATCGTAGGCGCTCAGGAAGATGACCTTTGTCTCCGGGTATTCCGCCAGAAGCTTTTCAGCCAGCTGCAGCCCGTTCACTTTGGGCATGTTGATATCCGAGATCACGAGAAGGGGCTTTGTCTGCCGGGCAAGCTCCAGCGCCTCTGCTCCGTTCGATGCTTCCGCCACGACCTCGCAGTCGATCAGGGCCCAGTCGGTATCTTCGATGATTCCTCTTCTGACGAACTTCTCGTCATCCACGATCATGACAGGTATCATAGTTTGCTCCTCTCAGCTCTGCAGGGTATTGGCGGTGCCGTAAAGCGCTGCCGTGTCAGGCAGTTCTGTTGTATAGGGCAGGATCAGATGCATAATGGTGCCGCCTTCGGCAGGGCGCTCCGCGTGGATCCCGTAATCCGCGCCGTGGTACAGCTTGATGATGGTACCGACGTTGGCAAGACCCAGATGCCCGGTAAGGGATTCCGGATCGGTATCTTCGAGCAGGCGCAGCATCTCGTCGCTGATCCCGCAGCCGTTGTCGGTAACGGTAATGTGCAGGATGGGCTGGTTCGATTCTCCGGCAGTATCCGCCGTATCCTCTGATTCCGAGAAGTTTTCCGCAAAGGCTTTTATCTCAATATGTCCGTTATCCTGCCCTTCGAGCCCGTGAATGATGGAGTTTTCGACAATCGGCTGGAGGATGAGCTTTGGAACGACGCACTTTAGCAGTTCGTCGGAAACGTCGATCGACAGGTCGAAACTGTCATCGAAACGGATCTTCTGTATGTCGCAGTAGTTTTCGACCAGTTTCAGCTCCTGCTCAAGGAGGACGAATTCCTGCCTGGAGATGCTGCTGCGCAGGATCGAAGCAAGCCTGGAGGAAAGGGTAGCGACCTCCGGGACCTGCCTGGATTTGGCGACCCATTTGATCGTGTCGAGCGTATTGTACAGGAAGTGCGGGTTCAGCTGGGCTTGCATCATCGCGATCCTGGTCTCGTTCAGCTTTCTTTCCGTAAGGACCTGTTCTTCCATATATTCCTTCAGCCTGGAGGTCATGTCGTTGAAGCCGGAGGCCAGCTGTCCGAATTCATCTTCCCGGTGCAATGTGATCCGTGTGTCGAGGTCGCCGTTGCGCACGTCCTGCATCGCCTGCGTGAAGATCGCGATCGGCTTCGAAGCCCATGCGCTCATCCGGGAAGCGACGAGGGAGCAGAGGATCACTCCGATTATCGCCAGGAGGAAGATGATACGGTATTCAACGTTGACAGCGAAAGAATCCAGTACGGGCGGCGTGATGTACAGGGAAAGAAGTCCGGTGTCGCCGAGCTCGGTGATGTAGATGTTGTTTTTGGCGCCGGCCGTATAGTCCTGCCGGTTCATCAGGTTCTTCCTGACCAGAGCAAGATCTTCGCCGTCCTCAGCGGCGCCCAGCTGGCAGAGCGGGCGGAGGAACCGGTTCGTCAGGATAAAGCCGTCCCTGGCGTTGACCCTGCTGGAGAGCAGGTCTTTTATGTTTTCCTCACTGACGCGGAAAACAACGTAGCCTTTTTCGGTGCCGTTCCACAGCTGCTGCACGATCAGGAGCGACGCGCCCTGCTCAGACGCTTCGCCCGGGTCGAGGGAGTATATGATCCTGCCAGGGTTTTCGGAAGCTTCCCACAGGACGGAGTAGTCCAAGGGCAGGGATTTGGCGGCTGCGCCTGGACTCGTCGTATACAGGCGGCTGTTGCCGAGGTAAAGGTCCACAGCGCAGCGGTTCCGGACAGTCTGCGTGTGCTGGTAAAGAGCGGAATAAACGACTTTTGTATTGATGGCACTGCCGGTGCCGGCGGCTTCGGTACTACTGTTATTGCCTGTCCCGCCTTCCATGGCTTGCCGGAGGATCCCGTCTCCGGCGATGCCGTCGATCGCTTCCTGAACTTCATCCAGCAGGGACATGATGTGTTCGGTTATTTCCTTATCCAGCAGCAGGTCATTGCGGGCATAGTCCTGCCGGAGGCGTGTCCGGAAGCCCTGGACGGTCAGGAAACCGCCGCTGATGACCAGGATCAGCATGACGGCGAGGAAGACGACGAAGAGCTGTCTTTTAAAGGAATGTGCCAGCCAGGATCTCATTTATGGCTCCTCCATGCGGTCAACAGTCTTTTTCCAGAGGCTGAGGATCTTTTCGGCGTCATTGCCGGCCTGCGCTATGTCATATTCGATCAGGGGAATATCCGTATAGAGCAGGGAAGTATCGATATCGTTCCTGACAGTGCGTCTGTGGAACTGTTCTATAGCGTAGCGCTGCGTCTCCATGCCTGTGATGAAATTGATGAACTTTTCCGCGTTGGCCCGGTGCGGCGCTCCCGAAACGATCGCGCAGCCGTCCGGGACGGCGCTGGTGCCTTCGGCGGGATAGATCATCGAGATGTCGCTGTTCTCGTCCATATACTTCAGGGCTGTTTCCTCCAGTGTGATGCCCACCAGGTATTTACCGTTGCTGACAGAAGGGATCACGTCGCCTGACGAATGCTCTGTCTTAATGTCCAGCTGCTCGATAAAGCGCGGAATGAACTCTTCAGGCGTCTGCCCGGATGCGAGCAGCATGGTGTTGAGGATCGTGTAGCTGGAACCGGAATTGGTCGGATCCGCGAAGGAGATCAGCCCCTTCCAGCGGTTGTCGAAAAGGTCGGCCCAGCCTTTCGGCGCGTCTTCCTGCGAAACGAGTTTGTTGTTGTAGATAAAAACGATGGGAAGCTCGGTAAAAGGCGTCCACAGGTCTTCGGAAGAGCAGAATTCTTCGGCGATGTGCTCTTTTTCATCGGCCGCGAAAGGTACGAACAGGCCTTTGTTCGCGGCGTAGGCTTCTATTCCGCCGCCGAACATGATGTCGCAGCAGTTATCGCCGCTTTCAGCATTCTGCCGAATCTCGGAGAGCATTTCAATCGTGCCGCCGGCATGCACTTCCACCCAGATACCGGTCCGGTTCTCGAATTCGCAGATGATCGGCAGGTATACTTCTTCCTTGTGAGAAGTATAGACGATCAGCTGGCTGTCCGAGGGGACGCCGTATCTGGCGGAAAACTCGTCTATTTCCTTCCGGCGTCCGGGATCGTCGCAGGCGCAGAGCAGGATACAGCATAATACCGGGAGAAGGAACGCTTTGGCAGTTTTCAGGATCCGTTTGTGCAGCATGGTATACCGTTTCAGAGTGTGGCATGGTGAACGGCCGGTGGACCGGCCGGCGGCATCTTTTTCAATTATAAACTATAATGCGGAAAGTGTCAGAGGCCATCTTCCCCATCTTTGAAGAAAATGCTTCTCAGATTTTCAGGCATTGAAGAGAACATCATTTTAACTATTGTTTCGGCAGGCGTTATGTTGTCGGTCAATAGCCATTCTCTGGTCATACCAACGGCACCATAGCAATAAAGACGAATGGACAATAATACCTTTTAGAAATGATCTTCAAGTGTAATGGTTTCCCAACTATATATCCCGGTTAGCCAACTCGCAAGCTGACTGATCACCGCACCCTTTTGACACCCGAAGCATATGCTTTGTCTCTGCCAGTTACCTGCCGCAGAAGAACGTATTGATATCGCCGATGATTTCACGTTCGCCCTCCCGGCCTTCCAGCAAAAAGGTAAAAACCGGCCAGGCGTGGAACATCCCGTCTTTGATCTTGATCTCATAGTCCTTTACTCCACAACGGTTAAAAGACTTCTCATAGTCCGGCGCGATCCCCGCGAAGACCTCATCCCCCGCAAAGTACATGATGATCTTCGGGAAGCCGGTGTAGTCATCCTCATCCGCTTTTCCGAGAATATACTGCTGCAGATCGCCGTTTCCCTCCCTGAGTGCGTGCTGAACATTAATATCAGATGCATTGACCTCATACATCACTATTCTTACGTTACAAAATAAAAAATACATTGAATCTGAAAGGTTCTTATCTGATGCAATTCATCGTTTTGTCATCCCTTGTCGCGCTCAAACATTGTACCAGGCACCATGAACAAGCCTTTCTTGGTGACAGGCACTTCGTTCCTACCTTCAAAAAGGCTCATTTTCGGACATCTGCTTTCGGCGTAAACGATATATTCAGAACCATATCCATCCCATCCGCAAGTCTCTGTAATAGTTTGATTGAAGGATTTCTGGTTCCATTCTCTAACTTGCTAATCTCAGTATGAGCGATCCCTGTTCTCTCAGCCAACTCCTTCTGTGAGATATTCTGAGAAATTCGAGCATCTATGATCGCACGGATCACATTCATTTCGGGTTGGATTTCTTCATATGCTTTGACAAATTCTGGATCATTCATCTTTTTTGCTTTATACTCTTTAAGATTCATGTTTGTCCTCCTTATAACGGTTTAGCCAATCGGCGCGCCGTTCTTTTGCAAGCTTAAGCTCTTTAACTGGAGTCTTTTTCGTTTTCTTTACAAATCCATTCGTTGCGACTATCTTCTTTCCTACATAAAAGAAATACATCACTCTCGTAATGTTACTTCCTTGTTTACAGCGAAGCTCAAAAATACCGTCCTCAAGATGTTCGGAATAAGGCATTCGAAGTTCTGTCCCCTTTTCCTCCAATATTTCCATAAGACCAACCAGTTTTGCAGACATCTTATCATCCAACGAATCTAAAAAATCTGCTACAGGTTCTTTTCCATCTTCACTTGAATAGAACTCAATTTCAAATCTCATATAACTCCTCTTCTGTAACAATTCTATGAGATATATCTCAACCTGTCAACATGTCATTCTTTTTCTGTCTGCTTCTCCACTGCCGTTTCACAAAGCACTCTGTACTCTACAACTGATTAAGAACTACCACTTTCCAGAAAGAATCTGAAAATGCTTAAGGAATTCTATTTCACCAGCAGACCATGATGCTCCTGATTCATGACGGACATAATATCCATCAATAACGTACCCCCACTCATAAATGCCATTTCGCCCGAATGGTGTATTTCTCGGAGGCGTGATGCATCTACAGGCTTTTTCATAATCACTCTCAGCACATTCATTCCGTTCCATGATCTTTAACCTCTTTCCTTTTTTATTCTGTATTCCACAGTCGTCCATTGAATGCGTGAATATATGCCCCCATCTTACTGGTCTCCTGTTTCAAATGGCAAATAAAAAACCGCCCTACAGTCTGTACTCTGTAAGGCGGCAATACCTGACGATATAGTGTTTGTCCGACTTGTTCAACTGGGACAAACCGTTTTTTACCCTATGGAAACAGCGGAACAGGTCGGAGTCATTCTTCAGGGAAAAGTTCAGTCCTATAAGCTGTTCCCAAATGGGAACCAGATCAACGTAACGATTCGCACAAAGGGGGACATCATCGGACCGGCTGCCGCGTTCTCGGTTCAGCGGAAATATCCTTTCGGCGTTATTGCCCTGGAAGAGACAAAGGTGTTGATGTTTCGCCGTGGGGACTATCTTCACCTTCTCCAGAGCGATCCGAGATTGGTTGAAAATGCTTTTTCTGAGATAGCCACTATCACTTATTTGCTGCAGCAACGTCTGGAGCTTCTTTCCTACCATGGTATCAGCCAGAAAATTGCGTTTTATCTTTTGTCAGAATCACTGCAAAATGGTGCAGACACCGTTTCTATACCGGATTCCATGGCTAAATGGGCTCTTATGATGAATGTATCGCGGCCGTCCTTGTATAGGGAGCTGAAAAAGTTGGATGAGCAGGGAATCACTCTCTCCGCCCCTCATGAGGTCAAAATTCTTCAGGCTGCGGCTCTGGAAGCCATCTTGCGCAAATGATATTACATCTGTAAATCTGGCATAAGCTATGATGAATAAGCCCATCAAGTCGTTTCGCCAGGCGTATCCTGCTATATCCTGATCGGTTTATTCTTCCAGCGATTCACGCGAAGGCAAACGGCGGGTCCTCGCTATATTAAGCGAGGACCCCCATTTTTCAGCCAATGATCTCTTTCAACTTTTTCAAGATTCATTGTTTCTTTTTATGTAGGGATTCTCCATACATTTGGAGCAATATTGATTGAAAACAACTAAAATACGTGCATTATCGGTGTTTTTCTGAACCGCCCTATATCTCGTGGGTCCATTTCAGTCCACTAAAATCCATGTTTTTTATGTACATAATATGTACTACGGAAGAAATGTATGTACCAGCGGTACATAAGATATTTCCAAGTTTTTTAATAAACGTCCTTTTGTTTCCGGAGCGCCTTGATGGCATCATGTTTAACTTCACTTGTCGCTTCTGC
>JAZQCI010000069.1:0-17926 GCA_045546175.1 Lachnospiraceae bacterium | reverse complement strand
GCATCAAAGGTTATCCAGGCCCCGCAAGGGGCGCCCCCGCGCCGCGTGCGGGCTGCCCGAAGGGCTGCATCTTCCTTTCCGCACGCGTGTGCATCAAAGGTATTACAGAACTACCCCGTCCTTAAAGATGGAGATCTCTCTGAAGCCCTTGCGCTCGGTGCTCGTCTGCTTGCCGGAAGCGACTTCACAGACAAGGTCAAGAAGATCCGCGCCCGCCTCATCGAGGGTCTTGACACCGTCCGCCACAACGCCCGCGTTGAAGTCGATCCAGTTGGCCTTCTTGGTCGCGAGGGGTGTGTTGGTGGCGATCTTCATGGTCGGAACGGGTGCTCCGAAAGGCGTTCCTCTGCCGGTGGTGAACAGGATCATATTACATCCCGCAGCGGTAAGCGCTGTGCAGGATACCAGATCGTTGCCGGGTCCGTACAGAAGGTTGAGTCCTTTGGTCTTAACCTGCTCGCCGTAATTAATAACATCCATGATCGGCGCTCTTCCGCCCTTCTGGACACATCCGCAGGACTTGTCCTCGAGAGTGGTGATGCCGCCCTGCTTGTTGCCGGGGCTGGGATTGTCATAGACGACTTCGTTGTGGCTGATGAAGTAATCCTTGAAGCCGTTGAGCATGTTGGAGGCTTTCTCGAAGACCTGCTCGTTCACGCAGCGGCTCATCAGGAAGTTCTCCGCGCCGAACATCTCGGGCACTTCCGTCAGGATCGTGGTGCCGCCCATGGCGGTCATCAGGTCGGAGAATCTTCCGACTGTCGGGTTGGCCGTGATGCCGGAGAGTCCGTCGGACCCGCCGCACTTCATGCCGACTACCAGCTCGCTGACGGGCATCTCCTCGCGCTTGAACTGAGAAGCGTACTCAGCCAGTTCCTTGAGGAGCGCGGAACCCGCCTCCAGCTCGTCCTCTACCTGCTGGCAGGTGAGGAATTTGACTCTGTCGGGATCGTAGTCGCCCAGTTCTGCCACGAACTGATCGTGAGTCAGGTTCTCACATCCCAGGTGCAGGACCAGAACAGCGCCCGCATTGGGGTGTCTGGTCAGCGCCGCCAGAAGTCTTCTGGTCTGGGCGTGGTCATGGCCGGTCTGAGAGCATCCGAAAGGATGTGTGAAGGTGTACAGTCCGTCGATGCTTCCCTTTACCAGGTCCTGGTTGTCGCGGACCAAAGTCTTTGCGACATCATTTACGCAGCCGACGGTAGGGATGATCCAGATCTCGTTGCGGATGGCCGCTCTTCCGTCTTTTCTCCTGTAGCCCATAAAGGTCTTGGGCTTAAGAGGATTGACGCAGGGAACAGCGGGCTCATAGTTGTACTCCACCTCGCCCTTGAGGTTGGTCATCATGTTGTGGGTGTGAACCCACTGGCCGGCTTGAATGTCCTTTGTGGCATGCCCGATGGGCAGGCCGTATTTCATGATCATGTCGCCTTTCGCAATGTCCCTGAGCGCCATCTTGTGGCCCTGAGGGATTTCCTCCACGGCCGCGGCACCGCCGAAAGCGGTGCCGACGGGTGCGGGATGGAGGGCTACTGCTACATTATCAATATCATTGATTTGAATGAATATAGGCATAGGTACCTCTCTTTTCCGCAGTGCACTGTTTTACACTACCGGGCAAAAACTGATTACAGGCAGGCAGCGTATGCGGCAAGGGATCCTTTCTCGCGGATCTCGCCGAGAATCCTTGCGGCTTCAGCCTCAAAGCCTTCGATCTTGGTAAGATCCTGGCCCCACATCTTCTCGTTGGTCATAACGGCGTGGGTCAGAGCTGCTGCGTCATCATCCTTGTGATCATAGTAGAACTCAAGTACCCAGCGGTCATCGGATACGGTATAGGTGTTGCCCTTAGCTCTCTTGCAGACAAGTCCTGCATCTGTCAGCTCCTGGATCTCGTTGGAATAGAAAGCCATGTAAGCTGCAAAGCTCGTGGTCAGGCATGCCGGGAGCTTTCCGTATTTCTCAACATACTCCTCGAAGCTCGGGAAGTTCCTTGCTCTCCACTTGGAGGTGGAGTTGAGGGAAATGCTCATGAGCTCGTGGTTTACGAAAGGATTGTTGAATCTGTCCTGAACGGCTGCCGCGAAGCTCATCAGGTCGTCCTTGTCCAGAGGAAGGGTCGGGATGACTTCGTCATAGAGCATCTTGTTCATGAAGCCAAGGACGGTCTCGTTCTCCATGCAGTCGCGAACGATGTCGAATCCTGCCAGATAAGCCCCCAGAACAAATCCTGTGTGCGCGCCGTTGAGGATGCGGACCTTTCTCTTCTTATAAGGAGTTACGTCCGGAACTACAGGGCAGTTAACGCCGGCTTTCTTGAAAGGAAGCTTCTCCTCAAGCCATGCGGGTCCTTCAATGTTCCATACGCCGAAGATCTCGCCGACGTCAAGGAGCGGATCGGCATAGCCGTGAATCTTCTCGAGGCGTGCGACCTCTTCTGCGTCGCGGATGCGGCCGGGAACGATTCTGTCTACCAGAGTGGAGCAGAATGTGCAGTCATTGTTGACATAGTTCTTGAAGCCCTCGTCAAGGCCCCACTGCTCGATGTACTTGTTCACGCACTTAAGCAGCTCTTTGCCGTTGTTGTCGATCAGCTCGCAGGAAAGGATCACAAGGCCGCTCTTGCCGGCTTTGTAGCGCTCAAGGAGAACCTGTGTGAGCTTGCCGGGGAAGGAGCTTGCGGGCTTGTCATCGATCTGGCAGGCGGGATCATAGACGATACCGGCTTCCGTTGTGTTGGATACGATGTACTCCAGATCGTCAGAGCGGGCCAGATCCATCATGGATGCATAGTCAGCTTCCTCATAGGGATTGAGGCATCTGGATACGCAGGAGATGACACGTCTGAGGTCAACCTTCTCGCCGTTCTCGCGGCCGCGAAGATACAGAGTGTACAGACCTTCCTGCTTGTTGATCAGCTCCGCAAGGCCGGGCTTGATGGGCTGAACCAGAACGCACTTGCCGTTCCAGCCGACTCTCTCGTTGGATACATCAAACCAGTACTGCACGAATGCGCGGAGGAAATTGCCTTCGCCAAACTGCATAACCTTCTCAGGAGCGTCTTTCAGAATATAACCGTCATAACCTGACTTTTCCAGTACTGCATAATTCAGAGTTTCCATAATTTTTTTCTCCCCAAATTCTGTAAATATAAATAGTCGCTACACATATATAGTATTTCAGATACGGTTGAATGTAAAGTTTCATTAAAGTACGCGAATGTCCGGGACTGCCGTCCCCGCGCTCATTCCCGGCTCTTTTCCCTCATGCGGTCGTAAAGTTCACGGGCCTCATCCATTCCCAGTCCCGCGCACAGCGGCTGGTTCACGAAGGACGCGAAAATCTTGTCCTCGTCCCTCTCGGCAATTCCTTCCGAGAGCAGGTCGATGTTGTCGCAGTTTCTGCGCACCAGCGCCAGCGCTCCCTTGGGAAGCGGCCTGGACACGATCGGATCGACAAAGCCGTTGGTAAAGATACAGTTCGTCTCCACAATGCTTCCTTCCGGCATGCCGGGCATCTGTCCCCGGTTGGGAAGGTTCACATTGGTGATCACCGTCTCAAGCCCCAGGATCCCTTGGAGCATTGTGACGAGCGCCTCTCCGGACGGAGCCAGCGGCACATCCATGCTGCCCTGCGCCATCTCTACGGACTCCCGGATCAGCCTCTGCTGATTGGCGATCCTCCAGTCCACCGTGGTCAGGCCGAAATGCCATTTCTTTACCGTCTCCCTGTCCTTCAGGTACCAGCTGTTGTCTACAAATTCCACCAGGTGCCTGTCGCCCGCGGCCGCGAGCGCCCCGTACTTTTTATAGAGATCCATCTTCACCCTGTTGCCGTAGGCGAAGGTGTCGCGCGTCCACTGGTCGGCGGGCCCGTTCTCGTAGTATCCGGTGTCAAAATAGCGATCCAGGAACTCGGGCAGGAGCTCCATGATGTCGATATTTTGGTAGCGGGCCTCCGTGATCCAGGTGAAATGATTGACTCCCGAAGCATCCGTATAGATGTCCTGCCTCGTTGCCTTCTCTCCTGTCATTTCCCTTAAGACGCAGCACAGAAAATCCTGTGTATGAAAGACCTCGTGGCAGCATCCGAACGCCTTGATCTGAGGAAAACACCGGTAAAGCGTCTTCACACAGATGCTCATAGGATTGGTCAGGTTGAGCACCCAGGCCTCGGGGCAGCATTTCCGGATCGCCTCCGCGAACTCTTCATAAACAGGAACAGTCCGCAGCGCACGAAAGACACCACCGGGTCCTACCGTATCGCCAACGGACTGCAATATACCGTATGCTTCCGGAACATGGACGTCGACGCGCATATCCTCAAAAGTGCCGGGAAGAATGGAGATGATCACAAAATCCGCTCCTTCGAGAGCCTCCTCCAGTGATCCTGACACCGTATACTGAAAATCGGACAGGGCCTCCTGTTTCTGCTGGATCTTTGTCCCTATGATCTGATTGCGCTCCGCGGCGGGAACGTCGATATCATACAGGGCCACTTCTCCGGCCAGGTCCCCGGCCAGGGCAAGATCCTGCATAAAGGATCTTGCCCACGCCTTCGAGCCTCCGCCGATATATGCTATTTTCACATTTCGCCGGATCATGTTCCTTCTACCCCTGTTCTTTTGATCAGCCGGGCTGCTTGCCGATGTAAGCCAGGATTCCGCCGTCAACGTAAAGGATGTGGCCGTTTACGAAGTTGGATGCGTCGGATGCAAGGAATACCGCAGGTCCCTGAAGATCTTCTGCTGTGCCCCAGCGAGCGGCCGGAGTCTTGGCGATGATGAACTGATCGAAAGGATGTCTGGATCCGTCGGGCTGTCTCTCGCGAAGAGGAGCCGTCTGAGGAGTGGCGATGTAGCCGGGTCCGATGCCGTTGCACTGGATGTTGTGCTCGCCGTACTCGGAGCAGATGTTTCTGGTCAGCATCTTGAGGCCGCCCTTGGCTGCCGCGTAAGCGGAAACGGTCTCTCTGCCCAGCTCACTCATCATGGAGCAGATGTTGATGATCTTGCCGTGGCCCTTCTTGATCATGCCCGGAATAACTGCCTTGGACACGATGAAAGGAGCGTTCAGGTCAACATCGACAACAGCGCGGAACTCGGCTGCAGTCATATCGCACATGGGGATTCTCTTGATGATGCCCGCGTTGTTGACAAGGATGTCAACGCCGCCCAGCTTCTCTTCGATATCAGCGATCATAGCCTGGATCTCGTCCTCTTTGGTGACGTCGGCTACATATCCTGTCGCATCGATCCCTTTCTCCGCATACGCTGCGAGAGCCTTCTCCTTGGATGCCTCATCCAGGCAGTTGAAGACGATCTTGGCGCGTGCTGCCGCATAGGCTTCAGCGATTGCAAAGCCGATTCCATAGACAGCACCCGTGATCAGTGCTACTTTGCCGTCGAGACGGAAACTGTTCATATCCATAGTATAAACCTCCTTTATGTGAACCCTTTTACGGATCCGATTAACTTATTGTATATCCTTCTGCTTCTTTATCTCAGCTCGTTTGCCTTGAGATTGTCCATGTCGTCAAAGGCCTGATTCTCTCCGCCCATTGCCCAGATAAAGGTGTAGTTGGAGGTGCCGCAGCCGCTGTGGATGGACCAGGAAGGGGAAATGACCGCCTCATAATTCTGCATGACAATGTTTCTGGTCTGCTGAGGCTGTCCCATGAAGTGCATGACCGCTTCATTTTCGGGAATCTCAAAGTAGGTGTATACTTCCATTCTTCTCTCGTGCGTGTGGCTGGGCATGGTGTTCCAGACACTGCCGGGAGCCAGCTGTGTGAGGCCCATGGAGAGCTGGCAGGTCTCCAGCACATCGGGATGGATGAACTGGTTGATCACTCTCTTGTTAGCGTTCTTCTCATCGCCGCAGGGACGGTGATTGGCTTTGTCAAAAGAGAGGAATGTCGTCTTGCAGGCTTTGTGGGCCGGATAAGAGGCGAGGTAGAAGCGCGCCGGATCAGAGCCGTCGATGCTTCCGAAGTACACTTCTTTTACGCCCTTGGTGATATAGAGGCAGTCCTCATATCCCATATCATAGCGCACGCCGTCCGCCACGATATATCCCTTGCCTCCGATGTTGAAGACGCCCGCTTCGCGGCGCTCAAGGAAGTAATCCGTGCCGAAATTGTGCCAGATGTCGATGCCTTTGTCGATCGGCACCTCTTCGCTGACGGGCATGATCCCGAGGATCACCACGCGGTCAACGTGAGAATAAGTCGCCTTAACGGTGTCCGGTACATACAGATCCGTGATCAGGAACTCCTTACGCAGTTCCTCGGTCGTGTATCTCTTGACATCGTTAGGGCTTGCAGAATAACGAATATCCATAAGTTCCTCCTGATTTAGAGCAGCTGCTCTTATTTAATCACCATCTCTGTCTCCCCGTCGAAGAGGTATACGTTCTCAACGGGGATCGAGAATGTGATCTTCTCGTCAATTTCCGGGGTGTCATGAGGATCGACCTTGAGGATCGCCTTGTCTTCTCCGGCTGTGATGTAAACGTTTGTGTTGTCGCCGAGCATCTCCGTGAGCTCAACAACTGTCTCAAGCTGATAAGCGCCGTCGGCTTTGCCCAGTTCGATATGCTCGGGACGGAAACCGAAGATGATCTCCTTGCCCTCGTAATCCTTGACCTTATTGCCGAGTTTCTTGTCGAGTGCCAGAACATTGTCGCCGAACTTGATCGTGCCGCCTTGGACTGTGCCGCGGATGAAGTTCATGGGCGGCTCTCCGATGAATCCCGCAACGAACACGTTGACCGGATTGTAGTAGAGTTCGTAAGGAGTGCCGATCTGCTGCACATAGCCGTCCTTCATGACGACGATGCGGTCAGCCAGCGTCATAGCCTCTGTCTGGTCGTGGGTTACGTAAATTGTCGTAGCACCCGTGGATTTATGGATCTGCGCGATCTCGGAGCGCATGGTAACACGCTGCTTGGCGTCCAGGTTGGAGAGCGGCTCGTCCATCAGGAAAACGCCGACCTTACGGATGATGGCGCGGCCGATGGCAACACGCTGTCTCTGACCGCCGGAAAGAGCCCTGGGAAGACGATCCAGATAGTCGGTCAGGCCAAGGATCTCAGCGGTATGCTTAACCTTCTCTTCGATGACCTCTTCATCGACGCCCTGGAGCGTGAGGCCGAATGCGATATTGTCAAAGACCGTCATCTGCGGATACAGAGCGTAGCTCTGGAAAACCATTGCCACCTCTCTCTGTCTGGGACCCCACTCGTTGGCGCGGTTTCCGTTGATCAGGAAGTCGCCGTTGGAGATGTCCTCAAGGCCTGCGATCATGCGAAGCGTTGTGGACTTACCGCATCCGGAGGGTCCGACAAAGACGATGAACTCGCCCTTATCAATATCAAGATTGAAGTTGTGAACGGCGTGGTATCCGTTCGGATAGATCTTGTTGATGTTCTTCAGCGTTAAATATGCCATTTTACTGCCTCCTCACACATTGATGGCTTTTATCTGCTGGCTTCTTTCGCCCCTGTCTGCCGCCGCCTACAAAATGATCTTCGTGCTGTCCGAATCCGTTGTCGGCGGTACCAGATTGTCAGGTGTGTAGTTTTTCGGCGAGACGCCGTATTTCTTCTTGAACAGACGGGAAAAATACAGGGGCTCCTGAAACCCGCTCTGCCTTGCGATCTGTGAGATGCTGGATCCGCAGCCGGAAAGTGCCAGATTATTGGCTGCATTTTCCAGTCTCTTATCTGTCAGGTACTGCCTGGGGGTCATCCCCACCTCATTCTTGAACATCTTTTTGAGATATTCAAAGCTGAAAGGCAGGCTCTGCAGATACGCGT
Organism: Lachnospiraceae bacterium; assembly: GCA_045546175.1. Classification (GTDB taxonomy): domain Bacteria; phylum Bacillota; class Clostridia; order Lachnospirales; family Lachnospiraceae; genus CAG-791. Next base: position 10,109 of record JAZQCI010000069.1, on the reverse strand, counting down.
TCAGGTCGTAATCCGCATCGGGATAATTTTTTAGTATGTCATTTATGATCTGCTGCACTACTTCGCTGTGCGCGATATCCGACGCCAGCATGTGCGCCGTAGCCGCGATCAGCTGACCATAAACAGGGAGCAGCGTTGTTCTGCCGATTCCGTTATTTGAGTAATAATAGAATGCCGCTTCAAACGCCTGCCTGAGGAAATCATTGGAGGAGCAGGACAAAATGACCGGCTCTTTGAAATTAAGGGTCGAATCCACGATATTTACATGTATATTCGTGAAACCCGCATCACTCCAATTCGAATGGGAAACCATGGGTGGAATAATGACGACACTGTCTTTGCAATAGGAAAGAGTCCGGTCGTCAAAGCGGATCTCACCGCTGCCGCTTGTGCAATAGATGAGTTCCCAGCTCTCATGTGCGTGATCTGATACACGCAATGTAAGCGCATGCCTTCCCACATAAATGATGTCGTTCATCAATCCGCTTCCTTTTTTCTCTTGATTTCCGTATATGCCAGGACGAAAGGCGCAACTCCTTTCGCATCATTTTCTACAATGGGTTCAGAGACATAATAGGCGTAAGATCCGTCCCTGCGCCTGTTGTTTTCCGGTCCCAGCCCCGCGACCAGGCAGATTCCGCCAAGGTTGAGCCCTGTCTCGGTAAATGTAAGGTAGCGGTCCATAATACCGGTAAATGTCTTTTCACCCTGCTCGGCAAAACTCTGAGGCAGGACACCTTCTCTCGCGCCCTTGAGCATGGCGTAAGCCATCATAGCGCTTCCGCTGGTCTCCTCATAGTTTCCTTCCCGCCCCTGCATGTCCGGGACCTGCCAGTACATACCGGAGACCGGGTCGGCGTAAGAAATCATGCTCTCCATGAGCTCCCTGAAGATGGATATAAGTTCGTCTCTACTCTCTCCCTCGGGGAGGATCTCGACGAGATCGGCGAGCGCCACTGCAAACCATCCCAGAGAACGGAGCCAGAAGTTCTTCGAACAGCCCGTCACAGGGTCAGCCCAGAAGGCTTTCCTTGAGGCGTCGTATCCGTGGAAATAGAGGCCTTTCTCCTCGGAGCGCATTTTGTCATGTACATTTTTGATCTGGTTTACCGTATCCGAGTAGTCTCCGTCTCCGAAGTTCTTGACGTACAGCGCGTAGAACGGCTGTGCCATGTAGATGCCGTCCAGCCAGACCTGATTGGGATAAATGGCCTTGTGCCAGAAATTCCCCTCGAACGTCCTGGGCTGTGCTTTCAGCTGCTCCATAAGACGGTCCGCGGCCAGGCGGTACTTCTCGTTTCCGGTCTTTTTGTAGAGCGCGAAGAGCACTCTTCCTTCATTGATATCGTCAAGATTTGCCTTCTCGGGCTGCAAAGTCTTGATCGTGCCGTCTTCTTCCACAAAGTGGTCGATGACCTGCTCGGCGAAAGCGGCATATCTCTCGTCTCCCGTAATGGAAGTCATTTCCATCAGTGCCGTCAGCATGCAGCCGTCGATATAGTTCCAGGTGACCTTCTTGCCCTCCCTGATCTTTTCAAGATTCCAAGCGGTGCGTTCGGGCTCGGACTCCTCGATCAGTCGCAGCACATAGGCGTCGATTCTGCTAAAATCCGTCATACCTGTTCAAATCCTTCCGTAATAATCTTTTCGTAGTGGTCCGCGACCACCATCTCTCCTACCTGCCCTTTCATCTTCACGTTCCGGATCTCGATCTCTTTGACGTTGTCCAGATACAGGCCGAGTTTGCATCTCTCCTTGGCAAAATTCTGCATGGCCGGCACGTGCGGCTTCGCGTCTTCCGCGAAGGAAATAGAGATGTTCTCCAAAATTACCTTGTCAATCGGGCTCTCCGGCAGACCGTCTATATAGCAGGCCGCCGCTTCCGCGTCCGTGCATACCATGTTCCGGAAACAGAAAGTTCCCAAATGAGGCGTGCGGTCGTCCACGGGAAGGTGCTCTCTCGACCACACATACTCCGTAAATCTGTCCGGATCGCAGCAGTTATACCACAAGTTGATGACGATGGGTGTCAGAACCCCGTCCATGCGGATATTGTCAAATAATACATTCGTTATGATGCTGTCTTTTCCTCTTCCTCTGCGGGACTTGATGCGAAGCCCTCTGTCGGTCGCATGGAAAAGGCATTTTGTAACACTCACATTCCTGATTCCGCCTGCCAGTTCGCTTCCCAGCGTAAGAGCGCCGTGTCCGAAGTCCATCAGGCAGTTGCGGATCGTGTGGTGATCAGCTGGTGTGCGATATTTGCGGGCCATCTCTATTTTGTTCGATTTGATGGCAATGCAGTCATCTCCCACCGAGAAACGGCAGCCGATGATCTCGACCTGATCGCAGCTCTCGGGATCGATCGCATCCGTATTGGGGCTGTCCTTGGGCGCCTCGATATACAGATCGTACAGGCCGATCTTTTTGGAGAAGAAAGGATGCATATGCCAGGAGGGACCGTTCGCGACTGTCACGCCGTGGAAGGTCACATCCTCGCAGCGGTTGAGAAAGACTACTCTGGGCCGCATGGCCGGGAAGTTTTCAAAGTCCTTCCACCAGTCTCCGTTCTGTCCGTTTCCGTCGATCCGACCGCGCCCCACAATGGTGATATCCTTTGCGTAAGCGCCGTGCAGAAGAGACATATAGGCGGGCACTTCGTTGCCTTCGAAAGAAGACAGAGGTGTCTCCTTCCCCGTAAAGGGATCCTTTGCGACTTCTGCCAGGATCGGGTATCTCTCTCTGTCCGTAGATCCCAGAAGGACCGCTTTCTCGCTCAGTTCCAGTGTGATGTGGCTTCTGAGCGCGATGGGCAGGGACAGATAAGTTCCCGCCGGGAAATAGATTCTGCCGCCCTCAGGCACAAAGTTCACTGCAGCCTGGATCGCCTGCGTATCATCGTGAACGCCGTCTCCGACCGCGCCGAAATCTTTGACGCTGACGCAGCAGGTCTCCGCTTTCGTCTTAAAAACGACTTCCTCTATCTGTCCCTTGTACTCGACCACGGCGGTATACTCCGTGTCCGGACTCAGTTCAAACAGCGAGAATACGTTCGTATTGCCTCTGAGAACAGCCCTGCCTCCCATCGAGACAGTGTATTCTTCAGGTGCGTAGTATGGGCTGTCACCCTGCAGTTCCATACAGACGGAACTGCTTCCTAAATGGAGGATCCTGATCATAACGACTCCTCTTTATGACTCGCTTCGCGAGCCGTTTACATTCCTTGCCTTTCTGAAAATGTCCACTATTGTCAGCTTGCACCAAATCAGCAGCTGATCGACGCCCAGATAGAAAAGGCCGAACAGGATCGGTTCCACGCCCAGCGGAATCGTATCTGTGTTGCCGCTGATGCGGGTCAGCGTATAGTTGATGACCGCATAGATACAGTAGACAAAGAAAAGCACTATAAACGCGTAGAGAATGTTGAGAAAGAAACTGACAAAGCCCCGCTTTGTGACCATGATGTAGCGGTCATTGGCACCCGGCGTCGGTTCAAAGAATCGCAGCGCGTTATTTGTCAGAAGGTCGGTCACGACTCCCATGGCGAAGCCCGTCACGAAAAGCGTATCCAGCATATTTGACATATATCCGCTCAGTCCCCATATGAAGAAGAAACACACGGCGCCCGCAAACCACCATTTAAGAAGCAGGATCTTGACCCAGTCCGCCACTTTAATCTTGGGACCGGACCGGTACTTATTGAGCTCTTCCTCCGAAACTTCCGGGGAATTGCTCTCATCCGCTTCCACAAGGTCCTGGACCGCCTTGGTCTTGAGCTTGTAATAGTTCGCTTCCTTGGAGACGTCTGGCTTGCGGTTTTTGTTTTTATCAGATCTTTTACTCATGTTCTCTGCTCTAAAGCGGGCAGAAGCTCCGGCGGAAAGCCGGGCGCTTCCGCCCAATAGGATTCGATTTAGGGCTCACTCACTGCGAGCCGCTGCGACGCGCGGCTGCACGGATGGCAGGATCTTTCTTTCCTCGCGTCTGCATCGAATAACTCAGCGGGGAATCCCCTCTGCCTTATGCTTCGCCGGAAAGGTCGATCGCTTCCATCTCGCCGTTGTCTTCAACCTCGATGGAGGTCTTGATCTTGCGGATCATCTTGCTGTAAACAGGGAGCAGGATGACCAGCGCGGCTGTGATGAGCATCAGCATAATATGAATTCTCAGGTACCACTCCGCATATGCGACATAGATCGTCGACATTGTTACCACGATCGGATTGTCCGGGCGGTTAACAGCCGCGTAGATCTGCTGCAGATACAGATAATCGGCGCCGATGATGATCGCGAACATGATGAACATAAGGATGATCATCGGAACGTTCGGCTTTTTGCGGTACGGAAACGCGTTGATAAAACACATGAAGGACAGCATGGAGAAGAGCATTACGCAGAAACCGCATAATCCCATTCCGCTTCCCTGAATCTTAGCGGTCGTATCCGAAATGTACATCAGATTGAGTGCATAGAACAGGAAAGTGATCACCAGCGATACCAACGCGATGTTCTGAGGTCTGCGTTTGAGCGCTACCAGAAACTTACGCCAAACTTCGCTCAGTCCTCTGGGTTGTTTCTTTTCCATCTTCACTTACCTCCTCTGATCGCATTTGTTGTCTCCTTGTCGAAGAAATGCTTCCGTTTGAAGGAGAAGGAAATCGCGTCACCGGCTTTCAGAACCTTCCAGCCTTTGAGTTTGGCGACAATCCTGGGACCACCGTTCGCGACATAGCCGTGAACCAGCGTGTTCATGCCGAGGTTCTCGTTGTTCTGTACATCCACGTGTACTTCGGGGCCTTCCTCGATATTCTCGGGACGGACACCCAGAACGATCTCTTTGCCCTTGTAGGCAGCGAGTGTGTTCTTCTCTTCAGCGGTCAGTTTGACTGTAAAGCCCTGGCCGCTGAGAACGCCGTCGCCTACCGTCACGTCGAAGAAGTTCATCGGAGGAAGTCCGATAAAGCTTGCTACGAAGATGTTGTCGGGATCATCGTACAGCTCGAGAGGCGTACCCACCTGCTGTACATGGCCCATGGACATGCATACGATGCGGTCTGCCAGTGTCAGAGCTTCCGTCTGGTCGTGCGTGACATACATCATGGTCGCCTGCAGACGCTTATGCAGCAGCAGGATCTCACGTCTTGTCGCGCCTCTGAGCTTGGCGTCCAGGTTGGAGAGCGGCTCGTCAAAGAGGAAGACCTTGGGGTTACGGACGATGGAACGACCCATCGCCACACGCTGTCTCTGACCACCGGAAAGCTGTGCCGGTTTCTTGTTCAGCTGGCTGGTGAGTCCGAGGATCTCCGCAGCCGCCAGAACCTTCTTGTGAATAACATTAGGATTCTCTTTGCGCAGTGTCAGAGAGAATGCCATGTTCTCGTAAATTGTCATGTGGCCGTACAGGGCATAGCTCTGGAATACCATCGCCATATCTCTGTCCTTGGCCGGTGCTGCTGTGATGTCTTTGCCGTCCAGTATGAGTTTACCGTTGGAGATATCTTCAAGGCCTGCCACCATACGAAGGGTCGTGGACTTTCCACAGCCGGAGGGACCGACCAGAACGATCAGTTCTCCGTCTTTCACGTCCAGATTGAAGTCAAAGACTGCCTGAACGTTATTATCATATATCTTATCGATATGCTGTAAGTTCAACGTTGCCATGTCTTTTCTCCTTACTTAATTCTGGACACCGATTGCTTTCATATGCTCACTCAGTTCTGCGCACTTCTTATAGTTGATCGCCGCAGCCGCGAGAAGGCATACTGCAGAGATAATAAGATAGATGCAGACTCTCATGAACTGGCCTCTGTGCATGACCAGCACTTCCGCGTTATTCACCATGATCTTCGCGGTATGAGCGCGCATAGGAATAATGAAAATTCTTGCGATCTGAAGAGCTCCTACTACCGCCAGTACATAAGAATACTTCTTGTCGTAATTCTTTACCGATTCCGAGGAAAGGAATACTGCCAGCATGAAGATCAGGTTATACACAATTGAGATACCGATCAGAATATTGTAGTAGTAAGTTCCCACGTCTGATTTGTAAATACTCACAAAATAGAAGACGTTGAACAGGATCGCGAGATAGCAAAGGTTTGCGGACTGGGAATTCTTTATGAAACGCATCCGGTCGCGTTTGATAAAGTTATCATCGTTCATATTCACGCCTGCACCCCCTTTTCTCCGCGGAGAAGCTGCTGCTCTTCTTTCATGAGTCTTGCTTTCCAAACTGCATTCGCTACCAGCAGTGCGGCCACAATGATCAGCAGCGCAAAGACAAAGTAATGCAGATCGAACCAGAAAGTAGACTCCGTATAAAGCGTGCCCCACATCTCCGCGTGTTCTTTGAGCGCGGCAAAATCCACCTGAAGGAACTGCCCCTTGAAGATTTCAATATAGGTGTGTCCGAAAATGGAGATTGCAACGCTTGCTGCTGCAAAGAGTCCTGTCGCGACATAGTTGCCGATATAGTATTTCCTGCGCACATGCGTATTTGTGACGAACAAGAATACGGCCAGCAGAATCAGCCCGATGCTGTATTTGAGGAAGACCCGGTTGAACTCCTGCATGTTGTAATACACTACAGAACCGGGAACATCCGTCTGGAATACATCGTTAGGATTACGCATCGTGTCGTATAACGCGTCATACAGGTCGGTCATAATACCAAGTGCATAGAGGAATACCATCGCACTCACGATGATAGCTGCCAGACAAAGGATCTTTTGCACTGTCAACTGTTTTTTATACATGATGACCTCCACCATTTGTAAGTTACTGTTTCAGCCGGCCGGGCCTTTCAGCCCGGCGCGGCTAATTTCAGGATTATAGGCTCGCGGTGCGAGCCGCTGCGCCGCATGCGTGCTGCCCGGGGGCAGTATCTTCACCGCACGCGTATGCATCATGTTCAGATCCGTTTTGTTCAGGTTCCGATCACTTGGAGCTCTGATAGTAAGAAAGGTCGTTCTGCCAAGCGGATTCCTTGATTGCCAGATACTGCTTGCCGCTCCAGTTGCCGGAAACGAATGCAGCTGCGCCTTCCGCGTCGTTGACGGAAGAATCAAGAGCGCCGTAGCCGTTCACGATCATGTTGACCAGAACGTTGTCGCCGTCCTTCTGCTGGCTGAACTTCTCAGTCAGTTCTGTGTATCCGCTCAGCGTGTTGTTGTCAACCGTACTTGTAGGAAGAACGGTAGGAACGGATGTGTACCACTGGTTCTCCGCAACTTCCAGAGCAGGGTGCTTGATAACGCCGAGAGCGATAGCCTTGGAGATGTGGCCTGCGCCTTCCTGTCCGATATCAGTTGTGCACTGATACTCGAATGCCTGGTTCTTTACGAAGGAAAGAGTGGAGCCGAGATAGTAACGGGCATAGTTGGTGTAGTTGCCGTCTGCCTTCTCCCAGAGTTCTGCCTTGGTGGCATCGGCGATCACGGGCATCTGCTTGCCGTTGAAATCGAATGTCTCACCCTGCTTGATGAATGCGTCGGGGCCATAGCTGAGAAGGATCATGCCCTTATCCGTGTATGCGAAGTCGATCAGAGCGAGTGCCGCATTGAGCTTATCCTGGTCATTGCCTACGCCCTTGACAGAGATTCCCCAGCCGTCTGTCTTAACGGAACGCCAGGACTCTGTGAAGTGCATGTAAACACCGTCTTCGTTTGTGCCGTCATACCAGCGTGCTACAGGAACCATAACAGCCATGTACTTCTCGCCGGCATCCTTGTCGAGCTTGGTCTCGTTAAGGATGGTCTGTGTCTGGTTGTAGTCATAGTGCATGAAGCCGAGGTCGTTCTCCAGATAAGTTCCGGAATTCTCTTCGGACTTGTCAATGAATGCCTTGGAGATCAGGCCTTCTTCTACCATGTTGTGTACTCTGTTAAGAGCTTCATAAGTATCAGCTTCCTGGCGGGCGTCGTGCATAGCACCGTCGTTGCCTACATAGAGGTAATCCTGACGGGACTCAAGACCGCGAACGCCGAACAGGGATCCCGCAAAGCGGAACATATCTACACGTCTCTGGTTGTTGTTGTCTTCACGTGTGAACAGGCCCTGGATGGAATCTGTTCCGTTGAGTGTCTGAGGGTTGGAAACTACACAGCGAAGAAGAGCTACCAGCTCGTCTGCGTCCCATGCCGCATTCTGGCCTACGAACAGGTCAGAGCGCTGTGTTCCGTAGTATCCGCCGTAAGCTTCGTCGATGTAGGTGCGGAGCATGTTGACAGCTGTAACGCCGTCCATCTCGCCCGCTTCGTTCATCTTCGCAACGATGTTGCCTGCTGTGTCATAGTCCTTTGTAACCTTCTCGGCCTTGGTTCCGTCGGCGCTTACTACGTCAACTTCAACCTTGCCCTCTGTGGGCATGTAAGGCTGGTAAACGGGAGCGGAGGTCGTGCCGCTGGCGTCAGCAGTGAACTCGCCTTCGCCGTCCAGAAGCTTCTGAACCCAGTCAATACGCATAAGGGGCATACGCTCGATATCGTTAACACCGTCGAAGTAAGGGCTGAAGTAGATCGCGCCTGTGGAGGTGTCGCCTGTGATAGACAGACGTACGATCGGGTTAGCGTCCAGATATGCCTTGAAGTTGGGCATCTGGTCAAGATACTGGCCGATGTTTACCATGTCTCCTGCAATACCGTTCTCGGTAAGGAGTGCAGCGGTACCGGAGACCATATCTACGTCTGTGAGACGCTCTTTCCAGTACTCGAACTCTTTGCTGGCGCTGTTGCCCTGGTATTTGTTCTCGAACTTAACGCCCAGCTGATTCTCAACTTCTACCCATGTGGGCTTGAGGTCGCCTGCGTTGTAGGTCTTGCCGTCTGCCAGTGTGATTCCGCTTCCTGCTGTCTCAGCGTCAAAGAAGAGACCTGTCTTCTCGCTGTTGTAGCCGGTAGCCATGCGAAGAACTGTGCCGGGAGCATAGGTCAGTGCCGCTGCGGGAGCTGCCGCTGCGTCGCCTGTTCCCTCAGCTGTTGCCGCGCCTGTGTCGGAAGCAGCCTGCTGTGTGTCCTGGCCTGCGCTTCCGCTGGAGCTGCCGTTCTGCTGAACCTGGATGCTGGGGCCGCAGCCTGCAAGCATCATTGTGCTCATTGCTGCTGCAAGTGCCAGTGCAAGAGCCTTTTTCATCTTTTTCATATTATTCCTCCTGAATATGAATCGTTGCTTGTTTAAGTCTCGTTGTTACCGTTAAAAGCTTCTCAATTACTCCTTAACGCCGCCGACGTTTGTGCCCTTGGCAAAGTATTTCTGAATGAAAGGATAAATGATAAGGATCGGTACAATCGAGCACACGATCAGAGCGTAGATAACGGAGTCAGACGCAAATGCTCTGTTCCAGCCGGCCATCTGCTCGGGATCGGTGTACTGCTCCAGTCTCAGACGGATAAATACCTGCAGAGGATGCTCGTTCTGGTTGGAGATCATCTGGCGTGCCCAGAAATATCCATTCCAGCGCGAAATCGCAAAGAACAATGCTACCGTCGCGATCGTGGATTTGCTCATCGGGATGTAAACCTGTGTCAGAACCTGCATTTCCGTCGCACCGTCGACGATCGCAGCTTCCTCGATCTCGGAAGGAACTCCCTCAAAAGCGTTACGAAGCAGGATGATGTTCATGGCCGCCATACCCATGGCGATAACTACGAGCCACTTATCATCCATGATTCCCATGGAATTAAACACTTCCTTGGTTGCCAGGTAGTTCAGGTACTGAGGTACGATACCTGCGGAGAACCACATGGTGAAAACCAGGAAGAAGTTAAAAGTCTTTCTGAACAGCAGTCTCTTTTTTGACAGTGCGTAGCCGCCGAGGATGGCGACGAACATTGCCCAGAGCGTGCCGAACAGGGTCAGGAACAGCGTGTTGGAATACGCGTTCCAGAACATGTTGTCATTAAACATCAGCTTAAAGGCGTCAAACTGAATGTCCTTGGGGAAGAGCACGATCTGGCCGTACTCAACCGCTGTCCTTCCGCTTATGGAAGCGCTGATCGCGTATACAAACGGATACAGGCAGCAAAGGGCAAATACCGTAAGCAGGGTATAGCTGATGACTTTAAAGATCAACTCAGAGATTTCCAGTTTCCTCTTCATAGCCCCTCCTTATCA
>JAZQCI010000068.1:0-14189 GCA_045546175.1 Lachnospiraceae bacterium | reverse complement strand
TTGCCTTCTTTGGCAATTCTTCTAACTCTTACATCCGTCACCTGCATAGCGTTCTCCATTTCTAAATGGTATAACGTTCGCCTTTTTCCACCACGATCCTTATACCATTTTCACCTTTGTAACAGGAATTTGCCTGAATGGTGTCGCCGCTCTCCACGATGCAGTTCTCAATTATAGTGTTGTCTCCGATGTAAACATCATTCAAAATGAGTGAATTCCTAATTACACAATTATTGCCAACATAGACCTGCTGGAACAATACAGAATTCTCTACCGTGCCGTTCACTATACATCCGCTTGACAGAAGGCTGTTTTTGATGTGTACTCCCACATTGTACTTGGCGGGAGGAAGGTCCGCGACCTTCGAGTGAACATCCGGATACTGTTTGAAGAAATAATCCTTGATCTCCGGATTAAGAAAATCCATATTCGTCCTGTAATAATCCTCAACAGTCGCAATATTGCTCCAATAGTTGTGCAGCTTATACCCGTAGATTCTCTTCAGGCCCCTGTAGCGAATAAGGATATCCTGAACCAGATCATATCGGTTCTCTTCCATGCTCTTCTCAAGAAGTTCTATCAGCAATCGCCTTCTGATCACATAGATTCCGCATGAAATCGTATTGTACTGAGCGACAACGGGCTTCTCCACGAATTCCCGGATCCGTCCGTCCGCGTCCATCTGCACTGTGCCATACCGTTCCACATTAAAGTTTTCCGGCATTTCTTTGACCACGACAGTGATATCCGCTCTCTTCTCCACATGGTATTCAAGGACTTCGTTGTAGTCCATCTTGTAGACACAGTCACCGGATGTGATGACCACATACGGCTCGTGTGATGTCTTAAGAAAACTGATATTCTGCGCGATCGCGTCAGCTGTTCCTCGGTACCACTGACTGCTGGCGTCCGCGAAGGAAGGAGTAAAGAGGAACAGACCTCCCTGCTTGCGTCCGAAGTCCCACCATTTGGACGATGCCAGGTGCTCATTCAGACTTCTGGAATTATATTGCGTAAGGACAGCTACCTTCTGGATTCTGGAGTGCTCCATGTTGCTGAGTGCAAAATCAATGCTGCGATAACTGCCTGCGACGGGCATTGCGCACACAGCTCTCTTTTTTGACAACTCCTTCATCCGCTTGCTGTTTCCGCCGGCTAAGATAATTCCTACCGCCCTCATTCCGCGTCACCTTCTTTCACCAGAGTTTTGCCGCTCTCAAGCCTGCTGCCGGGGTAATCCTCTGCCGTGGTGACACCGGAAATCATCACGTTCTTTCCGATGCTGACGCCGGCCGGGATCACCGTTCCTTCTCCCAGTGTTACGATACCTTCTCTGTAAATATCAGGTCTTGTGTCATTGGGTATATCGTAACCCTCGCCAAGGACCGCTCTGTCTCCGATCGTGACATCTTCGGCAGCGATGACCTTGTAAAGTCTGCAGCCTTCTCCGACCTTGGTCCCGTTCATGAGGATGGAATCCCTCACTTCCGCGCCCTTTCCGATCGTCACGTCACAACCGATCACAGAATTGTAGACCTTGCCGTAAACCTCAGTTCCTTCACCGATGATCGTCCGCTCTGCAGTACTCTCTGTGCCAAAATACTGCGGCACATTAGACGTGCTGTTCGTGTAGATCTTCCAGTACTCTTCGTACAGATTAAACTCCGGAACGATGTCTATAAGCTCCATATTGGCTTCCCAATAGGAGGTCAGGGTCCCGACATCCTTCCAGTATCCGTTAAACTCGTACGCATAGAGAGGAGATCCGTTGTCACGACAATACGGAATAATATGTTTACCGAAATCAAGATGAGGCTGATCTTTATTGGTCACCAGAGCATCCTTCAGCGTCTTCCAGTTGAATATGTAAATACCCATGGAAGCGAGATTGCTGCGCGGATGCGCCGGTTTCTCCTCAAAATCAACGATCTTCTTGTTCTCGTCAGTGATCATGATTCCGAAACGGCTTGCCTCCTCCATAGGGACGGGCATGACAGCGATGGTGACGTCCGCGTTGTTCTCCTTGTGGAAGTCCAACATGGCCTCATAATCCATCTTGTAGATATGATCGCCCGACAGGATCAGCACATAGTCCGGATTGAAACTCTCCATATATGCGAGATTCTGATAAATCGCGTTAGCCGTTCCCGTGTACCACTCCGTATGCTGCATCTGCTCATAAGGAGAGAGTACCGAGACTCCGCCCACGTTCTTATCGAGGTCCCACGGAATCCCGATCCCAACATGCGTGTTCAGTCTGAGCGGCATATACTGCGTAAGAACGCCGACCGTATCCACACCTGAATTGATGCAGTTGCTCAGCGGGAAGTCAATGATCCTGTACTTTCCGCCGAAGGATACCGCCGGTTTAGCCATGTTCGATGTAAGAATTCCAAGTCTGCTCCCCTGGCCGCCTGCAAGCAGCATAGCGATCATTTCTTTCTTAACTATCATGTTGCCACCTCTGGTATGGTTTTTGCAAAATCCTTTACAAAATAACGTATAAAATTTTGCAAGAATATTATATCACACCGCTTACAGAAATGAAACTGTACATTATATCCATCAAAATATTCATCATTATTCGAAATAACAAACAATTTCCAGAAAATTTTCTGTTGGGGCCGCATAATTGTATACGCCTTTGACTTGAAAGATTTCTTATTGTATGATACAGGCGACAACGAAAACACTCAAAAAAAGCATTACAAAACATATCAGGAGGGCCTATGTATCAGCTCGATTTTAATAAACCGATCCACGTCTACTTCTCCGGAATCGGCGGGATCTCCATGAGCGGCCTCGCGCGGATCCTCAGAAGCAAAGGCTTCCGCGTGTCCGGTTCCGACCGCGCCGCTTCTTCCATTACCGACGACCTTGCCGCTGACGGGATCCGCGTCATCATCGGACAGAAGAAAGAGAATATCACTCCCGACATTGATCTCGTCGTCTTTACAGCTGCGATCCACCCGGACAATCCGGAGTACATAGCCGTTAAGGAAAACGGAATCCCGTACATCGGAAGATCCGTTCTCCTGGGCCAGATCATGCGGGCTTACAAAAATCCCGTGGCCATCAGCGGCACGCACGGAAAGACCACGACAACTTCCATGATCTCGGAGATCATGATGGAGGCCGGAACCGATCCGACCCTCTCCATAGGCGGCATACTGGACAGCATAGGCGGAAACGTCAGGATCGGGCAGAGTGACTATTTTGCCGCCGAAGCCTGCGAGTACACGAACAGTTTCCTGGACATGTACCCCGGCATAGGCATCATCCTGGACATCGACGCGGACCACCTGGACTTCTTCAAGGACCTGGACGACATCCGCCGCTCCTTCCGGAAGTTCGCGCTGCTGATCCCCGAAGACGGCGCCCTGATCATCAACACGCAGATTCCCGACTATGAGCAGATCTGCGGCTCACTCGACTGCGACGTCATCCTGTACGGCCCCGATTCGTCCGCCGACTACTGGCCCGAGGACATCACCTACGACGAATACGCGCACGCCACCTACACGCTCTGCTCCCGCGGCAAAGACGGGACTGTTCGCAGACAGACCATTTCCCTGAGTGTCCCCGGCGAGCACAATGTCTACAATTCCATGGCCGCAGTCGCCGCCGCTGACCGGCTGGGCATCGACCGCGCGGCGTCAGCAGCCGCCCTGAAAAAATATGTGGGAACCGAGAGGCGCTTCCAGGTCCTGGGAACCGTAAACGGCTTCACTGTCGTCGATGACTACGCGCACCACCCCACGGAGATCGAGGCCACCCTCAGGACTGCGAAGAACTTCCCGCACAGGGAACTCTGGTGCGTGTTCCAGTCCCATACCTACACCAGGACCAAGGCCCTGATGGACGATTTTGCGAAGGCCCTCACACTGGCGGACCACATCATCCTCGCCAAAATATACCCGGCCAGAGAGACCGACACACTCGGGATCAGTTCACACACCCTGGCAGAGAAGATCGAAGCGCTCGGCCACCCCTGCCTGTGCCTGGACACTTTTGAAGAAATTGAAAATTATCTTCTGAAAAATTGCCGAAAGAATGATTTGGTGATAACCATGGGAGCCGGAAACATCAATGAAGTAGGACATTCTCTGGTTTCCCGGCAGTAAACACCGCGACTTTTCCACATCATCCCATCTCTGCGGGGCATGCCCTTTGTGGATATCTTCATCTCCCGAAAGGTTCGAAATACGGGCTTTTCGGGAGATGTTTCCCTGTTATCCCCATTATCCACATTCAGGGCGGGCGGTCCCTCTGCCGCGGCTCCTCAGATATTTATGGACAAAATGACCATTTCACGCCCCGACCGCCTATGCTATACTTCATTTATCAATTTATGTTATCCTGACGCAGGTCTGTGAAACGGACCGAAGCGGACTTAATTTCAAGGCTCGCAAAGCGAGCCGCTGCGCCGCGTGCAGGCTGCCCTTTGGACAGCTTTTTCCTTTCCGCACGCGTGTGCATCATTATCTCAGAGGGGTCTTCCCCTGAGATAAATCGTATCAGAGCGGAAACCGAGCGCGCCAATGGCTACTGCGGTATCTGTTCGGCACCCCGCGTGCCGGATAATTACACGCCGTCTTTCTGCCTGTTTTACGGGAGGTCTGTGAATTGTTCACAATATACAGCGAAAACGATCGGGGCTCTACCCTGGTCTCTAATCTTTTTATCGATCAATATATGAAAGACGCCAATGACGCGCAGCTGAAGGTCTACCTGTATCTTCTTCGCATGATGAACGCAGGAAGGACCACCAGCATTCCCGACATGGCCGACCGGTTCAACCACACGGAGAGAGAAGTCATTCGCTCGCTCCGCTACTGGGAGCGCCGCGGACTCATTGAGCTCGAGTACAGCGCCGCAGGAGATCTCATGTCCCTGCGCATGCTCTCTCCTCAGTCGGGCCGCAGCGGCCAGGCTTATCCCGTGCCTTTCAGGGGCACGGCCGGAAATGACGGCGTCGCGGAGGATCGGAACGATCAGGTCGAGACTGTCCGCTCTGCTCCCGCTGTCCCCAGGCTCCAGGCTATGGCGATTCCTTCCCAGCATCCGACTTCCGGTCAGGTCGCTGCCTCGCCGCAGCAGGCCGCCCCTTCCCAGTATGCTGCTCCCGCCCGGGACACAGACCGCGCGGATACGGCTTCCGACCGGGACACGTCTGATCCGGCCGGACGCGGGACCTCTTTCCGGCATCCCGACGCCGCTTCCATTGAGGCCTTCCGCAGCAGCGCGAAGCGGGCCCAGCTTCTGTTTGTCATTGAGCAGTATATCGGAAAACCTCTTGCGCCCAGCGAGGTGGAATCTGTATACTATATTTCCGAACAGCTCCATTTCTCGGATGCGCTGATCGATTATCTGCTTCAGTACTGCATCGACAGAGGCAAGAAGGATTTCCGCTACATTCAGAAAGTTGCTGTCAACTGGGCCGAGCACGGCATAACGACGCCCAAACAGGCAGAGCGCGCCGTCTCCAGTTTTGGCCGGAAAGGACGCCCTTCTTCGGGCTCCGGCGTCAAGCCTTCCGCCAATCCGTTCAACCAGTTCGAACAGAATCAATACGACTTTGACGAACTTGAGAAAGAGATTCTGGGCAACTAACCCAAAGGAGAATTTGTGTCACTGACCAGAGAACAGTACGACGAGATCATGCGCGGCTATATGCAGAAACAGAGCCGGAGACACCAGCTCTCTCTTGCGCGCAGAGATGAAGTGTACGCGAAGATCCCCGAATACCGGGAACTCTCGGAACAGGTTTCGGAGATCGCCGTGGGATATCTGCACTCACGATTGGGAGAAAAGGGGAAGAATACTTCCGCTTCTCCCATTTTGGTGCGCCCGGAATTATCAAAGATCGCGGAGAAAAAGAGGCAGCTCCTCGTCTCCCACGGTTTTCCCGAAGATTATCTCACCGTCAGCCCCGACTGCCCGCTCTGCGGCGACACGGGTTTCGTCGACGGAAACAAATGCCGATGCTTCAAACAGAAAGAGATCGAGATCCTCTACAGCAGCTCCCATCTCGGGGAACTTGTAAAAGAACATAACTTTGACATTCTGACCGAGAGCTATTATCATGGGGAAGACTTAAAGCGCTTTCGCATAGCTTCCGCCGCCTGCCGGCGCATGGCCGCGCAGTTCGATCAGGTATACCGCAATCTCTATTTATATGGTACAGTAGGTACCGGAAAATCTTTCCTGTCGATCTGCATAGCGAAAGAACTGCTCGAGACGGGCCACTCGGTCCTCTATTTCAGCGCGGCCGCTCTGTTCGACAGGCTGTCCATGTACTCCTTCGATGTGCGGACCAAGGAGGAACTGCGCAAGTTTACCGACGATCTCTACGGATGCGATCTTCTGATCATCGACGATCTCGGCACGGAACTGACCAATCAGTTCATTTCGGCGCAGCTCTTCACCTGCCTCAATGAGCGCCATATCGGCCGCAAGTCGACCGTGATCTCCACGAATCTCTCCCTTGCGGAGATGCAGGCCCGCTACTCGGACCGCGTTTTTTCCAGGATCACCAACGACTATGAGCTCTATAAACTGACAGGAAGCGACATACGTGTTCTTAAGCGCAGGCAGAGGAACACCGCTCACCAATAAGACAAACTGCAGCAGCCAAAAAATTCATTACTAGTCAGAAAGCGAGGACGGCTAATGGAACCAATCAAACAACACGACAAGCGGCATCTGGATACCATGCCCGCCGGATCACTCGGAATCATTCCTGTCACCGGGTGTGAGGAGATGGCTTCCGAGATTAATTACTATCTCACCAGATGGAGAGCGGAACGCGAGAGCGAACACAAAGATTCTCTTGCCTATGTCGGCTACAATCGACCTTCCTACATCATCGAATGCAACCTCCCCCGCTTTGGAACGGGCGAGGGCAAAGGCGTTCTTGCACAGTCCGTCCGCGGTATGGACCTCTATCTTCTCGCGGACGTCGTCAACTACAGCAAGACCTATAAGATGTTCGGAATCACCAATCACATGTCTCCCGATGATCACTACCAGAATCTCAAGCGAGTGATCGCCTCCATCGGCGGCAAGGCCCGCAGGATCACCGTGATCATGCCCTATCTCTATGAGAGCCGCCAGCACAAGCGCACCGCCAGGGAATCCCTTGACTGCGCGATCGCGCTTCAGGAACTGGTCCGCATGGGCGTTGACAACATCCTCACTTTTGACGCCAATGACCCCCGCGTCATGAACGCCATTCCGCTCAGCGGCTTTGATAACGTTCAGCCCGCTTACCAGTTTATCAAAGGCCTCCTTCGCAGCGTCGACGACCTTCAGATCGACAGCGAACATATGCTCATCATCAGCCCTGACGAGGGCGGCATGAAGCGTGCGGTCTACTACGCGAACGTCTTGGGCCTGGACATGGGAATGTTCTACAAGCGCCGCGACTACACCCGCGTCGTAAATGGCGTAAATCCTGTAGTTGCGCATGAATTCCTCGGTTCAAGCGTCGAAGGCAAGGACATGATCGTCATCGACGACATGCTCTCCTCCGGCGACAGTATTCTCGAAGTGGCGAGCGCCCTCAAGAAGCGCAAGGCCCGCAGAGTCTTCATCTGCGAGACCTTCGGCCTCTTCACGGACGGCATCGAGAAATTCGACAAGGCCTACGCGGAAGGCATATTCGACAAGATCATCACCACCAACCTGATCTACCAGAGGCCCGAACTGCAGGACCGCCCCTGGTACATGTGCTGCAGCATGAGCAAGTATCTCGCCTACCTCATCGATACTCTCAACCACGACAGCTCCATCAGCGACCTGCTCGATCCCAGAGAAAAGATTCTCGGAATCGTCGAGCGCTACAACAAAGCGCGCGCGGAAGGCGTAAAATTCCAGTAAAAAATTCCGGTAAAAAATTTCCAATAAAAAAAAGAGGCATCCGCAGTTATGGATGCCTCTTTTTTGATATTCTTCCAAGTCTATGCCCGCTTTTTACAGTTCCACTTCGACCTTTCTGCCGGTCCTCTGATACTGGTAGTATCTCACGCCCGCCGCGTCAAACATTCTCTTGCTGGCGATGGTCGTATCCGACGTCGCGTACTTGTCGCTGTCGTAGACGACCGTGCGGATCCCGCTCTGTATGATCGCCTTCGCGCACTCATTGCAGGGAAAGAGCGACACATAGAGGGTGGAACCCTCCAGGCTTCCGCCGCGGTAATTCAGGATCGCGTTGAGTTCGCTGTGGGTGACAAAGGCATATTTGGTCTCCAGAGTATCTCCCTCTCTCGCCCAGGGGAAATCATCGTCCGAGCAGCCGGAAGGAAATCCGTTGTATCCCATGGAAAGGATCTTGTGCGAACTGCTCACGATGCAGGATCCGACCTGCGTGTTGGGATCCTTCGAGCGAAGGGCCGACAGCTGTGCCACGCCCATGAAGTACTCGTCCCATGTGATATAATCATTTCTCTTGCCGGTCATTTTGACTGCCATAATTACCCCCTGTGGTTTAAGGCACGCGGAAAACGGACTGCCTGGCCGCGTGCGGGTTTCTCTGCTCCTTGCAGGGAAAATCCTGCCGCCGGTTTACTTGGTTCCGAAGATTCTGTCGCCCGCATCGCCCAGTCCGGGAACGATGTATCCGTGGTCGTTGAGATGGTCATCCAGCGCGCCGATATAGAGGTCTACATCGGGATGTGCCTCCGTGAAGGCCTTGACGCCCTCGGGCGCCGCGATGATGCACAAAAAGTGCAGCTTCTTGCAGCCGTGCTTCTTGAGGAGCTCGACCGCCGCCAGAGCGGAGCCGCCTGTCGCGAGCATGGGGTCGACAACAAAGATCTCTCTCTCCGCGCTGTCAGCCGGAAGCTTGCAGTAATACTCGACCGGAGCCAGCGTCTCGGGATCTCTGTAGAGGCCGATATGTCCGACCTTGGCCGCAGGGATCATTGTCAGCATGCCGTCTACCATGCCCAGTCCCGCTCTGAGGATCGGAACAACCGCGAGCTTCTTGCCCTTGATCTCCTGTACGGTCGTCTTGCAGATCGGGGTCTCGATCTCAACATCCTCCAGCTCCAGCTGTCTGGTCGCCTCATAGCACTCGAGCATAGCGATCTCGCCGATGGTCTCGCGGAACTCCTTTGTTCCGATCTCTTTGCGGCGGATCAGTCCGATCTTATGCTTGATCAACGGGTGGTCCATAATTACGATTTTAGCCATTTTAGTCCTCCATGCCTTTGTAATAAGTTGTTAAGGCTCGCAGAGCGAGCCGCTGCGGCTTTCGCCGTCTCCCAGCCTGATCAGCCTGTGTCCGGCCGCTTTCATGAGGCGGTTCATGATCGCCCGTCCCAGATTCCCTCCGCCGAAGGATTCCGAGTAGATCCGGTCGACCTGCTCGTCATCGAACTCCCTCAGTATTCGGAACAGCGATCTGGCCACGCTCAGTTCATCACTGCGGCGGCCCGCGCTCTTGACGCTGTCCGCTCTGTAAAGTTCCTCGGTCTCGTCCGTGCAGATCACGCCGGTTTTCAGGCCGAGCTCCGCATTGCGCGCTGCTGCCTTATTGACCTCTTCTACTACTTTATCACGTTCCCCCTCAATAATCACCAGTTCTCCTCTGGGAGCGTAATGCCGATATTTCATTCCCGGCGCTTTGGGGGCGATCCCCGAGTCCGGAGTGATCAGCGTAGAGTCCACTTCCACATTTCCGAGAACTTCCTCCAGCATCTTCCGGTTCACAAAGCCGGGCCGCAAGATGACCGGGCTTCCCTCGGTCAGGTCGATAATGGTGGATTCAAGGCCGATCCCCACTTCGCCGCCGTCAATGATCATCTCCACTCTGCCGTCCAGATCTTCCATGCAATATTTTGCCACCGTAGGACTGGGCCTTCCGGACCTGTTGGCGCTGGGCGCCGCGATAAAGCCGCCGGAGGCATCGATCAGCGCCTGCGCGATCCTGTTGCTCGGAAAGCGCACCGCCACCGTGTCGAGTCCCCCTGTTGTCTCCTTCGGGACCAGGTCGCTCTTTTTGAAGATCATGGTCAGCGGGCCCGGCCAGAAAGCCTCCGCAAGTTTCTCCGCCTCCGGCGGGATCTCGCTCACGATCAGCTCTATATCCTCGAGTCTGCAGACATGCACGATCAGCGGGTTGTCGGAAGGCCTTCCCTTGGCCGCGTAGATCTTCCGGGATGAGGCGGGATTCAAGGCGTCGCCTCCCAGGCCGTACACCGTCTCGGTGGGGAAAGCCACCAGTCCGCCTTCTTTTATGATCTGTCCCGCCCGCCGGATCACTTCGGGATCCGGGGACGCCTCATTCATTGTCACATATTCTGTCTTCAACACTTGCCGCGCCTCATTTCTCCATGTAGTCGGCGATGACGTCCCAGACATCCGAGCTCTCCATTCCCAGGCACCACTGCGCGACGCCGGCTATGGAATGGTTCTGCATCACCTCGAGCTTTCTCTCGATCGACTCCGCGTCTTCGATCCAGATCTGGTAGGTCGCGTCATCCTCATGCACTTCGGCGTAATTCTGCTCCGTCGACGCGTTCCATTCCACCGTCATCCCGTGATTGGCGATAAAGGTCTGCACCTCGTTCATGCCGTAAGCCTGGCTGCTCACGCCCTCCGCGGTCGTCTTCCAGACTCTGGTGTAGAAAGGAATTCCGTTGATCAGTTTCTCCTTGCCCACATGTTTGAGGGCTTCTTCGATCCCGTAAGTGACATAGCCGATGGAAGCCACGCTCCCCGGCTCCTGGCTTCCCGCGTAGTGTTCATCGTATCCCATAATCACCACATAGTCGGCAAAGACGCCCTGTTCATCCAGGCGGTAGTGATCGTTGAAGTTGTAGGGAACGTAGTTATCCACCGACAGAACGAGTCCTTCCCTTCGGCATGCTATGGAGAGCTCCCTGATGAACTCGATAAAATCTCTTCCGTATTTTTCGGAGATTCCCTCGATGTCAACGTTAATTCCCTCTATCCCCATCTCACCGGTTGTCTCGATGACCTTCTTGATGACACTGGTTCTGGCCTCATCGGAAGCGAGGAAAGACTGCTGCACGCCGTCGGGCCCGGTGAAATTGTCAAGCACGGCCCAGACTGCCATGCCTCTCTCATGCGCGGCGTCTACATAGTCCTGTGTGGCGCGCACTTCCACAGAGCCGGTCTCACCCAGGACGACAAACCATGTGGGTGCGACGACATTGACGGACTTTGTCCTGTCGATCCTCTCGTTAAAGGTCGTGTTTCCCGACGCCCCGGCGATATTGTGCCAGACCATGTTGACCTTGCCGTCCAGGGCAGTGCGCTTATACTCGGGTTCCTGATAGTCGGTGACCAGCGTCATCGCGACGGCCGCAGGCTCCGTCATCTTCCTGTTTTCTATATAGCCGATCATGACGTCCTCGGTGACGACCTTGCTCCAGTTGTCCATCTTCTCAATGACGACGACCTTGCTTCCCTCGGTCACTTCCGAGACAACCTTGCTCTTGACGCCGCCTGACGCCCGGATCTTCGTCGTCTTTGTAACCTGTGCTTCCTCCCGCTCTCCCCACTCATTGTAGAGGCTCATGCGGTTGGGCTGTGTGAACGCCTCATAGGAGAAGTTTGTGTACTTGCGGACAAAATCCAGCGCGACGTAGATCTTATCGTCCTCCTCCGCGCAGATCACATAGTCCTCCTTCGTCTCCGCTCCCGAAGAGTCGGTCCATGTGCTTTCGCCGACCTTGGCCGTGATGCGCGTCTCGGGAAGGCAGTAGCAGAGTTCCCTGTCTTGTGCGCCGTAATAGAACCTGTCATTAAGAAGGCTGTAAACATCCTCATATGTCAGGTAATAATGTTCTCCGATCTTCCTGGCATGATAGTCCGACCACTGATCCTGAAGGATTACCGGATAATCGTTTTCTCCTTCCGTTTCGTAATACAAATTGAGATCTACGGTCTCTTCACTGTAAGTATACTTCTCAAAATATTTTTTGTAGAACACCGTTCCCAGAACGCCGATCAGTATCAGTATTACTAATGTAGGCAATACTTTCTTCATCTGATATACTCCTTTCAAATTTACCTGCCTATTATACCAGAGTATAAGGAATTTGGCATCCCTGAGCGGCTAAAAGCGCCGTCTTTCTCAGCATCAGGAGCCGCAGATGAAAACTTGCACAACTGCCGCACACACGACGGAACGCTTCGATACCGTCTGCCGCAAGCGGGTCCCTGCAGCATTTCCTGATATACGAAGCGTTCCAAGAAATGGTCTTATATGACTTGAGATATGAAAAAAGACATAAGATCCCGCGATCTTATTCTGAGTTGCAGGCAGACTGCAAGACCGGAAGGATACAATAATTCCGTGAGATTTGTACCGCCGTATCCCGCCTCCGCCTCCGGGAAGCACAGAAACCGTACCATTAAATAAGTAAACATTTTTTTAAATCAGACGCAAATATAATCATGCTGAATTCTCTTTTATGCCTGACCGGCAATAGATTTCAGATAATGGGAAAGTCCCATTTATAAAGTGCTAATAGACATGAAAAAGTCTCGAATTGCTAGTGTGCTATCACCTCCCAGCCGGTACAGATTGTCTCATCTGCTTCCGAGACACATTCTAGTACAACCGTCTTCCGACTACAACACTCTTGGTCACCGAAAATCCGAAAACGGCCATTCTTGTGATTTTCGTACAAAAATGACACTGTCAATTTTGTGCGCTTATACGGACAGTTTACCGATTGTCTCAACTTTTCATTGACGGGGAATCCCTGCATGCGTCAAAATATTACTAAGGATGGGAGAGTGTCACTAACCGGCCCCTTCTTTAAACAGTAAAGGAGTACTTCATGAAGATAGAGAAAATCAGCAGCAGCCAGATCCGCTGCATCCTCACCGGGGAGGACCTCGCCAGCAGACAGCTTCGGCTCAGTGAGCTCGCATACGGTTCCGAGAAAGCGCGCGCGCTGTTTCGGGACATGATGCAGCAGGCCGCGATCCAGTGCGGCTTTGACGCGGAAAACTATCCCCTGATGATCGAGGCCATTCCCCTTGGCGCCGACAGCATCGTGCTGATCGTCACCAAAGTAGACAATCCCGAAGAATTAGATACAAGATTTTCAAACTTTGCACCTTCTGTACAGAAAGACGCTGCCCCTGCGAAGGAACCCCCGTCTCCGCTCAGCCAGCTTCTCAAATCAATAAAGGAGAACGCCTCTGACGACACCGGCTCTCCCAAAGCGGCGCCGGGCAAAAAGAGCGCCGAGCAGACCATGAAAGAGCGGCGCGATCAGCTGCTCACATCGCGGCTCTACTCTTTTGACACCATGGCCGACGTGATCCTGGCAGCCAAGGTCCTCTCCGCCGCTTACACCGGAAGCAGTTCTCTCTACCGCGACGAGAAGAGCGGCAGGCTCTACCTCTTTCTCAGGATGAAGGGGATCGAGGAGGTCGGAGCCATGCAGAGCACGCTGGCGGCCCTGTCCGAATACGGACAGCTCGAAAAAGTCAGTCCCGCGCGGCAGCAATACCTTCTCACTCACTGCACACCTGTCTGTACCGGAAACGCGCTCGAAACGCTCGGGCAGCTATGAATAACGGTCATTTCAGCCGGGCGCCGCAAACTCTGCGGCGGCCGGCAATTGTTAACTCCATTTAGCTACTTTCTTCATTCTTTTGTCACTTCGTCTTCATAAATCCTGTGAAACTTTCACAATAGTTAGAAGTAACAAACCAGTTTTTTCGTTATTATTACTGGTTTTTTCGAAATACAATCTTAAATGAACATTGTATTTTGCACTACCCGATGCTAGAATTATATTGCTAGATAAGCTGTGGGTTTTTACAACTTGGCGGTTTACCGCTGCAATATTAACAGGAGGAAAACAAATGGCAAGAAAGTTTCTCACCATGGATGGTAACGAGGCTGCTGCACATGCCGCGTATGCGTATACAGAGGTCGCTACTATCTATCCCATCACCCCTTCATCCGTAATGCCTGAGCATGTTGATGAGTGGGCTACAGCAGGACGCAAGAACATTTTCGGTCAGCCCGTTCAGGTTACCGAGATGCAGTCCGAGGCTGGTGCTGCAGGTGCTGTGCACGGCGCGGTCGCTGCCGGTGCGATGACATCCACCTTTACAGCTTCCCAGGGTCTTCTTCTGATGATCCCCAACCTTTACAAGATCGCCGGCGAAGGCCTTCCGGCAGTCATCAACGT
>JAZQCI010000067.1:0-21312 GCA_045546175.1 Lachnospiraceae bacterium | reverse complement strand
GATCTTGGCCATAGCCTGGGCGATCTTGTCGACATCGTTCTTATTCTTAGCCTTATATCTGATGTAGGTATAAGGTGTGGAGATCTCAGTCTTGCCGTACTGGATCGGAACCGCCTTTGTGGAAAGAGAATCACCGGTTCTCGCGTCGCCGAGCTTAGCCACGGCTCCGAGATCGCCTGCGTGAAGCTCGGGAACCTCTGTCGTCTTGTTGCCCTGCATGACGTAGAGCTTGCCGACTCTCATCTCTGTCTCAAGGTTTGTGTCATAGACGGTATCATCTGTCTTGAAGACGCCGGAACGGATCTTGATCAGGGAATATCTTCCGATGAAGGGATCCACGATGGTCTTGAAGATGTACGCGCTCTTGGGCTTGGAGAAGTCGAAGTTCGCCTCGAAGATCTCGTTGGTCTTGAGGTTGATGCCGCTCACCTTGCGGTGCTCAGGGCTGGGCATGTACTTGACAACATCATCCAGCAGTGTGTAGACGCCGCGGCAGATGGTGCTTGCGCCCATCTCAACGGGAACGATGGATCCGTCAAGGACCTGGGACCTGACGGCGGATCTGATCTCTGCCTCAGAGAATACGTCGCCTTCAAAATAGCGCTCCATGAATTCTTCACTTGTCTCGGCAACGGTCTCCATCAGAGTGTCGCGGTAGTTCTCAAGGTATTCCTGGCTGTAATCCGGAACTGCGCACTCTACAGCATCCTTGCCTTTCCACTCAAACGCCTTCTCGGCGATGACATTGACATATCCCGCAAACTTCTCGTTCACACGGAAGGGGAAGTTGAAGGGAGCGATCTTCTTTCCGTAAAGCTCGGAAAGCTGCTCTACCACTGAGCGATAGGAGACATTGTCGATATCCATATCAGTAACGAAGAACATTCTGGGAATGTTGTATTTCTCACAGAGTTCCCATGCTCTCTCCGTGCCTACCTCGACACCGGCCTTGCCGGAAATAACGATGATAGCTCCGTCGGCAACACTGATCGCTTCCTCGACTTCACCTACGAAGTCAAAGTATCCGGGAGTGTCCAGAATATTGATCTTGCAGTCCTGCCACTCGATGGGGATAAGAGAAGTCTTGATAGAGAATCCTCTCTTCTGCTCTTCCTTGGTAAAGTCGCTGACCGTGTTTCCGTCCTCGACTCTGCCGACTCTCGAAGTAACACCTGCGAGGTAACACATAGCCTCAGCAAGTGTTGTCTTTCCTGCACCACCGTGACCCAGAAGAACGATATTTCTGATCTTATCGGTTGTATAAACTTTCATTTCCAGACCTCCACTATACCATTTTTTAGATTATTTGCAGCTATAAACGATGAAAGCTACAAACAGTCCTGTATATTTTAGCAATTTATCCTTCTGTTTACAAGGAGTATATGGGAAGTTTGCGTAAGGATTGCCCGAAAAGCTCTTTGCTTTCGGTATTTTTTGCCGAATTTTCCGCGGAGACGGGTCAAAGTATTGCTTTCCCACGCCTTCTGAAGCCCCTCCGAAATTATATTGACTTTATCGCGTTAAAGTAATATAGTTTAGGTCAGCACAGATCGGTGCGGCTCATCAATGGCCTGATCCGATCCGTCGCCCGGACCCTGAAAACGTCCGTCAATCACAGCAAAAAGGACCGTTCATATGAAAGAAACAATAGCAACGACAGACAGAGATACATTCGGATTTGTGGGGCTCGGCCTCATCGGAGGCTCCATCGCCAGGGCCATCCGCAAGTACATGCCGCAGGCCCGCATCCTTGCATTTGCGCCGCATCAGGAAACCGTTCAGGAAGCCATCGACGACGGCGTCGTAAACGAATACATTCCCGCCGTCGGAGAGGGCTTTGCCGGGTGCGATGTCATCTTCCTCTGCGCGCCCGTAGAGCACAACGCCGAAAACCTCCGGCTCCTGAAGCCTTTTATAAAACCCGGGATGCTCCTCACCGATGTGGGCAGCACCAAATCGGATATTCACAGGGCAGTGCGGGAAGCCGGGCTGGAAAGCAGTTTCATCGGCGGGCACCCCATGGCGGGAAGCGAGCGCATCGGATACAGAAATTCCAAGTCGGGCCTTCTGGAAAACGCCTACTATATCCTCACGCCCGAGCCCGAGGTCAGCACTGAGGACGTGGAGTGGATGTTCCAGTTCGCAGAGACCATAAGGGCCCTTCCGATCATAGTCTCCTGTGACCGCCACGATTACGCGGTGGCGGCCATCAGCCATGTGCCGCATGTCATCTCGGCGAGCCTGGTCAACCTTGTAAAGGAGAGCGACGACGAGAGCCAGTTCATGAAGACCATCGCCGCGGGCGGCTTCAAGGACATCACAAGGATCTCCTCTTCCTCCCCTGTCATGTGGGAACAGATCTGCATGACCAACACGGACAATATCAGGGAGCTCCTGGACCGGTACATAGGCGATCTCATCCGCTTCAGAAAGACGCTGGACGAGAGGGACAGCCGTTCGATCAATCAGTTTTTTGACAGCGCCAGACAATACCGCGAGGGTTTCGCGGACGTCTCCAGCGGCCCGATCAAAAAAGTGCATATCCTGCACGTGGACATCGAGGACCGCCCCGGCGTCCTGGCAGAGGTCGTCATGTATCTCGCGATCGCGGGCATCAATATCAAGAACATCGGCATCACCCACAACCGCGAATACCAGCAGGGTGTTCTGCGTGTCGAGTGCCATTCTTCCGACGGACTTGAAAAGGCGCGCGAGCTTCTGAAAAACCGCAATTATTCCGTATACTGACGGCTCTGGCAGCGGGCCGCCCGCACGGGGCGGGGACTGCCGAAGACGGCATTTCCTCATTCGCCCGCCCGTGCATCAGGAGGTTACAAGACATATGAGAACAATACTAAGCCGATCCGCCCCGCTGCGCGGCGAGATCACCGTGCCCGGGGACAAATCCATCTCCCACCGTGCCGTCATGCTGGGCTCCATAGCAAAAGGAAATACGGAAATCACCGGATTCCTCTCCGGCGCGGACTGCCTCTCTACGGTAGACTGTTTCCGCCGGTTGGGCGTCGAGATCTCCGTCAATGAGAAAGAAGGAAAGGTTACAGTCTGCGGCAGAGGTATGCGCGGGCTGCGCCCTGCTTCTGACCCTGTCAGTCTTTATACCGGAAACAGCGGGACGACCACCCGGATCATCTCCGGGATCCTGGCTCCCCAGCCTTTCACATCCGTGATCAGCGGCGACGCGTCCATAGCGACAAGACCCATGCGCCGGATCATGCAGCCCCTCTCCCGTATGGGCGCTCACATTGAGAGCGTAAACGGAAATGACTGCGCGCCTCTCAGGATCGAGGGCAGAGACCTTCACGGGATCACCTATCACAGTCCCGTAGCTTCCGCGCAGGTGAAATCTTCCATTCTCTGCGCCGGCCTCTACGCGGAAGGCGTCACGGAAGTCGTGGAGCCTTCCCTCTCGAGAGATCACACCGAGAGGATGCTGCGCGCCTTCGGAGCGGAAATCGACTCCTTCGAAGACAAAGACGGATGGCACGCGCGCACGAAGACATGCCCGGAGCTGGAGGCCCGCAGGATCCACGTCCCCGGAGACATCTCCTCCGCAGCCTATTTCATTGCCGCCGCCTCCCTGATTCCCGGCTCCGAGATCCTGATCCGCGGCATCGGGATCAATCCGACCAGGGCGGGCATGATCGAGGTCGCACAGTCTATGGGCGCCGATATCAGCATACTGGGAATCCGCCAGGATACGGCAGAACCCGCCGCCGACCTGCTCGTCCGCTACGCGCCGCTTCACGGCGTCACGATCGGCGGATCCGTCATTCCCGCGCTGATCGATGAGATCCCTGTTCTCGCCGTCATGGCCGCCTGCGCAGAGGGAACGACCTATATAAAAGACGCCGCCGAGCTCAAAGTCAAGGAAACTGACAGAATCGATACGATCACCAAGGGGCTCTCTGCCATGGGCTGCTCCGTGGTCCCCCAAAACGACGGAATGATCATCGAAGGAAACAGCGGTTCTCCGCTCACCGGCTCCGCCATAAAGACTTACGGCGACCACCGGATCGCCATGGCCTTCTCCGTAGCGGCGCTTGCCGCCCGAGGCGAGACCGTGATCGATGACGAGCACTGCGTCGATGTCAGCTATCCGGGCTTTTACAGGGATCTGGAATCCCTTTGACAACGGAATTCACAAATTAAACGGAAGGGGCTTGCCGCCCCGCTCAGAATCAATTTGCTCCTGAGCGGGTGTGACAAGCCTCTTTTAAATTGCGCCGGCTTGTGAGACTGAATTGGCAAAACTGAAGCTCATATCTATCTCACAGCTCCGCATGTGCTGCACTTGTTCTCCTTCGCAGGACCAGGACAGCTGTCATTCCTGCCGCCGCAATGCCCAGAAGCAACAGCCACGCCGCCGCATGACTGCCGTCTCCGGTCCCGGGACTTCCGTGCGGAGTGCGAGGAGTGCGAGGGGTGCGCCGCGTCACCGTCTGCGCCTCGTCCTGCAGGTCCCTGTGCGAGCCGATCTCGGTCTCCTCCTTCAAATCGCTCCCGCACTCAAAGAGCGTCTCGAAGGCCACATAGTCTCCGTCGCTGAGCTTTGCGCTGTCAAAGCGGAATGTGACTTCTGCGGATCCGGAAGGCGCCTCCGCCGTGAACACGGTCTCGGCCGTGATCTCTTTTCCTCCCGCAAGGGCAGGCCTGCCGGTGGATTTGTTCATCAGGACGCCTTTCACGCGATATTTTGCCCCAGCCACCAGGTTCTCATACTCGACCTTGTCCACAACGCTGACGGTCCCCTTATGGCTGATCTGATGGTCATTGTCCTTTTTGTCGACGGCCGTTGTCCTGACGCGCGGGAAATGGATCGTCTGGTCCTCGTCGTCTATGTTCTCGTGCCGCACAATGACCGCTCTTGTCTGCAGATCGGGACTGATCAGCTGCAGGGTCTCGAAGACGACGGCGCTGCCGCCTGCCAGCTCCTCGGAATTGATGACAAAATACAGATCCTCATATCCGTCCGCGTTGTCCGGGGTGAACTTCCACTCCTGCACCTCATTGCCGTCCCCGTCGACCATGACCGCCTCGATCTCGCGGGCACTTTCGCCTTCCGCAGGCTTTCGCATCACTTTTCCGCTGATCACATACTCTTTTCCCGGCAGGAGATTTTCATAGTGGAACCTGTCCCTTATCGTCACGCGACCGCCGGCAGCCGCCATATGCCCCCCGGAGGCGGCGTTGACAGCTTCCGTGTAACCGTCCGGATGATGGATCGTCTGGGCTTCGTCTTCTAAGTTCTCATGGACGATCACATCCGCGCCGTCCAGACGAACCCTCTCAAACACAACGGCGTCTTCCCCGGCGAGAGCACTGCCGTCGTACGTGAAAGTGAGCAGGATCGAGCCGTCCTTGCTCCCGGGCGTAAAGGTAACGGTATTGTCCGCGACAGACACATTTCCCGCTGTTTTTTCCGAAGACTGTGCCGCGTCTTCTTCCGGGCTCTCCTTATTCTCTATAAAAGCGTCGATCAGAGAAGAAGGAATCTCCTCGCCGCTGCTCTTTTTTACCACGCGTCCGGAGACGGTATACGTCTTACCGGGAATCAGGTTTTTGTACGTGAGCGTATCGAGGATCTTTACTTCCTCGTCCGGCGCCGCTATCCGATCCCCGGTCTCCGAATCGGCTGCCGACGTGCCGCCGTCGGGAATATATACGGTCTGCCCCTCGTCGAGCAGGTCGCGGTGGACAGCGATGTCGATTCCCTTATATCGGATCGTCTCGCCGACGACAAGGTCCTCTCCCGCCAGTTCGGATGCATCCACAAGGAAGCTGACAAGGAGCTCTCCGCTCGCCTCTTCTCCTTCTTTTCCTTCCGGCACGAATGTCACTTTGTGATCGTCGAAACTGATGCTGCCTTTCCCTTCGGCGGCAGTGATCGTCGAAGGGACGGTTTTCGCCTCGTCAAAATCCGCTTCCTCGCTCTTTATTTTGACTTCTCCCGAGATCTCGTAAGTCTTTCCCGCGATCAGTCCTTTATAGCTGATCCTGTCCACGATCACGCGGTCTGTGTCTGCCCTTGCGTTCTTATCACCTGTGTCCTTATCTGCGGCGTCTGTCGCCAATCCGGGGAGAAAAACGGTCTGGCCTGGGTCATCAATGTCCTTGTGAGAAGCGACCGGTTTCTCTCTGTCCGGTTCATACAGTTCCTCAAAGGCGACGAGTCCTCCTCCGTCAAGCGCTCCGGCGTCAAATTCAAACGTCATCTCCGTCTCTCCGTCCGATTTGTCCGGAGTAAAGCTCTTTTCCGCCGTCACATTTTTGCCGTCCTCGGTCAGCGCTTTGCCGTCCGCTTTCCTGACAAGGACACCTTTCAGCGTATACTCCAGGCCCGGGATGAGGTCCTTATAGGCAACTTTATCTGTGACTCTCACCTTTTCCGACTTCGCAAGCTGGTGATCTCCGGTATCCGGGCCTTTCGCCTCCGTTCTGATCACAGGCTGATAGGCCGTATCCGAGATCTCAAACGTGTTGGAAGTCTTTCTCTTCCCCTGTACATCCAGAAGCTGTGCCCGGTCGGGGGCCGTCCGCCGAATCTGTCCTATATACAGCGCCTGATCACCGAACCTGCCGTCATTCTTATATCCCCTGGCCGGCTTCGTCTCTCTGATCGTCACTGTGCCCAGCGGAAGCGTGATCAGACCGTTCACCCTGTAGAAGTCATCGCCGCTCACAAGATGCTTCTCATCGAGCGCCGCCTTATACAACCCGTTTTCTGTCTTCAGTGCCTGAATCACCCATTCTCTGTCCGGCGCGCCGGGAAGTGAGGAAGCGTCGTAAAAGCCTCTGTAAAAGCGGACTGTGAACTGCGTTCCCTCCAGGCTCCGGATGTCTTTACCGTCCGCATTCCCGCAGGTCTTATTAATCACGATTCCCGCCGGATCATTGGCCGGCATATCCGTGACGGAGACGGTGACGGTCTCATTGTCGACAACGGTAAAGGGATATACCTTGTCGGAGAGCAGGTAGCCATTAGCAGGTCTTGTCTCAATCAGGTAATACTTTCCGGGCATCAGTCTTTTGGTATTGGATTCTCCGTTTTCTTTGATCGCAAAGAGCAGCCCGTCGACAATACCTTCCGTCCCCCTTGCCCGGGCTGCCGCCTCAGAGGTGTAGACCTGATAGAGGGCTGCCGTAAAGGAGTAACAGCTGTTGCCTTCCGAGAGGGGTCTGTTTTCTGATGATTTCTTTATCTTCAGAAAGCCCGGGTGCTCAATCAGCGCGTAGGAGCCGAATCCGAAATCCTGCTTTCGGGAACCGTTATTCGCCGTCACATACGCATAATACTTGTCGGGAGCCGGCAGGTCTTCAATCGCCCTCACGAATTTATAGACGTGATCTTTCAGCTTGTTGGAGGCGTCCCGGAATCCATCTCCGCTGCCGGAGTGACTGGCATAGCCCAGACGCGCGTAGAGTTCTGCGGCCGCCACATGGGTGACGATTCGAAGCGCACTTGTGTCGGTTGTGCCAACCGCCTTCTCGATGACATTTTTTCCGGGTCCGTCCGCCCCGTAGTAGAGCGCCTTCACCATCATCGGGGCGTCGATCTCGAAGACGGATCCCGCTTCTTTCCCTTCTATTTCGTAACCGCTCAGAAGCGGATCCAGACAGACTCCCGTCCCGACTTTTTTTCCGCCCAGATACAGGTCGTAGCTGATCGTGCACCAGTCGTTGCCGGCCCCGTCATATCCTTTGCCCGCATACTTATATTCTATCTGATTCCTGTGGACGAGACTGATCCGCTGCGATATATTCCTTCTGGTCCCGCTGCCGCCTTTTGTCCAGTCCGGCTCACTTGTCGCCGTCAGCAGTACATAGGGGGAGAAGCTGTCATTTCGGATCTGCACATTGTCCCCTTCGACGCTGCAGGGGACTCTCTCCATACCGGAGGCGCTTCCTTTTTCCGCGTGGTAGACCGACATCTGCGCGTCCTCCTGCGCCGCGTTCCCGAATACGACATCCACCATCCCTTTCGGCTGGATCTCTTTGCCGCTCCAGTCCGTAAACCGGATATCGATGACGGCCGTCGCCACTCCGCTGTCCGCTATCTCCTCTGCCTGCTCCGCATAGGGGCGGGCGGCGTCCCCGGAGAGTTCCTTCACTTCTGCTCTTGTCCCTTCCGGGAATACCCCTTCCGCGGCATTGATCTTGACCACATATCTGCCGCAGTGTATTTCAGCCGCAAAAGCGGGCATTTTGTCAGCAGCCGGCATTTGATCCGCCTCTTTGCTCCCTGCTGCCGGAAGCCCGGGCTCGATTTCTGCCGCCGTCTCCCGGTCCGTCGCCCACAGGCCGGACTCCTCCCGCATCTCTTCCTCGCTTCTCGCGTTTTCCTGAGTCGTTCCGAAAGCCGCACCGTCCTCTGCGGATGCGTCGGAAGCCGGCGCATGATTCGATTCCTCCGGCTCTTCGGCAATTGCAGATGTATCGCCTCCGGTGCTTCCGCCGCTGCTGCCGGTCCCCGCCGTCTCTTCTTCCTGCCCGGGTTCTTTATCCTGTTCAGACTCTTTTTCCTGCTCAGGTTCTTTTTCCGGATCAGATTCTTTTTCCTGCTCAGATTCTTTTTCCTTCTCCGTCTCCTCCGCAAGATTCCCCGACTCAGACTCTTCCTGCACGGATGAATCCGGGCTCACCGGTCCGGCAGCATTTGCCGTCCCCGAAAATGCCGCGCTAAACGCCGTCGCCGCTGCCAGCAGGACGGCCAGCATTCTGCTTCTCAAGCTCATCTTCTCTTCACTCCTGTTCTTTAAAGTAGTATTGATAAGTAACGGTTTTACAGGTGCCTGTATGATAAACGGATAATGAGAGCGGCCTTCACTGCGGGATCCTCGCGGCGCCGGCCTTACCCGAGAATGGAAATAAATGACACATTGGAAATTTTGCGCAGAAAATGCGCGGATTTTCGGTCTATTCAGATTCAGACCTCAGATGCTCCGGCGGCAAAAGAGTGTTGCCCGATCCGGAATCGATACGATGATTATAGTTCGTGAGGAGACTCCGCTTCAATTTTTTTCCGGATAAAATGCAAAAAAACACAGCCCATCCTGCGATGTGCTGTGTTTTCGTTTGTCTTTCGTGAAATCTCTCAATTATTTTCGGTGGAATTTCCACCGAAACGGGTATCAGCCCCCGAACAGAGTATTGAGGATGCCTCTTCCGAGGGAGGACCCCAGATTTCCGCCGATCGTCTTGCCGAACTTTCCTCCGATCGTCCCGCCTACCGTCTTGCCGACTTCGCGGCCGACCGTTCCGGCCACCGTACTGCCTATGGTCTTGGCGGCGCGCTTCTTGGCGTTGGCGTTCTTCTCTGCTTCTCTGGCTGCTTCCTTGGCTTCTTTTGCCTGCTGTTTCGCCAGTTCCGCCTCTTCCTTTGCTTTCTGCTTGGCAGCTTCCAGCTCCTGTTTGGCCTTTGCCTCCGCTGCTTCCTTCTCCAGGCCGATCCTTAAGAGGAGCTCGTACGCGGATTCCGGATCTACGCTGTCGGCATATTTGCCGTACAGGATGCTCTCTTTGATCTTCTGGTCTCTCTCAAAGTCACTGACGGCACCCATGCGGCTCTGCGGAGGAAGGATCCTGGTCTTCTGGGCGATGCCGGGCGTGCCGTCTTCCTGAAGGAAGGAGACCACTGCCTCGCCGGTCCCGAGTCCCAGAATTGTATCGAAAGTATTGAAGGCGGGATTCACGCGGAAGGAATCTGCCGCAGCGCGGACCGCTTTCTGGTCTGCCGGCGTATAGGCGTGCAGCGCGTGCTGAATCCTGTTGCTCAGCTGGGCCAGGACGTCATCCGGGATATCTCTGGGGTTCTGCGTGCAGAAATAGACGCCGACGCCCTTGGAGCGGATGAGTTTTACGACCTGCTCTATTTTCTCAAGAAGAGGCTTGGGCGCATCGTTAAAGAGCAGATGAGCCTCGTCGAAGAAGAAGACCATCTTGGGCTTAGACAGATCGCCCACCTCGGGAAGGAGCTCGAAGAGCTCGGAGAGCATCCACAGAAGGAAGGTGGAATACAGTCTTCCGTTGTTGATCAGGCTCTCGCTGTCCAGGATATTGATCATGCCCTTGCCGCCTTCCTGCGCGATCCAGTCGCGGATATTGAGGCCGGGCTCGCCAAAGAACACTTCGCCGCCCTCGATCTCGAGCGCGACCACCGCGCGAAGGATAGCCGCCATGGAGGCCGGGCTCATCTTGCCGTACTCCGCCTCAAATTCCTTGCGGTTGTCGTTCACATAGTTGAGCATGGACTTGAGGTCCTTGAGATCGATCAGAAGAAGTCCGTTGTCATCGGCGATCTTATAGACAATCGCAAGAATATTGGACTGAAGCTCGTTGAGCTTGAGAATACGGGCCATGAGGAGCGGTCCGATCTCAGATACTGTCGTTCTGAGCGGAATGCCCTTCTCTCCGTAGATATCCCAGAAGGTCACCGGATATCCCTGATAGGAGAAGCCGTGCTGATTAAGGCCGAATCTCTCGATCCTGGCGCGCATATCCTCGGTATCCGTGCCCGGAGCCATCATTCCCGCCAGGTCTCCCTTGACATCTGCCATAAAGACCGGTACGCCCATGTCGCTGAAGGCCTCCGCCATGACTCTGAGTGTCACAGTCTTACCGGTTCCGGTAGCACCGGCGATCAGACCGTGCCTGTTAGCCTTTCCGGGAAGGAGGAAGATCTCCTCATTCGTGTCGTTAAGTCCCATCCAAACCTTGCCATCTTTATACACTTTGTCACCCCCGTTGTATAAATAAAACCTACAGTTTCTGAAATTGCATTGATCCGCCAATATCGTCAAGGCTCGCAGCGCGGGCCCTCTGCGGTGACGGGAGACTTCCCGCCCGAGTCAACTTCGCGTCCCATAAACAAAGTATACACTAAAAATTCGGATCGTTCACCATTCTTCTGTCAGTTACTGCTTTTCTTCTGTACTGTACCGGTTTTTCTTTTCTTCTTTGCGCTTCTTCTCAATTTCGGGATATCCGGTTCCCTCCATGTCTTTGATCTCCTGTTCATAGGCCGGGATCAGCTCATCCCAGGAGCGGTAAACCGGGTCGCCGCGATGATCCTGAAGACTGCAGTTTTTTGCCATGTACTGCGCCAGATATTCCGTCATCTTGGCGGAACCGAACAGATTCAGGTGGTCTCCCTCGTCAAAGGTATCCTTTTCCCAGTCAATATGCAGCAGCTCCGGATCGCTGTTGCCGTCCAGGAATGCTACCCCGTTTTTCTCGGCAAGTTTTGCGATTCCCCTGTGCATCCTGATGTTATAACTGACGGGAGACGGGACGCCGTACAGGATCAGTTCTATGCCGTTTGCGTCACAGAGCTCCTTGATCTTTCTGAAATAGTAATACTGTTCGCGGGCAAATACGTCGACGTGGGGATCGCTCTCGTCGTAATAATCTCCGCCCGTGTAAGGCCTTACAATCTCATTTACGGAGAAACCCTTGAAGTATTTTCTCTGTATATAGCCGTCGGCGATATTTCTCCAGATGTAATGATATTTTATGTAAAAGGACCTGAATCGGATCGCCTCCGCGAGACGCGAGATATACGCATCCAGGTTCTTGTGGTGCTTGGAGATATTGTTGGCTTCCCAGAGAATCACTTTTACCGGCTGATCCTTAATGGTCCTTTTGATCGTGTAGTAGGTCTCGACAGGCATCTGCATCTCGCAGCCGATGTTGTAGGACGTGTATCCGTAATTCTTGTACAGATACATGGGATCTACGCCGCAGATTCCCAGGCTGTTTCCCACACAGATCACGTCGATCTGTCCCTTCTCTTCCGCTTCGAATCCGGCCAGCCTCGCATCTCTCTCAGAGATGAATCCTCTGGTATACCAGACTCCTCCGTCGAATAAAAAGCCAAGGATCACTATAGTAATCAACAGTATACTCGCAAAGCCCGTGATCTTAAGTAAACTCTTCATTTTAACCTTTTGTTCCGTTCATGAAGACTCCGGGTCCGCGTAACAAGGCGCAGCCCCGGAGTCCGAAAGTTCATAGTCTTGGTCCGAAAACTCTCAGGACTCTCAAACTATTTTTGTTTGTTTTGTTTATTGCCGTATTTCTCGTCCCACTCTTTATCCTTCATCTCCTTCCAGATGTCGGAAAAGCTCTTGCCGTCCATCTCTTTGACCAGCTTGTCGTACTCGATCAGTTCCTCGTCCCAGTCACTGTATTTCGGGTCGTTTCGGTGGTCCGCAAGGTCGGTATTCGCCCGGAAGTATTTGCCGAAGAACGTCACTACTTTGACGGCTCCGTTCAAATTCATGTGGTCCCCGCCGTCGTTTGTATCCCACTCCCAGTCGATCCCGATCTCATCTGTTTTCTGGTTGAGGTCAATATACGTCACGCCCTTTTCCTTCGCAAACTCTTTGAGTGCATTTACCCTATCCCAGTTATAGTTGGAAGCTGACGGCATGCTGTAAAGTATGATCCTGATTCCTCTCTCATCGCAGAATTTCTTGATTCTGTCAAAATACATTCTGTTTAAAAAAGAGATATCAACCCTGCCCTCTTTGAGGTCAAGGTCCATGTACTCATCTTCTCCCTCATATTCACCGACATTTTCATTTACCGTGTATCCCCTGTGATAAATCATGATCCCGGGGCCTTCGATGGGAGCTTTCCAGATATTGTGGTATTTAAGAAACGGAAATGTGTGGTACAAAGGCTGTGACAGTACCATTTGCAGGTCCTGGCCGGTCGCATAGCGGAACAGCAGCAGCGACTCCATCAACAGATATTTGGGCTCCTGCTCTCTGCAGTCTTCCATGACCGCGTAATAGGCCTCCGCCATCCGCAGCCCGTCCGCGCCGATATTGAACGAAGTAATTCCCTGCTGCCTCCACAGCTCCATGGGCGTAAATCCCGCTGTGCTGAGGCTGTCTCCGATATTCATGACATCGATCGTGTGCGCGGGCTGCTCCATCATCTGCACCGTGCGCGCGTTCCTGTCCTGGATCAGCTTTTCATCAAACCATTTGGTCGGATTCATCATAGCCGAAGCGACTGTCAACAGCAGCAGGAGCAGGACGCCGAACAGGGCTGTATTCAAAATATGTTTCTTTTTTGTCATCTCTAAACCCTCTGAAAACTATAGAGCTCCGCGAAGAGCTCTATAGCAACAGGCAGCAATATGATCAGAATCCGGCGTAAATGAGGTCAACAGGCTGATAACCTGTTCCGTACGCTCCAAACGTCAGGATTGCGAAAATAATGAGGTAGTAAATGCCCCACTTGTACGGTGTGCGTGCGCTGAGGATCCTTCCCCTCACGTCCACTCCGTTCTCCTTCATGAACCCTACGATCCAGACAATCACACTTCCAATACAGATCGCCCATACGTCCCCCGCCGTGATCACATCCGGGAAGTACTTCCAGATCGAACTGATGTGGAAATTGCCGAAGATGCTGAAGAACATGTGGAAGCCCGCCGTCAGGTTCTTCGCGTTGAAGAACAGCTCGCCGGTAAATATGATCACCCAGGTCTTGAGGATTCTCAGTGTCTTGAACCACCAGGCGTTCGGGTCGATTCCGAGCATCTTGTTCCTCTTCTCCTTGAGCGGCTCCAGTGCCACTCCCAGCAAAAGAATCACAAAATAGTACATACCGTAGAACAGGTATTTCCAACCTGCTCCGTGCCAGACGCCCGTCGCCACCCATACCGGGAACAGCGCCATCGCCGACGTACCTACCATCGCCCAATACTTGCCGTATTTCTTTCTCGCCATCTTGTTCCAGTTCTTGACCATCGGCGATACGGTGATCGGATAGAACACATAGTTCTTGAACCAGTTTCCGAGGCTCATATGCCAGCGCCGCCAGAATTCCGCC
Source organism: Lachnospiraceae bacterium (assembly GCA_045546175.1). Lineage (GTDB taxonomy): Bacteria > Bacillota > Clostridia > Lachnospirales > Lachnospiraceae > CAG-791. The sequence goes on along the minus strand of JAZQCI010000067.1, from coordinate 7,449 downwards.
GCGCTCTGTGCCGAAAACGGCTGGTTAAAGTTCTCCGGAATCGTCACGCCAAAGAACTTGCCGCTGCCGATGACAATGTCAATACTGCCGGAGAATTCGAGATACAGCTGCACCGTATAGGCGATTGCCGCAAGAACGATAAAACTTCCGTGGTACTCTTTGTAGTTATTAAAGATGTGGTTGGTCAGAAGGGTCAGACGGTCCGACACCACCATCTTCTTGAACAGACCCCAGATGATCCTGAGAAATCCCTCATTGAGGTTTTCCATTCTCAGCGGTTCACCGGCAAACAGCGCGTCCGATGTGTCCGGATATCGCGCGATCGGGCCTTCCATGATCTGAGGGAAAAAGCTCAGGAAAAGAGCAAGCTTCCCGAGGTTCTTTTCAGCCGGATATCTCTCCCAGTACACATCCGCCATATAGCCCACTGCTTCCAGCGTATAGAAAGAGATTCCCATCGGGAACATCACCTTCGCCATGGGAAGCTGCGCGCCGATCTTTCCGAGGAATATATTGCAGTTCTGCGCCACAAAATTGTAGTAGTTTACGTAGAACAGAATGCCGAGCAGGACGAGCACGCCTACTCGAAGCGCCGTCACTCTCTTTTTCTGGAAAGCTTTCTTTACTTCACTTTTCTGTTTGCGGTCCGTACATTCCTTCTGCTTCTCTTCGCAATCATTTCCGATCTTGTCCATCCATCTGCCTATGGCATAGGTGAACGCGGCCGTCGCCATGAGGAGCAGCACCAGATATTTGCTGAATGAAATATACAATGCATAGCTGGCGGCGAGCAGTACTCCCCACCTGGCTTTGCGCGGTACCAGCTGGTATATGATCAGCACCGTGGGCAGAAATACCAGCAGATACAAGTTTGTATGTATAGCCATTTAATCAGTTCTCCTGAAGCCTCTGAATCATCTTCCACATTGCCTGCGCAGAGTTGAAATTCTCAGGGGTCATCTCCGCAGCGTCCACCTCGATGTCAAAGTGTTCCTCGATCTCGGAGATCAGGGTAATGATACCGAATGAATCAAGGATATGATCGTCGATGAGCGCTGTCTCTTTCTCATAATCTACAGAGTCGTCAATATCCCGCAGGATCTCAAGTAATTCTTCCATAATTCCTCCTAATTGTTTAAAACTTAATGTGTCATGACTATAATAACTTATTTAAATCAAAACCGCCATATATACGATCGATTTGTTTATTCAGTATTTTGCCATATTGAGCGTATAGGACTGGATCTGGTTCCTCGCCGGAATGAATCCCTCTTTCTCACCATAGAGAACGACTGCCGGAAATTCGTGGCTCAGGAACAGGCTCATTCCCTCATAGAAGCTGTAAGCGCCGGTCTTAAAGAACACGACGCGGTCGCCCAGGCCGATCTTTTCGGGGAAACTTCTGCACAGAAGATCGTTCATCGTGCATAGGGATCCGTAGATGCTCCAGTCTCTCTCCTGCCTGTCGCCGGCCGGCTCCGCGGGGATCACCGCCATCTGCGGACGGTACATGCCCTTGATCTGGCCGTCATAGTTGAGCTGATGGATACCGCCGTCCACAAGGCAGATCGCGTTGCCGTCATTTTCCTTGATATCAAGGGCGGTGGTCACGTAGCAGCCGCACTCGGCCGCGTAAGCCCTGCCCATCTCGATGGTCACAATTCCGTTCCACTTCATGTCTTGCACCATCTTGCGGAACATTTCCAGATGCTCGGGATCGCGCAGGTCTTCTTCCTTCTTCTTCTGGTCTTCAAAATAGGACACGGCAAAACCGGTTCCGTACTCCAGCTCGGGGACCTTGTAATCCGCCTCGGTGAGAAGTCTCTCGAAGAAGGCGTCCAGCATAGCCAGTTCTTTTTCGTGCTTGCTCAGCTTCTTCTTCTGGGTTCCGGAGAAGAAATGGATGCCCGCGAATTCAATGTGCGGGAACCTGCCGCGGTCCTTAATCAGCCCGCAGATGGTATCTTCGTCCATACCGAACTGGCTTCCGTTGGTGAGCCTGGGATAGACCCTGAGAGTCTTGTCATGGGCGTCTGCCCAGTCCGAGAGCATCTGCAGCTGCAACGGCGACTCCGCCGTATATCTGGCTGTGTCCTGTCCGTATTCAAGGATCTCCATCAGATCCTCGCGGATCTTGAGGACGCCGGAGATGTAAAGTTTCTCTGCCGGGATCTTCAGGTCCCTGCAGATCCGGAATTCGCCCATGGAGCAGACTTCGATGCGCTCTACCTGCCGGGACATCTCCAGGGTCAGGAAGGGATTGGTCTTCATAGAATAAGTGAGCCCGATCTCGCCTTTAAAGGCATCGCGGAAGCGCTGTACGCGGTCCCTGATGCAGTCGAGGTCGAACAGGTAAAGGGGCGTGCCGAACCGGTCCGCCGCTTCTTTAATCTTGCTCAGTTCCATAATTACTCCTTGTTATTCCTGTTTTCTCTATTTCTGTTTTTTTCTATTCCTGTTTTCTTTACTGTTCAGGCGAGAAGGGAGCGGAAATACGCTCTGTCGATTTTGCCGTTCTTGTTGTAAGGCATGTCTTCTACCTGGTTGATCCTGCCGGGCACCATGTAGGCCGGAACCTTCTCCTTGAGGCGGATCCGCACTTCCCTGGGCTCGATGTCGCCCATATACCAGCAGACGATCCGGTTCTTCTTCTCGTCGAAGAGGCAGACCGCTCTCGCCACGCCGTCCAGCGCCATGAAGTTGGTCTCGATCTCTTCGAGTTCGATCCTGTGGCCCATGTGCTTGATCTGGAAGTCTCCTCTTCCGGCAAAATAGAGCTCGCCGTCCGTTCCGTAGGCAGCCAGGTCGCCGGTCTTGTAGACGCGCTGCTCACGGCCGTCCAGGTCGTACATGATGAACTGTTTTGCCGTCTGCTCGGGATTGTTGTAGTAGCAGATCGCCAGGGACTCGCCCGCGCAGCAGATCCCGCCGGAGACGCCGGGCTCCGTCACTATTTTGCCCTCGTCATCCATGAGGAACACGGTCCTGCCGGGGAAAGCGCCGCCGATCGGGAGCTTCTCGGTCTTCTCAAACTTCCTCTCGATCCTGTAATAGGTGCAGTTGCAGGTGATCTCGGAGGGTCCGTAAAGGTTTACATATTCCGCGTTCGGAAGCGCGTCCTGCCAGATCTGCAGGTGCTTGATCGGCATCACTTCGCCGCTGAACATGATGATCCTGACCTTTTCAGGGACTCTGTAGCGAAGGCCCTTGAGGCCGGAGACGATGCACAGGGCCGATACCGCCCATACAAGCACTGTAACATTCTTGTCGCAAATGTAATCCAGGAGCCTGGGCGGCGTGCTGAAGAACTCTCTGGGAATGAGAACCACTTCCGCGCCCGTGAACATGCAGGAGTAGAGGTCCTTGACCGACACGTCGAAGTCGAAGGGCGCCTGGTTTCCCATGATGTCCTCGCAGGTGATCCCGAAGATCTGTGTGAAATGGCCGATGAAGTCAAGCACGGACTTGTGCCCGACAATGATGCCCTTGGGATTTCCGGTGGAGCCGGAAGTAAATACGCCGTAAAGCGGATCCTCTCCCTTGATCTGAGGGCGGATCGCGGCGAGCCTTGCGGCCGCCTCCTCGCTGATCTCGTCGGCGCCGCTGTAAAGTTCCTCGAGAGACAGCACTTTTCCCGTGTAACCGGAAGCCGTCAGCTGCTCTCTCCTGGCCTGGTCCACGACAACGATCTTGGATTCAAGCACATCCAGGATCTTCCGGATCCTCTCCGGGGGCTGCTCGGGGTTGACGCTCACGTAGAAACCGCCGGCATAAACGACACCGTACATGCAGCACAGCGTCGCCGTGCTCTTCTCTGCCAGGATCGCCACCGGCTCCCCCTTGCTGATCTGCGCGCTGAGAGCACCTCCGATCCCTCTCGCCTTCGAAGCGAGCTCTTTATATGTAAGGCATACCGATCCGTCATCTACGGCGGAACGGCTCCCATATTCCTTTTCTGTAAGTTCAAGTCTGTCAAGAATTGTTTCCAAAAGCTGATCACTCCTTTCATCCTGATCAAATACATCTATGCTAAAGGTCAAAAGTATTTGACTAAACCATATCTAATCTACCTTAAGCTTAAAATGCCTTTTTTGCAATACTCTCCCGCCAAATCTTCTCAAAAAACCTTTCTTATAAAGAAAACGTCTAAAGAAAACGTCTTATACAAAAATTTCCCTGTAACTCGACAAATCGCGCCTTCTGCATTATACTGAAAAATCAGAATTGTCCAGTTATAAAGGAAAAAACATATGCAGCAGAATGCACCTGTACAAACTTCATCGGATTCCGTAACCGCAAGGCAGCTCCTGAAGGTCCTTGCCTTCGGTCTTCTTCTGGCATTAATGCTTGTAGCCGCAGGAATCCTTCTGAATCCCGGCAAATGGTTTTCAGCCGGCCTGATCAAGGACCGCAACGCCCGGTACGCGGAGATCACCACGGTCCCCCGGGATACCATCGACATCTATAACATCGGAAACAGCCTGGCCATGGTCGGCATCTCCCCCATGGACCTGTGGCACGAGGAGGGATACACTTCCTTCAATCTGTGTAAGGGAGCGTCCAAGACCTCGGAAGCCTATTATCTTCTCAAGCACGGGCTCAGCTATCAGCATCCCGACCTGATCATGATCGAATCCAACATGATGCTGCGCTCCGATGACCCGCTCACGGATCTGCAGACCGCGCTGTCGGAGTTTTTCCAGTACCATTTTCCCTTCTGCAGGTATCACAATTTGTGGCAGGCCATCGGTTCCAAGCCCAGTATCCGCGAGTACTACATGGGATATCTGATCAGCGAACACATTATGCCTTATACGGGAGACACCGACTACCTGGAGCCCACCCAGGAGAGGAAGAAGATCGAATATCTTTCCACTTACTACATGGACAAAATTCTCAAACTGTGCGAGGAGAATGACATAAAGGTAGTTTTTTACAGCCTCTGCTCTCCCAAGTGCTACGACACGGCGAGGCTCAATTCGATCGGCGATTATGCTGGGTCCCGCGGGCTCACCTATATCGACCTCAATCAGAACTGGAGAGAGATCGGCATCGACTGGAGCCACGACACCCGCGATGAGGGCGACCACCTCAACGAATACGGCGTCGCCAAGGTCACCAAATACATGGGCGAGTATCTCAGAAAGAACTATGATCTGACTGACCACCGGGGCGACAAAGCCTACAGCAGCTGGGATACAAAGTATTCCGCTTACCTCGATACCATGCTCAAGATGGAAGGCATGAGCTACTACATGCTCGAAGGCGACGAGATCTACGACTGACATATTTGCGCCGGATAGCGCTCCATAAGAAAACGGGTGGTTTAAAACCACCCGTTTTTTTCACATACTTTATAGATGCCGTCGTCCACATTGGCGGGCGCCACCTCGTCCGCCGCCGCTTTCAGAAGCGGATGTCCGTTGCCCATGGCGACCTTGTAAAACTCTTCCGCAAACATATCCAGATCGTTCGTGTCGTCTCCGAACACGACCACATCTTCGCTCTCTCCGCCTGCCAGCTCCAGCATTCTCAGAATGCCCTCTTTTTTGGCGTCCTGCTGGATCAGCAGGTATTCCGGCTCAAACCACAGGCATCCCAGAGGCTCTGCGGAGGGCAAAATATTCAGGAGTCTGCTCTCTTCGCTCTGCGGAACGGAGATGTACATCTTGTAGATGATGCCCTTTTTCTCCGGCTCATAATCCCCGTCGATCACGTAAGTCGTCGGCTCTTTCCGGATCCCGGCCTGCTCATAGAAGCGAAAGTCCCTGGTCCTTACCAGATCCGAGTCCTCATCCGCGACGAGAACGCCGTATCCCTTGTCGATCGCCTCGTGGTAGAGCTTTATGGCGTCTTCAAAGACCAGCGGACTGTTCTCCACCAGCTCCCGGTTCACGACGATCGCCTTGCCGCCGTTGCAGACCATATTGTCGAAGCCGTTCTCGTCAAAGAACTTTCTCGCTTTGTAGTGGGCTCTGCCGGTATTGATCGCGACAAAGTGCCCCGCCTCTTTGAGCTTTTGCACGGCAAGAATGGCTGACGGCACTATTTTGCCCGTGGCCCTGTCCGTCAGCGTGCCGTCTATATCAAAGAAAAAATATTTTTTCTTCACCGCTTCAGCCTCTCAATTCACCAAACTGCTCCTGAAGACTGCCGTAGAAATCCGTGCGGCTGAAGGTCGCGAAATAGTCCATCTCAGTCTCCGCCCTGCGGATCTCCTTGACGCTTCCGTCCTCCTGCAGGAGAAGCTCCGCGCTGCGCAGCCTTCCGTTGTAGTTGTAGCCCATGGCAAAGCCGTGCGCGCCCGCGTCGTGAATGAAGAGATAATCGCCCATATCGATCTTGGGGAGCAGGCGGTCGACGGCGAACTTGTCGTTGTTCTCGCAGAGGGACCCTGTAACATCATACATGTGATCCCTGAGAGCGTCTTCCTTGCCCAGGACCGTGATGTGGTGATAAGCGCCGTACATGGCGGGCCTCATCAGGTTGGCCGCACAGGCGTCTACGCCGATGTACTCTTTGTAGATGTGCTTCTCATGGATCACCTTGGTGATCAGCGCGCCGTAGGGAGCCAGCATAAAGCGGCCCATCTCGCAGTAGATCGCCACGTCGCCCATTCCCTTGTCGCGCAGGACCGCGTCATAGACCTCCTTGACGCCCTCGCCGATGACACGGATGTCATTGGGGGTATCGTAAGGAGAATACGCAATACCTACACCGCCGGACAGGTTTACGAAGGCGATGTGCACGTCGAAAGTGCGGTGGATCTCCGCCACCAGCTCGAAGAGCTGGGCCGCCAGCATAGGATAGTACTCGTTGGTCACGGTATTACTTGCCAGGAAGGCGTGAATGCCGAAGTGCTTGACGCCCTTCTCCTTCAGGATCCTGACGCCCTCGAAGAGCTGCTGCTTGGTGAATCCGTACTTGGAATCTCCGGGGTTGTCCATAATTCCGTTGGACATCCGGAAGACGCCGCCCGGATTGTAGCGAAGACTCATGGTCTCCGGGAACTTTCCGCCCAGGATCTTTTCCAGGAAGGGAATGTGCGTGATGTCATCGAGATTGATGATGGCGCCGAGCTTTGCCGCGTAGGCGTACTCTTCTTCCGGCGTATCATTTGAGGAAAACATGATGTGTTTTCCGTCCGCTCCGACTGCTTTTGCCAGCATGAGCTCCGCAAGGGAGGAGCAGTCAAATCCGAAATCATAATCCTTGAAGATCTGCATGATATACGGATTCGGGGTTGCTTTTACGGCAAAATATTCGCGGAATCCGGGGTTCCAGGAGAACGCCTCCCTGACCGCTTCCGCGTTTTCGCGGATGCCCTTTTCGTCATACAGATAGAAAGGGGTAGGCCATGTTCTCGCTATCTCTTCTGCCTTTTCTCTGGTGATGTAGGGTGTTTTTTTCATGTTTCCTCATTTCCGGAGATCTTCGGGATCTCCTGTT
>JAZQCI010000066.1:0-42668 GCA_045546175.1 Lachnospiraceae bacterium | reverse complement strand
GAGCCTTCTGATCATCAACTCCGGAATGGCTCCCCTTAAGCCCTATTTCACAGGCGAGGAGATCCCGCCGAGGAGGCGTGTGACGACCTGCCAGAAGTGCATCCGCACAGGCGACCTTGAAAATGTAGGCAAAACAGCGCGCCACGGCACTTTCTTCGAGATGCTCGGAAACTTCTCTTTCGGCGACTATTTCAAGAAAGAATCTATTCCGTGGGCATGGGAATTCCTGACTGAGTGGGTCGGCCTCGATCCCGAGAGACTCTATCCTTCCGTTTACGAAGGCGATGATGAAGCCTATAATATCTGGCTCAACGACATGCACATCCCGGCTGAGCGAATTTACAAGTTCGGCAAGGAAGATAACTTCTGGGAGCACGGATCCGGTCCCTGCGGCCCCTGCACCGAGATCTACTATGACCGCGGCGAGAAGTGGGGGAACGGTCCCGAGGACGTCATGGGCGGCGAAGGCGACCGCTTCATGGAAGTATGGAACGTCGTATTCTCCCAGTTCAACAACGACGGACACGGCAACTACACTGGGCTCGAGCACAAAAACATCGACACAGGCATGGGCCTGGAGCGTCTGGCAGTAGCTGTTCAGGACGTAGCTTCCCTGTTTGACGTGGATACTGTCCGCGCGCTCAGAGATGAAGTATGCGCGCTTGCAGGCTGCGAGTACGGCAAAGATCACGAGACGGATGTCTCCGTGCGTATCATCACAGACCACATCCGCAGCGCGACCTTCATGATCTCCGACGGTATCATGGCGAGCAACGAGGGCAGAGGCTATGTTCTCCGCCGTCTGATCCGCCGCGCGATCCGTCAGGGCAGAAAGCTCGGCATCAAGGACGCTTTCATGACAAAGCTCGCGGAAGCGGTCATCGAGGGATCCAAGGGCGGTTATCCTGAGCTTGAGGAGAAGAAAGTATTCATCCTCAAGAACCTGGCTATCGAGGAAGAGAGATTTGCTAAGACCATCGACCAGGGTCTCGATATTTTGGCAGGCATGATGGAGAAGCTCCGCGCAGAGGGCAAAAAAGAGCTGTCCGGCGACGACGCTTTCCTCCTCTACGATACATACGGATTCCCGATCGACTCCACGCAGGACGTGTTGGTCGAGAACGGATTTGACGTCGACGTCGATGGATTTGAGAAGGCGAGAGCAGAGGCCCGCGAGAGATCCAAGGGCAGTTGGATCAAGACTTCCATGAGCGGCAAAGAAGCGACCGTTTACGATCAGATGGACGCTTCCAAGGGCTCCGAATTCGACGGCTATGACAAGCTGGTCCAGGACAGCGAGATCATCGCGCTGGCGCAGCTCCACGACGAAGCGGACGAGGAGCCCGATGAGGTGGCCGAGGCCGTGACCGACGGCATGCGCGCCGCGATCATCACAAAGGAAACTCCTTTCTACGGCACCATGGGCGGACAGGTCGGCGATATCGGCGAGATCGTCTGCGGAAAGAGCACCTTCAAGGTCGAGAAGACCGAGCACGTGGCAGGTTCCAAGATCGCGCACATCGGCGTAGTCACAGGCGGCATGTTCAAGATGGGCGACGTGGTCACTCTCAAGGTCGACGCGAAGAATCGCCGCGACACCTGCAGAAACCACAGCGCGACCCACCTCATGCAGAAGGCACTGCGCGTCGTTCTTGGCACACACGTCGAGCAGAAGGGATCCTACCAGGATGCCGACCGCACCAGATTTGACTTCAGCCACTTCCAGGCGATGACGGCGGAAGAGATCAAGGCTGTGGAAGATCTCGTAAACGAGAAGATCTCCGAGGGTCTTGATGTCAAGACCGCAGTCATGGGCATCGAGGACGCCAAGAAGAGCGGCGCCATGGCGCTGTTCGGCGAGAAATACGGCGACGAAGTCCGCGTCGTCAAGATGGGCGAGTTCTCCACCGAGCTCTGCGGCGGCACGCATGTAAAGAACACCAGCCAGATCGGCCAGTTCAAGATCCTGTCCGAGAACGGTGTCGCAGCGGGCGTGCGCAGAATCGAAGCGCTGACCGGCGACAATGTCCGCGCTTACTACGAGGATATGGAGAAGAAGATGCACGAGGCAGCTTCTCTTGTCAAGGCTACTCCTGACACACTGGCGGATCACATCAAGAAGCTCCAGGAAGAGCTCAAGGCCGTTAAGAGCGAGAACGAGTCTCTCAAGGCCAAGGAAGCGCAGAGCGCGCTGGGCGATGTCATGGACAAGGTTGTGGAGATCAAGGGCGTCAAGTTCCTTGCCACTTCCCTCAAAGACGTCGACATGAACGGTCTCCGCGACCTGGGCGACCAGCTCAAGGAGAAACTGGGCAGCGGCGTTGTCCTTCTCATCTCCGAAAAGGGCGGCAAGGTCAACATCATGACCATGGCGACCGACGATGTCGTGAAGAAGGGCGCTCATGCGGGCAACCTCATCAAAGCGATCGCGAAGGAAGTCGGCGGTGGCGGCGGCGGACGTCCCACCATGGCTCAGGCAGGCGGCAAGAACCCTGCCGGCATCGGCAAGGCCCTGGAGGCCGCGAGCGGCGTGCTGGAAGGAATGATTAAGTAAGGTTTTTAAGAAAAACTGGCGTTTTTGGGAACTTCGGTTCCCGAAAACGTCATTTTTTTGTTTTTTGCAGGACTGTGGGAAGTTCAGACAAGTGCCGAACAGGGGCGACCTGCGAGGAGAAAGTTTTTTTCATTCCGTAGGGGCGTGGTTGGCAAGTGCAGGTTTGATTCTGGCTTGGGTGACCGACGAATAACAAACTTTTTTCATTCCGTAGGGGCATGGTTGGCAAGTGCAGGTTTGTTTCTGACCTGGGTGACCGACGAACAGCATACTTTTTTCATTCCGTAGGGGCGTGGTTGGCTTGTGCAGGTTTGTTACAGATAAAAATGCCCCGATTTGCATTATTATGATGCTAACCTGCACAAAATGGTGTTAAAATAGGATTCATGGCGCGGTAAGAGCCTTCAAAATCAGGGTCAGAAAGAAAAAATACATGAATATTACTGTATATTTAGGCTCTGCGCGGGGAAAAGATCCCAAGTACGCGCAGGAAGTCATAAAGCTGGGAACATGGATCGGAAGAGCGGGGCACCGCCTGATCTACGGAGGAAGCCGGATCGGGCTCATGGGAGAACTGGCCGAGGCTGTCCTGCAGGCCGGAGGTGAAGTGATCGGGATTGAACCGGGGTTCTTCGTTGAGACGTGCCTGCAGCACGACGGGATTACAGAGCTGATCGTCACGGAGACAATGGCCGAGAGAAAGGCCAAGCTGATCGAGATGGGAGACGCCTTTATTGCTTTTCCCGGCGGGACGGGCACTCTGGAAGAGATCGCGGAAGTGATGTCGCAGGTCAGACTCGGATACAATGACAGGCCTTGTATAATACTCAATCTGGATGGCTTTTATGAACCGCTCAGAAGCCTCCTGGATCATATGGTACGTGAAGGATTTCTGGATCAGGAGAGCCGGGAAAAATTCGTGTTTCTGGCAGATACGGAGAGTGTTGCGGAGTTTGCAGAACAATATATGAACGGATGAAAGGCGCCCGCGTGCGGCGCAGCGGTTCGCGCCACAGATGATGCGCGGAGCAAAAGAAAAAGAATCAGTCGCTTTACAGTCAGGGAAAAGGAGAGCACGAATGGATAAGAAAACAAAGAAAGAGCTGGAGAGGCTCGAAGCTCTGGGACTTGCCGAGAGAAAACTTCTCAAGGGCATCTACGGAGATATGTTCGGGTCTTCCTCAGAAACGCCGAAGAAAGAGGACGCAAAATCTTCTTCGAAGGGATCCTCTTCAAGAGAAAAGAGTGCCGCAGAGCTCCTCGACGAGGCGAGAAAAAAGCGCTCCGATCCCCTTGAGGACGCCAGAAAAGCGCTCAAAGAAGCGGAAGAACTCATGGCGCGCACGGACGAGATCACCCAGGGAATAACTAACACCAACAAAAAGGGGCTTGATGAACTGGCCGGTATGGTCGGGAATACGGGAAGTGCAGATCTTTCTCTTATGTCCGGAAATCCCACCCTTGTGCCCGGCCAGATCGCCAAGGGAGCCGGCGAGGGCGGCCAGCCCACAGCGACGGCGACCGGAGGACCGGCGGAAGGCGGACAGCCGCCCAAGCCCGCCGAGCCCGAGAAGGATCCCATGGAGGAGCTTGACTCCCTGATCGGCCTCACGACCATCAAGGAAGACGTTAAGGAGATCATGGCTTTTGCCAAAATACAGAAGATGAGAAAGGACGAGGGACTTAAATCTGTGCCCGTATCCCTTCACCTTGTCTTTACGGGAAATCCCGGAACCGGCAAGACGACCGTCGCCAGGATCATCGGAAGGCTCTACAAGCAGATCGGCGTGCTGTCCAAAGGACAGCTGATCGAAGTCGACCGCTCCGGCCTTGTGGCAGGCTACGTGGGACAGACAGCCCTCAAGACCCAGGAACAGATCAAAAAAGCGATGGGCGGCGTTCTCTTCATCGACGAAGCTTATGCGCTCGCCCAGAAGGATGACGCTTTCGGGCAGGAAGCCATCGACACGGTCCTCAAGGCTATGGAGGACTACAGAGACGATCTGGTTGTCATCGTCGCGGGCTATACAAAGCCGATGGAGAAGTTCATCAACAGCAATCCCGGACTCAAGTCCAGGTTCAACAAGTATATCGAGTTCCCGGACTACACCATCGATGAGCTCGAGCAGATCTTCTACCTCAACTGCAAGAAGTATGATTATGTTGTGGAAGAGGAGGCAAAGAAGCAGATCCGCGCCCGCATCATCTCCAGAAAGATGCTCCGGCAGGAGAACTTTGCCAACGCGCGTGAAGTCCGCAACATGTTTGAGGATATCATCACGAACCAGGCCCGTCGCGTCGCCGAGATGGAGAACCCTACCCACGACGACATGATGCTGATCACGGTCATGGATCTGTCGGCGGATATCGGCGACAATACAGACACCAAGGAAATGGAAAAAATGGCGGAAGCGGCCAAGGACGTCAGAGTATCGGAGCTCAAGCTTCCCGGCGAAGATGGCGAAGGAGCCAAGGCAGATCTCCCTGCAGACGATGGCGGCAGCGCGCCTGAACCAGCGGGAAAACCGAAGCCTGAGGACGGCGCAGAAGACACCGAAGGCGCAGAAGACACTTAAAGCGCCAATAATACGGAAAGTAACGAAAATCAAGAAGGATAATTGAATCTATCATGGCAGAACAAAGAGAAGGAACGATCACTGTCCGCAGTGATCTGCACGATTACATGGAGCAGATCGACCAGTACACGGCGCAGCTTCCGCTGGTGATCCGCGAGCAGATGCGGCAGGCACTGTACAGAGAGTACGAGAGCGATTACGAGGCACAGGAGAGTTTGTGCAGAGAGATGCTGGAAAAGCTCCCCGGAAATTCGGATGTGCTCTCCATGCTGGGCAGGTGTCTCTTGTCCCAGGGGCGTTTCCCGGAGGCGCAGCAGTATCTGGAGGAGGCGCTGGACGCCGGCGACAGCGACCAGAATACGGTGATCAGCCTGGCGCAGGCTTACCACGCACAGCAGCAGTATAAGAAAGCGGCGGCGCTTCTGGAGAAGATTGACCCGCCGGAGAGCTACCATCCCTTCTTTTACACAGTCTACGGCGATTGCGTGGAGAATCTGGGACAGAAAGAGAGAGCCAGGGAGATCTTCCGAAAAGAGATCACCCGCTGGGAGGAGACCCGCGAAGTCAGTTCCGTGGATATTCTGGACGGATGCTTTGTCAGAGTGCTGTACCTGGGCGCTCTCACGGCCGCTGTCGGACTGACGGTGGACATCGGCGTCTATAAGCGCTTTCTGACGACGGTGGAGATGGACGCGAAAATGCAGAAAAAGCTGGCGCAGAATATCTCTTACCTGAGCACGGCGCTGCCTGTGAGAACCTTCCGGATTCCCTTCCGCTCCCTTGTAAAGGAAGTGGAGGAGCAGGGCTATCTTTTGAACAGCGAGCAGTACTACATCATCGAGAACGCCTACCGCTCGGTGGAGTCCTATGAGTACCACGAAGACAACGCGGTCAGCGCCATGATGGAGAGTTTTCTATCCGCGGAGAGCCGCGTGGCGACCGCCGGCGATGAGGAGCAGGACACCAACGACAAATTGACGGCCCTGTCCTATGAGTGGTATATGACAAGGTATATAGAGAACCACGGAGAAGAACTGCTCTATGTAGCCGAGAAGTATCCGCACACCTATATCAGAGTCGTGACCTACCTGGACCAGCTGCAGATGCTGGGCCCCGAAGGGATGAGGAACGCGATCCTGGACAAGCTGGAGACCTTTGACGAGATCAAGGTGCCCCGCGACGCCCTGGAGGCGGGCATGGAAGAGGCCTATCAGAAGGCGCTTCGCCGCAAGAAGGAGCCTGTCTATCTCACAGAGGGCAGCGTGACCTACAAGAGGAGCGGGAAGAAGATCCTTCCCAATGATCCGTGCCCTTGCGGCTCCGGCAAAAAATACAAAAAGTGTCACGGAAGAAAGTAATTGCGTATGAAAATAGATCCCAAGGAACTATATTCAATCAGTTTTTATGAATATGGCGAGGCATATTTCGGAAGCTGCGCGGGAGTCCGCTACAGGATCGCGCGCGAGCCTCTGAAAAATGTACATTACACCCCGGTTGACCAGAGAGATCCCGCCGTACTTCTTGCAACTGTATGGCCCGAGCCGTACGCCTACGGCGCGGCGAATCCCGAAACCATGAGGAGCAGGGAATTTGATTTCTCTGCAGAAGGGCTTGCGGCCGCTGCACAGTGGCTGAACGAGCAGGTCAATGCATTCGGGGAAGAGCAAGTATGAAGATAACACACATCTATCACAGCGGTTTTATAATCGAGTTAGAGAGGACTGTGCTAATCTTTGACTGGTACGAAGGGGAACTTCCTCCCTTCGATCCGGAGAAAAAAGTGTATGTCTTTGTCACACACGGCCGCGCGGATCACTATTCGCCCAGGATCTGGTCGATCCTGAATAAATACAAAGAGATTTATTACGTCCTGGAGTGCTGCACCGCGCCGGAGAGAAAGGGAGATAATATCTTCCACGTGCAGCCCGGCCGGCATTACAAGATCAGAAATACGCTCGTGTACGCGATCAGGTCCAACGACGAAGGCGTCGCCTATGTCGTGAGCAGCGACGGTTACAATTTCTTCCATGCGGGGGATCTCAATATCTGGCGCTGGAAGGACGCGGCGGACAATCAGAACGCCTATTCCCTGAAGATCTACCGCCGGCAGATCGAGAAGATCAGCGGCTGGAGCTTTGACGCGGCCATGCTGCCGCTGGATCCAAGGCTCGGAGAGAGCGCTCCCAACGCGATCGTCGAGTTTCTGAACACTGTGGAGTGCCATCATCTGTTCCCCATGCATTACTGGAACAGGGCGGACGAAGCGGCCGTCTATCTGGACGATGAGAGGCTTCTTCCGTTCAGGGAGAAGATCTGCCTTCTCGATGAGGCCACAATCTGAATGATGCACACGCGTGCGGAAAGGAAGGAGCTGTCCAAGGGACAGCCCGCACGCGGCGCGGCGGCTCGCTCTGCGAGCCTTAATTAATATACATACGCGTGTGGAAAGGAAGAAGCTGTCCGAGGGACAGCCCGCACGCGCCGCGGCGGCTCGCCCTGCGAGCCCTGAACAAAGCATGAGGTAAGGAGACACCTTCCGGCGCAGCTGGCTGCACGGAGGTGTCTCTTTATTTGAACAATATTTTGATAATATTTATTGCAAAGTGCATAAATATTATCAATTTGATAGTTTTTGCCTTTGTTTAAGTGTTGTATTAACGCATTAAAGAGTATAAAATGATATTTGTGTATTTCCATAACGAAAGCGCAGTTTTACTGTGAAAAATGCCTTATTTTTTACAAAGGGCGAACTTTCAGAGGCAGTACATAAGAAAAAGAAAGAGACGGAGAAAGTGAAATGAATCCCAAAACTTTGAAGTACATTCTCAAACGTATTGTACTGGCAATCTTCACAATCTGGGTGGTCATCACGCTGACCTTCTTCATCATGCACGCCGTTCCCGGCGGGCCCTTTGTCGGTGAAAAAGCGGTAACACCCCAGGTACAGAAGGCGATGGAAGCCAAGTACGGGCTGGATAAGCCGCTGTTTCAGCAGTATCTCACATATCTGACCGACGTATGTCAGCTCAGGTTCGGCCCCTCCCTCAAGCAGAGAGGCCGCATGGTCATAGATATCATCGGAGACGGTCTCAAGACCTCGGCCAAGCTGGGCGTGATCGCAGCCGCGATCGCAACGGTACTGGGCGTCATCCTGGGTTCCTTTGCGGCGCTGCGTAGAAACACGGTCCTGGACAGAGTCATCATGGTCATCACCACGGCTTTTGTCTCCATGCCGTCCTTCATCATGGGATCGCTCCTTCTGGTTGCCTTCGCGGTGAGGTCGCATATTTTCCCCGCGAACGGATCGACGCCGGCGGGACTGGTCCTTCCGGTCATAACGCTGATGCTGTACCCGATGTCCTATATTACCCGTCTTACCAGATCCTCCATGCTGGACGTTCTGGGACAGGACTATATCCGTACGGCGAAGGCGAAGGGCGTCTCAAGGACCAATATCATCTTCAAGCATGCCCTTAAGAACGCGCTGATCCCGGTCATCACCTATCTGGGACCGGAGCTCGCTTACATCACAACCGGATCCCTGGTCGTGGAGCAGATCTTTGCCGTGCCCGGTATCGGACGCGCATTCGTCAACAGCATCACGAACCGCGACTACACGCTGATCATGGGAACGACGATCGTACTGGCGACCTTCATCGTCATCATGAATCTGGTCAGTGACATCATGTACAAGGTTGTGGATCCCAGGATCAATCTGGAATGACGGAGGGCAGCAAAGTGAATGAGAATATTAAAAATCTGAGTATGCAGGTGAATATCGACGACTTCATCCCTGCTACCGCGGAAGAAAAGGAATATATGGTCCAGATGCGGCCTTCCACGACCGCGTTTAAGGACGGCATCCGCCGCCTTCGCAAGAACAAGGTGGCAATGGTCAGCTTCTATATCATCGTGATCATCACGCTCGCGGCGATCTTCGTGCCCATGTTCTGGCCTTACAAATACGAGATGATGCTGGGCATGCAGCCCGGCAAGCCCGTGGACGCGACATTCAACAATCTGAGGCCCTTCGAGTACTCCTCGACGGAGCAGGCACTCAGGGACCAGGGACAGTCCGTATTCCCTCACATTTTCGGCACGGACTCCGCGGGGCGCGACTACTTCATCCGCGTTGTCTACGGAACGAGGATCTCTCTGGCGGTCGGTTTCTTCGCCAGTATCATCGTCCTTGTCATCGGCCTTCTGGTCGGATCGGTCTCCGGCTACGCGGGAGGCAAGGTGGATATGGTCATCATGCGAATCGTAGATATCATCTACTCCCTGCCGGATATGCTCATGGTCATCCTGCTGGCATCGGTTCTCAAGATGACACTGGCCAGCAAGCTGGAAGGAACGCCGCTCGCCAAGATCGGCTCGAACATTATCTCACTGTTCATTATTTTCGCGCTTCTGTACTGGGTCTCCATGGCGAGACTTGTGCGTGGCCAGATCCTGTCACTGCGAGAGCAGGAGTACGTACTGGCGGCGCAGGCGGCGGGCGCCAAGGGCGGCTGGGTCATCCGTAAGCACCTGCTTCCCAACTGCGTGTCCGTCATCGTCATTTCGACGGCTCTGCAGATTCCGAGCGCTATTTTCACGGAAAGCTATCTGTCCTTCCTGGGACTGGGCGTCAACGCGCCCATGCCGTCACTGGGCTCGCTGGCTTCCGACGCGCTTAACGGCCTGAGCTCCTATCCTTACAGGCTTGTAATTCCGGCGATCGTCATTTCGCTGATCGTTCTTTCGCTGAACCTGTTCGGCGACGGTCTGCGCGACGCATTCGATCCGAAGCTGAACGGTTAAGGGAGGGGACAACAATGGCATTATTAGAAGTTAAAGACTTACATACTTCCTTCTTCACGGACGCCGGAGAGGTCCGCGCCGTAAACGGCGTCTCCTTCAACCTGGAGAGGGGCAAAATATTGGGAATCGTAGGAGAGTCCGGCTCCGGTAAGTCGGTCACGGCCTACTCGATCATGCAGATCCTGGCGGGAACAGGTAAAATCGTTTCGGGATCCATCAAGCTGGACGGACAGGAACTTGTCGGTGCCGGTGAGAATGTCATGAAAGATGTCAGAGGCAACAAGATCTCCATCATCTTCCAGGACCCCATGACCAGCCTGAACCCGACTTACACGATCGGACAGCAACTCATGGAAGCGATCCTGCTGCACACGGACAGAAACAAGGAGCAGTCCTGGGAAAGGGCGGTGGAAATGCTCCGCCTCGTAAACGTAAATGAGCCCGAGAAGCGAATGAAACAGTATCCGCACGAGTTCTCCGGCGGTATGAGACAGCGTGTCATGATCGCTATGGCGCTTGCCTGCGAGCCCGACATCCTGATCGCGGATGAGCCCACGACGGCGCTGGACGTCACGATCCAGGCCGGTATCCTGGAACTGATGAAGGACATCCAGAAGCAGATCGGCATGGCCATCATCATGATCACACACGACCTGGGCGTCGTAGCCCAGCTCTGTGACGAGGTTATCGTCATGTATGCCGGCGGCATCTGCGAGCAGGGCACGGCGGAAGAGATCTTCTACAATCCCTGCCACGAGTATACAAAGGGACTTCTTCGCTCCATTCCCACAGTGGATGACAGCGGCGAGAAGCTCCAGCCGATCTCGGGTACACCGATCGATCTGCTCAATATGCCCAAGGGCTGTCCTTTCGCGCCCCGCTGCGACAATGCGATGAAGATCTGCATGAGAGCGCGCTGCGAGAGGATGGAAATCAATGACAAGCATGCTGCCGCATGCTGGATGAATGTCAGAAAGGCGGTGAAAGGCGAATGAGCACAGAAGTTAAGAGCGGACAGCCTCTCATCGAGGTCAGACATTTAAAGCAGTATTTCAATATCAATACCGGTTTCTTCAAATCGACGCCCCTCAAGGCGGTGGATGATATCTCTTTCACGATCCGTGAAGGTGAGACCCTTGGCCTGGTAGGAGAGTCCGGATGCGGCAAGACCACGGCGGGAAGAACGATCCTGCATCTGTACCAGCCCACAGCCGGTGAGATCATCTACAGAGGAAAGCCCATCAAGACGCCCAAGGATGTCGAGGAGTTCCGCACCAAGGCCACCATGGTCTTCCAGGATCCCTATTCTTCGCTGGATCCCCGCATGACGGTGGCGGATATCATCGGAGAGCCGCTGGACGTCCACCATATGTATAAGTCACAGGAGGAGAGAAGACAGAAGATCCTGGAACTGATGGATCACGTCGGCCTCAACTCCGAGCACGCGGCCAGATACGCCCACGAGTTCTCTGGCGGCCAGAGACAGCGTGTCGGCATCGCCCGCGCGCTGGCGGTAGACCCGGATTTCATCGTCTGCGACGAGCCTGTATCGGCCCTGGACGTTTCCATCCAGGCGCAGGTCATCAATATGTTCGATGAACTGCAGGACCAGATGGGACTGACCTACCTGTTCATAGCCCATGACCTTCTGGTCGTGCGGCACATCTCGGACAGGATCGCGGTCATGTACCTGGGCAGAATGGTGGAGCTGGCGGACGCGGATGAGATCTACAACAGGCCTCTGCATCCTTACACCAAGGCGCTGATCTCCGCCGTTCCGGTTCCGGATCCCAACGTGGCGCGCGCCAATAAGCGCATCGCGCTGACCGGCGAGATCCCGAGCCCGCTGAACGCTCCTTCGGGATGCCCGTTCCACACAAGATGCCCTTACGCGAAGCCTATGTGCTCCGAGAGCATGCCTCCCTTCAAGGAAGTGGAAAAGGGAAGATTCGTGGCCTGCCACAGGACAGAGGAAATCAACAGCTGACTGGATATTGTCTTTTGGCAGCTTACGTAAAACGACGCCGATTTGACAGGAACCGGCAACAGTATTACCATTTAGATTCCATAGTGCGGCGTATGCGCACATTTCAGGCGGTGCGAGCCGCCGCGCTGTGAAATAGATCAGATGACCGCTGACAGCGATCGGTTATCTTTGAAAGGAGAAAAACATGAAAGTGAAAAAGTTATTTGCGATCGTACTGAGCGCAGCTATGGTCCTCAGCCTCGCTGCATGCGGCGATTCCGCAGCAAATACTTCCGGCGGCGATGCGGCTGCAACCGAGACTGCCGGTGATGCTGCAGGTGATGCGGCAGCAGCTACCCCCGGCGACAAGACTCAGGCTCTTAGTGTCTGCCTGGCTTCCGAGCCCGCAACTCTCGATCCCGCTCTGAACAGCTCCGTTGACGGCGCTACAATGTGCCTGCACCTGTTCTCCGGTATCGCGAAGTGGACACAGGACGACGCGGGTAATCTCGTGATCGCTCCCGACTGCGCAGTAGAGCTTCCCGAAGGAGTTGTCAACGAAGACGGCACCGTGACCTATACCTACACCCTCAAGGACGGCCTCAAGTGGTCTGACGGACAGGATGTAAAGGCAAGCGATTTCGTCTTTGCATGGAACCGCGCAGCAAGCCCCGCGCTTGCCGCTGACTACAGCTACATGTTCGAGGTAGTCAAGGGCTACGCCGAGATGTGGGAAGTCAAAGAGACCGGTCAGGTCGACGAGAACGGCGAACCCGTTGTCGAGTATGTAAATCCCGATGCAAAGCTTGCAGTGGAAGCTCCCGATGACAAGACTCTGGTCGTTACCACAACTACCAATGTCGCTTACTGGAATGAGCTTCTTGCATTCCCGTCCTATTTCCCTGTAAGAGAAGATGTTGTTTCCAATGAGTCCTGGGCAACCGATCCTTCCACTTATGTCGGAAACGGCGCTTACACCATGTCCGCATGGGATCACAACAGCCTGATCACTCTGACCAAGAACGAGAACTATGTGGAAGCTGACAAGGTCACAATGCCTCAGATCAACTTCTACCTCTCCGATGACGCCAACAACATGCTGACCAACTTCAAGAACGGCGACTGGCAGCTCATTGACGATGTTCCCACAAACGAGATCGCGGCCCTCAAGACCGAGTATCCCGATGCATTCAAGGTTACCGGCCAGCTGGGCACATATTATGTAAGCTGGAATATCAACGAAGATATCCTTCCCGCTGACAGCGGACTTGAAGGCGCAGAAGCTGAGGCTGCACGCGCAGAGATCAGAAATGCCATCTCCCTGCTGTTTGACCGCAACTACATCTGCGAGAGCGTCGCACAGGGCGGACAGGTTCCCGCTTCTTCCTTCGTCGCCATGGGTCTTACAGACACAGACGGCAAGGAATTCTATCAGAACGCCGGCCACAACGAAGGATTCGTAGGTTACTACAATGTTGCTCCCGAAGCTCTTCAGAGCAACTTCGACGCAGCTGTTGAGACTCTGAAGAAGTACTACACCTATGATGAGGCTTCTCAGAAGTTCACAAATGTTCCTACTCTTACATATCTGTACAATACTTCCGAAGGCCACAAGGCCATCGCAGAGTATCTGCAGAGCGCTCTGGCAGGCATCGGCATCACGATGAACCTTGAGAACCAGGAGTGGAACACATTCCTTGATACCCGTAAGGCAGGCAACTTCTCCATCGCACGTAACGGCTGGCTGGGCGACTACAATGATCCCATCTCCTTCCTGGATATGTGGACAAGCGCTTCCGGCAACAACGACTGCCAGTTCGGCAAGGGCGAGAACCAGAAGACACAGGCTTACAGCATCGATCTGACAGATCTCGGTTATGAGACCAAGGTCGAGAACGGCACATGGGCAGAGACTTATGACGTCGTGATCAGCGACATCAAGAGCTGCACAGATCCCACCGTCAGATATCAGCTGATGCACAAGGCTGAGGATCTTCTTATGAGCACAGGCTGCATCTGCCCTCTGTACTACTACACAGATCTGTACATGCAGGATCCTGAGCTTCAGGGTTACTTCTCAAGCCCTCTGGGATACAAGTACTTCATGTACTGCCACTATTGATCATTGATCAGCTCCGCTCAGAGAAAGACGGACAGGTCCTGAAAATCTTCCTGAGCGAACCATTGACAATATCATACTCACAGCCTGAAGAAAAGGACTGCCGCTCTTTGCGGCAGTCTTTTTTTGCGCGAAGCAATGAGCCATGCGCAGACGGGATGCCATGTGAACGATGGGAGCTTGCTCACAATCGGGCGCATGGCATCCCGGATGCATACGGCGAATGCCGCGCCAGGTCACGAGCCGTGAAACGGCTTGTGACCTGGCGTCATGGCTCATTGTGCAATGAGCCGTGCGCGGACGGAAAATCATGAAAAAACCCTGTATTTTAACCATTTTTTTTGACGAATCGGGATAGAACTGTTATTCTAAAAGATGACGACAGAACTATCTGGCCAAGGAGGATGATAATGAGCAGGAAATTGATCACAATGCTGCTGACCGCATTGACGATATTGGTCCTTACCGGCTGCAACGGCGAAAAGAAGGCTGTTACGGAGACGGCAGAAGGATTTCTGAATGCAATGGTCAATAATGATATGAATGCAGCTGCGCAGTATGCCACAGAAGACTTCATGAACAGCAAAACGATGAAGCTCATGGACCCGGACTATCTCGCTGAGACATTCTATACGGCAATGGGCGTATCGAAAGAAGATATGGACGAAGAGGCACAGAAGGCCGTTGACGAGTATGTGGGAAAAGTTGTAGAGAAGGCCTACAAGAGCTTCGAGATCCAGGATATAAAGATTCAGGAAGGCAAGGCAAGTGTAACGGCAAAGATCACGCTGGGCTATGACCCGGAAGCTTCTTCCAAGCTCTCGGACGAAACAGTCACCATGATCAGGGATTACCAGTCGGAGCATTACGATGAGCTGATTGCTATTTATACGGACGAAGGCGAAAGCGCCATGTATAAAAAAATCTACAGCGACCTGATTCCCATAGTCATCGGAAAGATGCAGGAAGAACTCGAGAGCAGCGTTCCTTCCGATGAGAAGACGGTGCTGTCTCTTGAAAAGATCGACAAAAAATGGCTGGTCACAAATCTGGAAGAGACCAGGCCGCAGTCTGCGGCGCAGCAGACAACGGAAGAGGCGGCAGCCGCAGTTTCCACATCTGCGGAGACAGAATATGCGGCAGATTCTTCTGCGGAAGGATCTACAGAGAATGCGGCTTCCGATGAGAACGCCGAAGGCGGCAATACTTCTGAGGAGACTTCGGAAGAAGGAGCAACAGAAACAGCTGCGGAAGGCGCAACAGAGGCAGCAACAGAAGCATCTGCAGAAGGTGCAACAGAAGGAGTAACAGAAGGGGAGACCGGCAACTGATGGCGATTCCGCTGAAACTTCAGGTGTTCGAAGGCCCGATGGACCTCCTGATGCACCTGATTGAAAAGAACAAGATCGATATTTACGATATACCTATTGTGACGATCACAGACCAGTATCTGGATTATGTGCACCAGATGGAGCACAATGACATGAACGTCACCAGTGAATTTCTGGTCATGGCAGCCACACTTCTCGATATCAAAAGCCGCATGCTCCTTCCCAGGGAAGAGAATGAAGAAGGCGAAGAAGAGGACCCCAGAGACGAGCTCGTGAGGCGTCTTCTGGAGTATAAAATGTACAAATACATGTCGGAGGAGCTCAAGGAGAAGAACCGGCATGCAGGGATGAGTTATTTCAGACCACAGGATCTTCCGGAGGAGGTGCGCAGCTACGTACCTCCTTTGAATTATGAAGAGCTGATCGGTGACCGCACGGTGCAGAGCCTCGAGACTGTCTTCAAGGATGTGCTCAAGCGCAAGAAGAGCCGCGTCGATCCCGTTCGAAGCGGCTTTGGCAAAATACAGAAAGAAGAGATCAGTGTTGCGGACAAGGAACTCTATATCCGCGCCTATCTGATCGGGCATCCTCACGCCGATTTCAGGGAAATGCTCGAACTGGAAAACAGCAAGGAAGAGATCATTGTGACCTTCCTCGTGATCCTGGAGCTGATGAAGCACCAGAAGATCCGCATCACGCAGGAAGAAGCCTTCGGCAGGATCCTGATCGACCTGATCGATCCCGGGGAGGAGAAGCTGGAGCCGGAGACAGAAGCGGAGCCTGAGGAGGAGTCCGAGCCGGAAGTTATGCCGGAGATCGAGCCGGAACCGGCCGCAGATCCGACGCCCGAGGCGGAAGAGGAGCCCAAACCTTCGGTTAAGAGACATCTGGTCTATCGCTCCGGACAGCACAGGCTGGGCGGAGGACGCTATGTATTCCGCTATGCTGTGGGAAGAAAGCGCATATTCTTTTTTCACAAAATGCGGGGAAACCGGATCTGGAAAAGAAATCGGAAACGGAACAAAGGGAAACATGTATAAGAGAACGATCTCTCAGTTTGACGAAAAGAGATATAAGGACGAACTTGCGCGCCTTCGGGAAGAGATGACGGATATCCTTCTGGAAATGGAAGCGCGCCACGGGACAACTTCCGGAGAGGCCTTCACCAGGTGGTGGGATGAAGAAGGCGCTATGAGGCGCTATTTTGACCTCAAAGGGAAGGCGGAGAAGATCGAGCAGATTCTCGCCTGCAGCGTTGTGGAACCCGAGGAACACCCCAAAATGCGGGGGAAGGACGCGGGCACGCGCCGCGGTTACGGCGTTTCTGAGGACGGCCAATGAATCACAGAGATACGGACAGGAACAGGCCAAGGACATATGTGGCCATCGACCTGAAATCTTTCTACGCGTCGGTGGAATGCAATGAGCGCGGACTCAATCCGCTGACTGCCAATCTTGTCGTCGCGGACCGGAGCCGCACGGAGAAGACGATCTGTCTGGCCGTTTCTCCGTCCCTCAAAGCGATCGGGATCCCGGGCCGGGCAAGGCTCTTCGAGGTCGTGGAAAAGGTGAAGCTCTACAACGCGCAGCGCCTCGCGAAGCTCCATAAGCTCGGGCTGCATGAGTTTACCGGGCGCTCCACCGACAGCACCGAGCTCGCCGCGCACCCTGAGCTGGAGCTGGACTATATCGCGGCGAAGCCGCGCATGTCCTATTACATGGACTACAGCGCCAGGATCTATAATATCTACCTCCACTACATCGCGCCCGAGGACATCCACGTCTACTCCATCGACGAGGTCTTCATGGACGTGACGGAGTACCTGGACACCTACGGGATGACGGCTCGCGAGCTGGCGCAGACCATGATCCGGGATGTTCTGAAGGAGACCAGGATCACAGCCACCGCCGGGATCGGCAGCAATCTTTACCTCGCCAAAATAGCGATGGATATCGTCGCCAAGCACATCGAAGCGGACGAGGACGGCGTGCGGATCGCGGAGCTGGACGAGAGGTCCTATAGGGAGAAACTGTGGAGCCACAAGCCCATCACGGACTTCTGGAGAGTGGGGCGCGGATACGAAAGCAAGCTCAGGAAGATAGGGATCCTGACAATGGGCGACGTCGCCCGGTGTTCCATCGAGAATGAAGATGTTCTCTACAAACTTTTCGGCGTCAACGCGGAGCTTCTGATCGACCACGCCTGGGGGTGGGTGCCCTGTACGATCGCGCAGATCAAGGCCTACAAGCCGGCGGAGAACAGTATCGGAGAAGGACAGGTCCTTCACTGCGCCTATAGCGCCGCCAAGGGAAAACTTGTCATGAAGGAGATGATGGACAAGCTGAGCCTCAAACTCATGGATAAGCATCTCGTGACGGACCACATCGTACTGACTGTCGGCTACGATATGGAGAGCCTGGAGATCCCGGAGATCCGGGAGAACTACAAGGGGGAGATCGTGAGGGACTGGTACGGGCGCCTGGTGCCCAAACACGCGCATGGTTCGGTCACATTGGACAGGCCCACCTCCCTGGCCAGAGTCATCCTGCAGGAAGCGGAAAAGCTCTACGACCGGATCGTGGACCCGGTTCTTTTAGTCAGAAGGATCACCGTGGCAGCTGCCAGAGTGATCCCGGAGTCGGAAGCGGAAGGCACGGGCGGAACCTATGAGCAGCTGGATCTCTTTACGGATTATGAAGCGCTTGAGAAGGAGCGGACTGCCAGAAAAGAGCAGGAGGAAAGAGACCGGAAAGTGCAGAAGGCGGTTCTGGAGATCCGTAAGCGCTTTGGCAGCAACGCCGTTGTAAGAGGGATGAACCTGGAGGAAGGCGCGACGGCGATTCAGAGAAACAGCCAGATCGGAGGACACAACGCGTGAAAAAGCACAGCGCAGGCACAAACGTAAGTCCTGACGACTACAGCGATATCATAGACCTTTCGCATCACACTTCCGCAAGACACCCGCGCATGAATGCCGAAATGAGAGCGGCCCAGTTTGCGCCCTTCGCTGCGCTGACCGGCTATGACGAGGTGATCGAGGAGACGGCGCTTCATAGGCGGGCGGAGGTCATGGCTAGAGATCGGATGAAGGAATAATATGTATCACATCACACAAATAACGGATCTGGGGGATCCGCTCCTGGAGGTTTACACACGCCTGTCGGAATCGCAGCTCTATCACTGCAGAGAGCCCCATGAAGGCCTGTTTATAGCAGAGAGCCCTAAAGTCATCGAGCGCGCCTTAAACGCCGGATATGAGCCTGTATCGCTGCTTATAGATGAGCGGCAGACAGAAGGAGAAAGGGAGGCTTTTGATCTTTTGACGAGGCTGCAGGGGAGGCAGGGAGATCCGATCCCCGTCTTCACGGCGCAGGAGTCGGAACTGAGAAAACTGACGGGATTTCCGCTCACGAGAGGCTGTCTGTGCGCGATGCAGCGAAAACCCCTGCCCTCGGTGGAGGAGACGGTCCGCAGAGCTTCGAGAATATGCGTACTGGAAGAAGTGGTAAACCCGACCAATGTGGGGGCCATTTTCCGGTCTGCGGCGGCCCTCGGCATGGACGCGGTCCTTCTGACGCACGGCTGCAGCGATCCGCTCTATCGAAGAGCTGTGCGGGTCAGCATGGGGACGGTCTTCCAGATTCCCTGGACCTTTATCGGAGACCGAAAGAATCCGGGCTGGCCTGATCCGGGCATCGATAAGCTGAGAGAACTCGGTTTCAAGACGGCCGCCATGGCGCTGAGAAGCGATTCGGTCTCCATAACGGATCCGTATCTGAATGAGGAGAGCAGACTGGCGGTCATCCTGGGGACGGAGGGGGACGGACTTGCGGCGCAGACGATCGCGGACTGCGACTACACGGTCATGATCCCGATGTACCACGGCGTAGATTCACTGAATGTGGCGGCTGCGAGCGCGGTGGCGTTCTGGCAGCTGGGGCACAGGCGTACGGAAAAGGAGGAGAAGCAATGAGTAATTTCAAAACCGATCAGATAACCGTGAACACGCAGAGCAGTATTCGAATTGAGAGTGCTGAGGGCACTGTGATCTATCTTGATCCGCTGAAAATCGAGGGAAATCCTCAGGACGCCGACCTGATCCTGGTCACGCATTCCCACTATGATCATTTTTCTCCGGCGGACATCGCCAAAATACGGAAAAGTTCTACGAAACTGGTCGTCCCTTCAAGCATGAAAGACGATATGGAAAAGAACGGGTTCGATCTTCGGGACTATCTCTGCATGGAAGAGGAAGATATGATCAGCGCGGCGGGAATCTACATCAAAGCGGTGCCTGCCTACAACAAGCTCAAGCCTTTTCACCCCAGGAGGAACGGCTGGATCGGCTATGTCCTGACCGTGGACGGCGCGAAGATCTATGTGGCCGGCGATACGGACGCGCTCAAGGAAAACACGTCTATTGAATGTGATATCGCCATGATTCCGATCGGCGGCACTTATACAATGAACGCCAGGGAGGC
The DNA here is from genome assembly GCA_045546175.1 of Lachnospiraceae bacterium. Classification (GTDB taxonomy): domain Bacteria; phylum Bacillota; class Clostridia; order Lachnospirales; family Lachnospiraceae; genus CAG-791. Next base: position 22,837 of record JAZQCI010000066.1, on the reverse strand, counting down.
GGCGTCGTTTATCAATTCTCTTAAGCCGGCTATCGTCATTCCGACTCATTACGGGACCATTGTAGGGAAACCTGCGGACGTGGATGAATTTGCAAGCCGCGTTGATCCGGCAATCGAAGTGGTCAGGAAGCTGAGTTTCTGAACAGCTGCAATATTACTTGAATAAAATCCCATAGAAAAGAGGCTGCCGCATTTCTGCGACAGCCTCTTTTGAGGTCACATATTTGGTTTGCTTCGAAACCTGACGGATCAGCCGAGCAGCTCGATGAAGTCGTCACCGACCTTGACATCGCCGGTCTTAAGAGGACGAAGAGTAGCGTAGTTCTCCCAGTTAGTGATGATGCAAGGAGTGGTTACCTTGTAGCCGGCTTTCTTGATCGCAGGGATATCAAACTTGATGAGAGTCTGGCCCTTCTTGACCTGGTCGCCGTCGGCAACGAAGACTTCGAAGTTCTTGCCTTCGAGCTTAACGGTATCGATACCGATGTGCATCAGGATCTCCGCACCGTCGGTCGTGGTCATTGCCACAGCGTGCTTGGTATCAAATACCATTGTGATCTCGCCGTCTGCGGGAGCAACAAGCTCACCTACGGTGGGCTCGATCGCAACGCCGTCGCCGAGCATGCGGCCTGCAAATGCCTCATCCTCAACTTCGTTCATCAGGAGCATCTTACCGGTCAGGCAGGCACCGAGAACTTCGTCCTTCATCTTGGGAGCGGCAGGAGCGGCGGCTGCGGGTGCAGCAGCTGCAGGCGCTTCATCCTGGACTGCGGACAGCGGAATCGTGCCGTTGCGGAGCTTCTCAACGAGCTCTTCGAAGTTGGACTTGACGATGGTTACGGAAGGTCCGTAGATGACCTGGATGCCGTTGCCCTTTACAACAACGCCGGAAGCGCCGGTTGCCTTGAGCAGAGGCTGGTCAACCTTGGAAGAATCCTTGAGGGTAAGACGAAGTCTTGTAGCGCAGCAGTCGATATCGCCGGTCAGGTTGTCGAGACCGCCGATGCCCTTGAGGATTGCCGCGGACTTGGGATCTACGTCTGCCGCTGCAGCCTTGCCGCCTGCAACGCCGACGCCGGTCGCCTTGCGGTACTCTTCCTTAGTGATCATCTTGACTTCTTCGTCGTCCGCTTCACGTCCGGGAGTCTTGAGATCATTCTTGAGGATGAAGGTACGGAATACGATGAAGTACAGTACGAAGTAGATTGCGATCAGAGGAATGACGCGGACCCAGTGGGTCTTCTCGTTGCCGGGAAGGATACCGTACAGGATCAGGTCGATCAGACCGTCGGAGAATGTTGTACCGATCAGGACGTCAAAGAGGTCGCAGAGCAGGAATGCAAGTCCCGCAAAACCTACGTGGATCGCGAACAGCACGGGTGCAAGGAACAGGAATGTGAACTCGATAGGCTCTGTAACACCGGTAAGGAAGGATGTAAGAGCTACGGAGAACAGCAGGGAGCCTGCCTCTTTCTTCTTCTCGGGTCTTGCGCAGGAGTACATGGCAAGAGCCGCACCGGGAAGTCCGCCCATCATGAAGGGATACTTACCGGCAAGGAATTTTGCGGATTCATCAAATACCTTGGTGTTGGGGTCAGCCAGCATTCTGAAGAAGATATTCTGGGCACCCTGTACCACTTCGCCGTTGATCGTAACGGATCCGCCGACACCTGTCTGCCAGAAAGGCATGTAGAAGATGTGGTGCAGACCGAAGGGAATCAGCGCACGCTCGATGCAGCCGTAAATGAAGGTTCCGAAGAGACCTGCCGCATTTACGAGATCGCCAAGCGCATAGATACCGGTCTGGATCGCAGGCCAGATGAAGTAGCAGATGAAGCCTGTGAGAATACCGAATACCATGCACATGATCGGTACGAAACGTGTGCCGGAGAAGAACGCCAGGGACTGGGGCAGAACCTGTTTGTAGAATTTATTACAGGTAAGAGCCGCCAGAAGTCCGGCAAGGATACCGCCGAACACGCCCATCTGCAGAGTCTGGATACCCAGAGTAGTCGCGATCGCGCCTTCCTTAACGTTGGGACCGATGCTGCCGTCCGCCAGGATGGAGCCGTCGATCTGAAGCAGCACGTTCATGGTGGTGAGCATGATCAGATAGTAAATTGCTGAGGAAAGAACGGCGACGCCCTTTTCCTTCTGGGCCATGCCCAGTGCAACTGCCAGTGCGAAGATCAGAGCCAGATTGCCGAACACGGCATTGCCTGCGCCGTTGAGCAGCTGGAAGAACATGTACAGAATGCTTCCTTCGTGCAGAACGCCGGACAGACCATACGTTGCGATCGTTGTCGCGTTAGTAAATGAACTTCCGATACCCAGAAGGATACCGGCAGGCGGGAGTACAGCGATCGGAAGAAACAGTGACTTACCGATCTGCTGGGCGACTGCAAACGCCCGTGAGCCGCCATTACCTTTGTTTTTTGCCATAATTTTTCCCTCTCTACTAAATATGTGCAAGAGTTAATCGTTACCATTATAGAATACGATATGAAATCGATTTCAATACATACATTATTTAGCTTTATTATCAAAAATTTATGTTTGTAAAAGAAAAAATGTGTGCAATATGGCGGAACATGGTAAAATAAAGCATATCGGTTCATTAATCGGGCAGCCGGCCGGGGCGGCGGGCTGTGTAAGACAGGCAACAATCAGAAGGGAAACAATTTAATCAGAACATTGTCGATCAAAGGGGGGGAGATCAATGGACGATATCATTATTCTAGTCGACGAGAATGGACAGGAGCAGGAATACGAACTGCTCGATACGATCGAGTACGAGGGCGAACGCTATGTCGTACTGATCCGGGACGAGGAAGAAACCGTCGATATTTTGAAAGTGGAGTCGGAGGAGGACGAGGAACTGTCCCTTGTAACCTGCGATGACGACGTGGTCGAAGAGGTCTATCACATCTTTAAGGAAAAGAATACGGAAAACTTTGACTTTGACGACTGAACACCAGCCAAAGAAGAGAGCAGCGCAGACCTTTCGGAGATCTCGCTGCTCTTCATTATGTATGATGGGCCATGCGCAGACGGGACTGCTCCCGGCCGCTCAGACAAAGTTTCTGTTTCCCCAGTGGATGACGGCCAGCATGCCCGGTCCTGTGTGGGCGCCGATCACGGGGCCCAGCCCGCAGATCTGAACATTCGCCTCGGGATTGATCGAGAGGACGCGGTCACGGACCGCCTCCGCTTCCGAAAGGTTATCGGCGTGCGCGATGATGACATCATCGGAAATGCTTTTGTCGACAGCTCCCTTATAACAATCCGTGAGGAACTGGGACGCCTTCGAGAGCCCCCTCTTTTTGGCCACGCTGATCAGGGTGCCGTCATCGCAGATCTTGAGGATCGGCTTGATGTTAAGTACGGCGCCGGCAACGGCCGTGGCGGCGGAGATGCGGCCGCCGCGCCGCAGATATTGGAGATTGTCCACCAGAAACCAGTGGCAGACTTTTCCTGCCATGTCGCGAAGAGTCTGTGCGTTGTCGGAAAGAGCCGTTCCCTTTTCTCTGGCTCTGACCGCCATCATGAGGAGAAGCCCCATGCCGCCTGTCGCCGCGAGCGTGTCGACAACTTCGATCTTAAGGCCGTCGAATTCTTCTTCGATCTCTTCGGCAGCCGTCAGCGCCGAAGAGTAGGTGCTGCTCAGTCCGCCGGAAAGGGAGAGGTAGAGAATATCATGTCCCTTGGAAGCTTCCCTGCGAAATACCTGCTGATAGAAGTAGGGGGTAATCTGGCTTGTGTGCGTCACCGCACCGGCCCGCATAGCGTTATAAAAGTCCAGGAGTTCCTGATCGGACAATCGGTTTTCCATCAGGTGCTCGGTCTCTCCCAATTCATATTTCATGGGAATGATGACCACATGGTTGTCGTCAATAAACTTCTGGTCAAGGTCGACCGAGGCGTCGATGCAAATCACGTAATCTCTCATAAATAATCTTCTCCGGTCAAGTTTATAAAAATGATTCAAATATAAGAAACAATTGTGTATTATTATACAAGTGCACCTATAATTGAGACAACAATAAAAAGCCTGACTTTGTATAAGAAACTACACTCTGACAAAAACTTGTATCATAATATACAAATTTACGGGAAATGAGGATTATAATCATTTTTAAGAAGTGAGAGAGGGGGATAAGACGTGGACAAAAGAGTGATGAAGACGCGAAAGGCCATTCACGGCGCGATGACGATGCTCCTTTCGAAAAAACCGATCGAGGAGATCACGGTCACGGAGCTGTCGGACGCCGCCGAGATCAACAGAAAGACCTTTTACAATTATTACAGCAACGTCTATATGGTCGCCGAGGAGATGGAGGATGAGATCGTCGAGAGGTTTGGAGAAACGCTCAGGGAGATCGATTTTGACACTCTTTTAAAGGACCCGGTAGCGGCCTTCAACACGCTGGCAAGGCTGATCACTTCCGACCTGGATTTCTATGAGAATATTCTCACGAACAGAAATCAGATCTCTTTTTTGCAGAAGATCATCACATCCCTCAAGCAGCGGATGCGGGTGCTGTATCTGGATCCCGATTCTCCGGACAGTGAGCTGCAGGAGTATATGCTTGAATATATCGTCTCGGGACTTGTGTCCGTATTTCAGAAGTGGTTCGCGAACGGGAGAAAGACGGATATCGAGGTGCTGTCCAGATATATCAGTATGCTGGCCGTGTGCGGGATCAGAGAAGTCCTTGCGTCGAAAACGGAGGAGAACTGAGGAGAGGTATTCCGCAGCGGTCCTTCCGAACGGGAGCCGGTTATTTGGCAGAAAGGATGAATAATCGGTATAAGTCTGATATACTTATATCAGATAACAAAAACGACCCGAATGCGGAAGCATCCGGTCCCATGCAGAAAAGAATAGGGGACAGCACTATGAAAGAACAGATCATCATTACGATCGGCAGAGAGTCGGGCAGCGGCGGACACGCTGTCGCCAAAAAAGTCGCAGACGCGATGGGCATCGCGTGCTATGACAAGAAGAGACTTGTGGAAGGCACCGCGAAGATCAGCGGCATGAATAAGAACTATGTGAAGAAACTGGATGAGAAGCCGGCCGGATTTCCTTTTTCCGGGAGGATCGGCGGTTTCGAGGAATCGCCGGAGAGCAATGTGGCGAGAAAGACATTCGAGTACATAAGGCAGATCGCGGACAGCGGAGAGAGCTGCGTGATCGTCGGGCGCTGCGCCGATTCGGTGCTCGGGGGAAATCCCAATGTGATCCGTGTCTTTGTGGTCGGAGATGATGCGGAGAAGAACAAGAGGCTGGCGAATATCCAGCAGATCACATTGGAAGAGGCAGATCAGGAGCGCCGGGAAACGGATAAGTTCCGCCGCACCTATCATAATTTTTACAGTGAGACAAAGTGGGGCGATTCCAGGGCTTATGACCTGATCGTCAATTCCAGCCGTCTCGGCATTCAGGGGACAGCTGATTTTATTGTGAAATTCGCAGAGGCATATAAGGAGGTTTGATCACATGAAGATATGCGGCAGATGCGGTGCAAACAACGCGGACGGAAGTAAGTTCTGCGTCGAGTGCGGGGCGGCGTTCGATGCCGGGCAGTCCGGCGCAGGAGCGCAGAATCAGTATTATGGCGGCAATGCGCAGGGCGCAGGCTCCCGGAATTACGGAGGTCCCGGAGACAGTTACCGCGGCAGCGGAAACGTCGAGCCGGAGATCATCTACACAACTGTCCAGCCCAGAAGCATTCCGGTCGCGATCATTCTGTCGATCGTAACTTGCGGCATCTATGCGCTTTATTGGATGTATTCGATCAACAATGAGATCAATGATCTCGCACAGGATCCTATGGCGGCCAGCGGCGGAGTTGTCATTCTTCTGACACTTGTTACCTGCGGCGTCTACGGATGGTACTGGAATTACAAAATGGGGGAGAAATGTGATTTTATCACGCAGAAGAACAGCTCGAGCGGCGTGATCTTCCTCATCCTGAGCATCTTCGGACTGGGCCTGGTGTCCCTCTGCCTGATGCAGGATACAGTCAACAGAGTTCTTCAGTAAACATGGCCTTTGGGAATGATCTTTCACAGAAGAATACAGAAGCAAAGAACAGAAACAGCAGCAGGAAAGTACTTTTCCTGCTGCTTGTTTTGCTTGCGGGGATCGCCTACCTTGTCTGGACCAGGGCGGGGGGAGCTGCCGTTCCCTGCCTTTTTCATGAGGTCACGGGGCTTGACTGCCCGGGCTGCGGCGTCACACGAATGATCAGGGCGATCAGTGAAGGGGGCTTCGGAGCGGCTCTTCGCGCGAACTCTTTTTTGTTTGTCACGTTCCCTTACCTGCTGTTTCTGCTTGGGTACAGCGCGTATAAATGGGTCAGGAACGAGAGAACGGGAGCAAAATTTGAGGCCGCCGCAATTCTTTACTGCGTCGGCCTTGTCGTGTTCGGTATTGTGAGAAACCTGCTCTAATCTCCGGCGGTCTCGTTTTTCTTTAAAAGGCGTCTCCTCACTGCCGTAAAGAGCGCGGGATAGACAAAGATAATGTAAAAACTCATCAGGGCAAAGACGACCACATGTCCCGCCGCAGGTCCGATCAGGGCATAGATGGAATTCTTGACCCCCCGCAGGAACAGCGCGATAACGGGAATGCCCATCGCCACGCGAATGATCCTCTGCAGGATACTGCCGTCCGTCTCAAACTTTACATAGCGCACTTCGAGGTAAGTGCCCGTCAGGATGCCGATACAGGCGCCCGCGATCATGTATCCGTCATTCTTCATCTTGGCGGGATCGACGATGGGCACCCCGTTCACATAGTCCATCGGATAGGATTTCAGGGCAAAATAGAGAATGCACAGCACGGCGGCAATGCAGCCGAACAGAAGAAATTTCGGCAGAAAGGACGGATGCCTGTCAATCTTCTCAAAGAGACGGGTATTGAAGTACACAAGGATCGCTGAAAGCGCCATGGCGAACAGAACGTCCTGCGGCGTGTGGACGCCCAAAAAGTTTCGGGAAAATCCCGTCAGGAGGATCATTGCGACACAAAACGCGGCCAGTCCCTTTTTCTGTTTTCCGTACCGGGTCGCGATGGAACCGTAAAACGAGGTCGCGGTCTGGGTATGGCCGCTGGGGAAGGAATATCCGGTGGCGCTTTCTATGGCGCCCTGGTACGGCTGCAGCTGCGGATACCGGATCCAGGGCCGGTAGACACAGACGGTCAGCTTGATCACGTTGTTAAAAAACAGACTGCTGATACAGTTTGAGACGAGCCAGTATCCCAGCCGCCTGTTGATTCCCCAGTAGATCACGACGCATACGACCAGGCATCCGACCGTCGCCATGTGGGAAACAAGCATCATCAGAGATGTGAGCCAGCCGCCCGCGGAGTTCCTGAGCTGCTGGAGCAAAAGCAGGTATTGTATGTCCATAGTCAATTCTTTCGTTCGAACATAGATGAATGGTGCCAAGAGATATATATCACAGATGAGGCCAGCAAACAAGATGCCGGCCTCATTGTTTTACTTATAGATCGGCGGAGCAGCTTGCGCGTCCGCGCTGCGTACAAAAAAACAGCAGAGCGATCAGAACTGGGTGAATGCGGGCGTATCAGCCGGTGCGTTCAGCAGAGCCTCAAGCTCGTCGTCGAGCTTAAGCAGAGTGATGGAGAAGCCGGCCATCTCGAGAGAGGTCATGAAGTTGCCTACAAGTGTCTTGGCAACCTTGATGCCCTTGTCCGCGAGAACCTTGGATACTTCCAGGTTGGCGATGTAGAGCTCGCTCAGAGGAGTAGCGCCCATGCCGTTGACCATGACGGCTACCTTGTCACCTGCGCCGTAGATACCTTCCGCGAGGATCTTGTCGAGCAGCTGATCTACGGTAGCGTTTGCGGAGCTGATCTTCTCCTTGTGTGTTCCGGGCTCGCCGTGGATGCCGATGCCGATCTCGACTTCGTCATCAGCCAGCTCAAAGCCGGGCTTTCCGACTGCGGGAACGGTGCAGGGCTCGATGGCCATGCCCATGGAGCGGACGTTCGCGATGACCTTCTCCGCTACAGCCTTGACTTCCTGCAGGCTCGCGCCTTCTTCAGCCTTGGCGCCCGCGATCTTGTGAACAAAGATCGTGCCCGCGATGCCTCTGCGGCCGGTTGTCCATGTGCTGTTCTCGACAGCGACGTCGTCGGCGACAATGACTTTCTCGACCTCGATGTCTTCATCGGCAGCCATATCGGCAGCCATCTCGAAGTTCATGACATCGCCTGTGTAGTTCTTGATGATCAGAAGAGCGCCCTTGCCGCACTCTGTTGCCTTGATGGCCTCGTAGACCTGGTCGGGAGTAGGGGAGGTGAATACCGCACCTGCCACTGCGCCGTCCAGCATTCCTTTTCCGACATATCCGCCGTGAGCGGGTTCGTGTCCGGAGCCGCCGCCGGAGATCAGAACGACCTTGTCGGTCTTCTTGGCGCCTGTGCGGACCATGACGTCCGTGCCCTCAACGCGCTCAACATATTCGGGATGCGCTGCAGCCATGCCGCGGAGCATCTCGTCAACTACATTGTCAACCCCATTGATAAGTTTCTTCATTTGGATACCTCCTGTGAAAAAAGTGTTTGGTTTTTCGCATTTATGCTGACAGCATCAATTCCCCACAATTGAATACTGCAAATGCACTCTTTTGACCTGTTTACGACACTGTAATGAGAGAGCGGATGTCAGCTGAGCTTGGAAGCCGTCCTCGCTTCCTCAGCTGCCTCGATGACTTCGTCAAGAGAAGCGCCCGACGTAGATGTGACAGCCGCGCTGACCGCGCCCTCAAGCACAGGGGCGTCGGCGATGCGCACTTTTATATCTTCGTCCAGCATCTCGATGGCCATCTCGGCGCTCATGATCCCGCTCCCCAGATCGGCAAGTACGGCGACGCCGTCGCCGGTGTCCGCACTCTCGATCGCCGCCTGGATCTTGAAAGCGTCGGTTCCTATAGAACCGTCTTCGAGGCCGCCGGCGGGAATGATGTGATCGTTCTCGGAGGCCATCTGCATGACGAGGTCATAAATCCCCTCAGCTACCTTCGCGCTGTGTGATACGATAACAATTCCTACCATGATCCAAAACCCTCACTCAAATACCTTTTACGAAATCGCGGATGCACTCCAGCGTATATGTGGCGGAAGTGGCGCCGGGATCCTGATGGCCGATACTGCGCTCGCCCAGATAGCTTGCGCGTCCCTTGGTGGCGATGATCGTCTTGGTGAATTCCACGCCTTCTTCCGCGGCCTTGCACATGGCGTCGAGCGCGTCGCCTACGGAAGCGCCACCGTCTAAAGCGGATGTGTAGGCTTCATAAGCGGGGATGATGGCGTCGAGCATGGTCTTCTCGCCCTTGACGGCTTTGCCGCGCTTCTGGATGCCCGCGATCACCGCTTCGAAGACGGCCTTCCCGTCCTCAGGGGAGAGGGAAGTCTTGCCGGCAAGGACCTTTCCTGCCTGCATGTAAGCCGTGCCGTAAAGGGGGCCGGATGCGCCGCCGACCTTGGAGAGGAGCGTCATGCCTGTCTTCTTGAGGACTTCGCCGATATTGTCGCTGTCCTTGGGAAGAACTGCCAGCACCTCTGTAAAGCCTCTGGCCATGTTGATCCCGTGGTCCGCATCGCCGATCTCGCGGTCGAGCTCGGTAAGGAATTCCTTCTGCTCAATGATGCGGTTGCCGATTGTTTCGATACACTGATAAATTTTTGATGCCATAAACTGTTACCTCCCGGACACATTATAGGAGCCGCATTTGCGGCCGGAAATCACTGCCGGATCCACCCCAATGAATCCAACGGTATTTCACACAAATTATAGCACTATTAACAAATAAGTTGAATGCTGTCAGATTTTTTTGCGACATATTTTTGCGGCGCTGCGGTCCATGTTGACCTCACGGATACTTGCATGTCGCTCCTCATTCGGGTTATAATGCATGCGTGCCGACCGATCAGGAGACTTATATGAAACACTATTTGATCGACAGCGAAAATGTCGGAGATTTCTGGATTCCGCTGCTGGACCTTCCGGCGGACATGGCGAAGCTGATCGTCTTTTATACGAAGAACAGCCCCCATATGAGCTATGACAGTCTCATCAAGCTCAAGGAATCAGACAGAATAGTCACTTTTATTAAATGCTATGAGGGAACAAACGCCCTTGACTTCCAGCTCTGCACGGAACTGGGTTTTCTCATTGCAGGAAATCCGGGTGACGAATTCATCATCGTGACCAATGACACGGGATACGACGCGGCGGTGAAGTATTGGAGACGAAAAGAGTATTCCGTAAAGAGGATTGCCGGTAAGGACAGCCGTACCGGCAGCCGCAGAAGAGGGACACCTGCCAGAGCGGATGTCGCGGCGGAAGTGAGCGCGATCCTTCACAAATTAATGAAGATGCCCGGAGCAGACGCGGCCGGCGCAGAAGTGTATACCGAAGAGGAACCGCTGCCTCACGGCACGGAGGAATCCGCAGAGTATTCACACGAGCAGCCGGAGCCCGATTACGAAGAGGATGACGATCTTATCGATGAGTCGGGAGAAGACGAGGAAGAGGTTTCCTCTGAAGAGGATTTCGCTTCCGATGATGATCTCGACGACGAGGATTCCGACGACGACGATTCCGATGAGGGCGATTCCGATGAGGATGATTCCGATGACGATGAATCTGACGACGATGAATCTGACGACGACGATTCTGACGAGGATGAATCTGAAGACGATGATTCCGATGATGAGGACTCGGAAGATGATGATTCCGATGAGATTTCCGCGGTTCATGAGGAAGAGGAGACGGAATCGGACAGCGAACCCGTGAATCATGAGCCTGACGCGTCTTTTGAGAAGACCGAGGACGCAGAAGCCGACGAATTCGGCGAAGAGCCCGGAGAAGAAGCGGACCGGGAAGCTGAAAAAGAGCCTGATGAAAATGCATCGGACAGCCTGACAGACAAGTCTGAGGAGCAGGCTTTTGATGAGGATCACATCACTCAGCAGAGTGAAGAGTTTGTCCCCGATCAGGAAGAGATCACCGCGATCGTCAACTGCATTGGCATGGACAACCTCGCCGAACTGCACAATCAGCTGATCCAGTTCTACGGGGATAACGGCAAGGACGTATATCTGTCTCTCAAATCCGGCGCACTGAGCATCGAAAAGAAGGACTGGGACAAGGAAGAAAAATTCCTTTACTACTGCGCCCTGATCTTCAGACACAGCGATGAGCCCGCGGAGGCGCTCACCGAGGAGAATATCAGCGAATTCGCCGCTTTCCTTCTCGGTGCCGAGAACAAGAGAAAGAATCTCAATTCGCTGCGCTACGCGCTGCTCAAGCATTATGGCAAGGAAAAAGGCCGCAGGTATTATTTTATGCTTAAGCCTTATGTAAAAGCACTTAACCAGATGTAAAAAAGAAAATCGGACGGCAGCATGAGCCGCGGAGCAGACAGACTGCTCCGCGGTTTTCGCTATATGCTGCGATCTGCCGGCGGTGCGTATTGACGTGACGGCTCTCCGGACCGATCGGACAGCGATAAGCCTTTTTCTGGATTCCGGAGCGATATGAGGGTATAATACAGGTGGGATTTTCCCCGCCACTATAGTTCACCCGCCTCTATAGAAGGTGGAAATTTCGATTTTTCGGTGGTAGGATATGAATCATAGCGGAGACCGGAGCCGGAGATGTGGAGAGATCGTATGCACAGGCTTAGAGTAACCGCAGTGACGGCGGCATTTTGCCTTGCGGTGATGCTGTCAGGCTGCGGCAGGGACAATAAAGAGAATAATGCGGAGGCCGCCTCTTCCTCCGATCAGGTATCCGAACAGGCCCCTGAGGACGAGCTCGGAACCGACTCGGAGAAGGAAGTATCGGAAGAGGAAGAGGCAAGGGCGTCGACCGACCTGTTCTTTGAGGACGGAGCCGTCTGCACGCAGTTCTTTCGCCTGACTCCTCCCGAGGAGTGGGGCGACGGCGTGAGCTATCACTATTTTCAGGAGCCGGAGACGGGAAGATACGCGCTGGCCATAGTGGAGAACAGCAGCATGCACGCCACGGAAGGAATCGGCGGCCTGATCTATTCGATCGTGGTCAATGAAACATACCCGGAAGAGCGGGGGATGGAGAATTCCGGCTACGTCGGGATGCTCAGGAGTGAGGAAAAAGGATTCTGCTACGTGTTCCTGGAGTACCCTGAGGGGACGCAGTACACGGAAGCTACGGAAGAGACTTATAAAGCGGCGGCAGATACCGGCAGCGGGATCGCCGCGAACATAGAAGGAAGGAACGGATACAGTTTTGAAGCAGGAAAGGAACCTGAACCTTCACAGGAGCAGGAAAAATAGCGGCGTGTTCCGCGATATTTTGACAGATAACAGCATACGGCTTAAAAGGGCGCTGCTCTGTATCGCCGCGGCGACGGCCCTGACAGGATGCGCGGTATCCCCCTCGGCGGAGGAAGGATCGACGGCGGCTGTCTCCGAGGCGGGCGCGCAGGCCGGAGGCGAAGAGGGGAAGCAGGCGGCTTCGGAAGGAAAGAGCGTCGGTCAGGCCGGGAGCGATCCGGCGGCGGTGAGCGCGCAAGAGAGCAGCACGCAGCCTGAGGCGGCCCATGCGCAGGAGGAAGAGACCGTCACGGTGGTGATCCCCACTGTTTATGAGGAAGTAAAGACACAGGAGGAGGCCGACAGGATCAGGGAAAAGAACGGCTACAAGAGCGTGGCCCTCGAAGAAAACGGGAGCCTTACGATCGTGATGACAAAGAGCCAGCACGACGAGCTGATCCGGGACTTCAGGACTTCCGTGGATAAGGGGATTTCCGAGATCATCGGCGCCGGCGGAGGTTCCTCTATTGAGAAAATAGAGTATAATGAAGATTACAGTATCTTTACCGTGACAGTGACGGAGGAGGAGATCGGCGTTATCGAGAGACAGGCCGCAGATGAACTGATCATGTACGGAGCGCTGTATCACGTCTATACCGGAAATGACGCGGACCGGATCCGCGTCGATTATGTGAACGCAAAGTCGGGCGAGATTATCGAGACGGCCGATTCGGGGAGCCTCGAGAGTGCCTATTGAGATCCGGCGCCCGCGGCAGCAGCCGTAAATCGGACTTATGCAAATTGGACTTATTAGGATGAAGGGAGGTTTTTATGAAGCATTTGGGAAAATTTTCCGACAGAAGGAGAGAATCCGCATATCTTCGTTCCCTGAAAGGGGAAGAAAAATATGAAGCTCTTTCAGAAATCATCGAGAGTTCACGGCATATCGCCTTTTTCGGAGGGGCCGGGGTATCCACGGAGAGCGGCATCCCCGATTTCAGGAGCAAGGACGGACTGTACAATCAGCACGATGTGAGATTTGACAGGTATGAGCCCGAGTACCTTCTGAGCAGCAGCTGTCTCTATCACGAGCCCAAGGTCTTCTTCGAGTTCTACAGGCAGAAGATGGACGCGAGGCACTGCAAACCCAACAGAGCGCACATAAAGCTGGCGCAGATGGAAGAAAAAGGCAAACTCGACGGCATCATCACACAGAATATCGACGGACTTCACCAGAAGGCGGGCTCTAAGACTGTATATGAGATCCACGGTTCGACCCTCAGAAACTACTGCGACCGCTGCGGGAAGAAGTATCCGGAGGACTATATTTATGACAGCGACGAAGCGGTACCGCACTGCGCATGCGGCGGAATGATCCGTCCCGATGTGACGCTGTACGGAGAATCCCTTCCCGTACAGGCGTGGGAAGGATCGGAGCGGCTGATACAGAAAGCGGACTGCCTGATCGTCGGAGGGACGTCCCTCACGGTCTATCCGGCCGCTTCTCTTGTCCGCTATTACACCGGCGGCTATCTGATCATCGTAAACCGCGATGCGACAGGGCAGGAGGAATGGGCGGATCTCACATTCCACGAGAGCATCGGGGAAGTGTTTTCCCATATTAACGTTTAAGAGGGACAAATCCCCTTAAAGAAACAGGAAAAATTATGTCAGAAAGAGAAATTCAGAGAATAAAATGTCCGAAATGCGGTGCTGAGCACGATTTTGAGATCTGGCCCAGAGTCAATACGGATCTGGATCCGATCCTGAAGGACAAGGTAAAGAGCGGGGAGCTTTTCAGAACGGTATGCCCCTCCTGCGGACAGCCGATCGATGTCGTCTATCCCTGCCTCTATCATGAGATGGAAAACAGGATCATGATCTATTACGCCCCGGGCGAGAAAGCCATGCAGGACGCGCTGGCGGCCTTTGACGAAGGCCTGGGAGTGGCGGAGAAGGAGCGGGGATTCGACGCCGCGAAAAAGGGGTATCGGAACCGGGTAGTCGGAAGTCTCTACGACCTTCAGGAGAAAATAGCGATCTTCGAGGCGGGTCTCGATGACCGGATCGTGGAGATCTGCAAGGTTCTGATCGGAAGTGAACTGCAGGAGTCGCGGCCGGACGCCGTGTTTGACGACCTGCTCTTTTATCAGGACAAAGGCGGAGAAGGACGGCTCGCCCTGATGAGGGAAGGAAACGCATTCGCGTCGATCTCCCTTCCAGGGGATATCTATAAAGAAGTCGGAGAAAGGTATAAGGCACTGATCGACCGGTATGGCGATGCAAAAGTCATCGACATGCAGTGGGTCCTGACCAGTGTAAATCGCGCAGGAAATGAATAACATTCTCCTGCAGTACTTTGAGGAGGTACATATGAGAAAGTTTGGAATTTTTGCAGCAGTGATGGCGGCAATCGCGGTATCCGTGACCGGATGCGGTTCGAAACCCGCCACAGCCGAGCCGGCAGCGGAGCCGGTGCAGGAGCAGGAGGCGCCTGTGGCAGAGACAGCCGCTCCGGCGGCGGAAGCGGTGCCTGAGGAAGAGGACACACAGAACCCGGTCATGAATTTTGTCGGCGTCTATTCCGATAAGGACAGCGGGTTTTCGCTTTTCATCGAGCCGACGGACGGAGTGGACGGCGCACACATCTCGGTGGGACACACATCCGAGGACGGCACCGAATACAAGGCCTGGGAAATAAACGGCAGGTTCAAGGACAATGTGATCACCTACACGAATGGAGTATGCTTTAAGCAGTCGTATAATCCCGAAGCGGAAGATCCCCAGAACAACATTACCCAGGAAGATATCTATTCCGACGGGACCGGATCCTTTAAGATCTCGGCGGACAGCAAGATCACCTGGAAGGATGACAAGGAGAACGCAGGGGAGGGAATGGTATTTGAATGGGACCAGGAACGCACCGAGCAGCTGCAGCAGGTGATGTCACAAAATCAGGATGAAGACACAACCGCCGACGGGATGATGGCCATGGACTGGGCCGGTCCTTATAAGGACCAGAATGATGAGAACCTGATTATGGAGATCAAAGTCGGAGAGGACGGGGCGACCTGCGAGATTGCTGTAACGAAAAAAGGCGAGGGATCACAGGCACAGAGATGGCAGATGAAAGCGCCTTACGATCCTGAGAAAAAGACCGTCGAGTACGTGGACGCAAGCAAGGCGGATGTCGAGCTCGACGAGTTCGGCGAAGTCGTATCGAGCAGCGCGATCTATGAAGACGGAACCGGCACATTTACCTTTGATCCGGAGTCAATGACCGTCACATGGAAGGATGATAAGGAAGACGCCGGCAAGGATGTCGTGTTTGCCGTAAACTATAACGCCAGCGGGACCGAGGAGGGATCCGGAGGCGGATATGAGCCCATGGAGGGCGAGGTCATCGGTGATCCCACAGGCGAGGAGATCCCGGAAGAGGATGTTTCCATGCCGGAGGAACCCGTTGTGGATCAGTCCGAAGACACGAACGACTGATGACCGGAAAGGAACATGCGACTGATCAGAGGCGGCACAGAGCCGCACACTTATCAAAAAAGAGGGATTTATGTGGATCAAAGACTGGTGGGACCGCATGCGAAGATTATTTAAGAAAGAAGAGACCGTCCATAAGACGGAAAATGTGATGGAATTGAAACCCGACCAGGCGCCGGAACCGGTGCCGGATCGGAAGACATCCGATGAGATGATCGAGGAGATGGCGGAGTCCACGCTGCAGCATGTAAGGAGCATGGCGGAGGAAACAGTCCGTGCGGCCGAATCGGATGCGCAGTGCGAACCGGAAACGACTCCGGAAACCGGGGGACCGACCGCGCCGGAAGAGCAGCCGGGAGCCGAGGAGGCGCCTGAACCGGAAAAACAGCCGGAAGACGCGTATGAAGCGGATCCGCCCTATGAACCGGGAGATTCTGACGAACGGGACCTTTCCGATGAAGTGACCTGGTGCGAGGAAGACGATGAAAAAAAAGACTGCGTCGAATAGTAGGAAGAATACGCATCGTGTGCTGGCTGCCTATTGGATCTGCAAGATGATCAGCGGCGGAAATCCTCTTAAAACCACGCTGGAAGTCCTCAGAGCCGAAAACAGGCAGATCAGCAAGGAAAGGCAGAGCAGCAGGGAAATGAAGAAGCGCGACAAGGAGCGGAAAGCGGATCCGAAGCGCTCTTCGCTCGCAGCCGGCGCCCTGCGTCACGGTATTGTTAAAAAGATCCTTAAAGCGGGAAGGGTGTACTGATCCGGACGGAGCGGTTTTTTATGAAGCGGGAGCTTTCCCATTTGAGGTAAAACACCGCCGTTGTGGGCGGACTATTGGAAAACGGAGATAATTATGAGTAGAGTGCGCAATTCTGATATCAGAGCAGAGCTGAGGCCTTCTGCGCAGCTGTTGAAACTTACTTATACAGCCGCCAGCGAGACCGCGTTTGAAAAATTTGACCGCTCGTGCATCAGAAAGTATCGGGGAAAATGGAAGAGCAGAAATACGATCGCAGAGGAAAAAGCGATCGTGCGCGATGACGGCAGTATCCTGAGAATTCTGGTCATACGCTGTGAGAACGAAAGGGAGGACGAAGAAGTGACGGGGCTTCTCTGGCTCCATGACGGCGGATTCGCATACGGAGTTCCCGAACAGGAGAGCATGCTGGTAGACATGTTTTGCGGGGACGGAAGCTGTGTCGCCGTGCTTCCCGATTATACCAAGTCCATAGAAGCACCGTATCCGGCGGCGCTCGAAGACTGCTACCGGGTCCTTCTGTGGATGAAGGATAACGCAGCGGAACTCGGAATCAACCGCGACCAGATCTTCGTCGGCGGCTGCGGCTGCGGCGGAGGACTCACCGCCGCGCTCTGCCTTCGGGCAAGAGATATGAGAGACGTCCGCATCGCTTTTCAGATGCCGATCTCTCCCATGCTCGACGACAGGATGGAGAGCGAGTCCGCCAAGGACAATAACGCGCCTGTGTGGGACGGCCGCAAGAACAGGGCGGCGTGGGACCTGTATCTGAGAGATATGAAAGAAGGGATCCCGGTCTACGCCGCGCCCGGCAGGGAAACAGATCTCAGAGGAATGCCGCCGGCCTGCAGCATCGTGGGTGACCTCGAACCGGTCAAGGATGAGACGGTCCTGTACTTCTCCAGAATGAAGAAGGCGGATGTTCCGGTTTCGCTCAGAGTGTATCACGGCTGCTTCCACAGTTTTGAGACCACTGCGGTCAATACCGATGTGGCGCTCAACGCGCAGCGCTATCTGCTGGACAGCTTCCGCTATGCGCAGAAGAAGTATTACGCACACAATGAAGAACCTGAACCCGAGACGGCGGAGCTCAACGATCCCGCCCTCGACCCCGGGAAGGAACCTGAAACAGAGTACGGGCAGACCGGGGAGAGCACAGAGGCAGAGAAAGAGAATTGAGTTTGTGCTTGACACGTCAAACTTTTATGCTATAATTTCACTGTGTGTTTGGTGAAAACATATAGAAAAACCCAATCAGTCAAACTGAAGGGACTGAAGGGAGGGTAGAACGAATGTCAAGTGTAATCTTAAAAGAGAATGAGACTTTGGACAGCGCACTGCGCCGCTTCAAGAGAAGCTGTGCGAAGGCAGGCATCCAGCAGGAAATTCGTAAGAGAGAACATTACGAAAAGCCTAGCGTAAAGCGCAAGAAAAAGTCCGAAGCGGCCAGAAAGAGAAAATATAACTGATCTGGCAGCTGATCTGCGAACAGAAAGTTCCCTGATTTCGATCAGGGAACTTTTTTTGCAAGGTACACAATCGGGTTTATTACGGTGGATGTATGGCAGCATTGATCATTAAAATAATTGCAGTACTGATCCTTGTCATGATCGCAGTTCTGATCATCGATAACATGCGCTTTGTCGTGCGCAGGTATAAGCTCCGCTCGGACAAGATCAGGTACCCTGTGAGAATAGCATTCATAGCGGATCTCCACGAAAAGGCTTATCGGAATGACAACGAGAAGCTGGTCGAAAAGATCAGAGAGTGCGCCCCGGACGTGATCCTTGTGGGCGGAGACCTGATCGTATCCGGCAAAGTGTTCAAGGCCGGCGAGGAGAGAGCAGGCAGCCCTGATCCCGGGAGAGATACCGGCACAGAGTGGATGAAGAGCAGTCTCTCCCTTATGAGGAGGCTGACGCAGATCTGCCCGGTCTGGTTCGTACAGGGAAATCACGAGCTTCGGATGGAGCACTACGAGGAGCTCGGCGATTATAATAAGAAGTTTATCGATGAGATGACAGAGGCCGGCGTCCGGTTTCTTCACAACGGGTCCGCGGCGCTGACAAAAGAGGAGCGGGCCGGCGAAGAGAGCGGAATTGTTGTTCAGGGGCTGGAACTTCCGATGAAGTTCTATGAGAAGTTTCGCAGAACGCCGCTGTCCGGGGAGGAGCTGAAAGCTCTGATCGGCGAGGCCGACAGAAGTGTCTACACGGTGCTCTTATCCCACATTCCGGTTTATTTTCCTCAGTACGCGAAGTGGGGGGCTGACCTGTGTCTGTGCGGCCATGTGCACGGCGGGCTGATGCGCCTGCCCTTTATCGGCGGCGTCATGGGGACAAGGCCTTCGCTATTTCCCAGGTACAGCGGGGGGCAATATTTTTACAAGGCTGTGACGGACGGTAAGCCGCATCTCAGCTCCATGGTGCTGACCTGCGGACTGGGCATGCATACACTGCCGATCAGGATCTTTAACCCCGGAGAAGTCTCCGTCATAGAACTTCTTCCGGTAAGTCTCAGACAGGAGGATTCAGATGGAACCAAACAAGACAGCAGCGGCCATTGAGACGATCCTGTTCGCAATGGGCGACTCGGTGGAGGTCTCTACCCTGGCCCTGGCCCTTGAGATCTCCCAGGACGAGGTCCGCGAGGCGGTAAAAGTGCTCGAGGAGCGGTACGACGCGCAGCAGAGCGGTCTGATGATCAATTGGTTTGAGGACGCCGTCCAGCTCTCCAGCAGACCGGAGTATTACGAGTATCTGGTCAAAATAGCGAAGGCGCCCAAGAAACAGGTGCTGACGGATACGCTCATGGAGACGCTGTCGATCATTGCTTTCAAGCAGCCCGTCACGAGGGCGGAGGTGGAGAGTATCCGAGGCGTCAACAGCGATTTTGCCATCAGCAAGCTGGTCGGATTCGGGCTGGTGGAAGAAGTCGGAAGAAAGGACGCGCCGGGAAGACCCCTCCTCTTCGGGACAACGGAGCAGTTCCTGCGGTCCTTCGGGATCAGCTCTCTCTCTGACCTTCCGGACCTCGGGACCGAGCAGATGGAAGAGTTTCGGGAGGAAGCGGAGAAGGAGGTGGACAGCAGGCTGGACATTTAACCGGCCATTTGTGCAAGGAAAATAAAGAATGCCCAAAAAGGGCGAAAATTCGATATAAATTTACATATAGTTTTTATTTTAACTATGTTATACTTTTAGTGTTTTTGAATTGGATTAATTATATGGAGGTCGAAAAAATGAGCAGTTCTTCAAAAGCGAGACAGAGAATAACCGCCCTGCTCGATGAAAACAGTTTCGTTGAAATTGGCGCCAAGGTTACAGCCAGAGCCACCGATTTCAACCTGAAACCTGAGCAGACGCCTTCCGACGGTGTGATCACCGGCTACGGCGTAATTGACGGGAATCTGGTCTATGTCTACAGCCAGGACGCATCCGTTCTGGGCGGAAGTGTCGGCGAGATGCACGCGAAAAAGATCGCGGCCATCTATGATCTGGCGATCCGCACCGGCGCGCCGGTCGTAGGTCTCGTTGAGTCCGCAGGACTCCGTCTTCAGGAGGGAATGGACGCACTCAACGCTTTCGGAACAATTTACGCAAGACAGGTCAAGGCTTCGGGTCTGATTCCTCAGATCACAGCGATCTTCGGTAACTGTGGAGGAGGCCTTGCGCT
This sequence comes from Lachnospiraceae bacterium, assembly GCA_045546175.1. Classification (GTDB taxonomy): domain Bacteria; phylum Bacillota; class Clostridia; order Lachnospirales; family Lachnospiraceae; genus CAG-791. The sequence goes on along the minus strand of JAZQCI010000066.1, from coordinate 2,575 downwards.
GATCCCCGCACTCACTGATTTCGCTTTTATGGCTAATGACGCCAAGCTGTTCGTAAATGCTCCGAATACTCTGGCAGGAAACAGAGAGGATAAAAATGATACGGCAGCTGCTTCTGTCAAGGCGGCCTGCGGCAGTGTGGACGCGGCAGGAACAGAGGAGGAGATCATCGATCAGATCAGGACACTGGTGTCGATGCTTCCTTCCAACAACGAGGACGAAGCTGTCTCCGAGTGCACGGACGACCTGAACCGCGCAAGCGAAAATGTCGCCGCCGGCATCGCGGATCCCTCGATCGTTCTCGGCGATATCGCAGACGACGGTCTCTTCTTTGAGACGAAGAGAGAGTGCGCTCCTGAGATGGCCACCGGCTTTATCAGACTTAACGGTGCTACCGTAGGTGCAGTTGCCAACAGAAGTGTCTCTTATGATGAAAACGGCGAGGAGAAGGCCTCTTATGAGACCGTTCTCACTGCTTCCGGCTGCTACAAAGCGGCTGATTTCGTGCGCTTCTGCGACGCCTTCGAGATCCCGGTCATCACGCTGACAAACGTGACAGGATTTGCCGCGACCGAGAGCGAAGAGAAGAAGGTCGCTGACGCCGCCGGCAAGCTCACTGCTGCCTTCGCGGGCGCAAACGTGCCCAAGGTCAATGTGATCACAGGCAAGGCCATCGGCAGCGCTTATGCCGTAATGAACAGCAAGGCATCCGGCGCGGACTTCACCATCGCGTTCCCTGACGCGACCATCGGCATGATGGACGCGAAGCTTGCCGCTCACGTTCTCTGCACCGGTTCCGCACAGGAAGTCGCTGAGACCGCCGCGAAATATGACGCGCTGCAGAACAGCATCGACAGCGCCGCTGCCAGAGGATATGTGGACCAGATCATCGAGCCCGAGGATCTTCGCAAGTATCTGATCGGCGCGATGGAAGTGCTTTATACAAAGAGAGAGGAATTCCCTGCGAAGAAGCACAGCGCGAAGTAAGAAGGAGACACGAAATATGAAAAAATGGTTAATAACAACACTTCTTGTTATCGCCTGTGTTTTCAATCTTGTGGCCTGCGGCTCTTCCGAGAATAATTCTACAGCTTCTTCAGAGGTAGAACTCACAGAGGAACAGCAGCAGCAGTGGTATGACTCAGCCAGTCAGTTCGTTCTGTCGATGAACGATGCAGTGGCGACCGGACAGGCTGAGGCACAGATGGATGATCCGATCTACGGCCCTGCATTTTCCAGCTGGGAGAATGCACTTGTCGATATCGGGGAAATACAGGGGATTGAAGGAAATTCCTGTTCCTTCACAAAGAAGGAAGGAAGAGTTACGGTTACCGTTAAGGGCTCCAAGCATGACGCCGACGTCGTCTTTACCATGGAGAGCTCGGATCAGGGGTATTCCGTGACCGGCATCACGACAAACGTTATTTACAGTATGAGTGAAAAGATCCAGCAGGCGGCCCTCAATACCTTGCTGGGTATGGGAACTACATTTGCAGTGCTGATCCTTCTGGCACTGGTGATCGCTCTGTTCGGCAGGATTGTCGGCGGCGCTTCGAAAAAGCCCGCTAAGAGCAAAGCACCTGCTCAGTCCGCACCTGCAACCGCGGCTGCGATTCCCGCAGCAGTGGAAGAGGAAGAGCTGGCTGACGATATGGAGCTTGTTGCAGTGATCGCAGCGGCCGTTGCCGCATTTGAAGGAAAACAGAGTACAGACGGATTTGTAGTCCGCTCGATCCGCAAAGCCAGAAGAAAATAATCTCAGGAGGAAATTAAAATGAAGAACTATATCATTACTGTCAATGGTACAGCTTATGAAGTTACAGTAGAAGAGAATGAGAACGGCGCAGCAGCAGTTCCCGCAGCTCCCAAGGCTGCCCCTAAGGCGGCTCCCAAGGCAGCTCCCGCAGCTAAGGCGGCAGCTCCCGCAGGCGGCGCAGGCAAGTACAGAGTCGAAGCCGGCGCGGCAGGCAAGGTGTTCAAGGTTGAGGCATCCGTAGGCCAGGCAGTGAAGAAGGGCGACGCGATCGTAATCGTTGAAGCTATGAAGATGGAGATCCCTATGGTAGCTCCTGAAGACGGTACTGTCGTTTCCATCGACTGCCATGTCGGTGATCCCGTTGAGGCAGGCACTCTGCTGGCTACGATCGACTAATCGTCTGACTCCAAGGAGGTCTAAGTTATATGGAATATATTGCACGTACTCTTGATAACTTAGTACATCAGACCGCATTCTTTAACCTGACATGGGGCAACTACCTCATGATCTGCGTAGCGCTCGTGTTCATGTACCTTGCAATCGCAAAGGAATTTGAACCCCTCCTGCTCGTTCCGATCTCTTTCGGCATGCTGCTGGTCAATATCTATCCGGATATCATGGCAGTTCCCACGGAGACGGCAAGCGGCGGCCTTTTGTACTATTTCTTCCAGCTCGACGAGTGGGCGATCCTGCCTTCCCTGATCTTCATGGGCGTCGGCGCTATGACGGATTTCGGTCCCCTGATCGCAAGTCCTTCGAGCTTCCTTATGGGAGCGGCAGCACAGTTCGGTATCTTTTCCGCTTACTTCGGCGCGATCGCG
>JAZQCI010000065.1:0-23293 GCA_045546175.1 Lachnospiraceae bacterium | reverse complement strand
TCGCAAAGTCACTGTAAGGGGAGAAGAGGTGAATCTCAAGAACCGGGAGTATGAGCTTTTATATTTTCTGGCTTCTCATCAGGGAATGGTTTTCTCCAGAGAAACTCTGCTTGAGCGGATCTGGGGGCAGGATCCGTCGGGTGACACCGCGACGGTCATGGTCCACATAGGAAGGATCCGGGAGAAGATCGAGGAAAACCCTCAGAAGCCGGAATATATCCTTACTGTCTGGGGAGCAGGATACAAATTTGCCGATAAGCCATAATGATACTTAATGCACACTGTTTAGGTTTGTTTTAAAATTGTTTTATTTCAATTTATGTATAGTTTAGGTATTATTATACATAATACGATGTTAGCAGTTTAACTAATCGTTCCGAACACGTGGGCCAACATCAGTCAATAGGGAGAAGAGGGATGATTGAAAAAGGCAGAGTGATTTCGCTGATTTCGTCAGCTGCCGGCCTGCTGCTTGCTGTTGGATCCATGACGGTGTTTTCGGCGTGCGGGCCCAAAGAAGACGGGACTTTGATGAATTGCCATAATGCGCAGATCCGCGTCGCTATGTGCGGGATAGGCCTTGCGGTTCTGTTTGCGATCGCAGCCTTTGTAAAAAGCAAAGCGATCAAACTGATTTGCGATACCGCGGCACTTGTGCTTTCTGTGGTCACATTTATGACGCCGGGAGTACTTGTACACATATGCCTGCTCAGCAATATGCATTGTCAGGTCAGGCTTAAACCCTTTACCAGAGGCTCCGCGATCTTTATCGCATTACTTGCCCTGTGGGATATTCTCCGGATCATCAAGGAGAACAAAGAGAAGGGACCGGGCGAGGAAGAATAAAGGAAAGAAAATGAATATTCAACACTGATCATGGGAAAGCCGATGGCCTGTTTCAATATCGGCCACTTTAACTTTGAGGAACTTGGCGCCAAGTATGCGGCCGATTGGATCGAAGAGATCATAGACCACCGCGTACCGATTCAGTACGTGCCGACGGGAGATATATGGAAATATATGTGATTCGGAAAGATCATGCGCTATCGCAATTGCTTTTCCCCGGAGGCCGCCTGGCATTTCGGGTACCATACCCGGCGGGGAGAGCGCAGGAGGCGGACGGTGCGCGGCTTGTGCATGCTGGCACGGAATAAAGGGAAGGTGAGAAGTATTTTCACGATGTAATAATACGTATCCATAGAAGGAAAAGCACTGAAAACAGGCTGTTTCAGTGCTTTTTTTGTTACAATAGCCTCACTCATCACAAATGCAGAAGACAGCATAAAGCTGACTTAGAAACAAACTTGTTTGTTCTGATTGAACAAACAAGTTTGTTTTGATATAATGCTGTAGAAGGAGATATGGCAATGATTAAAATTGATTGCGAATACAAGATCAAGGAAGATATAGGATTTATTATTGAAGCGGAAAAAATAAACTCCTTGGAACTGTCGGAAGAGACCAGGATTTCAAGAACAACTTTTAATGCAATAGATAAAAGAGGAAGTGCAACTGATGAGGTCTGTGAAAAATTGTATGCCTATATCTATAAGCGTAATTACAGGATCAATTCCGTTAAAGAGGAATTGATCAGAGAGAAGTATGGGACTGTATTGTTTCATGGTTCGAAGAGCGGTCTCTCTGCTATAACAATTGCCGGATCAAGAAATAACTGTGATTTTGGGAACGGCTTCTATTTAGGGCAAACCTATAGCCAGGCATTATCCTTTGTATGTGAATATGACCGGGCCTCAGTGTACTCATTTAAATATTCACTGGAAGGGTTAAAGTGTGTAGAGTTCGATTGTTCTTTAGATTGGATGATAGCAATTTGTTACTTTCGGGGAACAATAAAAAAGTATGCCCGGAGTGAAATGGTTCAAAAGGTTGTAAAAAAAATCGAGGATGCAGATGTCATCATTGCACCAATAGCAGACAATAAAATGTTTTATGTAATGTCTCAATTCGCTGAGGGAGAAATAAATGCAGATGTAGCCATTCATTCATTATCGGCATCCAGATTGGGATTGCAGTATATCTTTAAGACAGATAAAGCCTTAAAGAATCTGATCCCAATAGAAAGATATTATTTGTCTGTTCCGGAACGGGAAGATTGCAGACGTGCGTTGATCGAGAGAGGTTACGAGATTGATACCAAGCTTAAACTTGCAAAAAGAGAGTTTAAGACCGGCTTATATATAGAGGAGCTGTTGAAATGAGAGAGTTTGATCATACCGGTCTGCTGTTGGCAGAATATCAAGGGAAACTATTTGAAAAATCTACGGAGTTAAATTGTTCCTCCGCAGTTTTTTTTCGAAGATTTTTACATTCAGATTATGTGAAGAAGATGGATCTGAATGATGCAGCATCACTGACATTGGACGTGAATGAAGGAATAGACAGCATTCAGAAACAATTTGGTGATATCGATTACGGTAAGACAAAATATTCTAAAAGTGCAATGTTCTGGATCGGATATATGTATAGATATCTCTCGTATACCAGAGATGTTTCAACCATGTTTGTAATGAAGCTGTTTCCTTATAAGCAGTTAAATGATGTCTATTACTCGTTTCACACACAAGATCCCGAATGGTGTGTACAGAGCTTGCTGGAAATGAATAATCTGAGCGAGGAAGTTTTTGATAATAATCTGAGATTAAAGAAAGTAATAGAGGAACAAGGCAATTATTAAACTTGTTTGTTTAAATAACGCAAACAAGTTTTTGACAACATCGATGATTTCCAGACAGGAACTTTTGGAGAAATGATTTCTCTAAAGAAAGTAATCAATCAAAGGCTTTTTCTCGAGGCCGTTGGCTTCAAGTCCCACCGTCTCAAAAGTTGGGTGACAAAGTGGGTGACAACGAAAATCGGGGCACGGAAAAGCCCTCCTTTCCTTGCTTTTTTGGGTGACAAACCCGCTCCTAAGCGGTAGGTCGGGTGTTCGAGTCACCTCGCGGACGCTGTGTGATCGGGGCTGAAAAGCCCCGATTTTCCTTTGTTTTTTAGTTTCTGATAGTCTTAATTCTGTCTATTTTTAAATAATTACTCGATATACTAAGTGGGTGCAAGTGGGTTCAGATTGTATTTTAAGCGAATATGCTATGCACCTACTATCATAAATCACATGTTAATCCATCTTTTTGCTTTTTCTGCGGGCAGTTTTTTTATCAGATTTCTGAGAATTATGACTATTGCCGCTGATCATACGATTTCTGATATCATCCAGTTGCCTTGAAATCATGTATCATATCCAAACTGTTGCGGAGCATCTGACACAAAACAAAGAGACGGTGTAATTATATAGAAACACATCACAAGCGCCACCGGGCCCTCGGTGGCGCTTTTTCTTGATTATACTATATATAGAAATGGCATGGCTTACCTTTTTCGGAACGAAGAGAGATAAAATGAGCAACCGATTGCGCGATTTAAAATAGGCCACTAGAAACGGATGCAAAACAGATGGGAATATGCACAAATATCCGCCTGATATTTTGTAAAATATGGATAGTTGACCCAAAAGCGGCAGAAGTTCATAATTACAAATGAGCAACCGGTTGCGTAATTGGCAAGTGTGCGCTTGCCCGGCATCCGGGGAGTTTACTATTCAACCAGAACACCGGCAACATGGCGCACGGTGTTCACAAAACTCTACGGGAGGTAAAGATGAAAAAGAGAGTTCTATCGGTACTGCTGGCAGGCATTATGACTTCCGCACTGCTGATCGGCTGCGGTTCTTCCGCTTCGACTGCACCTGCTGAGGGAGCTGCCGCTGAAGAAACTGAGGCGGAGGCACCGGAAGTTAACGCGAATGCAACCGGCGAGATCAAAGTCTGGGTTGCGGATAATGTTGTTGATTTCACGAATCAGAGGGTCTCTGATTTCATGGCTGCCTACCCCGAGTATTCGGGATTTACCGTGACGGTTGAGCCGGTCGGTGAAGGCGATGCCGCCAGCAACATGATCACAGACGTGGAAGCAGGCGCGGATATCTTCGCGTTTGCACAGGATCAGATCGCCCGTCTGGTTTCTGCGGGCGCACTGGAGGCGGTCGCTCCTCAGAACATCAATGCGGTCAAGGACGAGAACGATACCGGATCTGTCGCGGCTGCGACGGTTGGCGACACTCTGTATGCGTATCCGCTGACCTCTGATAACGGCTATTTCCTGTACTATGATAAGAGTGTTGTCACGGATCCTTCCGATCTGGATAAGATCCTGGCTGACTGCGAAGCGGCAGGAAAGAACTTCTACATGGAAATCAATTCCGGCTGGTATCAGACCGCATTCTTCTTCGGCACAGGCTGTAAGCTGGAGTATGAGACAGACGACAGCGGCAATTTCACCGCAGCGAATGTTGACTACGCTTCCGACAAGGGGCTGGTCGCTATGAAGGAGATCATAAAGCTTGCCAGCTCTCCGGCATTCCAGAACGGCTCCGCAGCAGGTGAGGCGACCAACCTGGCGGCCATCGTTGACGGCACATGGGATTCTGGCACAGTGCAGGAACTCTTCGGCGACAACTACGCCTGCGCGAAGCTTCCCAGCTTCGTCGGCGCTGACGGCAATACCTATCAGCTCTCCGGATTCGGCGGATTCAAGCTTCTGGGCGTGAAGCCGCAGACCGATGAGGACAAGCTGAATGCCTGTGATGCACTGGCAGCCTATCTGGCCAGTGAAGAGTCTCAGGTCAAGAGATACGAAGCAGTTGGCTGGGGCCCGTCCAACCTGAACGCGCAGCAGTCTGAAGCAGTCAAGGCTGATGTTGCGCTGTCTGCTCTGGCTGAGCAGCTGGCATACACCATCCCGCAGGGACAGTATCCGGGAGACTACTGGAACCTGGCAACCGGCCTTGGAGATGATGTCATTCAGGGCAACCTGAACGGCAGCAGCAGCGACGATGATATTATGAAGGCACTGCAGACCTTCCAGGATACCTGCATTTCTTACGCAAAATAATGAAACTGCGGCAGTGTTTCTTTCATGAGCCGGCGAAGGCTCCTTTGCCGGCTCATGTTATCTGAAAAGCAGGTTGTACCATCACAAAGGGGAAAATAATGGCCGCAAATACACAGAATAAATCCACAAATGTTTTTACTGCGCTGGGAAGAGATATCGCTGAGATCGGGACGACCTTCGTCGGCGGAGACTGGAAGACGAAGCTTTCCTACCTGATCCTCGGCTTTGGCCCGCTGGCGCGCGGACAGATCGTCAAGGGCCTGGGATATCTGGTTCCGGAGCTGCTCTTTATCTGGTATATGACCAGTTTTGGCGGGAAGTATCTGTCCAAGTTTCTCACACTGGGAACCGTCGCGACGCAGAAGGTCGGGAGAAAGACTGTTTACGGTGACAACAGCTTTATGATCCTGTTGTTCGGCATCCTGACCATCATCATTATTGCGGCAATCATCCTGCTCTGGAGGATGAACATTCGCGAGAATCTGAAGGAGGAGACCGCGCTGAAGGAGGGAAAAGAGCTTCCCACCAACCGGAAATTCCTGGCCTCCTTGCTCGATGAGAATTTTGACAAAACTTTGCTTGCGCTGCCCTGCCTGGGCATCTTCGTGTTCACGGTTCTGCCGATCATATTCATGATCTGCGTCGCCTTTACAAATTATGACGCGAATCATCAGGCGCCGACCAACCTGTTCACCTGGGTCGGCCTCGAGAACTTCCGGAACCTGTTCTCTTTCGGATCGACAGGCTTTGCGGGAACTTTCCTGACCGTCCTGGCATGGACTTTGATCTGGGCTTTTTTTGCCACCTTCATTGACTACTTCCTCGGCCTGGCCGTGGCCATGCTGATCAATAAGAAGGGCATTAAGTTCAAAAAGCTCTGGAGGACCATCCTGGTGCTGACCATCGCGGTTCCCCAGTTTGTATCGCTCCTGTATATCATGAAGATGTTCGCCAGCGACGGCATTGTTAATGCGTATTTGATGAAGTGGGGGTGGATCACCAGTCCGATTCCCTTCTGGACGGATCCCACACTCGCGAAAATTACGATCATCGTCGTCAATATCTGGGTCGGTATTCCTTACATGATGCTGATTGCGACCGGCCTCTTGATGAATATTCCGGAAGACCTGTATGAGAGTGCCAAAATCGATGGTGCCAGCCCTCTGCAGATGTTCTGGAACATTACGCTGCCTTACATGCTTTTCGTCACCGGTCCTTTCCTGCTGACTCAGTTCACCAACAACCTGAACAACTTCAATGTCATTTACCTGCTGACGCAGGGTCGCCCGCAGTCGATGAATCTGACCGGCAACGCTGGCTACACCGACCTGCTGGTCACTTGGCTCTATAAAATGACGGTCACCGATACCAATTACAAGATGGCGGCAGTCATCGGTATCATGGTATTTTTGGTGACGGCGGTTGTATCCCTGGTGGTTTACAACATGCTTCCGTCTGTAAAGGATGAGGAGGGCTTCCAATAATGAATGATAAGAAATATACCTCCATGTCAAAAAAGAGATCGATCGGAAATGCCATCTCCTATGTGGTACTGATTCTGATCAGTATTATCTGGCTGTTCCCTTTCTTCGGCCTGATCATGCAGAGCTTCCGCTCCTATTCTTCGGAGTATGGCGGCATGGTCAACTATATCATTCCTAAGAAATTCTCACTGGATAATTACCGGTTTCTTCTATCCGGGGGGACCAACTTTCTGACCTGGTATAAGAATACGGTGATCATCGCGATCGTTGTGGCAGTCCTGCAGACCATCATCATCCTGTGCGTCAGTTACGCGCTGTCAAGAATGCGGTTTAAGGGCAGAGAACTACTGATGCGGTTCTGGCTGATTCTGGGTATGTTCCCAGGCTTCCTGACGATGATCTGCCTGTATTTCCTGCTCAAGCAGTTCGGCCTGACCCAGGCCGGCGCGGTGCCGGGACTGATCCTGGTCTATGTGGCAAGTTCCGGTATGGGCTACTACGTCTGCAAGGGATATTTTGATACGATCCCGAAAGCACTGGATGAAGCGGCCCGGATCGACGGCGCAAGCCGTGCCAGGATTTTCTTCGAGATGATCATCCCCATGTCCAAGCCAATCATTATCTACACCGCGCTGGTCGCCTTCATGGCACCCTGGTGTGACTATATCTTTGCTTCCTATGTGGCGTTTGGCAACGATAAGAGCTACAACGTCGCGGTCGCTATGACGCGCTGGGTCTGGACCAATGACTACCAGGGATACTTTACCAGATTCTGCGCCGGCGGTATCCTGGTCGCGATTCCGGTCACCATTCTGTTCATGGCATTGCAGAAGTACTATGTTGAAGGTGTCACCGGCGGTGCGGTCAAGGGATAAGGCGGCGGATACCGATGGTTATGAACCCGGTTTACTGAGGTCAGACAGAATGAGCACCATTACCATTGGCGATGTGGCACAGGCGCTCGGCGTCTCCAAGACGACGGTTTCCAGAGCAATCTCCGGCAAAGGCCGGATCAGCGAAAGGACCCGGGAACGGGTGCTGCAGTACATCGAGGAACACAATTTCAAACCGAACGCGGTGGCGCAGAGTCTTGCGGCGCAGAAGACCTTTAATATCGGCTTGGTCTGTCCGATCGAATATGAAATGTTCAGCCTGACATATTTTCACCGGTGCGCGCTCGGCATCAGCGAGGTTGCCGCTGAAAACGGCTATGACATGCTGATTTCCATGGTGAACGGCGATGATGTCACCGACCTCAGACGCAGTGTGGAAAACCACAAAGTGGACGGTGTGATACTGACCCGGTCACTGACGGATGATGTGTGCATTAAGTATCTTAAGGCTTCCGGCACTCCCTTTGTCGTGATCGGAACCACACCGGATCCGGAGGTGATGCAGGTGGACAATGATCATCTGGGCGCCTGCAGCGAACTGACGTCGATCCTGATTGCCAAGGGCTGCAGAAAACTGCTGCTTGCCGGCGGCGAGAAGAAGAATATCATTTCGCAGACCCGCGCCAAAGGCTTCTGTGAGGGCTTTCGCAGAGCTGGTCTTGCGGCGGATGAATCCTGGATCTACTATGACACGGAAATCCGCGGAGCAATTCCGGAAATCTTGGCGCGCGCCATGCGGGAGCATGCGGATGGTATCGTTTGCATGGATGAGAAGCTGGCGGAGACCGTGCTGTCCCAGTGCCGGAAGAAGGGAATCCGTATTCCGAAGGATTTAAAACTGGCTTCCTTCTATGACAGCTGCTTTCTGGCAGACTCTGTCCCGGCGGTCACGGCCATTAATATCGATGACACCAAGCTTGGAATAGTGGCGGCCCAGACTCTGCTGAAGCTGATCCGGGGCGAACCGGTGCAGAACCAGTACCTGCGCAATTACCAGATTATTCTGCGCGAGAGCACAACATAAATAACAATATAAATTCAATATCAGTGCCGGCATCGGAAATCCGGAAGGACCATCCGCTGCCGGCTTTTTAAGAGGATAATTATGTGAAACACTTGACACCCAAGAGCAGCATCGGATTCACAGCACAGTATCTTACCGTAGACGGACAGCCATGGTTTCCGGTGATGGGCGAGATTCATTACAGCCGCGTGCCGGCAGACCGCTGGGAGGCGGAGCTTCTGAAGATGAAGGCGGGCGGCGTGGATCTGGTTTCCTGCTACAGCATCTGGATCCATCACGAGGAAGTAAAGGGTGAGCCGGACTTCTCCGGCGGAAAGGACCTGCGGGCTTTTCTGGAGCTTGTGGCCGGATGCGGCCTGCATTGTCTGCTCCGGATCGGGCCGTGGATTCACGGAGAGGTGCGAAACGGCGGCTTCCCGGACTGGATGGTGGAGCTGGAGAAAAGCGGTGCCTTCCGTCTGCGTTCCAATGATCCCGGGTACCTGCTGGAAGTGGATCGCTGGTACCGCATGGTGTACGAGCAGGTGCAGGGCCTGCTCCTGAGGGATGGCGGGCCGGTGATCGGCGTGCAGATTGAAAACGAATTCGGCCACTGCGGCGGTCTGACGGGCGACGAGGGCGAGATGCACATGGCTACCCTCCTCCGCACCGCGCAGCAGATCGGCTATCATGTGCCGATCTACACGGCAACAGGCTGGGGCGGGGCCGTGACCGGCGGCATGCTGCCGGTGATGGGCGGCTACTGCGAGGCACCGTGGGATCAGCGGATCACGGAGATCGAGCCCAGTGCCAACTATGTGTTTACGGCGGAGCGGAATGATCACGGCATCGGATCGGATTACGGACTGGGCGAGGGCATTACCTTTGACATGAACCGCTTCCCCTACCTGACGGCAGAGTTGGGCGGCGGCCTGCAGGTAACAGGACACAGAAGACCGATCGCATCGGCGGATGATATTGCGGCCATGTCCATGGTCAAGCTGGGCAGCGGCTGCAACCTGCTGGGATACTACATGTATCACGGAGGGACCAATCCGGAGGGCCGGCTGACAACGCTGCAGGAATCCAGGGAGACCGGTTACCCGAATGATCTGCCGGTGCGCTCTTACGATTTCAATGCTCCGCTGCGGGAATACGGGCAGATCACCGACACCTTCCGGCGTATCCGTATGCTTGCTTATTTCGTGCATGACTATGAAGATGTACTGTGCAGAACGAAGTACATTCCCCAACCGGGTAACGCGGCGGATGCGGATGATCTCACCTCCCTGCGCACGGCTGTACGGTGCGGGAAACCCGTCGGCATTCCTGAAAATGCCAAAGCGGAGCAGGCGGGAGAATCGGCAGGCGCAGCCGGTTCAGAGTCTGAAAATGCACCGGCCGGTTTCTTCTTCGTCAACAATTACCAGCGACGTTTCAGGATGGCCGACCACCCGGCCTCGCCGCTGCGGGCTTATGGACAGACGGCAGCGGGCAGCACACGGATCCTGGCTGATTTCGGCACCCGGGATATCCGGGACGGAGAGTATTTCTTCTATCCTTTTAACCTGAGGCTGAGTCCCCGGGTCCTGCTTCGCAGTGTGAATGCCGTGCCCCTGTGCATTCTGCACGGTTCACCCGAGGAAAGGGCTTTAGAACAACAAAATGCCTGTGTGCAGAAAGCCTCAGGCCGGAATACGTACGTATTTTATGCTAAGGGCATGCAGAAGGAGGAAGTGCATTACGATCTGAAAGCAGCGGATGACCTGATCGGCCGGGGCAGTTCAGCGGATTGCGCGGCGGCCGGTCTGAAGATCATCACCCTGGCGGAGGAGGAAGCCCTGCACGCCTCCAGAATTGTGATCGACGGAAGGGAACATCTGCTGATCAGCGAAGCTGACGCTGTCACGGAGAAGGACGGAAAGATCAGCCTGCTGCTGCGGGTGGAACAGTCCGGCGGAGCCCGACTCCGCTTCAAAGTCTATCCGGATCTGGATACCTGTCCTGCCGGTTTTGAAAAAGTCAGCGCCGGTCGTGCGGAGACTGAATCGAAGAAGGCACTGTATGCGGGCAATGAGACTTTTGCAGAATATCAGAGTGTGAAGGAATTTAATGTTCCCGTGCAGGTACGATGGGGTGAGATCATGGACGGACCATGCGGCCGGGAGAATTGCGTGCCGGAAGAGAGCGTAGAGCCGAAGACCTGCCGGAAAGCCTTCTACTCAATTCACGCGGAGGTGGACGCCGAACAGACTGAATCGGAAGATTCCGGACAGAGCAGGCACGTGAGCCTGACCTCGGCGCTGGTCCGGATCGAATATGCGGGCAATAAGGCTGAACTGTACAGAGCGGAGAATGGCGGAGAAGAGAGCGTATCCAATCCGCTGGTCAAGGACGGCATGAAACTTGTCGCCGACAATTACTACACCGGTCAGGACTGGGAGATCGACCTCTCGAATTTTGTAAAGGCGGGCCGGCAGGATGTGCATTCTAAGCTTACTTTCGATGGGCAGATCGAGATCGAACCTCTCACGCAGGATACACCGGTTTATCTGCAGAAATGGCCGGGGCTGGTGAAGGGACGGGCATGCCGAATCGAGCGGATCCGGACTGCCTGTGTATGGCAGGTACCGTTGCGAATGTAAACTTGATCCTGTGGGTTTTTGACACAGAGTCACAGAAGAAAGTGAGACGGCGAAGGATGAAAAAGAAAGAGATTGCAGCAAGAGGACTGGCCTGCACGGCGGTTCTGGCACTCGCCCTGGCCTGCGCGGCCTGCGGCACGGGCATAACTGACGGAGTTATGCGGGGAGCAGCGGCGGGCGGGGATGTAATCGCTTCCGATGAGGAGCAGACGGTGCCGCTGCTGGCGGCAGTGTATCCCACGGATAAGTACCGCACGACGTATGAAGTCTTCGTTTATTCCTTCTATGACAGCGATGGTGATGGCATCGGCGACCTGAAGGGACTGACCCGTAAGCTGGACTATATCGGTGACGGCGATCCGCAGACCGCGGGAGACCTGGACTGCTCGCAGATCTGGATGATGCCGGTTTTTCCCTCGCCTACCTATCACAAATACGATGTGACAGATTATATGGCCATTGATCCCCGGTACGGAACGATGGAAGATTTCGATGAGCTGCTGGCGGCCTGCCATGAGCGGGGGATCCGGCTGATTCTGGATCTGCCTGTCAATCACACGTCTGTAGACCATCCCTGGTTTCAGGCCGCGGCGGAATATCTTGCCGAACATGCGCCAGCGGAGGGACTGACAGAGGATTTTGAGAAGGAATGCCCCTTCCTGGGATATTACAATTATGCGGATACTAAGCTGAACGGCTTTGAGCCGCTGGGCGATACCGGCTGGTTCTATGAGGCGCGCTTCTGGTCCGGCATGCCTGACTTAAATCTTGACAGCAGTACCGTTCGCGGCGAGCTGGAGCAGATCATCCGCTTCTGGCTGGATAAGGGGGTGGATGGATTCCGCCTGGATGCGGTGACATCCTATTACACGGAAAGTCATGAGCAGAGCATTGCGTTTCTGTCCTGGTTCAACGACTTGGTCAAGGCGGTCAATCCGGAGGCCTATCTGGTGGGAGAGGCCTGGGAGAGCCAGCAGGTTTACGCACGTTACTATGAAAGCGGACTGGATTCTCTGTTTGATTTCGCCTTCGCGGGACAGGACGGGATCATCGCGAATGTGGTCCGCGGTTCGCGCGGACCGGCCGCCTACATTGAGGCCATGGAGGCGGAGGAGTCGCTGTTCGCGGAATATTCAGCGGAATATGTGAACGCGCCTTTCTACACCAACCACGACATGGCACGCAGCACAGGTTATTATGCTTACGACGACGGCACGAAGACCAAGTTCGCCCAGGCCCTGAACCTGCTCATGCCCGGAAACGCCTTTCTGTACTACGGCGAGGAGTTGGGGCTCAAAGGCTCCGGCAAGGACGAAAACAAACGCGCACCGATGCCCTGGGAGAGCGATGCCTCCGCCGGTGGGATGTGTCAGGGCCCGGACGGCATGGACCCCCAGCAGGCTAAATTCGGCAGCCTTGCCGAGCAGATCGAAGACCCTGCATCCGTGTGGACCTACGTCCGAAACGGGATCCGCATTCGGAACACCTACCCGGAGATAGCACGGGGCAGGACGCGGGAAGTGCAGGCCATGCGTACTGAAACTGCGGCTGTCTTTGAGCGGATCGTGGATGATCAGAGCAGTGTGCTCATCGCGATTAATGCCGGCGAGGAGAGTGTCAGTCTGACGCTTCCAAAAGAAGCGGCAGAGAAATACAGCACGCTTTCAGATGAACTTGAAACCGGAGGAGAGAAGGCGGCGCTGAACGACGGCGTGCTGACACTTCCTGCACATGGCATTGCAATTTTGACACCATAACTGATTTTTTCGCAAGGAGGAGAATGATGAGCAGACCGCTGCCCGAGTGGCTGAAGACCGCAGTGTTTTACGAGATTTACCCGCAGTCCTTCTATGATTCAAACGGTGACGGCATCGGAGATTTTCAGGGGATCATCGAAAAACTGGATTATATCCGGAGCCTGGGCTGCAATGCCCTGTGGATCAATCCCTGTTTCGATTCTCCCTTCAAAGATGCCGGATATGATGTGCGCGATTATATGAAAACCGCGGCGCGCTACGGCACCAATGAAGATCTGTACAGACTGTTCGATGAGGCACACGCCCGGGGAATCCGGGTTCTGCTGGACCTGGTGCCCGGCCACACGTCAGAGGAGCATGCGTGGTTTCGGGAGAGCGGCAGAGCCGCGCCCAATGAATACTCCGGGCGCTATATATGGACGGATTACTGGATCCGCGGCATCGCCGGCTATCCCTATATCGGCGGTGAGTGTGAGCGCAACGGTGTCTACATGCTGAATTTCTTCAAGTGCCAGCCTGCCCTGAACTACGGTTTCTTAAATCCGAAGGAGAACTGGCAGAATGGGACAGAAGACGCGGCTCCGCTTGCGACCCGCGAGGCCGTCAAGGATATCATGCGGTTCTGGCTCTCTCACGGGTGTGACGGATTCCGCGTGGACATGGCAGCTTCCCTTGTCAAAAATGATGATGAGGCAAAATCCGGCACCTGTCGGGTGTGGCGAGACCTGCTTACCGTGCTGGAGGATTATCCGGAAGCAGCTGTGGTGGCGGAGTGGAATGACCAGGAAAGGGCTATTTGCAGTGCCGGATTTGACATGGATTTCTATCTGGACTGGCCGGGCAACGGTTACAATTCGCTTATGCGCGATTATGAGAGCAGACAGGACGGCGAGGATCACAGCTACTTCCGAAAAGACGGCAAGGGCGACATCGGACGATTTCTGGCGGACTATCTGCCAAAATATGAAGCCAGCCGGGGCAGCGGCTACGTGAGCATGCTGACCTGCAACCATGACACACCCCGTCCGTCCTACAGGCTGGACATGCGGGAGCTGAAACTGGCCTATGCCTTTCTTCTGACCATGCCGGGCGTTCCGTTCATCTATTATGGTGATGAAATCGGAATGCGGTACCTCGCCGGGCTGCCCACGAAGGAAGGCGGATATACCCGAACCGGCAGCAGGACACCCATGCAGTGGGATAAGAGCCCCAATTTGGGCTTCTCCAAAGGCCTGTCCGCAGACCTCTATCTGCCTGTCGACGCCGCAGAGGATGCGCCGACGGTAGAGGCCCAGGAACAGGATCCCGAATCCCTGCTGAACCTGGTGCGGCGCCTTACCGCGCTGCGGACACAGGAAGAGGACCTGCAGGCGGATACTCCCTTTGAAGTGCTGTATGATGAGAATGGCGGAAGACCATTCGTATACCGGCGGGGACAGATTGTCATCGCCGTAAATCCGGCCGGCAGGGAAGTTGCTCTGCCCCTGTCCATGCTGACAGAAAAGCTGAGAGCAGCTGCCGGTACCTCTTCAGAGACTTCGTATTGCTTCGGGGAGAGCCGGATATTACTACAGATCGGCGAAGGCAGTGTGCGGCAGGGACAGCTGCGGCTTGGCGCGCAGAGCTTCATGGTCTTGGGCAAAAAATGTTTTGGAAAAGAATGAATTGGTAAAAGGGGCTGTGAAAAAAGAATGGCCCAAAAAAGAAGGACCGCAGGTTCATAAAGAGCCTGTGGTCCTTCTTTTTGTGTTAAAATTTAACTTGCGATGAAAAATTATAACAAGACTTATTCTAATCCCAAACAGGCAGTTTTGCCAATGCTCATTTCAGACTATCTGGATATTTGTGATCCTGTGCGTCAATGGAGCGCAAACATATTTTAGCTGCTGCTGGCAGTTTTATGTCCTGTTCCTGGGAGCGGAGTTTTTTGACTGGCTTGTGATTGACACCATATGGGTAGCCATGTCTGACTGGTGGATTATACCGGGGATGGAAGATTTGAACGATACATGGCACAGTGTTCATGTAAAACGATGGAAGATGCTGAAGCTGATTCTGCTCGCTATACCGGTTTCGGCGATCATTGGTGCTTTATATTGGGGAATCAGGGTTTTAACTACATAGACAGATATTGGAGGAGACAGAATATGGCGAGTATGCAATACAAATTGATAAGCTCTCTCTTAAACTGATTTTTTGACATTTTTTCAAAAAAGTATTGACCCCTACGTAACGTCATAGTTTAAAGTTAAGGCACCAAGGCAAGGGAGGCAGGAAACTATGATGACTGTAAATGAAGTGAGTAAACTGACAGGCGTGAGTATACGCACCCTTCAGTATTACGACAAGATCGGGCTGCTTCATCCGGCAAAATTTACGGAGGCGGGCTATCGGCTATATGACGATGCAGCGCTGGAGACCCTGCAGCAGATTCTGCTCTTCAGGGAACTGGAATTCCCCTTGAAGGACATCAAAGAGATCATCGGCAGTCCGGATTTTGACAGGCGCAAGGCTCTGGAGCAGCAGATTGAGCTCCTTACGCTGAAAAAGGAGCACATCGAGAACCTGATCGACCTTGCGAAGGGAATCAAACTATTGGGGGTGAGAAAAATGAATTTTGACGCATTTGATACAAGCAAAATAGACGAGTATGCCGCGCAGGCAAAGGCTTCCTGGGGCAAAACATCTGCCTATAAAGAATTTGAGGAAAAAACCAAAGGCCGGACAAAGGAAGAGGATCAGAAAGTTTATCAGGGCATGATCGACATTTTCGGAGAATTCGGACAGATGCGGAATACGGATCCCGGATCCGGAGAGGCACAGGCACTGGTAAAGAAACTGCAGGATTATATCACGGAGCACATGTACACCTGCACGAAGGAGATCCTGAGCGGCCTTGGAAAGATGTACGCCGGAGGCGGTGACTTCACAACCAACATTGACAGGTTTGGCGGGGAAGGCACAGCGGTATTTGCGTCCAAGGCTATTGAAATCTACTGCAAATAATATTTTGGCTGCCTGCGGGTATTAATACCAGTCGTGCTTTTCATTGCGGTCTAAGGCGCCGATCGCCGCCATCTCCTCCTCCGTAAGTTCAAACCCGAACAGATCCAGTTTTTCCAGTGCCATGTCGATCGCGGCTTCGGGATCAGAGAACTGGTTCGGATAAATCTTCGTGATCACGAAGATTTCTTCACGTGGAATGCCGTATTCCTCCATGGCCTGCCTCCTGTTTTCTTATTTCAGATATTCCGCAAAGAAGCTCTGCAGCTTATCAAACGGAATGGCATCCTTTCCGCCGCCGTCATACAGGTCCGTATGGGAGGCGCCGGGGATGATCAGCAGTTCCTTGTTGTCCGTGTACTTGCTGTCCTTCACCATATCTGCATAGGCATCCTTGCCAAAGTAGCAGGAATGAGCCTTGTCGCCGTGCATCACAAGGACTGCGGAGCGGATCTCATTGGTATATTTCAGGATCGGCTGGTTCATGAAGGACTCACAGCCGATGACGTTCCAGCCGCCGTTGGAATTGAGAGATCTTGCGTGATAACCGCGTCCTGTCTTGTAGTAATCATAGTAGTCCTTTACAAAGTACGGCGCATCTTCCGGAAGCGGATCCACCACGCCGCCGCCAAGGGCATATTCACCGGCCTTCAGATCTGCCAGTCTCTGGGCGCACATGGCTGCTCTCTTCTGGTAGCGGGCTTCCTCGCTGTCTTCACTGTCAAAATAGCCCTTCGCATTGACGCGGGTCATATCGTACATGGTGGAGGCCACGGTCGCTTTGATACGGGTATCGAGCGCGGCCGTATTCAGGGCCATGCCGCCCCATCCGCAGATACCGATGATACCGATGCGCTCCGGATCGACCTTGTCGCAGAGGGACAGGAAATCGACCGCCGCCATAAAATCTTCGGTGTTGATATCGGGAGAAGCCATGTAGCGCACGTTGCCGCCGCTCTCACCGGTGAAGGACGGGTCAAAGGCGATGGTAACGAATCCTCTCTCCGCCATGGTCTGGGCATAAAGTCCCGAGCACTGCTCTTTGACAGCTCCGAAGGGTCCGCAGACTGCAATCGCGGGAAGCTTTCCTTCCGCGCCCTTCGGCACATACATGTCTGCCGCCAGGGTGATGCCGTAGCGATTCACAAACGTCACCTTGCAGTGATCCACCTTTTCGCTCTTGGGGAAGGTCTTGTCCCATTCCTGTGTCAATTTGAGCTCTTCCTTTTTTATCATGGTTTTCGTCCTCTCTTTCTTTGATTTTTTACTTTCTCTGCTTTTCCTGATTCCGGATCAGGAAGTCCATGCGGTCTACCTTGCGCTGGCTTTTGTGCATCTCATCGATCAGCACGCAGCGCTGTACTTTCATCTGGTGCAGCATTTCATCGTAGTTGCCCGCCTCACAGAGAGTGCGGATCCTCTCGACTGTCTCCACGCTGCAGCCTGCATCGGAAAGTCCCTGTATCAGCTGCTCTTGTTCCATTACGTTCATCCCTGCAGGATCCTTTCTGAAATAGTCACTTATATCTGTCAAACACTCTGCCGGATTTCTCATTTCCTCCGACAAGGCCATCATAACTGCTTGCGAAGGATTGCGCCAATGGCTATAATTTATTTTATGATATTCTTTTTTAGAATGTCACGAGAATGAACAATGCAAGATGAACGATACAAGAGGAGCATTTTCAGATGGAGATCCGCACATTGCGCTATTTTTTGGCAGTTGCCAGAGAAGAGAATATGACCCGAGCGGCGGAGATTCTGCATGTGACCCAGCCGACCCTGTCCAAGGCACTGAAGTCCCTTGAAGAGGAACTGGGCAAGAAATTATTTGTCCGCCACAGCTTCAGCATCCGGCTGACGGAAGAGGGCGTGCTTCTCAGGAACCGGGCGGAGGATCTTATCAGCATGGCGGATAAGATCGAGCAGGAATTCATTTCCCTAGACGACATCAGCGGAGGGGAGCTGTATCTGGGACTTGCGGAGTCTTACCAGATCCGGTACCTGGCCCGGGTGATCAAGGATTTTAAGACCCGCTATCCGAACTTGCATTACCACATCACCAGCGGCGATACGGAGCAGGTTGCGGACAAGCTTGACAAGGGCCTTCTGGATTTCCTGGTTCTGGCGGAGCTGCCGGACAGTCGGAAATATGAATACCTGGCTTTTCCGGAAAAGGATATCTGGGGGCTGGTGATCCCGGAAGGAGACCCGCTGACAGAAAAAGATGTGGTACGGGCAGAAGATCTGGCCGGTCTGCCTTTGTTCTGTTCCGAGCAGGCCTGGAACGGGGACCTCAAGAAATGGTTCGGAAGTTCGTTCTCCAAGATGAAACTGGAGGGGTCCTTCCGGCTTTCTTATAACGGCTCCATTTTCGCCCGGGAAGGCCTTGGCTATCTGCTGACCTTCCGGGACCTGATCGACACTTCCGAAAAGAGCGGGCTTGTGTTCCGGCCGCTGGAACCGGCTCTTGAGACCACACTTTATATTGCATGGAACCGCTATCAGACCTTTACGCCTATTGCGGAGCGTTTCCTTGGGCAGCTGAAAGAGTCCTTCGGAAGCTGAAAGAATCCTTCGAAAAATAGCGATTCCGGCGCATTCTATTGACAAAATTGCATAAATGTGTTAATTTTCATACGTCAAACCGTTGAAGCGGAGATAACGGCAGGAAACGCCTTTACAGAGAGCCCGGGGAGCTGAGAGCGGGCAGGAAACGAACTGTCAAATGGACCGCTGAGGGCGCAGTCAAAGGCGCAGGCCGAGTATTCTGCGACGTGAGGGCATACGTCAGTTGCCGGGGATATGTTTGTATCCCGCCAAGAGCACGGACTATTTTTCCGTGAAACAAGGTGGCACCGCGGATAAGCGATCTTATTCGTCCTTGACAGAAGCTGTATTCTGTCGAGGACTTTTTTGTGCGAGAAATGGATGCGTGCCAAGGTTCCTTCGACAGGGAAAGGAGCCTATATGAACGTAAGACCAAGCCTTGAAGAAGTGAAAGCCCTGGCGGCATCCGGAGAGTACAGGGTCATGCCGGTGAGCTGTGAGCTGCTCTCCGACCTCTGCACCCCTATTCAAGTTCTCAGGAAGCTGAAGAATGTGTCCGGCCACTGCTATATTTTGGAATCGGTGGACGGCCGGGAGAAGTGGGGTAGGTATACTTTCCTCGGATTTGACCCCAAGCTGGAAGTCACCTGCCTGAATGGGGAGATGAAAGTGGGGAGCCTGACATTTGAGACCGACGACCCTTCCGCCTGTCTGCGGCAGATCCTGAATGATTACAAGAGTCCCCGGCTGGAAGGACTTCCCCCTTTTACGGGAGGCCTTGTGGGATACTTTTCTTACGATTACCTGACCTACAAGGAGCCCACTGCCAAGCGTAAGACGCAGGATACGGAGCAGTTCAAAGACGTGGATCTGATGCTCTTCGACAAAGTAATCGCCTTTGACAACTTCCGCCAGAAAATCATTCTGATGGTCAACGTGGACCTGCGGCATCCGGAAACCGGTTACAACAAAGCGGTCCGGGAACTGAAGAGCCTTGCGGACCTGCTCCTGTACGGCGAAGAGAAGCGGGAGCCCGGCGGAAGAATGCTGGGAGAGGTGACGCCGCTCTTCAATCAGGCCGAATACTGCGCCATGGTGGAGAAAGCCAAGAACTACATTCGAGAGGGAGACATCTTTCAGATCGTTCTGTCCAACCGGCTCTCGGCGCCCTTCGAAGGGAGTCTCCTGGGCACTTACCGCATCCTGCGGACCCTGAACCCTTCTCCGTACATGTTCTACTTTTCCGGAACCGACGTGGAGGTGGCGGGCGCTTCTCCCGAGACCTTGGTAAAGCTGGAGAACGGCGTCCTTCATACCTTCCCGCTGGCGGGCACACGGCCCAGAGGGAAGACTGAAGCAGAGGACAAGGCGCTGGAGGCGGACCTTCTCTCTGACGAAAAGGAGCTGGCGGAGCACAATATGCTGGTAGATCTGGGCCGCAACGACCTGGGGAAAATCAGCAGATTCGGCTCGGTAAAGGTGGAGAAACTCCACTCCATCGAGCGGTATTCTCATGTGATGCATATCGGTTCAACTGTGCGGGGAGAGATCCGGCCGGAGTGCGATGCGCTTGACGCCGTGGAGGCAGTGCTCCCTGCGGGAACGCTGTCCGGAGCGCCCAAGATCCGGGCCTGCCAGCTCATCGGAGAGCTGGAAAAAAATAAGAGAGGCATATACGGCGGAGCGATCGGATATCTGGACTTCACAGGGAACATGGACACCTGCATTGCCATTCGCATCGCCTATAAGAAGAATGGGAAAGTGTTCATCCGATCCGGGGCGGGCATTGTGGCCGACTCGGTGCCGGAGCGCGAATATGTCGAGTGTATCAACAAAGCCAGAGCTGTAGTGACCGCTCTGGAGAAGGCCGGGGAGGTGGAGCCATGATCCTGCTCATAGACAACTACGACAGCTTTTCTTATAACCTGTTCCAGATGGTGGGCGAGATGGACCCGGACATCAAGGTCATCCGCAACGATGTGATGACGCTGGAAGAAATCAGAGCCTTAAAGCCGGAGCGGGTGATCCTTTCTCCCGGACCCGGCCGGCCCGAGGATGCCGGAATCACCCTGCAGGCGGCGAAGGAGCTGGGCAAGGACTGCCCGGTCCTGGGAGTCTGCCTGGGCCATCAGGCGATCTGTGCGGCCTTCGGAGCCAAGGTAACTTACGCCAAAAGATTGATGCACGGCAAGCAGTCTGTGGTCGAGCTGGATACGCAGTCCCCTCTGTTTCGGGACTGCCCGGCGCAGACGAAGGTAGCCCGCTATCACTCTCTGGCGGCGGATCCGGACACGATTCCCGACGTGCTCAGGATCATTGCCCGGACGCAGGAGGGGGAGATCATGGCAGTGGAGCACCGGGAGCTCCCCGTCTACGGAGTCCAGTTCCACCCGGAATCGATCCTGACCCCGGACGGGAAGATCATGTTGAAAAATTTTCTCGGCGGGAAAGGAGGCAGGTCCGTATGATCAAGCAGATTTCGATTTACACGGAAAACAGAAAAGGGGCTCTGAGGACACTTGTGAGGACCCTGGCGGATGCCGGCGTTGCCCTGCGGGCTTTCGTCACCAATGAGAACGGAGAATTCGGCACCGTGCGGATCCTCACCGACAATGACAGTGTGGCCTCTAAAACACTGTCGGACGCTGGGTATCTGACGAAACTGACGTCCGTGCTGGCCGTGGAGGTCAGCGACAGCGCGGGCGGCCTGGCGGATCTGCTGGATGTGGTGGAAGCTGCCAACCTGAATATCGACTTCCTCTACGCCGCCTGGGATCGGACGACCGGCCGGCCCATGATCGTCCTCCACACCGAGGATCTGGCAGTACTGGAAAGCATTCTGCGTTCCAAGGGATACCGGTCACTGGGCAGATCCGGGAAACCGAGTTAAAAAGTCACTTGACCGTGATGGTCTTAAGATACCGCACGGCTCGCTTGCTGTTCTGGTCCCCGAATACGATGAGCTGTGCGCCCTGTCCGCCGTCGATGCCCTGAATCTGCTCGCCGCCGTCGGTCAGCGCGACATACACTTTGCCGGCCTCAAGGAGTTCTGCGCCGGTCAGCTCTGCGGAATAATTGTCCTCTGAGGAGGCCGTGATCGCGGAGCTTTCCGCGACTTCGATGCCGTTTGCCTGCAGAAGGGCCTGCAGCTCGACGCCCGTGTACTCGTGGTGCGACACTTCGCCTTTTCCGTTTACAAGATCTCCGTCAAAAGATTGTCCGCCGACATTCTCCCAGGAGACGGTGATCTCTTTGCCGCCGCCGGAAAGGACCAGGCCGGAGACATCCGCGCCTCCTTTCCGGTTGACAAAGGCGAGTACTGCGGCGATCACAACCAGTGCGGCAATTATTCCGGTGATAAGTTTCTTTTGCATTTCTGAATTCCTCCTAAGTTCTTAGTTACTCTTACAATTGTTCGGTATGTTCTTTGCGCCCGAAGCACTTCGCTCTTCCGGATCCGAGGCGGACAGAACAGGGCGCAGTCTTTTGACCAATACACCTGCAAAGCATCCGCAGATCGCGCCGCTCGTGAGTGCCACGACGATGTAGAGGGCGAGCGGGACGGCGGGCAGGCGGAACACAATGAGGTTTGCGGCTATGCCGGCGGACGCGGCGCCAAGCATATTGGCGGCCGTCAGCTTCAGATCCGTGCCGAGGCCGGTCTTTCTCGACAGCAGAAAGAGAAGGTCGATCACGAGGCCGGGCACGACATAGCCGATGGGCGACAGGATGCCCATACTGCCGACCATGCCCAGCGACAGGGCGATCAGGCTCTGCACGAGGGACATCAGGGTGGCACATCCGAAGACGGGGACCAGCTCGGCGGCGACGACGAGGAACATCAGCGAAAAGCTCGTGCCGATGCCCCCGGGAATCCGCAGAAAATCGGTCAGAATATTGGCCGCCGGAGAGATCAGTCTCTTCGAGAACAGCCCGAGGTCGCAGCAGAGTGTCAGAAAAAGAAGGTTTCTGAGGCTATAGCGGTTCATGATCTTTTGCCTCCTTTCTGCCGGTGAAAAGGATATCTCTTACTTCGTCGTAAACGGCGTCGCGATTATCTTCGGTCAGCATGTACAGGCGCACGCGCGGGTGGCGCCGGATGCGCTCGAGGTAGTCGCCGGAAACGGTTTGGTCGCTGGCTTTCGGCGGCTGTCCGGCGGGGGCCGCGTCTCCTTCCGTATATCTGGCAACGGCCAGGACGGGAATGTCGCCGTCCAAGGCCTCAAAGACTGCTCGGAGAAACAGGGGCGAATTCTTTTCCATATGGCCAATCTCGTCCATGATGAGAAGGCCCCCGGGGCGCGCCGACCGGATCAGCGCAGTGCCGTAAGTGTCGAAGGTCTCCGGGCAAACGTCTTTCACGCGGCCGCAGGTGCTCCCGATATAGCGGGCTTCCGCCGGGATGCTCCCTGTCAGGTCCCCACCGGCGGGAAACATATAGATCCGGGATGTTCCGTAAGAACCAGCAAATTTCTTTGTCTGAAATCCGTATATGGGAATGGGGGAGCCGGCCGCCGATTCCCGGGCTTCCCGAATGATCCGCTCGATGAGCGTGGTCTTGCCGGTCTGCCTGGGGGCGCACAGGACAATATGCGGTTTTGCGGGATCTGTTTTGCTTTTCATCGCTTTGCAATAATCTAATCAACTGTTTTTTGGCAACAAAAAAGACACAGCACGAAAAACGCTCATGCAGTGTCATTTTTCATGCTCTTTTTTTCAAGAATGGAAGGTTGACCGATTTCTCTGTCAGCCCCGGAAGCCATAAGGCTTCGGCGCAGCACCGTGCGGGTTAAGCGAAGGCCGTTTAGGTGCTTTTGCTCAAAGAACAAATATTCTGTTGTGGGGACGCAATTTAGATCTGCGTCCAATATAATTATAACCGAAATGGAGCATGCGTGCTACTTTTTTGTGTCAGGGGGACGTATCAGGTGACACATTTTGGAGGTGTGTCAGGGGGACGTATCAGGTGACACATTTTGGAGGTGTGTCAGAG
>JAZQCI010000064.1:0-60667 GCA_045546175.1 Lachnospiraceae bacterium | reverse complement strand
ACGTTTTGTGCCGGCGGATTTGAGTTGAATCGTAATCGAATCGTCCTTCTGTCATTCTTCTGCGTTAGCGGCTATGTAGTCGCGCGCGTGCCCGAGGATGTTGCGAAGTTCACGCAGCACGCCGAGCTGACTGTAGGAGCGCTCGACGATGTCGGCGGCCTCCTTCATCTCGGGGCGGGCATTGGAGACAGTGGCCGCGACGCCGGTCTCCTTGAAGGCGGAGAGGTCGTTGAGGTTGTCGCCAAAATAGACGGTCTCCTCCTTTTTGATCCCGAGGTATTCCTGCAGGAGGGCGTAGGCCTCGCCTTTGCCGGCCTCCCGGGGCGTGATGTCCAGCCACCAGGCACCGGAGATGACCATGGAGAGGTGCGCAAAGCGAGGGTCATTCCTGATTCCTTCTGTGGAGGACTCGATGGAAGTGGGATGAAAGATCGCGAATTTGGTGATGTTATCCATGGGAAGCTTTGTGACGTCGTCTACGTTCTGGATGTCGTAGTGGTAGCTGTCGCGCATCAGAGTGTAAAGGCGGCTGTTTTTGCCGGCTTCCGTGTAGCAGGTCCCGGGCGTCTCCATGACAAAGTCGGCGCCGTCGATCCCGCGGATCGTCTCGATGATGGGAAGGAGGATCTCCTGGTCCAGGGTCCAGCAGTGGAGGAGCTCTTTTTTGGTGCGGACGACCGTGCCGTTTCCGGAAATAAAGAAGATGTCGTCAGCCACCGGGCGGAAGAGGTCGAGCATGCTGGCGTACTGCCGGCCGCTGCAGGCGCAGAAGCGGATGCCTACTTCCTTGAGGTCCTCAATGACCTTGAAGTACTCGGGATTGATCTTGTGGGAACTTTCTTCGACGAGGGTCCCGTCGATATCACTTGCAATTAATTTGATCATAATTCTTTCTCTTTTGTCTGTTTAGATTTGCCTCAGTTAATATAGCCATTATACAATCAATCGCTTAGAATTAACAAGGCATTTGAACGGCTCGGCACTTGTAATGGAGACGGTGGAATCACGTCTTCTTAAACGTAAGTTAAGATAGCTGAGCAGAGTAAGATTTCGCTCAGAACCACAGGCAAGGCCTGTCGGCGCAGCGGCTCGGGGTCTACGGGCAAGCCGACCGGGCCAAAATATAGCCAAAATACAGAACAGGAGTGTAATAAAGATGAAAGATAAAAATATTGTAATCGCTATTTTAGCAGGATCCCTGATCGCCCTCGCCGCGTGCGGCAGCGTCAACCAGCACGCCGGGAATAATGCGCCGGCGGAGACAACAGTAGAAGCAAAAGCAGAGACAGAGGCAGAGCCTGCAGCTGCGGAAGCGGAAAAAGAGCCGGCAGCGGAAGCTGGGCAGCAGGAAACCGCAGAGGCAGAGCCCGCCGCGGAGCAGACTGTGGGGATGCCCAATCCCTGGCATGAGACCGCCGACTTGGAAGAGGCCGAAAAAGGTTCCGGCGTGGACTTTGACCCGCCCGTGGAGGGAGCGCTTCCGGAAGGCTTCAATCTTTTGACGTATCGCTATACGGAAGATATTTTCGAGGCGGTCTACCAGAAGGGAGAAGAGCAGCTGGTCATCCGCGTATCCACGACTCTGGGCGGAACCGAGCTGAGCGGCGATTATAACAAGTACAGCAAGGAATGGGAAGAGAACTTCAAGGGCCTTGTCGTCAAGTGCCACGGGGACGGCGAGCTGAGCAACTGCTCCTATGCGGACCTGGAGGATATCCACTTTGCGGTCGAGTACAATCTCGGCGAGGAAGGCAAAGGATTGTCGGCAGAGCAGCTGAAGAGCCTGTTCATGGGCATGCAGGCGATTCCTTTGGCGGCAAAGTAATCGCAAGAGCACAGACAGGCGGAGCGGAAGCCCGTTCAGGATTTTCAGGAGGTATTGAGGGATGTATAAAAGACTTGGATACCTGGCAGCAGGCGTAGTAGTCGGACTTGCAGTCACCGGATATCTTGTCAATAAGGAGATCCGGGAGAAAAAAGAAGAGGCGGAAGGAACCATCACGGAAGGCTTATTTGCCGAGGTGCGAGGGAGTACGGTGCGCCTGTACAAAGTAGAGGGCGGCCGCTTCTGCGGATACCACGAGACGCGTGAATTCGACAGCAAGGAAGAGGCGATCGAGTGGGTGATGAAAGAGACGAATGCAAAACTGCAGGTCGTAGAGTGATGTGACACAAAAAGACGGATCTTCCGATGTGACACGGGGCTGTGGCACTAAGAATAATTCTTAGTGCGACAGCCCCGTGTCACATCATATCACATCTGCTCCAGAATAAACTCCTTGACTCCTTCGAGCGTGCTCTCTTTCCAGGCACCTTTTTCGGCTTCCTCGGCGATCGGGCAGATGATATGGAAATCGAGTCCCTCGCCGATGACGCGCCCGCTGCGCTTGGGATTCATGAGGTTCTCCTCCCAGTCTGCGTCCGTTGCGTTTTTGTATTTGTCCGGATAGAGGAAGATCTGCTGGCGCTTGGTAGCCGCGATGAACATCTTGCAGGCGAGCGGAATGAGCTTTTGGTACTCGTCAGGCTGAATGTCCACGAAGATCTTCGGAAGCGGAGCGGGAACGATGTGCTCGTTCGTGCGGTTGATCTTAAGGCCGTGCGCCGTAAAGGAATATGCATTTTCAGTAAAATGAAGCTGCAGGACGATGCCCTTTTCGGTGTTGAACTGAGCGCGCTGGTAGTCCGTGTCGAAGATGAAATTGCCGAGGGAGTAGAAGATCGCCTTGTCGCCGACGAGCTCGTAGTTCATGGGCACGTGCGGGTGGTGGGAGACGACGATGTCGGCGCCCATGTCGAGGTAGGCGAGGTAGCGGTCCCTGGTGTAGGGAGAAGGAATCGCGGTGAATTCTTCCCCGCCGTGGGCGACCACGACGCACCAGCGGCACTTCTTTTTGATCCCGGCGATGACTTCCCGGATGTCGTCCATGGCACTCCAGCTCAGGCACCCGGCTTTGTCAGGCCCCGCGGGCTTGCAGCCTCTCTGGTAGCCGACGCCGAACAGGCCGATTCCGCCCGCCTCGTCCAGGATGACGGGGCGCTTAGCCCTTTCCAGATCCATTTCCGCGCCGATGGTCTTGGCGCCGCACTTTTTTGCCTCTTCCAAAGTCATCTCCAGTCCGTCCGGACCGACATCCATGATGTGGTTGTTGGCCAGGTTCCAGATATCGGCGTGCATCTTCTTGAGCACAACGGTGGCCCGAGGGTCGATCGTGTGCATGAGGCGCATCTCGGCCGCCTTGACTCGGACCGCGTCTTCGCCTGCCAGCGGGCCTTCCACGTTGGCGATGACGTGGTCCGAACCTGTCAAAATAGCGAGCAGCGAAGGATCGATCAGATCCTCATCTTCCCACTTATTCTGCATGTAGTGGTCGAAACCGATGTCGCCGGTAAAAGCGAGAGTGGTGGTGGATTTCATATAAATAAATCGTCCTTTCGAAGTCTTAACCCTTAATCATCTCCTGGAACACATCCCCGCGCTCCTCAAAGTTCTTGAAGTAGCCGTAGGACGCGGCGGCCGGCGACAGCAGGCAGGCCCCACCGGCCGGTGTGATCTCGCGGGCCAGCTGCACGGCACCTTCGAGGTTCTCTCTGTAGTGGCAGCAGGGCAGGTCACTGACCTGTCGGAAGATGCGCTCTCCGGACTTGTACATGAGAATGTAGTTGTACTCGCCGTGCTCCCGAATAAAATCGATCAAAATATCGTAGTCGATGTTTCTGTCCATACCGCCGAGAAGGATAGTGCGGGCGTTCGGAATGCTGCGGATGGCAGCGATGGCCGCCTCCGGGATCGTGGAGATGGAGTCGTCGTAGTAGTCGACGCCTCCGATGTTGCCGGCAAACTGCAGGCGGTGTCTGAGGCCCGTGAATTCTTTCAGGGCTGCCCGGACTCTGTCGGGGTCACAGCCGTAGAGGCGCGTGGCGATGGCGTAGACAAAGCGCGCGTTGAACTGGTTGTGCTCTCCCTTGAGCGCCATGTCAAAGTGCATGGGATCGTCATAGGAGATCACGGTGACATCTGCGGCGGTCTCTAGCGGAGGGACGTTGTTTCCGACAAAGAGATAGTCGCCGGGCTTCTGGTGCGCCGTGATATTGGCCTTGGCGCGGAAGTACTTATCCATGGTGCCGTAGTAGTCCAGATGCTCCTCGTAGAGGTTTAAGAAGAGGGCTGTGTGGGGCGATATTTTGGCGTGGGCCAGCTGGTGGCAGGACATCTCGAAGACGATGATGGTATCGTCCGTGATCTCGCTGTAGTAGTCGAGGGCCGGAAGGCCGATGTTGCCGACGAGCAGGGTCGGGCGGTCCGTACATTTGGACAAAACAGTGTACAAGAGGGACGAGGTCGTGCTCTTGCCCTTGGTGCCGGTGACGCCGATGACCTGGCCGGAAAACTGGGTCAGAAAGAGATCGGTCATGGAAGTGAATTTGTCGCTCAAGTCCCAGGCGACGATGCCGGGACTCTTGATGATGTAGTCGTAGGCGTCCTCGTCGATCTCATCGCGCTTTCCCTGAAATACAGTGAGCTCTTTTACTTTGCAGTATTTATTGATGAACTTCTCGGTGGACTTGCCTTCCAGGCCGTAGCCCCAGAGAAGGATCCGCTTGCCGTCTAACAGTTCTGTGATTTTCATTGAAGGGTGTCCTCCTTAGTGGAATTCGTTCAATAGACAATTATAACACGAGTTGTCCGGCGGGCGGGAAGGAAAATCAATACTTCGACCGGCGGGCAGGTATGGTATTATTACTATGTCGGCGCGGAGGCTGCTCCCGCGGACATTATGGAAATCTTTTTGAAGAGGTCGGATATGAACAGTTTAATTGCTTTAGTGGATATCGATGACAATATAACCGGCTATGAGACCAAGGAGGAGGTCCATCGCAGGGGACTTCTGCACAGGGCTTTCTCGGTCTTTATCGTGAGAGACGGCAAGATGCTCATTCAGAAGCGGGGCAAGGACAAATATCACTCCGGCGGACTGTGGAGCAACACCTGCTGCTCCCACCAGCGAAAAGGAGAGGAACTGGCGGAGTCGGTCCACCGCAGGATGATCGAGGAGATGGGCTTTGACACCGCGCTGGAAGAGAAATTTTCCTTTATCTACAGGACGCAGTTCAGACCGGACCTGTGTGAGTATGAGTTTGACCACGTCTTTGTGGGCACTTATGACGGAGATGTGCAGGTCAATTACGAGGAAGCCTCGGAGATCCGTTGGATCTCCTTCGAGCAGCTCAAGAAGGAACTGGCGGCGGAGCCGGAGAAGTTCTCGAGCTGGTTCATTATCTGCGCGCCGAAGGTGATGGCGGGCTGCGAATGGTGACAGGTTATGGTGACAGGTCGTGCACTTGATGAGTGGGAGAAATGCAAATGGTGACAGAATCAGGGGCGGCGACGCCCACACTGGACTATTATGATCGGAACGCCGGAAAGTTCACAAAGGACACGGCGGATGTGGAGTTCACGCAGATCCAGGACCTGTTCCTGGGGTATCTGGCGCCCGGCGCCCGGATCCTGGATCTCGGGTGCGGCTCGGGCAGGGACAGCAGGTACTTCTTCTCGAAAGGATTTGAAGTCGAGGCCTGCGACGGCTCGGCGGAGATGGTGAAGATCGCGTCGAAGACGGCGGGCATCCCGGTGCGCCGAATGCTCTTTGAGGAGCTCTCGGAGGTGGAGCGCTACGACGGCATTTTTGCCTGCGCATCCCTCCTGCATGTGCCGTATGTGCAGCTTGGTGATATTTTGGCCAAAATAGAGAGGGCCCTGAAGGACAACGGGATCCTGTACGTCTCGTTTAAATACGGGACGTTTGAGGGCGAGCGAAACGGGCGCTATTTCACGGACATGACCATGGAGCGGCTGCAGGAGCGCCTGGAGGCCGCGGCCAAGAGGAGCGGCAGGAGAGCGCTTAAGGTCGTCGAGAGTCGGATCACCGGGGATGTGCGGCCGGGGCGGGAGAGCGAGAAGTGGCTGAATGTGATCCTTCGCAAGGAGGCAGGGCAGCAAGAACAATAAAAAAGGCAGGAGCTGTGCGCTCCTGCCGCAGCGGTTCGATTTGCGAGCCTTAAATCAGTATGTTTTTTATTGTCCGGTCATTGCTTCATGAGGCGAATGTAGTGAGCCGCAACGAAACTGAGCACGAACCCAAAGCTCATGGAGGCCAGGGAGAACGCGCAGTCGTAGCCTTTGGACATGATCATCTCGGTGTTGCCGTTGTAGAGCCCGAGGAGCGTAAAGAAGAAAAGGTCTCCGGGGATGAGCGGGATAATGGCCGGGTAAACGTAATAGGTGGAAGGCTTCTTCTGCCTGGACGCAAGGAGCTCCGCATAGAGAGAGGCGGCAAACGCGGCGATGGTCACGTAGATCAGCCTCGACATGATCGGAGTAAGGCCCAGCAGAACGACCCTGGTCAGGGCGCCTCCGAGTCCGGCCAGCCACAGGTCGCGGGCCTCGACCTGAAATACGGCCGCAAAGAAGAAGGAAGCGGCAAAGGAGAGCAGGATCAGAAGGATCGGATCCGTGATCACCGATACAAAGGGCTTGTTGAGGGCGTCGGGAGATCCCAGCAGATGGAAAGAGAGATAGATCCCGAGTGCCAGGGCCATGGTCTCGACAATTGCTTTGGCGGCCTGCAGGATCCCGTTCATCTCGTTGCCGCACAAAAGGTTCCTCACAGCGTTGACCAGCGGAATTCCGGGGAGGACCAGCATGACCAGGGTCTGGATGACGGTGGGCTCTCTGTCCGTGATCCCCATTTTTCCTAAAATGAAGGTCAGGGTTGTGGCGGTGAACATGACGAAGGCGTTGGTCAATATTTTGTCTACACCAGGGATGGCCAGTGCGATGAGCATGTAGTGCATCACAACAGTGACCATGGCCACGCAGAGGACTTCCCGGATCCATCCGCCGAAGATCAGGCAGAGGCAGGACATGGCGCAGATCTGGGCGCCGAGGACGATCCGGTCGCTGTAAGTCTTCGTATTGGAGGCTTTCTCAAGAAAGCGCATTAACCGTGCGGGGGAAGGCTCGTCCTGCGCGATAAAGAAGCTGAGCCGGTTGAGGGACTGCAGTCTTCGCAGGTTGATATCGGAGGGCGGGATCGTGAGCTGGCGCGAAGCGTAGAAACCGTCACTGTCCCTGGCGGAGAGAAAGATGTTGGTGCTCAGAAGGAAGAGACTTACATCGGTGAGCTTATAAGTTTTGCAGATGCGGTCGACGGCAAGGGTTACCCGCTCGACGTTGGCGCCGCAGGCAATCATTCTTCTGCCGAGCTCGACGCAGAAGTCGAGGACGTCCTCGATGGGGCGCTGGGTGTATGTGGAAGTGTGGTCGGTTTTTTGGCTCATTTATATAATAGCTCCTTTAAATCAATACTTTGAATAATAACAATATAGCACAAATTAAAAAGTAAAATACATGGAGGTAAATGATGAATCCCAATATCACAAAGCGAAACGAGCTTCTGGCACAGAAAGTGATCGAAGGCCTGGCGTCCCGGAATATGACCGGGTATTACGCGGCAGACAAGGAGGCGGCGCTGCAGCAGGCACTCTGTCTGATCCCCGAGGGCAGCACCGTGACCATGGGCGGCGGCATGAGTGTGCACGAGATCGGGCTGACACAGGCTCTGAAGGACGGAAATTATAATTTCATTGACAGGGACGAAATGGCGGACAAGCGCGCGGCGATGCTGGCGGCTTACGACGCGGATTTCTATCTGATGAGCACCAATGCGATGACGCAGGACGGAATCCTGGTCAACATTGACGGGAACTCCAACAGGGTCTCCGCGCTGGCGCAGGGCCCCCGCAAGGTGATCATCATCGTCGGAATGAACAAGATCTGCGACGACGTGGACGGCGCCATGAAGAGGGCCAGAAATGTGGCGGCGCCCATCAACGCGCAGCGGTTCGGACTCGACACGCCGTGCTCGAAGACGGGGATGTGCATGGACTGCAAGTCGCCGGATACGATCTGCTGCCAGTTTCTGATCACGCGCTATTCCAAGCACGCGGGAAGGATCCACGTGATCCTGGTCAATGACAATCTCGGGTTCTGAGTCGCAGCGATTGGCTCTGTGAACCTAAAAATTTGTCCTCAAAGAATAGTTTTGGGATTTTTTTGATTTTTTTTAAGTCGATGTTGACATACGGCGATACGTGATTTAATATTAAAAGCCTACCTGTTCGGGATGATGGAACTGTTGAACTGTTTTTACACTTTTAAAGGAGGGAAACATGTCACCCATCTATGTAATGATTGACCTTACAGCAACCGGCAAACGTATCAAGCAGCTTATGATGGAGAACCACGTGACCGTGAAGGACCTGCAGGAAGCGTGCGGATTAGAGAGGCCCCAGGCCATTTACAAATGGCTGAGCGGCAAATCCCTTCCCTCCATGGACAACATGATTATCATCAGAATCATGCTTCGCACCTCAATCGACGACATACTCGTCACAAACGTGGACGAGTATGCTCGGGACGATTACATGAGTCTGACAGCATGACAACAGGAATCACCAAGTGACGTAAATGTCGACGCCCCGGCGGAGAGCAGAGCCTCCCTCCGGGGCGGTTTTGTAAATAACCGAACAAAGGAGCAAAAATGCCTGGATATATTAAGCGATGTCATATCGGAATCAGAATTCTGGAGGTTTTTCTCGCCTCTACGACGGTGATCGTGCTGGGCATGATCTTCGGACTGTACACTGACGCCTGGGACCCCGGAGCGGATCCGGTCCTCTGGGTTTTTGTGCTGGCCGGCCTTTTTCTGGTGGAGCTGGTGCTGTTTTGGATCGGAATCATAATGGTGTACATTTCCTCTCTTCAGCTCGGCATCCGGACCAGGGTAATCGGAATACTTTGCGGCTGGATTCCCCTTATAAATCTGCTGGTCCTGATAACGATCATCCGGATCTGCCGGAAGGAAGTGACGGTGGAGAAGAAGCTTGCGCTGCGGGATCAAAAAAGAGAGAGCCTGCAGGTCTGCCGCACCAAGTATCCGATCCTGCTGGTGCACGGCGTTTTCTTCCGGGATTCCGAGCGCCTGAATTATTGGGGCAGGATCCCGGCAGAGCTGAAAAAGAACGGCGCGACGATCTTTTACGGCGAGCACAACAGCGCTGCGGCGGTCAAAGACAGCGCGCTGGAACTGGAGAAGCGCATTGAGGAGATCGTGCAGGAGACGGGATGCGAGAAGATCAACATCATCGCGCACTCCAAAGGCGGGCTGGACTCCCGCGCGGCGATCGCGCTGACGGGAGCCGGCAAATACGTGGCGTCCCTGACAACGATCAATACCCCGCACAGGGGATGCGAGTTCGCCGACTATCTTTTGAAGGAGATACCGGAGGCGCAGCAGAAGACCATCGCCAGTGGGTACAATACCGTGGCGGCAAAGCTCGGAGATAAGAATCCGGATTTCCTGGCGGCCGTCTACGATCTGACGCATGACCGATGCACAGCGCGCAACGAGGTCATTCACGATGACCCGAACATATATTATCAATCCGTCGGGTCTGTCCTGAGAGGGGCGTCTTCCGGGCAGTTTCCGCTCAATTTTGTCTATCATCTGGTCAAGTATTTTGACGGGGAGAATGACGGCCTGGTCGGCGTGGACTCCTTCGAGTGGGGGGAGTCGCTGACGATGCTGCGCAACGAGGTCTCCAAGCGCGGGATCTCGCACGCGGATATGATCGACCTGAGCCGGGAGAACATTGAGGGATTTGATATCCGCGAGTTCTATGTGGATCTTGTTAGTAAATTGAGAGAGAAAGGGTTCTGATATGACAGACTATATTTTGCTGCGGGAACAGGCCGCGGCAATCATCGAGACGGAGCCGCACTATGTGGCGGCGCTCTCCAATATCGCAGCGCTCCTCTATGAGTCGATGGACCGGCTCAATTGGGCGGGATTCTATCTGATGGACAGGGGGAGCCTGCTGGTGGGGCCCTTCCAGGGGAAGACCGCCTGCATCCGGATCGAGATCGGGAAAGGGGTCTGCGGGACGGCTGTAAAGGAGGACAGGATCCTCCGGGTCGCGGATGTGCATGAATTTCCGGGACACATCGCCTGCGACAGCGCGTCCAACTCCGAGATTGTGCTGCCGATCCGAGTGGCGACTGGGCAGGGCACGCGAATTGTCGGCGTGCTCGACATCGACAGCCCTGTGAAAAGGCGCTTCAGTGAAGAAGACGAAGCGGGGCTCGCCGGGCTGGTAAAGTGCATCGGAGAGCAGGTTGATTTTGGCGGACTGCGCGCATGAGCAGAGACGATGTAAATCCGATCACGGAGGGGGTGATCTGGAAGCAGCTTCTTCGCTATTTTGCTCCGCTCCTGGCGGCCTCTTTTCTGCAGCTTCTCTACAACACGGCGGACACCATCATTGTGGGCCGCTATGTGGGCAAAATAGCGCTGACCGCCGTCGGCGGCTCAGCCGGACAGATTTACGCGATGGTCACGGAGTTTCTGATCGGCGTCTCGGGAGGCGCCGGCGTGATCCTGTCACAGGCCTACGGTGCGCGGGAGAAAAAGCTTTTGGACGACGGTCTGCACAACGCGATCGCACTGGCCCTGGCGCTGGGGGCAGCGTTTACGCTGATCGGGGTGGTCCTGGCAGGATCGGCGCTGCGACTGGCCGGCGCGCCGGGGGAGACCATGGGACAGTCGGTGCTGTATCTGCGGATCGTGTTTGCGGGCATCGCGGCGCATGCTCTCTACAACATGGGAGCGGGCGTCCTGCGGGCAGTGGGGGACTCCCGGAGACCGCTGTATTTTCTGCTGATCAGCAGCGGGCTCAATATAGCGCTGGACCTGCTCTTCGTGGCTGTGTTGCGGCTGGGGATCGGAGGGGCGGCTTTGGCGACCATTCTGAGCCAGGCGCTGAGCGCGGCCCTGGTCCTGCGCACGCTGATCCGGGGAACGGGCCGGCCGCTGATGCCGAAACTGAATCTGCGCAGGCTCCGCCTGCAGCGGGATGTCGCCTTGAAAATGTTAAGGCTCGGCGTGCCGCTCGGGTTTGAGACGCTTATGTACACGTTTTCCTGCGTCGTGCTCACTTCCGCAGTCAACACCTTCGGGACGGATACGGTGGCGGCTTACGCCGGTTTTGTCCGGATCGAGTCCTTCTACTGGATCCTGGAGGCCGCCTTTGCCATGTCGATCACGACTTTTGTGGGGCAGAATCTCGGAGCGGGTCGAATGGACCGCGTGCACAGGGTCGTGAGAGAGGGCGCCGCGCTCATGTATCTTTTCATGGGGACGGCCATCGTGATCATGTACACTTTCTGTCCGCAGTGGCTGGGACTGTTTACGACGGATCGGGGCGTGATCGAGATCGGCGTCGGTATGATGCGGTATCTGCTGCCGTTCTATATTTTGTATATTCCGAACGGCGTCTATTTTTCGACGCTGCGCGGGATGGGAGACTCGCTGCGGCCGACCCTGATCACTTTTCTGGGCGTCTGTGTTCTCAGGATTTTCTGGGTGGCATTCGTATTCCCACGATTCCCGTCGATTCGGTCGCTCCTTTTGTGCTTCCCGGTATCCTGGTGCGTGACGGCGCTGATCTATACGGTTTATTATCGGATCTTTATGAAGAAATATTCGGTTCGAGTAACAAAAAAGGGGCGCCGCCCTAAGAATAATTCTTAGGGCGACACCCTCTTTT
Source organism: Lachnospiraceae bacterium (assembly GCA_045546175.1). Lineage (GTDB taxonomy): Bacteria > Bacillota > Clostridia > Lachnospirales > Lachnospiraceae > CAG-791. The sequence goes on along the minus strand of JAZQCI010000064.1, from coordinate 49,000 downwards.
TGATTTTTTTCCGGGGTGCTGAATAGTTTCTAATTATTGTTACTTCTTAACAGTGATAACGGTCCACCCTGACAGTGTCGCGCTCGTCTGTCCCACGACGCCGTCCCCGCCTTTGTAACCTTCGGGAAGGCTCACGATGGAGACATCGATCACATGCGGATTCTCCGTGAATAAGTAGGCCATTCCATCCTTGTCCGTGGTGACGATCTCGTCCACTGTATCGGAGTGGAGCTGGAGCTGCGCGCCTTCGACGAGTTCCTTATCGGTCCTGACGTTGAATGCGTAGAGAGCGACCTGCTTTTCGGTGTAATTATCGCCCATGAAGGCTGTGAAGACCTTCTCCATGTATTCACCGCTCGTGAAATAACCGGACTGGCAGAAGCCCACCTTGCCGTTTCGGTCGATCACGTAAGTAGTGGGATAGCTTGCTACGTTGAAGAGACCGGTATCATCATCGGTCTTTGCCATCTTGAAGGAGAGACCGTGGCTCTCTCTGTAGCTCACGATGTCCTCCGGATTATCCAGCGAGGAATTGGAGACGGAGATCATCTCGACTTTGTCGCCGTATTTCTGGTAGAACTTCTCGAACTCGGGGAATTCCGCTTCACAGGGGCCGCACCAGGTCGCGAAAACATTGACGACCAGAAGGTCTTTCCCTTCGAGCAGCTGCTCAAGAGAGGTCTGTGTGCCGTCCGTCAGCTCCAGTGTGAAGGACGGAGCCTCCGAGCCGACGATCGTATTCATCTGCTGATTGATTTCTTCCGTGTACTCATTATATGCCTTGCGGATCTTAAAGTAAGCCGCGATGCCGCCGACCGCGAGCAGTACAAGTAATACCAAAAGGACCTTGAGAATGATGCTTCCAATGCCTGATTTTTTCTTGTTGTTCTCCATTTCTTTTATCCTATCCTCTTAAAATTTAATGTTTTATTTGCATTTAAACAAATATACGCAGCCGGATGAGGAAATCAACCGGAAATTTTCAGCGGATGATGCTCCTATTTAAGCGTCACATCGGCCGCGTAGAAATCCGAGAATCCGGCCCACTGGGGGATGAAGCTCTCTACGCGCTCGCCCATGCAGTAAAGGTGCAGCTCCTCGAGGAGAGGAATCCAAACGGCATCTTCGAGGATGATCTTCTTCTCAAGGGCCTGATATTCCGCCATGCGCTTATGATCATCTACGATCGAATGGGCGGCGGCTACTCTGTCGATGGTCTCGTTGTTCGGGTAATTGATGCTGCGGGACCGGGCGTTCTCTTTGCTGCCGAAGAACGTGTACATGATGTTGGAAGGATCATTGTAATCCATGCCCCAGCGGGCGATGAAGCTGTTCATCCTGCCCGAACTGCGGAGCGCCAGCCAGGAGGCGTGGTCATAGGTCTTGACCTCCGCGTTGATGCCGATCTTTTCGAGCTCCTGGCTGATATCCTGATAGAGGAGCTGCGTATCGCTGGTGGCGGAGGAATCCATGGACAGTTCAAAATAGATCTGGCCTTTCATGTATCCCGCATCGGATAAAAGCTTTTTGGCGCCTTCCGGATCGTAGGAAAATCCGGTCAGAGAGTCATTGTGGCCCCATATTCCGGTGGGAATGATCCCGTACTCCCGGATCGCGTCGCCGCTGTAGAGGTTTTGGATGATGGTATCCACATCAATGGCCATACCGATGGCCTTGCGGACGTTGACGTCGCGAAGATATTCGTTGTTCTGGTTCATGACGAGATAGGTGAGGCCGACGCGCGGCGTCGTGACGATCTTGTCCGAGTGTGTTTTCTTATAAGAAGACTCCACGATGGCGCTGTCGAGGTTAATGAGGTCGATCATGTCCAGCTCTCCGTTCTGGAACATGAGATTCTGTGTGCTCGGGTCGGGGATGACGCGGACGATCAATTTCTTGACAGAGGGTTCCGGTCCCCAGTATTTGTCGTTATAGACCAGCGTATAGTGATCATTTGCCTCCCACTCCGTGATGATGTAGGGACCGGTTCCGATGGTGTCGGCGGGATCCGTGCCGAAGCCCTTGACCTGCGCCATCGTCTCGGCGTCCACAATGGACATGGCGGGAGAGGAGAGCTCGGCGAGGAAGCCGGCGTTGGGGGACTTAAGGGTGATCGAGAAGTGGGTGTCGTCCGTCACTTCGAAGCCCGCGAGTGAGTCCGCTTCCTCTTTCATGAGGGCGTCGGCGCCGACGACCTCGAGGGGAATGTCCGTGTTCTGTGCGGCGGCGACCAGAAGCCGCTCGAAGCTGTATTTGACATCCGAAGCGGTGAGAGGGCTTCCGTTTGAGAAGACGATACCGCTCTTAAGCACGAAATCGTACCGCAGGCCGTCCTCGCTTATGCTGTAGTCCTCGCACAGGCTTTTCAGGACCTGCGCGGTCCCGTCCACCATGCGGGTCTCGAAGAGGCGGTCGAAAATATTCATGGGGACCATGTAATCGTCCGTGGTCTTCGCCACATCCAGAGTTGTGATGTCGTAAAGGACGGCGGTGCGCAGAAGGCCCTCCTCAGGCGCGACGGAAGAACCCGAGCCGCTGGGCGTAGGAGCCTGGCTGTTGTCGCCCGAGCCTCCCTGTGAGCCGCCGCAGGCGGTCAGGCACACGCTGAGAGAGAGGGCGGTGAGAAGGGTGACGGCAGATTTTATGACCGAAGATTTAAGAAATCTGTTTTGGGGGTTCAATGAGATTTCCTCCTTATTTGACTGCATTTTTGCTCTATTTTAATAATAACGGTTGGAATACGTAAATTCCACTTGGATTTTCATTCAGCCATAATGGTGTATAATTGTAAATTGTAGATGGATACTCAGAGTCTTCTGCGTATATGGATAGTATCAGATCAAAAAAATTCAGATCAAAAAAATCAGCTTAAGGAGGAATATATAAGATGAAAAATAAAATGCTCTTGACAATGGGACTGGTCGCCGCACTCATGGCGGCAGGATGCGCATCGACGGCAGGTTCGGCGTCGCAGCCCGAAGCTGCGCCGACCGCAGAGACCGTGCAGGCACAGCAGGATGCGGCAGCAGAGGACGGAAAAGAAGCCGCTGAGGCAGGACAGGAAGCGACTGAGGCAGGACAGGACGCCGCACAGCAGACGCAGGACGCTGCTTCCCAGGTCGTCAAATATGAGAGCAAAGACGGCTGGAGCGCTTCTTATAACAGCGCGGCCATTGAGGTGATCGAGGACGACGCAGTGTACTTCAACTATAAAGGAGACGCCGAGGGAACGAACCAGATCAGCGTCATGTATTACCCGAACCAGATGCCCGATGAAGTCCTGGGCGCTGTGATGACCGTCAACAATGAGATTCCGGATCACACAAGGAGCGAGGGATATTTTGCCGGAAGGACGGACGTGTGGTCTCTGAGGACCAGCGTGAAGTCCGCTGTTTTCCCGAACGCTACCGATGATTTCATCGCTGTTGAGCGAAACGGCGGTACGCTTATTCTGCAGATCACGACTACCAAGCAGACCGATGAAACCAAACTGATCGCGGTATCCGACGAGTTCTCTGAAATTGTGAATTCCTTTGAGCTCAAAGACCAGCAGCCGCAGACCTACAGCCAGTATGTTCCCGGCAAGTATACGGCCGTCAAGGGCGAAGGCACCGGCGAAGAGGGCGCGGACTACTATGTGCAGTTTAACGAGGACCACACCGGCGTGCTCCACCTGCAGGACGACATCTCCGTCATCTGGTACAGCCGGGAAGGCAAAGTATTGAACGCGGAGACGGGCGAGCAGATCTATGAGTATGTGATCGAGGGCGATTCACTCTACCTGAGGGACAGCGCCGTCGAAAATGCAGAGATGATCGAGTTCGCGAGACAGTAAGGCGAGAACGCCTGAGCCGAAACAGAATATACGTGCTATAATTAAAGCGCTGCCCCTTTTGGGGTGGCGCTTCTTTGCGCGAAGCAATGAGCCAAGCGTGGACAGGCTGCCAAAATGTCGAATGGCATTGCACTGCCTGCCCGGGTCCGGATCTTTGGAGGATACAATAGTTGCAGCTTTCTGAACTGGCGGCTTACGCCGAGGAAAAATATCAGATCAAAGAAGAGCGGAAGTGGACGGAATTTCCGGGCTTCTCTGTTTTGGCGGACCCGCAGACCGGAAAGTGGGCCGCTCTTTTGATGCGCCAGTGGGACTACGACAGAGGCGAGGAGCTGCAGAGGTGCGACATTAAATGCGGGCAGCAGTGCCTGAGCGAGTTTCAGGTGGCCTATGTGACCGGCGCCTTTCGCATGAAGGGCAGCAAATGGGTCGGCGTGTCGTTCGACGACGGGACGGAACCGGAGGTCGTGTGCGAACTGTTCGACAGGGCGGTGCGCGCGCTGCGGCACGGTCGGGGCAACATTATTTTGGACAGCGCGCAGCCGGGCGGCGACGGCAAAAAACACAGCGATACACTTCTTCCGCTCGAAGCTATGCGGGGCAATTACGACAGGCGCAGGGTCGAAGAGAGACAGGCGCAGGAGCGGATACAGAAGCAGAGGCAGGCGCAGGAGCGCGAGAGAGCGTCGCAGATCGACGAAAGGCTCCGGGAGGGGCGCACAGGCGCTTATGTGTCCCCTGTATTTTCGGGAATACCCGGCGCGGCAGAAAAGCCTATGACGGCGAGCGCAGTGGCAGGGCAGATCCCGCCGAAAATCCTGGAGATGATGAAGCTCTATGAGTATGGGAGCAGTTCTTTTGAGAATAAGTGCAGGAATTTCTACCGGCAGGGCAAGTTCATGGAGGACTATGAGGACGATGCTCCCTGGACCGGCGAGTTCCGGCGCTATTTTACGACCTATCACGATTTGAATCTGTACCAGCTGCGGGGCTATTTTGCCTGGAGGACACAGGTGCGGAAGGGAAAATTCCATCGGGTCACGACCTCGCTGGCATATATGTATCTCTACGAGCTGCTGAACGGGATCGGCGTATCCTCTCCGGAAGAGAGCCTGCGCAAAATGAAGGAATTTGAGGCCGGCTATCTCGACAGCGGTGTCGGGGATCCTTCCATGCGCGAGGTCCTGCGCCGTTGGAGATTGGAATATGCTGTAATGAATGGCGCGCCGAAAGAGGAGGTGCTGGCTCTGATCGACCCTGAGGATCTGCAGCAGGACCGGTACCATCTGGTGCTGCGCTATTCGGAAAAGCACACGGACGAAGAGATCTACGGCGCGCTGGGCGCGCTGTCCGGGGGCAAAACAGACAAATCCTCCGTGCTCCTTAAGGAGCCGGAGAGAGGGAAGCATCTCTTTGCACAGGTGTGGAGACATATGTCTGAGCACTACAGAGACGACGGATGGGATATCTTTACTGCCTGTTTCGGAAAGATTAAAGATTTCGCCTGGCATCCTCTCGCCAATGCGGTCTATATGGACCGCGGGGAACGGGGCGAGACGGTGTATGAGATCAACGATTGCCGCAAATATGTCTGCAAAAACGGGCGGTGGTCGGTGAAGAGATACGAGGATATCTATTTTGACAAATACAAGGTCGCGGCGATCATGCACGAGGCGGACAGACAGCTGCGAAGATATCTGAAGACAGGCCATTACCTGCGCGCCAAAGAGGGGGAAGAGTGGATCGCTCCCTACGTGGAGGCGGTGATCGAAGCGGACCGGGAGGCTATCGCAGAGGCGGCAAGGCCCAAGGTGACCATCGATTTGTCGGGACTCGACAAGATCAGGAGGGACGCGCAGATTACGCGGGACAGTCTGCTGACGGAGGAAGATTTGAAAGAAGACGAGCCGGGGCTTTCTGTGCAGACGCCGCACGAGCCGGTGTCGGATTCCGAAAAGTCCGTTCCGGAGCCGCAAACGGAAGCGGCGATTCAACCATTCGTTGAAAACGTGAAAACCCCTGTTCACGAGGCGGAAGGTCCTGCTACAATAGAGATTCCTTCGCTCGACGAAGTGCATACGCAGATCCTTCTGACCGTGATGCGCGGCGAGTCGGCGGCGGAGCTGATCAGACAGCGGTTTCTCATGCCTTCGGTCGTCACGGACACCATCAACGAGGCGCTCTTTGACGAGATCGGGGACAATGTCCTCGAGTGCGACGGGGAGGAGATCACTTTTGTTGAAGACTACAGAGAAGAATTGAACCTTATCATTGGTGGGGAGGGTTAATGGCAGAAAAGAAAAAGAAAGTGCCCAGAAGGATCGCGCAGACCGTGATCGGCTCTCTTAAAGGCGGCGTTGTTCCCAGGATCGGCCTACCTTATATCACTGTGGGAAGAAAGAGTGAGATCGAGGCGCTTCTCCACGATGTGGACATCATCACGGAGGGCGGCGCGTCGTTTCGTTTTATTGTCGGAAGATACGGATCGGGAAAGAGTTTCCTCATCCAGACGATCCGCAATTATGTCATGGACAGGAACTTCATCGTGGCGGACGCGGACCTGTCGCCGGAGAGGCGCCTTCAGGGCACGAAAGGACAGGGCCTTGCCACCTACCGCGAGCTGATCGGAAATCTGTCCACGAAGACGAAGCCGGAAGGCGGCGCCCTGACTCTGGTGCTGGACAGGTGGATCAGCAGCGTGCAGATGGAGGCGGCGAGAGAGACGGGGCTTATGCCCGGTGATCCCGCCCTGACAAAGGCAGTGGACGCCAAAATTTACACAGTCACATCCGCAGTCAGCGAGCTGGTGCACGGATTCGAGTTCGCGAGGCTCTTGTCCCTCTATTATCACGCCTATGTGGACGGAAATGACGACATGAAGATGAAGGTCGTCCGGTGGTTTCGCGGGGAGTACGCCCTGAAGCGGGAAGCCAAAGAAGAACTGGGCATAAATATCATCATCACGGATGACGACTGGTACGACTATCTGAAGATCTTCGCGACCTTTTTCCGCCTGGCAGGCTATTCGGGCCTCATGATCATGATCGATGAGCTGGTCAACATTTACAAGATCCCCAATTCGATCACCCGTCAGTACAATTATGAGAAGATGCTGACCATGTACAACGACACTCTGCAGGGCAAGGCGCACTATCTGGGCATCATCATGGGCGCGACGCCCCAGGCGCTGGAGGACAAGAGGCGCGGCATATACAGCTATGAGGCGCTGCGCTCCCGCCTGGCGGAAGGAAAGTTCTCGAGGCCCGGCGCCAGGGACCTTCTGGCCCCGGTCATCCGCCTGGAGCCACTGACGGCGGAGGAGATGCTGGTGCTGTGCGAGAAGCTGGCGGACATGCACGCCGATCTGTACGGCTATGAGCGGAGGCTGACAACGGATGACTTGGTGCCCTTCATCAAGATGGAATACGGGCGCATCGGAGCGGACCAAAATATCACGCCCCGCGAAGTAATCCGCGATTTCATCGAGCTTTTGGACATCATGTACCAGAATCCGGACACGGAGATCGGTGAGCTCATGCAGTCGGAGGACTTCAGCTATGCCAAATCGGACGCGGTGTCGGACAAGGCGGATCGCAATTACGCGGAATTTGAGATCTGACAGGCGCCTGTAAGGCAGGACTGAAAAATAGCAAGAGGAATTGACAGATGGAAGTATTCTACCGTTACGCGCCGTTTATACAGGACTATATTTTCCGCTCGGGGTGGCAGACGCTGCGCGGCGTGCAGAACGCGGCCGGAGAAGCCATTTTCGGCACGGATGACAACGTTCTTCTGACGGCGTCGACCGCGTCGGGGAAGACGGAGGCGGCTTTTTTCCCTATTTTGACCCTGCTCGATGAGGAGCCGCCGCAGAGCGTGGGGGTGCTCTATATCGCACCGCTCAAGGCCCTGATCAACGACCAGTTCGGGAGACTGAACGATCTGTGCGAGGAGGCGGGAATTCCGGTTTGGCGCTGGCACGGGGACGTGTCGCAGTCGCAGAAGAGAAAGCTCTTGCGAAAGCCCTCCGGGATCCTGCAGATCACGCCGGAATCGCTGGAGTCGCTCATGATCAACAAGCACATGGAGATTCCGTCCCTGTTCGGGGACTTGCGTTTCATCGTGGTGGATGAGATCCATTCGCTGCTGCGGGGGGACCGCGGCATGCAGACCTTCTGCCTGATTGAGCGCATGTGCCGGCTGGCCGGCTGCAATCCCAGACGGGTGGGCCTGTCCGCGACTATCGGGAATCCGGAGGCGGCGGGCGAATTTCTCTCGGCCGGCAGCGGGCGCAGGACCCTCATTCCGAAGTTCGACAGCGGCAAAGAAGTGTGGAGACTGTCCATGGAGCACTTTTTTGGCACGGATCCGCAGGCGGATGAAGGGGCGGAGAGCGTCGGCGCTCTCGCGGTCACCGAGCAGCCCACGGACACGGCGCCCAAGGCGGCAGATCCGGGGCTGGGCTACATATTCGAGCACACAAGGGGCAAAAAATGCCTGATCTTCACAAATTCCAGAGAGGAGTGCGAGTCGGTGTGCCAGTGCCTGCGGCAGTACTGCGAGGCGAATCATGAGCCGGAGCGGTTCCTGATCCACCACGGCAATCTGTCGGCGTCCTACCGCGAGAGCGCGGAGGAGGAGATGAAGGACGACGACTCGCTGATGAGCGTGTGCGCCACGGCGACGCTGGAGCTGGGCATCGATATCGGGCGGCTGGAGAGGGCCTTCCACATCGATGCGCCGTTTACCGTGTCGGGATTTCTGCAGAGACTGGGGCGGACCGGGCGCAGGGGCGAGCCATCGGAGATGTGGTTCGTGATGCGGGAGGAGCACGCGGAGGCGAGGGCCATGCTGCCGGACCTGATCCCGTGGTACCTGATCCAGGGGATCGCACTGGTGCAGCTCTATATCGAGGAGCGGTTCGTGGAGCCGCCCCGGATGGACAGGCTGCCCTACAGCCTTCTCTATCACCAGACCATGAGCACGCTGGCGTCTTGCGGCGAGATGACGGCGGGAGAGCTGGCGTCCAGAGTCCTGCCGCTGGCCTGCTTCCACAGGATCACGACGGAGGACTACAAGGCCCTTCTGCGCCATCTTCTGGAGATCGACCACATCAACCGCACGGAGAACGGCGGGCTGATCGTCGGGATCTCGGGAGAGCGGATCACGAACAATTATAAGTTCTACGCGGTGTTTCAGGAAAATATCGAGTACACGGTGCACGCGGGTTCCGAGGAGCTGGGGACCATCGTCAAGCCGCCGCCGGTGGGCGACAAGATCGCCATCGCGGGCAGAGTCTGGGTCGTGGAAGATGTGGACCACAAGAAGAGAGAGGTCTACTGTACGCTGGTAAAAGGCAACATTCCCGCCTATTTCGGAGATGTGGCCGGAGATATCCACACAAAGATCCTGGAGCGCATGTTCGGGGTGCTTAGTGAGACGAAAAGCTATCCCTATCTGATGCGCCACGCGGTCTGCCGGCTTGCGGACGCAAGAAAAACGTTTGTAAATGCGGGCATGGAGAACCGCTATCTGATCCCTCTCGGCGGCAAGATGTGGGCGCTGTTCCCGTGGCTGGGAAGTTACGCATTTCTGGCGCTGGAGAGATTTCTGAAGATCCGATGCGGGAAGCGCCTCGGACTCAAGGGGCTCAATTCGTCCAGGCCGTACTTTATGCAGTTCACGATGTCGGTCACGGAAGAGGAGTTCTACGAGATCACCAAGGAAGAAGCGTCGGTGGAGTTCGATCCGCTGGAGCTGGTCTATCCCGGGGAGGTCCCGGTCTTCGAAAAGTACGACGAGTTTGTGCCGGCGGAGCTGGTTAGGAAGGGATTTGCGTACGGGGTCCTCGATGTGGAGGGGATGAAGAAGAGGGTGCTTAAGTGGTGAGTGTGTCAAGGGGACGTATCAAGTGATACATTTTGAGAGAGTGACAGGGGGACGTATCAGGTGACACATTTTGTTCCAAAATGTGTCACCTGATAGGTCCCCCTGTCACATCTAAGCAAAATGTGTCAGTAGATACGTCCCCCTGACACATCACTCCAACAGCGCCAGCAGCTCCTCATTGCTCAGCTGCGTGATGGATTCCGACTCGCCGGCCAGAATGGCCTCGGCGAGATCTTTTTTCATTTCCTGCAATTCTACGATTCTCTCTTCGATCGTATCCTTGAGAACAAGCTTGTATACGGTGACCTGCCGGGTCTGGCCGATCCTGTGGGCGCGGTCCGTGGCCTGGTTCTGAACGGCCAGGTTCCACCAAGGGTCATAGTGGATGACCATGTCGGCGCCCGTGAGGTTGAGGCCGGTGCCGCCCGCCTTGAGGGAAATGAGGAACACCGGGACATCGCCTTCATTGAAGTCGTGGACCAGGGAGAGCCTCTTTTCCTTGGGCGTGGCGCCCGTGATCAGGTAATACGGGATCTTCTCTCTGTCCAGGTCGGCCATGAGAAGGTCCAGCATGGACGTGAACTGAGAGAAGAGGAGCATGCGGTGCCCGCCGTCGATGGCGGAGCGGATCAGCTCCATAACAGCGCTTCTCTTGGCGCTCTCGCCCTTGTAATCCTCGAAGAGGAGCGAGGGATCGCAGCAGATCTGGCGGATTCTCGTGAGTTCCGCCAGAACTTTGATGCGGTCTTTTCCGGCTGCGGCGCCCGGCTCCGCGAGCATTCCCTTGAGCCGGACCACCTGGGCGTTGTAGACCTGCTGCTGCTTGCCCTCCAGGCGCGCGTAGCGCACCTCCTCGAGTTTGGCGGGCAGGTCTGCCAGGACATCCTGCTTGCAGCGGCGCAGGATAAAGGGCCCCGTCATTTTGCGTAGCTTTGCGGCCGCCTCCTCGTCTTTCTTGCTGACAATGGGCAGCTCAAAGCGCTTCGTGAACTCGTCGAGCGTGTAGAGGAAGCCCGGCATGAGGAAGTCGAAGATGCTCCAGAGCTCGCTCAGCCTGTTCTCAATGGGCGTTCCCGTCAGGGCAAAGCGGTGGTCTGCCGAGATGGCCTTGACGGCCTTGGAGACGGCGGCTTTGGGATTCTTGATATACTGGGCCTCGTCCACGATGCAATGCTGAAAGTATTTGTCCTTGTAGAGCAGGATATCTCTTTTCAGCGTGTCGTAGGAAGTGATGCACACGTCGTAGTCCATGTAGTTTTCCAGCTTTGTCTTGCGGGCCGCGAGAGTTCCGCTCAGGACCAGCGTGGAAAGGGAAGGCGCGAACCTGTTGAATTCTTCCTGCCAGTTGTAGACCAGGGAGGCAGGGCAGACGACCAGAGAAGGCCGGGAAGCCGCCGCTTCCTTGTCGGAGCTGATCACGCTGATCATCTGAAGTGTTTTGCCAAGGCCCATCTCGTCCGCGAGAATCCCGCCGAAACCGGCCGCCTCCAGGGTCTTAAGCCACTTGAAACCGTACGCCTGGTAAGGGCGAAGGGTGTCTTCCAGGGAAACAGGGATCTCGTAGTCGGAGTCCCGGATACTGGCAAAATTCTTGATCAGTCCGCGGAACTGCCGGTCGCGGCTCGCGGCGACGGACTCGTGCTCTTCCATGAGCTTGTTGAGGTAAAGCGCGCGGTACATGGGAAGAGACACGCCCTTTTCGATCGCCTCTTCCGGCGTGAGGTCGAGCCCTCCGAGCATCTTTTCGATCTCCTCCAGACCTCCGTCCGTGCTGAGGTCCACGAAGTCGCCCGAGCGCAGGCGGTGATAGCGCTTTTTGCGCCTGTAACTGCCAAAGATTTCGAGCAGCTCATCGGGCGTGTACTCCTTGGAAGTGACCGAGATGTCCATGATTCCGCTCTCCAGGGATACGCCCACGCGAACGGAAGACATAGGGCGGATCTTCTGGCGCGCGAGCATGGCCGTCCCCTTGACGGTGCCCAGCTGCTCCAGATCGGATATGCCCTTGGTCAGGAAGTCGTAGAGCTTTTCGCTGTTCACTTTTTTGGTATATTCCCACTTTTCGGGGTCAAAAGAGTGAAACCACTTCCCGATGCGGCTGATCACCCGGTCCTCCTGCACCGTGTCGCGGTACTGCCCGGGAGCGTTATCCCGCTCGCGGGACGCGGGGATCTGCAGGACTTTCCCGTCGTAGCTCACCTGCGCCCTGCAGATGAGGCGGGGCTCGTCAAAATCGATCAGGAAGGTGAAAGAGGGCTCCGGCGGCAGATACTGCTCCTGCTCGTCGTTCAGATTGTCCTCCAGCCGCACATAGGGATTGTCCAAGAGAGTCGGCAGAACGCGATAGTAGAATTCCTGCAGGCTCCCGCGCCCGACCCGGAAGCGGAAAAAGCCGGAGGCGTCCGCCACTTTGAGGAAGGGCACCAGCACCTTCTTTTCCTCCGGAGAGATCCGGGTCAGCCCTCTGTCGTTCAAAATATAGTTCGCGATACTTCCCTTGATCATCACGGGGATCAGTCCGGAGACTTCCACGCCGGCAAAGGCGCCTCTGGCGTCGGACAACCGGTCCGCCTTGAGGTCGATCTTCAGATTTCTGTGGCCCACGGGAATGGTCGTCTCGGGGATACCGTTGGTCTTGTCCTGGTACTCGCATTTTCCGCCTTCCGCGATGTCGTAGAAGCCGTCCAGAAGGCTGCCTTCCAGATCCATGGAGGAAGTGACGGAGAGCGTACTGACTCTGTAATAATAATTTGACTTGCTTGTCAGCTGTTTGTTGACGTCCTGGATCTCGCCGACCCTTCGCGCGATGAACTGCATGAGAGGCTCGGATTCTTCGCAGAAATCCAGCTGTGAGAAGTCAATGACTTCTTTTTTGGTGAGGGCAAAATCGGTCTCTTCGTTTAAATACGCACCTGCCAGGGCGCCGGGATTGCGCAGCACATAGAGAGGGGATCCTTTCCGGCCCATCTTGAAGCTCAGGGAAGCCTTGCCGTTCTCAACAATGATCCTGGGGAGGAGAGTGAGAACTCTCTCCTTGGCCGCGGGAGCATCCGACTCCTGCAGGGTCTCCTCCGCAGCTGCCGCGGAAAAGTTGTCCATGGCATTGAAAAAGGCCTGGGCAGCGTAATCTGTCGGGTCCTGGGAGCTGCTCGATACAATGTGGTTCCAGAGCAGTTTCAGGGTATGCAGCTGGTACTCGTCAAGGGGAGCAGCGGGATCGAAAGCCGCGGGATGACGGCTGCGGGAATAGGCGCTGCGATAATTCATGCTCTCCAGAGAGGTGAGCTTATTTCCCTTCAGAACGCCGGACACATGGACCCACTCGGGCTCATCCTTGAAATTACAGGAGAAGAATACAGAGGTCTCGTCACGCCCGTCGGTCTCCTCAAAGGTCTCGGAATCCGGCAGAAGCGCGTCCTGCATTACTTTTGCTCTCTCCAACGCGTAGGGCGTTGTCAGGCACTGCGCGACGGCTGTCTCCAGGTCATGGAAAACAAGCCCCTTCATGCGGGGCAGGGCGTCAAAATAGGGAGCGGCCGGAACCGGATCCGTCCCGTACTGCTTCTTCATTTCTTCCTTGCGCTTTATGACTCTCCGGCGCTCTTCCTCTTTTTTGCGCCTTTCATATTCATATATACTCTCTGTGAATGTCCAGGGGCCGTGCCTCTTCTCCCAGGCATACATCACGGCGGCCATGTGGGCGCAGAAGTGGCCGTCATAGCGGGCCTCCCTGCAGGTGCAGTCGAAAACGGAATTCTTCCAGCTGTCTTTTCTGCTCATGGGGGCGCGCGATATTTTGACAAAGTTATGGGAGCTGCCGCTGCGCACTCTGCCGGTACAAGTGTAGTCGTTGCAGCGCAGATCCGTGACAAGGCGCTGCATCATATCGCTGGTTCCCTTGGAGACATCGGCAGGGTCGAAGAGCTCCCGCCAGTCCTTGGTCTCGGTGATCAGATCGGGCGGCATCTGACTGTCCGGTTCCTCGCCCATATTCCTCGCCATGCCTGTCCCTGTATTGAACAATTTGGAAAAATAATCATTAAAGTTCATATATCTTATCCTTTTGTATAGTATTTGATCGCCAAGCTTATCATACTGATTATAATGTATGTTCGGAAAATTTAAACCTACCGGCGATTTACAAATTTTCAAAATGACCTCCAGGGTATCTTGTGCTATACTGATAAACGTAAATACCGACACAGATCTGGCGCACTTTATGAAAAGGAGGCTTGGGAGATGGGACTTTTTTTCAAAAAGAAGGATCAGGAGGGAGGCACCGGGGCCGGTCGCTCTTTTGCCAAAACATACGACAAGGAGAAGACCAAACCGGCCATCCGCTGCAGCATCTGCACAGGGGAGCAGGTGGCAGGATTTCTCAACAAGCGGTCCGGGCAGTTCGAGGAGATCGCTCTGATCCGCAGCCCTAAGGACATTGATAACTTCAGGCGGACTTATGGAATTACCGGGGACATAGAGAAGTTCTACTGAAAAGTTAATGAGTCAGGGAGGCCCCTGGCTCTTTTCTTATACAGTCTTGTGAATCAGGGAGGAGCATATGAATATTGAAAGAATCGGTTTTTCTGACGAAGACCGGCAGGAAAGGTTTTATGGAATCGAAAATGTGAGAAAAGAAGTTGTGGAGGCGTTCCTTAAAAGGCTCCATGTAGAGTTCGATCCCGTAAATGCAATGATCGCGGATTACAGGTGCGCGGCCCTGGAAGTTGAGACCAAATTCAAGGTCCTTAACACAAGGCTCTCCATGAAAAATGAGGCCAATCCGATCGAATCGATCAAGACCCGGATCAAGTCGCTGGACAGCATCCTGCTCAAGATGGAAAAACTGGGCCTGAAGCCGACATTGGAGTCCGTGCAGAAAAATATCTTCGACATAGCGGGTGTGCGCGTGGTCTGCTCCTTTATCGACGATATCTACACGATCGAGAAGTATTTCCTCGATCAGGAGGATGTCAAACTGATCACTCGCAAGGACTACATAGAGAATCCGAAAGAGAGCGGCTACCGGAGCCTGCACTTGATCATTCAGACACCGATCTACACGGAAAACGGCAAAAAAGACATGTACGTGGAGGTTCAGCTCCGCACCATCGCGATGGATTTCTGGGCCAGCCTGGAACACAAACTGCGCTATAAGAAAAATATTGATCCGGCCCTGCTCAGAGAACTTTCCGAAGAGCTTGAATCCTGTGCCGAAGAGAGCACGAAGCTGGACCGCAGGATGCTGGCCGTCAGGAAGAAGATCAGTGAAGCTTCGGAAAGCTGAGAATCGTAAATCAAAAACAAGCACTTAAAGGGGCTGTTTATGAAGATCATCATATCACCTGCCAAGAAGATGCTGGCAGATACGGATACATTTACAGGGCGGGACATGCCGGTCTTTATGGAGGAGACGGAAAAACTCATGAAGTGGATCCAGTCGCTTCCATACGACGATGTCAAAAAATTGTGGGACTGCAATGACAAAATCGCAGAGGAGAACTACCGCAGGTTCCACAACATGAACCTGAGAGGGGCGCTTACGCCGGCGATCCTCGCTTATGACGGGATCCAGTACCAGTACATGGCGCCTTCGGTCTTCGAGTACGGCAAATTTGACTATGTGCAGAGTCATCTGCGGATCCTGTCGGGGTTCTACGGCGTGTTAAAGCCCATGGACGGCGTGACTCCCTACAGGCTGGAGATGCAGGCCAAGGCAGAGGTGGACGGTTTCAAAAACCTGTATGAGTTCTGGGGCGACAAGAATGTGTTTGTAAATAACAGCGGAGAATGACAACGAACGAAAAAGAGTCCCTGCACCGGTCGGTCGAACGGCAAGTGCAGGGACTCTTTTGTTGTGCGCTCACAGTTGAACGGCAAGTGCGGGGACTCATTTGTTGTGCGCTCACAGTTGAACGGCAAGTGCGGAGACTCATTTGTTGTGCGCCAGGCGGTGCACGCTATTTTGCGGCATTTAATCGTCAGTTTTTATCGCTGTCTGTTACTCTGTAGAGCATGGCGGGACGTCCCACCGACCCTTTCTCCAGACCGCGCTCCTCGATGCGGCCGGCGGCCTCGTATTCGCGCTTGATGGTGCGCCGGAAGTTGCCGATATCCAGCGGGCGGTCCAGGATCGCTTCGTGAATGAGCCGCAGTTCCGTGAGGGTGAAAGAGGAGGGGTCTTCCACAAATCCGAATGCCAGATCCGTGTATTCAAGTTTTCCCCGCATTCGAAGAACCGCTGTGCGTATGATCCTGTCGTGGTCAAAAGCCAGATCCCGCGACGAGATCACCGTCCCGTCCGGGTCTCTGAGCAGAAAGCCCTCATCAATTCCGGAATCACCGCTTTCGGGATTGTCGTTTACGCTCTTACCGGTCACGCCGCAGATCTCGAAGAGGGCAGCATCTTCGGCGCCAACTCCTGCGAGATAGTGGAGCTTTGCCGAAGGGACCGTGGCCAGATAGGCAATGGAGATGACCCTGGTTCGCGGGTCTCTGCCCACTGCTGAGAAGGTGTAGAGCTGTTCAAGGTGGACCTGTTCTACGCCGGCCTCCTCGCGGATCCTGCGCGCGGCCGCCTCGTCCGCCGACTCGTCCATGCGGAGAAAGCCGCCGGGAATGGCCCATTTTCCCAGATAGGGGTATTCATTTCTCTTGATCAGGAGCAGGCGTAGCTTTTTGTCCGCCACAGTGAAGATCAATATATCCACCGTCACAGAGGGGCGTTCATATTTTGACGGGTCGTAGCTGCTCAGATATTGCTGTTCTGACTGCATGTCGATCGCTTTCTTTCTCGAAAAACATTGACCACTCAGATCGCAATGGGGGAGATGACCTTAATGGTATCTTTGCAGGTCCTGCCGTCAGACAGATACAGCGTGCCAAATTGACCGGCCAGCCTGTCGGTGTCGATTCCCGCGTATTCATTCAGGTGAGTGATCATTATGGAAGGGTGGTAGTGGTTTCCGGCAGCGCCGAGGCAGCGCGCGTAGTCCGCCACGATTCGCCCGGCCAGAAGATCCACGTCCATCATACCATATCGCAGATTTCCCTGAAAACGATTTTGAATATTTGTCATGTCGGTGACCAGGCCAGGAAGCGCCGCGCCGAGCTGATCCGCCGCGATCTCGCCATCCGCGCAGGCTTTCATGGAGCCGTCGCCGTGCCGAGTCAGGTAGGAACGCGTCACATAGCAGACTTCCACGTCCGCTCCCCGGAAAACGCTTTCCACAGTCTGCAGGACCTTTCCGACGCCGGTTGTGGAAGGGGTTGTAAACTCCTGTTCCTCTGCGGCATTTCCGTCCAGCAGCAGGCCCTGCGCGTTCTCAAAGAGTACCGTCTGATAGCTCCGCAGATGCTCCTCGTTCCTCATAGGGCACAGAGACAGCATTGTCTCACAGTCCTCGTCGAAGTGGAAGAGGATCCCATCGCTGAAGAACAGGTCTTCCAGGCTGGGAGCGCCTGTCGGGAGTCCGGGGACACCTCCGGGGTGTCTGAAAGCGCCTGCCGGGCAAAATAGTCCGTGCCGTTCATCCAAATGAGCAAGCCCAAGTTCCTGAAGGAGGCCGGCAAAGTAGCCGTCCCGCAGCCGCCTCAGCCAGGTGAGCCGGTCCTCCCGGCTCATGGCGGCGAAAGCTCCAAGGGAGATACCGTAACCTCTTTGATAGCGAAGGACCGTCTCCCAGATACCGAAACCGCAGCTGTTGTGGATGCCCTGTTTTTCCTTGAGCATCTGGTTGACCAGCATATCCCAGGGGGTGGAAAAGCGGCAGAGCGGATCGGCAAATGCGGCTGTTTTGCCGCAGATTTCCTGCAGCTCTTCGTACTCACGCACAAATTCCATCGGGTTGACCATAAACTGACGGGCATAATAGGTATCAGCCCCGCGGAAGGAAGCGGCCCCGAAGTGTTTAAAGACATGCCGGCGGCCGTCCGCCAGCTCCACGGTGTGGCCGCGCTGGGGGCCGCCGTTGGTAAGGACATTAATCGTACTCTGTCTGTGCTGCGCCTGCGCGCCGAAAAAATCTGTGGCCAGCCCTTTGCCTTCATCTCCGTAAGAAGCTCCTATAATTATTTTGATATTTTGCATGATCGTGTCTCCTCTCGGTGAAACAGTTGTGCGGCGAAGCAGCAGCCCAATTGGGGCAGTCCGCTTCACCGCACTTGTGAAGCAGCAGGTTGAACAGATATGAAATAACTGTGGCAGGCGAGCGGGACTTCTCAGGTCACCATCTCGCTGTCCCGAGTCCCCGGAAAGCGAACAGGCCCTTTCCACCTGTATGAGCCTGCGCCGGGGCCGCGTCTGCGATGTCGGCGGCGCCGCTCTTTTCGATACACTTGATGATGGTTTCAGGGAGCCGATCCAGTTTGCTGACGAGCAGGTGATCTTTCAAAAGAGTGCCAAATGTCTTGCGGATCGCCGGGGCATACATCCGGTAGCAGTCGCCGGGATCGTCGATCGCGATGTGATAGATCTCGAATTTTTCCCGGACCGCTTTGTAAAGCTGCCCGGTCTCCACATCTGCCTCGAGGGAGTCGCCGGTGAGCTGTGCGAGGCGCTGTCCGGGCAAGTAGGGATTGAGCGCCTCGTCGCCCATTGTGATGATGATCGCTTTTTTGCCCCTTTTGTGGCAGTCCAGGGAAGTGTGGTTCAGGCCCATATACCAGGCAGCCGTGTAGGACTCAAATCCGTTTCCGCCGCCGCCGCGCTCGAACCAGAGCTTGTCCAGATGCTCGGCGACGCGGATGTCGGACTCGAACTGGGAAATCTGGATCGGTGCCCTGTCGTAGGCCAGATCCCCGATGCCCATGACCATGAATTCCACATCTTTAAACCTATCCAGGGCAGTCTGCATGATGCTGTTCAGGGAAGCTGCCGTCTTGAGCAGCGCGCCGCCCATGGAACCCGTGACGTCGAGCGCCAGGATCACCGGCACGGTCTGCGGATGCTCCTCGTTGTCACAGCACTCCCGCATGACCTTGAAGGGGTTCAGTTCCGGGGCCAGATTCTTTGCCCGGTACATGTCCTGCGCGCCCCGCATACGGGAAGTGTCGACGTTGCCGTCTGCGCGGACCCTTCTGCCCATTCCTGCGTTGTATCTGTTAAAATCTTCTCTTCTCCAATATCCTCCGCCCATTTTGAACTCCTTTCTTTAGTGAATAGAATACCTTTGAATAGAATACCTTTAGGGTAGTGCGATGCCCTGGCAGCGGCACACCTCCGGGGTATTGCGTCGCTGCCGGTCTCTCTTAGAAGAGCTCGTCCTCGTCATCCGTTTCAGCCTCATCTTCCTGCTCGCCGTCGAAAAGCCCTCCGAAGAGATCGTCAAATCCGTCGCCTTTCATCAGCATGAGAGGGAGCAGTATTCCCATATTGCCCTGGGGTACCATGCCGCCTTGAGGGGCAAGTGCGCCGCTTTCCGTTCCCGGTCCGTTTCCCATAAGGCTTCCCAGCATCATGAATTTCATCATCCTTGTGACGCTTCCTTTTCCGCAGATGGAGGCGCCGTCTCCGAAGAGGGACACTATTTTGCCGTAAAAATAGGTGTTGCCCATGAAGACATGCCGCTCGGGTAGAATGGTCTCCACGACGGAAGTCTCATAATTGATCACTTCGATGCTGCCGGCGGAAACCTTTCTGACGCAGGCGGGGCGGCCGCCGTTTAAGATGATGTCGCCCGGCTTTACCTTGACGGTCGGGATCACAAAGAACATCCCGTCCCCGAAGCCGAAGACCAGATTATCGCAGTTGCGGAGCTTGCCGGTCTTCACGTTGTAGCTCCGATATCCTGCGGAGGTCTTTACCGCGATCCCGCAGGGGGAGAGCATGCACATACCGCTCTGAACCTTCATGAACATTTCGCCGAAAATATTATTCATATTTTGCCTCCTCCTTTTCTTAAATTTTGCAATAGTCACTTTGACTATAATTACAGTAGCACGAGGTAATGGGCATGTCAATATCAAAATAGTCAAAACGACTAAAAATATTCAAAAGACAGTGTTAACAATAATTTAACAACGTACTTTTTTAACATGAGCTATAATAATTAAAGGAGCTGTCCATGTTTGGCTCTGAAATAACACCAATAACAGGAGGTATTTGAGTATGGCAGTTAATCGTTTTGTATTGAATGGCATGTCCTTCCACGGTCACGGCGCGATCAATGAGATCCCCGGAATCGTTGCGTCCAAGGGATTCAAGAAAGCTTTTGTCGCATCTGATCCGGACCTGGTAAAATTCGGCGTCACCGCGAAGGTCACAGATCTTCTTGCGGCGAACGGAATTGACTTTGTTGTCTATTCCAACATCAAGCCCAATCCCACAATCCAGAACGTACAGGAAGGTGTTGACGCTTATAAGGCTTCCGGCGCTGACTTCATGATCACCATCGGCGGCGGTTCCTCCATGGACACCGGCAAGGGCATCGGCATTATTGTGAACAACCCTGAGTTCTATGATGTTCGTTCTCTTGAGGGCGTAGCTCCCACCAAGAAGCGCACCGTATTCACCATTGCCGTTCCCACAACAGGCGGCACAGGCGCTGAGTCCACCATCAACTACGTCATCACAGACGTAGAGAAGAAGAGAAAGTTCGTCTGCGTAGACCCTAACGACATCCCCGATGTAGCAGTCGTAGATCCCGATATGATGTCTTCTATGCCTAAGGGCCTCACAGCTTCCACCGGTATGGACGCTCTGACCCACGCCATCGAAGGCTACACGACCAAGGGCGCTTGGGAGCTGTCCGACTGTCTCGACCTCGAGGCTATCAAGCTGATCGCGAAGAACCTTCGCAAGGCAGTTCAGAATGATCCCGACGGACGCGAGGGAATGGCTCTTGCACAGTATGTGACCGCTATGGCTTATTCCAACGTAGGCCTCGGAATCGCACACTCCATGGCTCACACTCTGGGCGCTGTTTATGACACACCTCACGGCGTAGCCTGCGCTATGATGCTTCCCATCGTTATGGAATTCAACAAGGATTTCACAGGCGAGAAGTACAAAGCAATCGCAGAGGCATTCGATATCGACACAACCGGCATGGATCAGGAGACATACAGAAAGGCAGCGATCGATGCTGTTCAGCAGCTCTCTGTTGACGTAGGAATCCCCACCAAGCTTGAGAAGCTCAGAGAAGAGGATCTTCCTTTCCTGTGCGAGTCCGCTGCCGCTGATGCATGCGCACCCGGCAACCCCAGAGAAGCTTCCCTGGCAGACTATGAGGCTATGTTCCGCAAGCTGATGTAATATCGGAAATCTAATTGCCAATAATGAAGGCGGGTGATACCTGCCTGTACGGGCGCCTTCCGCTTATGCGGGGGGCGCCTGTTATTGTGGGGGCGGGGGCTATTTTGCATGCGCGGGGAGCTTGTTTTCGTGTGCGCGGACATCTGCTCTACATGCATGGGCGGAAGTCATAGAAGGAGTGTCTTGAGAAGGGGAATAAGCTGATGTAGAATAGAGGAAATTGATATTTTGACTAATTATTTGGGAGGAGTACTCGATGAAAATCGGATTTGGAAGTGATCATGCTGCTATTGAGCTTAAGAAGTGCCTGTTTGATCATCTGAAAGAAAAAGGGTATGAGTGTGTGGATTTCGGAGCCTACAGCCCGGAAGAGAAGATGGATTATCCCATTGCCGGCAGAAAAGTTGCGGAAGCGATCCGGCGCGGTGAAATTGATAAGGGCGTCCTGGTCTGCGGAACAGGTGTCGGAATTTCTCTGGCAGCTAACAAGGTCCCCGGAATCCGCGCGGGCGTCTGCTCAGATTGCTATACAGCCAAAATGGTCAAGGAACACAATCACTGCCAGATCATCGCGATGGGGCAGCGCGTCGTAGGAAACGAGCTTGGAAAGATGATTGTGGATTGCTTTTTTGACGCGGAAGAACTCGGCGGGCGCCATGCGAATCGCGTGGACATGATCACGCAGATCGAGAGAGACTATGGGTATGCGGATGCTCCGGTGAAGTGAGCGGAAGAGAAGAGAAAAACCCGTCATCAGAACTCTGATGACGGGTTTCATTCGTGCGCCTCCAGGGACTCGAACCCTGGACACCCTGATTAAGAGTCAGGTGCTCTACCAGCTGAGCTAGAAGCGCATATCTATGTTGCTCCTGTATTTGTGAAGCGAATGTTATTATAGTGCTTTATGAATAGAAATGCAAGCATTATTTTAAAAAAAGTAATTACGAAAACTCTTGCATCAAAGAGCCCGATATGGTAAAGTAAGTCTTGCTTCGAAGAAAGCATATGGCTCGTTGGTCAAGGGGTCAAGACGCCGCCCTCTCACGGCGGAATCATGGGTTCGATTCCCGTACGAGCTACGAATAGACTGTCAGAGAAATCTGGCAGTTTTTTTTTGCCCAAGCTGATGGTATCATTGTATAGACAGTAAGGACTTCTGATCTCAAGGGAGGTAAATATGGACAGTATCGTGATCGGCATCGCCGGCGGAACCGGATCCGGAAAATCGACATTTACGAACAGACTCAAGGAAGAATTCGGTGATCGTGTATCAGTGATCTATTACGACAATTATTACAAGTCGCACGATGACATCCCCCTTGAGGAGAGGAAGCTAATCAACTATGACCATCCGGATTCTTTTGAGACGGATCTCCTGGTCGAGCATCTGCAGAAGCTCAAAAATGGCGAATCGATCGAGTGTCCGGTGTACGATTATACGGTCCATAACAGGACCGACAAGACGATCCGGATCAATCCCGCGGAGGTCATTATCGTCGAGGGAATCCTGGTGCTCTACGATCCGCGCCTGAAGGACCTGATGAATATCAAGATTTATGTGGACGCGGACGCCGACGAGCGAATCCTTCGAAGAGTAATCCGCGATGTGAAGGAACGCGGCAGAGATGTGGAAGGGATCGCCCAGCAGTATCTGACAACGGTCAAGCCGATGCACTATATTTTTGTGGAGCCGACAAAATACAGCGCGGACCTGGTCATCAACAGCGGACTCAACGACGTCGCCTTTGACGTGATCAAGGTGAAGATCGACACGCTACTGAAGGACCAGAAGACTGAGCAGTAGAATATAATCGGACACATATTCGGAAATTTATTCGGAAACGGTGGGAAAATGATCACTACTTTTACCGGCCCTATGCACAGCGGCAAGAGCGAAACAATGATCAGGTATTACAACAAGATCTACAATAAGGACAGCATTCTTGTCTTTAAGCCCAAGGTGGATACCAGAGACGAAGGTATCATCAGGAGCAAGGGCAGCAGCAAGTACATTGACGCGATCTGCATCCAGGAGCTCGGCGAGATTACAAATTATGTGACGGAAGACATCACGAACATCTTTATCGATGAGATCCAGTTCATGAAGGGCAGTGTCAAAACATTGCTCAGTCTCTCGATCATGGATGACATCGACATTTACTGCGCGGGCCTGAATATGACGTCGGAGCAGGAGCCCTTCGGAATCATGCCGCAGGTGCTGGCCGTCAGCGACAAGGTCATCAACACCTACTCGTCCTGCAATGTGTGCGGAAGGAAAGCAATCTACACCTATTACGACGGAAACAAAGACAGTGATGTTCTGGTCGGCGACGAAGGCTACAAGTCCCTCTGCAGGAGGTGCCTGCGAAGGATTCTGGTCAAAAAAGGCGATAACAGATTGACGAATCTGCATTAAAACGACCAAGGCGTGCCGCCAAACCAAGCAGAAGCATATTTGCTAAGCAATAAGATATAGAAATGAAAAATAGAAATGAGAATAGAAAGGAACAGAAACTGATGAACGAGACACAGAGACAGATTATCCTCACAGGTGACCGCCCCACGGGACGTCTTCACCTCGGCCACTATGTCGGCTCCCTGAAGCGCCGAGTGGAGCTTCAGAATTCCGGCAAATTTGATGAGATCAATATTTTGATCGCCGATGAGCAGGCGCTGACGGACAACGCCGACAACCCCGGCAAGATCAGGGACAACATCATCAATGTCGTGCTGGATTATCTGTCCGTGGGACTTGATCCCGCAAAGACCACGATCTGTGTACAGTCGGCTCTTCCGGCGCTGCACGCGCTCACTTTCTATTATATGAACCTGGTCACGACGGCGCGCCTGTCCCGCAACCCTACCGTCAAGGCGGAGATGCAGATGCGCGGGTTTGCCGATGAAGGACTTCCGGCGGGATTCTTTACCTATCCCGTGTCCCAGGCGGCGGACATCACGGCTTTCGACGCGACGGTCGTGCCTGTAGGAGAGGACCAGCTGCCGATGATCGAGCAGACCAGGGAGATCGTGCAGAAGTTCAACAATACCTACGGCGAGACGCTGGTCATGCCCAGGGCCATGATCCCCGAGAATGAGACGCAGCGCCGTCTTCCCGGCGTGGACGGAAAGGCCAAGATGAGCAAATCACTCGGAAACTGCATTTACCTCAGTGACAGCTCCAAGACGGTCAAAAAACAGGTCAACGGAAAGATGTTCACAGATCCTACGCACCTTCGGATCGAAGATCCCGGCCACACGGAAGGAAACGTCGTGTTCACGTACCTGGATGCTCTCTGCACGGACGCACACTTTGCGGAGTACCTGCCCGAGTACGCGAATCTCGAGGAGATGAAGGAACACTACCGCAGAGGAGGACTGGGTGACGGCGTCTGCAAGAAGTTCCTGATCAACGTCCTCGAAGAAGAGCTCAGCCCCATCCGCGCGGAGCGCGCCAAGTGGGAGGCAGACATCGACGCGGTCTATGACATCCTTCTCGAAGGCACCCGCAAAGCGCAGGAGACGACGAACCGCACTCTCGAGCGTGTCAGAAAAGCGATGAGGATTGACTATTTTGACGACCGCAGGATCGTGAAAGAGTGGGAGGCGCTTCTGAAGGAAGCCCAGCCCAGAGGCGGAAGACGCTGAGCCGGAGGATCGGGAGAATAAAAACGACCGGAATCTGACTGCGAATAAACAGAAATAACGGATAATCAGAGCAAGAACGGACCTTCAATGGCGAAAGGTCCGTTCTTACTTTGTGTCAGAGGCATTTTTGACCATAAATAAGCGATATACTCCTTTTAAAGAAGTTGCCATGTCGTGTATAATAAATACGATAGTTTACAGTATATACGCGTGCGGGCGGACAGCGGCAGGGCAGATAAAGTGCATGCGGCGCGGCGACCCGCGAGCGAATCCGGATCAGATCCCGGGATAGAATACTAATAAATGCGTTTTATAAGGAGAGAAAGGAAATGGCCGAGAAAAAAGCAACTGCAAAGGCAGCTCAGGAGCAGGTGGTGAAGGAAGTCAAGGAAGCGGCCGGCGCCGCAGAAGCCGAGGCTCCCAAAGCCGTCAAGAAGACCACCAGAACCAGGAAGACTACAGCGAAAGCAGACGCAGCCGAGAAGCCGGCAAAGAAGACAACCGCCAAAAAAGCGACTGCGAAAAAAGCCGCTGAGAAGGCTCCTGCCGAGAAAGCTACTGCGGAGAAAGCTCCTGCTAAAAAGACTACGAGGACCAGAAAGACCGCGGCTAAGAAAGCCGAGGCTCCTGCAGCGAACATTGAGAATCCTGTAGTCACAAAGATCAAGGAAGGCGCAGCGCCGATCATTGAGAAGGTCAAAGAAGACGTCAAGGCAGAAGCCGACGCACTTAAGGCGGACGCTGTTAAGACCAAAGCGGAAGTGAAGGCGGACGCGAAGGCAGTCGCAGACAAGATCAAATCCGACGCGGCGGCAGTAGAAGCTGTCACCACAGAAGTCAAGGCAGCAGAGCCTGAGCTCGAAGTTGTCAAAGAAGTTCCTGCGGCAGAGGTCAAAGAAGAGGCTCCCGCTGTAGAGGTCAAAGAAGAGGCTCCCGCAGCAGAGGCCAAAGAAGAGGCTCCCGCGGTAGAAGAAGCCAAGGAGGAGACCCCTGCGGAAGAGGCTGCTCCCGCTGAGCCCGAACTGCCCCAGCCCAGAAGAAGCATCGCCTTCATCGGCTCCGAGTGCTATCCTTTCGTCAAGACCGGCGGACTCGGCGACGTCATGTACGCGCTTCCCAAGGCTCTGATCAAGCAGAACTGCGACGTCAAGGTCATTCTTCCCAGATATAAATGCATCCCTCAGAAGTACCAGGAGAAGATGGTCTACCGCGGTGCTTTCCACATGGATCTGTGCGCCGACGGACGCACCTACTATGTAGGCATTATGGAATATGTGTGGGACGGTGTTGTCTATGATTTCATCGACAATGAGGAGTTCTTCAGCGAAGGCAGGCCTTATACCAATCTTGTCGACGATATTCCGAAGTATTGCTATTTTGGCAAGGCTGCGCTGGCGGCACTCAACTATATGGACTGGATCCCGGATGTGATCCACTGCCACGACTGGCAGGCGGGCCTCGTGCCGATCTATCTGCGCACCATGTTCGACAATACGCCGATCGCGCGCTCCAAGGTCATGATCACGATCCACAACCTCAGATTCCAGGGAATCTACAACATTCCCACCATCAAGTACTGGTCCGGCCTTCCGGATTATGTCTTCAACAAGGATGCGCTCAAGCAGGGCTATGACGACGCCAATATGTTCAAGGGCGGCCTGACATATGCCAACGTGATCACCACGGTCAGCGGAACCTATGCACAGGAGATCCAGACTCCTTTCTACGGCGAGAACCTGGATGCGCACCTTCGCTATCACTCCGGCAAGCTCCACGGCATTGTCAACGGCATCGACTACGATATGTGGAATCCCGCCGAGGACAAGCTCCTCGAAGCTCCTTACAGCGCAGAGGACGTCATCGCAAAGAAGAAAGCCAACAAGACCGCTCTGCAGGAAGAGCTGGGTCTTGAGAAGGATGAGGGCAAGTTCGTCATCGGCCTGATCTCCCGTCTGACCAACCAGAAGGGCCTTGACCTTGTCAACGCAATCATTCCGAATCTGATCGACGGAAACACACAGATCGTAGTTCTGGGTACCGGCGACGCCGTTTACGAGGATTCCTTCCGCTACTACGAGAACGCTTACAAGGGAAGTGTCTGCTCCAACATCATGTACGACGAGGGAAGAGCGCACAAGATCTATGCGGGCTGCGACGCTCTGCTGGTTCCTTCCCAGTTCGAGCCCTGCGGATTGACACAGCTGATCGCCATGCACTACGGCACAGTGCCGATCGTCCGTGAGACCGGCGGCCTCAAGGATACGGTCGATCCTTACAACAAGTACACCGGCGAAGGCAACGGCTTCACATTCGACAGATATGAGTCCGGACTTCTTCTGGATGCCTGCAACAGAGCAAAGACTCTGTACTTCGAGAACCGCGACGGATGGGATACCATGGTACAGCGCGACATGAACAAGGACGTCTCCTGGGAGGCTTCCGCGAAGCAGTACCGCGATCTGTATGTACAGATGACACAGTAATAGTATCGAATAATTAAATAGTTTCCATTGCTGTCTGCCGCTCATTATAATTACGGTTATCTGTGATTGCATGGGCGGCAGGCAGTATTTTGTCATGATAAATGACATGCATTTATTAATGGGGGAAATTCCTGATGTCAATACAACCTGCTTTACAAACAATGGACAGACTCGGAAAAGAAAAACGGTTTCTTATCCTCTACACACTTGCGGGAATCATTATCTACTATACGCTCATATCCAAAGGCCTGTTTAACCATTACGACGGCTTATGGCATCCGTCGCGTTATTATGCCGGCGAATGGGAAGTATCCATCGGAAGGTGGATCGTACCGCTGGTCGACAAAGCCCGGTTCGGTCTGGTCTCGGCGCCCATGAATACATTGATTTCCCTGCTGCTGACCGGAATCGGACATATTCTGCTGTTCGATCTGTTCGGGCTGAAGAATGACGCGGGCAAGCTCCTTGTCTCGCTGCTCTGGATCGGATCCTGCGTTTTTTGCATGACACTTTCCTATCTCTTTACGTCCCCGGCTTATGCTGTCGCTTTTCTGTTTGCCGCGGCGTCTGCCTATACGCTGATCAGGCAGAACAATTGGGTTGGATTATTGCTCTCCGCGTGTTTTTTTGCCCTCACGATGGGAAGCTATCAAGGGTATATCGGTGTTACCTGCCTGATCCTGTGCGCCTATTTCATAGTCTTTTGCAGCAGGACAGAAAAAGTCGCGGATATCGCAAAGTATTGTCTCAGGGTCGCCGGAATGATCTTATGCGGCGGCATCTTTTACCTGATCGGAACAAAGATTATCACGCGCATTACAAAGATCTCCCTTGATGAGTACGGAGGAGCGGCGTCGATCACGCCCGCCGTCATCCTGCGGAACCTTCCGCAAGGTGTAAAACTGTGTTATACCGAGTTCTTTAAATTTTTTGCGACTTCTTCAAGGCATAACAATTATTTCAAGGAAAATCATTGCACGGTTCTGCTGTTTGCTGTACTGATGGTCATAATGGCAGTGTGCGTCTTTAAGGCCCTCCAAAAAAATGTACCCGGCGCTGTGATGATGGTCATAGGCGCGGCCCTGCTTCCCCTGGCGGCAAACTTTGTTGTACTGATCGCGGTCGGGTCAACTTACATTCAGCTGCAGACAAGCTCCGGTATGGCTATGATGCCCGGCGTCCTTATATGTATGACCTATGCGGCTGCGGCAGAGCATGCTGACGCGGCGAATGTCAGAAAGTCAAAATCGTACTTGCTGAAAGCCGCTGCTGTCACTGTTTTGACAGTGCTTCTTGCCTGGTCAGAGATCTGCTCCGTGACGAATGATCAGCTTGCCATGGAGGAGGGCAGGACCAGCGTTACCACAATCGCCAATATGGTCGCGAAAGACCTGAAGGATGAAGGTCTGATCACTGCAGAGGAAAAGATATGTATCTTCGGCCTTCCTGCCATGAATAAGCTCTTTTACAAGTATCAGGCCTGGGAAGAGGCTAACAATTACGCCAAATTCGGCAGGTGGTCCGTTGCACCGGGCTGCGATTTCTATTCGTGGAGAAGTACGTACAGGTATTTGTGCGGCCTGAGCCTGAATTTCTGCAGCCGGGGAGAATATTATGAGCTGAAAGATATGGATGAGGTTAAAAAAATGCCCACCTATCCTGAGCAGGGAAGCATACGCAAGATAGGTGAGTTCATAGTGGTAAAGGTATCCGATAAATACTGAGCTGACGATGCGCGCGGAAAGAAAGATCCTGCCTTTTCCGGCAGTCTGCAGCGGCTGTCTCCGTAATCCCTGACATTTCAAAAATGCACCGGCGGTGCATTTTTTGCTCAATCAGGAAGTCTTCCGCCTCTGCAGACGGCTCTCTCCGTGAGTCCTTAACTTATAGAAACATTCCGAGACATTCCAAGACTTTCCGAAACTTATAAAACAGGCGAAGATCACTCCCAGAATTCCTTATTTCCGGTCTTGGGACCAAGCGCCGAGCGCAGCTCCATCATGGCCGTGTAGTTGGGAAGGAGGAATGTAGTACATTTCTGCTGTTCGAGCTCATCGACGAGCTTCGTATAGTCCGTCACAAGCTCCATGCGGCTCTCATCGGCGCCCGCCCTCACAAGGCGGTCGTAGAGGTCCTGGGCCTTATCGCCGCAGACGTAGAGCTTTCGCAGATAAGGATCTGTGCAGAGTTTCTCGTAGTCCGTGTTCTCGATCCAGGATATATCGTGTCCGTCGCCGGTCCTGTTGTTGAGGCAGAGAACGGTGTTGAAATCATCCTTGAAACTGGTCACATAGGTGAACGCCTGATTGCAGCCCGCCGGGTTCTTGACGAGGATCATCTGCAAAACATTGTTACCGAGGTGGAAGGTCTCCATGCGCCCGAAAGCGGACTGCACATTAGAGAGCGCCTGAATGGCCTCCGAGACGGGAAGTCCAAGGGCTTTATAGGCGGCGATACACGCGGCGGCATTGTAGACATTGTAGACGGCCGGGAGAGAGACGTAGACTTCCTCTGTATTTTGGTCCATCTGCACGCGGAATGTGCTGCCGTTTGTATCCGTGCTGTCTATAGAGGTGACCGCGACGTCGGGAGCGATGCGGCTGTATCCGCACTTGGGGCAGCGGAATCCGCCGAGGTGGGCGTAAATGTGGTAGTCATATTCGTAATCGCCGCCGCACTTGGGGCACTTGCCGGCGTCTGTCAGATCCACGTCGCCCTGCACGCCGACGCTGCTCTCAAGGCCGTAGCGGATCACCTTATTGGGATTTCCGAGTGAGAGCGAAGAGGACTGCGTGTCGTCGGCGTTGAGGACCAGTACGGAGCCGGGGCTGAGCTTTACGCCTTTTCCGATCTCTGCCAGTGTGTTCTCGACGCTGCCAAAGCGGTCCGCCTGATCGCCGAACAGGTTGGTCACGACGATGGCCTTGGGATGGATCAGGGGAACGACCTGCTTGAGGGCGGCTTCGTCGACCTCCAGAACGGCGTAATGATTGTGCGGCCTTCCCAGCCAGTCGGTGTCGCACAGAAGGTCGGAGGTGATGCCGTGCAGGAGGTTCGCCCCCGACTTGTCGCGGTGGCAGTCATAGCCGTTCTCGGAGAGGGCGTGCTCGATCATATTGCAGGTGGTGGTCTTTCCGTTGGTGCCCGTCACGACAACGATCTCCATGTCTTCAGCCGGAACAGAGAGTATGTTCCGGGAGATCTTCATGGCAATGGTGCCGGGGAGGGCGGTGCCTCCGCGGCCGGTCTTTCTAAGGACCGCGCGGGTCAGTTTGCAGGATGCTATGGACAGCATGGCTTGGAGTTTATTAGGTTTCTTCATTTCTTTTTCCTTTTTCCTTCCGCCGAATTACGACGGTATGAGCAGTGATCTATTTCCTTCAGCGCCGCTCCGCAGATGCCGGGCATCCTCGGGGAGCTGACTGTTTACAGTAACTATTGTGCATTTTAGCACTAGTTGAGGAAGTTTGGAACGGAATGTTTTTGCAAGAATACATATATCTTTGTATCTGCCGACAGGGTACAATTGCATAAGGTTTACGCCAAAGCATGAAAAATAAACAAAAAAATAGTATAATTATATGACTATGCATGATTCAAGCCCGCATTGCCTTGTTTACTACGTTATTTACATACATAGGAACTGAAAGGAGAGTTGCCGATGGCACTGCTCGATCAAATAAAAGGACCTAATGACATAAAGAAACTGCCGTCGAACGAATTGGACGCTCTTGCGGAAGAGATCAGACGTTTTCTGGTACGAAATGTCAGCCTGACGGGAGGCCACCTCGCCAGCAATCTGGGAGTCGTGGAGCTCACGATGGCGCTGCACCTGTCGCTGGATCTCCCCAAGGACAAGATTGTATGGGATGTCGGACACCAGTCTTATACCCATAAGATCCTGACGGGCCGAAAAGACGTTTTTTCAACTCTTCGCCAGTACGGCGGAATCAGCGGCTTCCCCAAGCGCGCCGAGAGCGATTGCGATGTCTATGATTCGGGACACAGCTCGACGTCGATCAGTGCCGCTCTGGGCATGGCTCGCGCACGAGACCTTCTGGGAGAGAAGAGGACCATTGTCGCCGTGATCGGGGACGGCGCCCTGACGGGAGGGGTGGCCTACGAGGCGCTCAATGACGCCTCCCAGCTCGGCTCCAACCTGATCATTATATTAAATGATAACAACATGTCCATTTCACCGAACGTGGGAGGGTTGTCCAGCTACCTGAGCGAGATCCGCACATCGGACGGCTATATCCAGCTGAGGGATAAGATCCACGATTCGCTGAGCGACGCCGTTCCGGGCGTCGTCAAAGGCATCAGCCGCGCCAAGCAGTCACTCAAATCGCTGATGGTCCCGGGCATGTTCTTTGAGGAGATGGGAATCACTTATCTGGGACCCATCGACGGACACAATATCAAGAATATCGCGAAATCCATCGAGGTCGCAAAGCGCGTCAACAAGACCGTCCTGATCCATGTCTGCACCAAGAAAGGAAAAGGATACCTGCCCGCAGAGAGAAAACCCGCTCAGTTTCACGGGACGCCGCCCTTTGTTGTCAAAACAGGGCAGCCCGCAAAGGCTGTAAAGGCGGAGTCTTATACGGATGTTTTCTCCTCCGAGGTGCTCAAGATTGCGGAAGCCGATCCCGCGATGGTCGCCATCACGGCAGCCATGGAGGACGGCGTAGGCCTTCGCTCCTTCCACATAAGGCACCCCAGGCGATTTTTTGACGTGGGGATCGCGGAGCAGCACGCGGTATCGTTCGCGGCAGGACTCGCCGCCGGCGGTCTCAAGCCGATCTTCGCCGTCTATTCGACCTTCCTGCAGCGCGCTTACGACGAGATCGTGGAGGACGTATGTCTCCAGAAGCTGCCGGTCGTGTTTGCCGTGGACCGGGCGGGCCTCGTGGGCGCAGACGGGGAGACCCACCAGGGAATCTTCGATCTGTCCTATTTCTCGTCTATGCCGGGCATGACGGTCATGGCGCCCAAGAACGGGCAGGAACTGCGGGACATGCTCCGGTTTGCCATGGAGCTGGGAGGCCCCGCGGCCATCCGCTATCCGCGCGGCGCGGCCTATACGGGCCTTGGCGAGTTCCGGGCTCCGATCGAGGCCGGAAAAGCGGAGATGCTCTATGATGAGGGAGGAATCCTGCTTCTGGCGGTCGGAAATATGGTAAGGACGGCCCTGAAGGTCAGAAATGCGCTGAATGAGCTGGGGCTGAAATGTTCGATCGCCAACGCACGCTTTGTGGCTCCCATGGACACGGAACTGCTGCAGGAAGCGGCGGGAAAGTACTCCATGATCGTCACTATGGAGGAAAATGTATACAGCGGCGGCTTTGGAGAGCATGTCGCTGCGTGGTACGCGAGGCAGGGACTGAATGTGTCCCTTGTGCAGATCGCTATTCCGGATATGTTTGTGACGCACGGTTCTCCCGCGCAGCTTAGCAGGCTGACGGGGATCGATGCGGAGTCGATCGTAGCCAGGATCCTGGGTGTGACAGGGGGACGTATCAGCTGACACATTTTGAGAGTGAAAAGGGGACGTATCGGTAGATCCGTCCCCTTTTGCCACCCAAAAATGTGTCAGCTCACACGTCCCCGTGACACATCACCACTTCGCGAGCAGCTCGTCCACTTCCTTCTCCGTCTCGAAGACCTCATCGATGGTGGGGCACTCTATGAAACGGCAGTTCTCCATGCAGTGCTGAATCATCTGCGTGATCTCCTGGTACCTGATCTTACCGCACAGGAACGCCTGAACAGCGAGCTCATCGGCCGCGTTGAAGACTGTAGGCAGGTTTCCGCCTTTGCCGATGGCCTTGTAGGCCAGCGCGAGCGCGGGGAATGTCTCCATATCGGGCTTTTCGAAAGTCATCTGTCCCAGCTTGTAGAAATCCATTTTCTCTCCGCCCATGGGCCTGCGCTCCGGGTAGTAGAGGGCGTACTGGATCGGAAGGCGCATGTCCGGAACGCCGAGCTCCGCGATGATCGCGCCGTCCTCGTATTCCACCATGGAGTGGATGACGCTCTGCGGATGCACGAGGACCTGGATCTGGGAGGGATCCACATCGAAGAGCCATTTGGCCTCGATGACCTCAAGTCCCTTGTTTACGAGCGTGGAGGAGTCGATGGTGATCTTCCGGCCCATTGCCCAGGTGGGGTGGCGAAGAGCATCCTGCGGGGTCACGTTCTCCAGGTCTTTCGCTTTTTTGCCGCGGAAGGGTCCGCCGGAAGCGGTGAGCCAGATCTTGGCGATCTTGTTGCCCTTCTCTCCGTTCAGGGACTGGAAGATTGCGCTGTGTTCGCTGTCCACGGGGAGGATCGGAACGCCCTTCTCAGCGGCCAGCGGCATGATAATGTGGCCCGCCGTGACCAGGGTCTCTTTGTTTGCCAGAGCGATCTTCTTGCCGGATTCGATGGCGGCGACGGTAGGGCGCACGCCCACCATGCCCATGATGGCGGTGACAAAATAGTCATAGCCTTCCATGGAAGCCATTTCCAGAATGCCTTCCATTCCCGACAGGACTTTGACATCCAGGTCCTTTACGCGGGTCCGGAGATCTCCGGCCGCGTCTTCGTTGTACATCACTGCGACGCGGGGACGGAACTCACGGATCTGCGACTCGATCAGATCGACGCTCTTATTGGCGCACAGCGCCGTCACTTCGATATCTTTCTGTTCTCTTGCTACGTCCAGGGTCTGCTTACCGATGGAACCGGTAGAACCCAGTATCGCTATTTTTTTCATACATTATGCCTTTCTTAATACGATGATGTCTGAACCAATTGAAGATAGAATTTCCTGGATACAAATTACATGCGGATGCCTGTATCGCCTCCGACATCGGCGGGGGTATCGTCTTCGGGCCTGTCCTTCCAGACATCGGTATTGGTGAGCCCTATATTGGACTCGTGGAAGACGGGATCCAGTCTGCGGGCCATCTGGGACTCGTAGTCGTCCAGGGCCTTGAACGCGATTTTCCCAAGAAGGAGAATGGCGACGATATTGACCACCGCCTCCAGTCCCATGGTGATGTCGGCGAGGCTCCAGGCCACATCGAGGCTGTTTCCGGCGCCGATGAAGACCATGATGGCGGCGGCAACGCGGAAGACGGCCATCACGACAGGGTTCTTCGTGATGAACAGAATATTGGCCTCCGCGTAGAAGTAGTTGCCGATGATGGACGTAAAAGCAAACAGGCAGACGATCACGGTGACAAAGTGAATGCCGACGGGCCCGATGACCTTGGCCACACACTGCTGCAGCAGCGGGATTCCGGAGTAGCCGCTGTCCGCCCAGTCGCCGGACAGAAGGATCAGGAAAACGGTGGTGGAGCAGATCAGCAGCGTATCGATGTAGACGGAGATGATCTGGGCCAGGCCCTGCTTGGCGGGGTGGGAGACCGTCGCGGAGGCACTGGCGTTGGGAGCGGAACCCATACCCGCTTCATTGGAGAAGAGTCCGCGCTTAATGCCGAGCACCATACAGGATCCGGTAAAACCGCCGAAAATAGAGCGGAAGTTGAAGGCGTCCTTCATGATAATCGCGAGAACGCCGGGAAGCCGCGTGATATTGGTCACGATGACAAACAGACCGACCGCGATGTAGAGACCGGCCATGACGGGGACCAGCACGGACGAGATCTTTCCGATGACGTCGCCCGAGAAGAAAATGAAGAGCGCCGCGATCGCCAGGATCAGGCCGATGGCGGTGGGCAGGACACTGTTCTCGATATCGGGCGTGTAGACGGAAAAGGCCGATACGATGTTGTAGGCCTGCAGGCCGTTGAAGCCGAAGGCAAATGTCGCGATCAGAGAAATGGCAAAGACAATGCCGAGCCATCTCGCGTTCAGCGCCCGCTCAATATAGTAAGCGGGGCCGCCCTTGAAGGAGTCACCTTCTTTCTTTTTGTAGATCTGCGCCAGGGTACTCTCGACAAAGGCGGACGCCGAACCGAGGACGGCCATCAGCCACATCCAGAAAGCGGCGCCGGGCCCGCCGGTGATGATCGCGGTCGCAACGCCGGCCATGTTGCCGGTACCGACGCGGGAGGCGGTGGCGATCATAAGAGCCTGGAAAGAAGACACACCCTTATCGCCTTCTTTTTTCTCCATCATGCACTGCAGCGCGTCTTTAAAGCGGCGGATCTGGACAAATCTCGTCCGGACCGTGAAATAAATGCCGCTGCCTGCCAAAAGATAGATCAGAAGCCAGGTGTACAGCACGTCATCAATTTGCGTAAGGATGCTTTCTAAACTCATATGAAGGTCCTCCTATTGCATACAATTGATTCACTTCTCTAAAGACGGAAACCCCGCCGGTCAGATTCCCAGCTCAAACTTGAGCTGCGGCTTCATGGGATTGTAGTCGATCATTTCGAAATCATCGATCGTGAAGTCCTCGAACCGGCAGCCCTTTTCTTTGTGGAGAATGAGCTGCGGCTTCTGCGCGTCATCCGCCATCGCCTCGGCGCGCCGCAGCATCTCCTGCGCGTTGTCCATGTGGCGGTCGTAGATCTGCTCGTTGGCGACGAAATGTGTGAAGACGCCGGGCTCGTAACCGGTGACTTTCGCGATCATCATAAGCAGCGCGGCGTACTGGATCTCATTGATCCCGCCGGCACCGGAGGCAGTCAGCATATCGCCGCTTCGCTGGATCATGCTCATGTCCAGGAAGTCTCCGCGCACATTCCACATGGTGAGGAAAGCGCAGGGCGCCAGCCCCTTCGTCTCATGAAGATCGGCTTCCTGCCAGAGGGAGACCACTTTTCTTCTGCCGTAAGGGTCTTTTTTGATGTCTTCGATGAGATTGTGGATCAGGTCGTAGCGCTTGACCGTCGCGCCGTATCGCTGGCCGATCGTGCCGTCCCCGATATCCCAGGGATCCCACCATGTGACGCCCAGGTCCCTCATCTCGGAGAGAACATTTGTCGGGTGCTGGTAGATCGTGAAGATCTCGCGGATCCCGGTCTTCCAGGCCTGGCGCCGCAGCGTGCAGATGGGAAATTCCCCTTTGCTGAGGTCGTATTTGCGCATCACATGGTTGACGCTGATGGTGTAGGCCGGCGTGCCGTCCTCATATCTGGGACGCGGATTTACATCCTTATACCCGTTTGCCAGAATATTGTGAATATCGTCGACGAGATATTTATCCGCCTTGGTCATGGAAATCTGTTCCTTTCTCTGAAAAAGAAATCTTTTACATAGAAGCGCGGGTCCGCAATAGAAGCGCGGGCGTGATAGAGGCGCCGGGCCAAAATAGAAGCGCAGGGGCGATTTTTTCTGCCGCGCAGGCCATAAGGACCATACCCATCTTAGCATTTTATAGTGTCCGTATCCACAAATTTCGAATTCTTTTGCTTGCCATGGGGAGCAAATACGTGTATATTCTTTTTAGTATTCTTGTATACAATATTTTATGGAGGACTTTGCAATGGCTATTAAAGTAGGAATTTTCGGATACGGAAACCTTGGCAGGGGCGTGGAACAGGCGATCCGCCGCAATCCCGATATGGAGCTGGTCGGCGTATTTACTCGCCGCGATCCCGCAGCTCTTAAGATCAAGACTCCCGGCGTCAAAGTTTACGGTGAAGACGCGCTCGTAAATCAGGAAGTTCCTATGGACGTACTGATCCTCTGCGGCGGCAGCGCGACAGACCTGCCGGTTCAGGGACCCAAGTACGCGGCTCTCTACAATATCATCGACAGCTTTGATACACACGCTCATATTCCGGAGCATTTCGCGGATGTGGACGCGGCAGCTAAAAAGGCCGGAAAGATCGGCATCATTTCCTGCGGCTGGGATCCCGGCATGTTCTCGCTGAGCAGAGTATATGCGAGCGCAGTCCTTCCGGGCGGAACGCCTTACACCTTCTGGGGCAAGGGCGTGAGCCAGGGACACTCCGACGCGGTCCGCAGAATCGAGGGCGTTCTCGACGCAAGACAGTACACGATCCCTGTTCCCGCAGCTCTGGAAGCAGTCCGCGCAGGCAATGCACCTGAGCTGACCACCAGAGAAAAGCACACAAGAGAGTGCTTCGTTGTCGCCGAGGAAGGCGCGGATCTCGCCCGCATTGAGAACGAGATCAAGACCATGCCTAACTATTTTGACGAGTATGACACGACCGTACACTTCATCTCGGCAGAAGAGATGGCCCGCGACCACGCAGGTCTTCCTCACGGCGGAAGCGTCCTGTACTCCGGAGTGACAGGCGCGGACGACGAGCACACACACGTTATCGAGTATTCCCTGAAGCTGGATTCCAACCCCGAGTTTACAGGAAGCGTCCTGGTAGCATTCGCGAGGGCGGCCTTCAGACTCAATCAGGAAGGGCAGTGCGGCTGCAAGACCGTACTGGATATCGCGCCTGCTTACCTCAGCGCGATGAGCGGCGAGGAGCTGAGGGCACACATGCTCTGATCGGAGAGTACGGAACATTCTCAGAGGGTGATTAGTTCGCCAAAAAATAGAGTGAGAACACGAATCAGACGATAAACAAAAAAGGACCTGTCCATTTTACGGTGGACAGGTCCTCTTTAGTTACTTTTTTATTCTTTATTATCCCGAGATGATCTCAATCTGGGATACATGTTCAGATAAGCGAGAAGAAGCTGCTTTTCTTCGCTGTCATGGTCGCGGAGGATTTCCAGAATATAGACCGGGAGATCAGGAGAAACATCGTCGCCGCTGCTTCCTTTGAGCAGATAGTCAAGGCTGCAATGGAAGTAATCGCTCAGAAAGATATATTTTTCCAACGAAAAGAGAGCGGTGCCCCGCTCCGCGTGGCTGACGTGCTTTACGGAACAATCCAGCAATTCTGCCAGATTTTCCTGCGTCAGGCCGTTAATATTTCTGAGATATGAAACTCGTTTTCCGATTTCAGCTTTGTAGTTGCCCATAGTTCTTCTCCACGGACTCATTTTATGAAGTTTAGAACCCTGATGAAACAACGTAGGAGGTTTTGCAAAATAGACCTTAAAGGTTTATAATAGATTTTGAGCCTAGTTAAAAAAGGCCGGCGTTCGCAGATATGCCAACTCCCTGATTTTGCGATTGGACGCCGTGCCTTTTTTTCTTATGGAAAAAGCCCTGCCGTCAGGCAGGGCTTTCAATTTGAAGTAAGATAAGCCTTTATGGAGTTTATTGATTTGAGGATCATTAATTGTGAGAGAATCGGACCGGTCACATTTCGAGCAGCCGGTCCAGAAGCTTCATGGCGACATTCTCTTTGCTCATGATCTCCAGCTGCTCCGTGCTGTCTTTTGTGATAAAGGTCACTACATTTGTGTCTGTTCCGAAACCGGCGCCGGCCACCTTGACGTTGTTGGCAACAATCATATCAAGGTTTTTCTTCTTGAGTTTGGCCCGCGCCTTGTTCTCCAGGTCTGAGGTTTCCATGGCGAATCCGCACAGGATCTGTCCCTCGGGTTTGTGCTCTCCGAGATACTGCAGGGTATCTTCCGTGCGAGCCAGGCTCAGGCTGAGGTCGTTGTCCGCTTTCTTGATCTTCTCGTCGCTGACGCTGACGGGACGGTAATCCGCAACGGCAGCAGCCTTAATAATGATGTCCTGCTCTGCGGAGACGGCTGTGACCGCGCAGAAAAGATCGTGAGCGGAGGAGATGGGAACAAGCTTTACCCCGAGAGGGGGCGTCAGAGACACAGGTCCCGACACCAGCGTCACATCGGCGCCGCGAAGGGCGGCGGCGTGCGCGATGGCGTAGCCCATTTTGCCGCTGGAATGGTTGGTGATGAAACGGACGGGATCGAGCGACTCCCGTGTCGGCCCGGCGGTGACCAGGATCTTTTTCCCGGTGAGGTCCTTGGGGCAGGCGATCTCCGCCAGAATGTGGTCGACGAGCACGGCGGGTTCGGGGAGCTTCCCCTTTCCCTCATCGCCGCAGGCGAGCAGCCCGCTGGAAGGCTCGATGATCTTCACGCCGCGCTGTCTTAAAACGGCGAGATTTGCCTGGGTGGCAGGGTGCTCATACATTTTCGTGTTCATGGCGGGCGAGACGAGTACCGGGCATGTGCAGGCGAGCAGAGTGGTCGAGAGCATGTCGTCCGCGATTCCGTAAGCCATCTTGGCAATGATATTGGCCGTTGCGGGCGCAACGATCACGAGGTCCGCTTTTTTGGCAAGCGCTATGTGCTCCACTTCGACGGGATGATCGGAAGGATAATCGCGGTCGAAAGTGTCGGTAATGCATTTGCGGTTCGTAAGTGTCTCAAAAGTGATCGGAGAGATGAATTTCGCGGCGTTCTCCGTCATGATCACATGGACCTGCGCGTGCTGCTTCATGAGGCGGCTCGCAAGGTCGGCGGCCTTGTAGGCCGCGATGCTGCCCGTGACGCCGAGCAGGACTGTCTTACCCTTTAACATGTCTGTTCTCCTTTTGGCAAAATGGCCCCTGAGTTCAACTGTTTCTCTCGTAAATATAGCGGAGACCGCGCAGCAGGAGCAGGTCGTCCGTGATAATGTCGTGCCTGCACAGCGGCACGATCGTGCCGGCGAGGCCTCCTGTCGCCACTACGGTCGTCTTCACGCCGATCTCTTCTTCAATGCGGTCGATCATTCCGTCGAGCATGGAGGCGCTTCCGTAGAGAATGCCGCTCTTCATGCAGTCGTTGGTGTTGGTGCCGATGAGCCGCTTGGGCGGATCGAGGCTGATCCTGGGAAGCTGTGAGGTCCTGGACGTAAG
The DNA here is from genome assembly GCA_045546175.1 of Lachnospiraceae bacterium. GTDB lineage: Bacteria > Bacillota > Clostridia > Lachnospirales > Lachnospiraceae > CAG-791. The sequence continues at coordinate 9,187 of JAZQCI010000064.1, read as the reverse complement.
GGAATCCAGGGAGACGCGCAGTCCGGGAAGGATCATGCCGCCGCGATAGTTCTTATCTTTGTCGACAACGGTGATGGTCGTGGCGGTTCCCATATCAATGAGGATCAGGGGACAGCTGTAATCGCGGACGCCGGCTACGGCGGCGACGATCAGGTCAGCGCCGACCTGGGCCGGGTTGTCCATACAGATCTTGAGTCCGTTCTTGAGTCCGGGGCCTACGATCTTGACATGGCATTTCACTATTTTGCCCAGAGCCTCGGTCATGATAGCTGTGATCGGCGGGACCACGGAAGCGATGATCGCGCCGGTGATCGCGGAGCGGTCGATCTCGTGGAGATCAAGGACATTCTTGAAAGCGAGCGCGTATTCGAGCGCTGTCTTGCTGTGGTCGGTGGCGAGACGCTCGGAAAAGAGGATGTCTTCCCCGTCGATGCACCCGATCACCATGTTCGTGTTGCCGATATCTATAGCGAAAAGCATGCTGTACCTCCATTTCATTCAGTTAAGATTCCGATCATTTCAAGGTCTGCGGAGCGGGCCGCGCCGTTGTCCGTACCAAGTGGAGTATATCATTCAGGGTTTGTGAATGGCAAGGTCTCCCTGGAAAGGAAGCGGCTGTCGCATTCAAAAGGAAGGGGAACATCGATCCCCCTGCTGCGCATGCTCCGGAGCTTGAAATTCATAAGTCCGGGCGTTGTGCCCAAGGCCAGGCAGAGGCCTTCGAGATCTGTCCGGGGACTGTCCGCCGCCTCCGTCACTTTCTCATCCGGAAGAAGGAGGTCCGCGGCAAACAGGTTGGCCTCATACTCGGTACGGCTGCGTTTGTCGTAGACGGCGGTGTCAAAGAGCGGGGCAGTCCTGAGCTCCTGCGCGTGCAGGACGATGTGGCCCAGCTCGTGAGCCGCTACGATCCGCTGCTCGCACGGAGAAAGATTTCCGTTGATCCCGACAAAATATTGCCGCAGCAGGTAGCGGGAAAAGCCCTTGGTGTTTGTCAGATCATAATAGAAGCGGACCTGCACGTGCATGGCGCTCAGGAGTTCGAAAGGGTCGCGGGTCCCATGTCTGCGGATCAGCCCGGCCGCTTTGTGATAGACGTAAAGTCTGCTCATAGGGCTCCTCCTCAGTCATTTCCCTCGGCCGCGGAATAGCCGTCCCCCGGCTTCCTCCCGGCGTTTCCGGAATCCGGACTGCCGCCGCCGGAGGAATTTTCCGCGTTCCTGTATTTGCCGGGCGTATATTTCCTGGCGTTTTCCTTGGCTTCCCAGAACATTTCCATAAAATGCTTCCCGATCATGTCTATGTCCTCGGGAGAGAGGTCGCCTCCGGCGAACATGGCGCGGGTGCTGTCGAGAAAAGCCTGCGCCTGCTGCCGGCCCCGCGTGCCGTATTTCTCTGCCGCCCTCGTTATGAATAATTCCTGCTCGCCCCTGAGATATTCTTCATTGCATCCGAGAGCAGAAGCCAGCCGTGCGTAGAGAGCCTGGCTGCGCGGATACTTGCCTTCCGCCTCCCAGTTGCGCACGGTGCGCCTGGTCACGCCTGTCATCGCGGCCAGCTCTTCCTGGGAATAGCCGTTCTTCAGTCGAAGTTCCCTAACTTTTTCTCCGAAAGTCATGCTCATTACTCCTTAATAGTTTGTGAGGGACTAAAGATTAAATTCCAAAGAGGAAATTTAATTTCCTTTATTGTAACTTTTGTTTCCGCCGATGTCAACGAAAAAACCCTCTTGACACGAATATACGTTCGAAATATACTGTTTGCAAGAGGAAATTAAAATCCTTTGAAAGGAAATTTAAATTCCTTGATATTTTGACAACGGACGGTAATTATGGACAGAGTGATCCTTCACTCGGACTGCAACTGCTTTTATGCCAGCGTCGAGATGCTGCACCATCCCGAACTGGACGGAAAGCCGCTGGCGGTCGGAGGAGATCCCGAGCAGAGGCACGGGATCATATTGACGGCAAATTATATAGCGAAGAGGGCCGGCGTGAAGACAGGGGAGGCGCTCTGGCAGGCGAGGCAGGCCTGTCCGGATCTGGTCATTGTTCCCCCCAGGATGGACCTGTATATGCGCTTTTCCGAGCTGGCCAGGGAAATCTACAGGGATTATTCGGACCTGATGGAGCCGTACGGCCTCGATGAGTGCTGGATCGACTGCACGCAGAGCGGACAGTGCCTGGGGAGCGGGCCGGAGCTGGCGGCGGAGATCTCTTCCCGGATCAAGCGGGAGCTTGGAATCACGGTCAGCATCGGAGTCAGCTGGAACAAGATCTTTGCCAAGTTCGGCTCCGATTACCGGAAGCCGGATGCCATTACGGTGATCGACAGGGACAACTACAGGCAGATCGTGTGGGAGAGCAATGTGTCGGACCTTCTGTTCGTGGGAAGGGCGACGCAGAGGAAGCTCTACAGATACGGGATCCTCACGATCGGGGACCTGGCGCGGACAGATCCGGCTCTTTTGCAGGATATATTCGGGAAGATCGGTCTGGTCCTGTCCGCGTTCGCAAGAGGGGAGGACCGGACGCCGGTGGCGCCCGACAGGAGCGAGATCCCCATCAAGAGTATCGGCAACAGCACGACCACGCCGCGGGACCTGACATCGGAGCAGGACGTGAGGATGGTGGTCTATATGCTGGCGGAGAGCGTCGCGTCGCGCCTGCGGCGCCACGGCTTTGTGGGCGATGTGGTGGAGATCTATGTGAGGGATAAGGAGCTGTGCGGCTTTTCCCGCCAGCACAAGACAGACATGCCGACCAATATCTCCGAGGAGATCGCCGCGGAGGCAATCCGGCTCTTCAGGGAGAACTATGACTGGAGGAGGCCGATCCGCAGCCTGGGAGTCAGGGTCTCTCACCTGAAGATGGAGGGCTATCCTTACCAGCTCAGTCTTTTTACGGATCCGGAGTGGAGAGAGAAACAGCTTAAAGCGGATATCGCAGTGGATGAGATCCGGAGCCGATTCGGTTTTGAGGCGGTGCGCCGGGGACTTATGCATGTTGATACGAAGCTGTCCTCGGAGGACGCCGAGACTCATGTCGTGCACCCGCACGGCTATTTCGAGAGAGGGAATCGGACGGGCGTCTGATGCAGTTTGCGATCAGGAAGATATCTTGCGGGGGAGGCCGCGCGGAGCGCGGTTTGTTTTGCAGCGGCCCGCTCTGTGAGTTTGGAATAAAAGGAGGGACAAATAAGATGCCTCATACAGATACGAATATCAGCAGGGACGCCCTGCGAAGCTATGGCATGCAGCCGACAAGGAGACCGGATGAAGAGCGGTCTCAGCAGAGCCCGGGCGGCGGCAGGCCGATCCGGATTTACGGAGACGGGGAAGAGATCAACCCGGCCAAGGTCTATGTGGATGTGCTGGCGGAATTTACGCGCGAGGGGTTTCTGAGGCCCTGCCGGATCACATGGGAGGACGGGAGAAAGTATATGATCGACAGAGTCAAGAGGTGCGAGCGCCGCGCCAGCCGCAAGGCGGGCGGGATGGGACTCATGTACACCTGCATGGTGGCGGGGCAGGAAGTAAATCTCTTCTATGAAGAAAATCAGAGGTGGTTTGTGACAAGAAAATAAATATTTCATTAAAATTACAAAATAATTCAATAATTGTTACAAATATGTTATAATTTAGTCTGTGAACGAAACTACGTGCGGAAGATCTGTCATTGAAGATATATTGCAGAAAAATATATAGACCGCACGACAGCTTGGAGATCAGATTCTATGAAGACTAAATTTGCGGCAATTATTGGAATGATCCTGATCATGACATCGGCTGCGCTGCCTGTACACGCGGCCGCTGCGGTGTCCGGAGCGGGGAGCTCTCAGATCGGGGCCGTCTCGGAAGGCGTCTCTTACGCCGACAGGACGAGTGAATTCCGCTATCTGAAGAACGGATGGTATTACGAGGACGGAGACTGGTATTACGTCCGCAGCGGCAGGGCGGTCACCGGATGGGTCAAATATACCGGAAAATGGTATTTCCTCGACAAAAACGGGGTCATGAAGACCGGCTGGGTGAAAGACAACGGAAAGTGGTACTATCTGGCGGCGAGCGGAGAGATGAAGACCGGCTGGGTCAAGGACGGCGGAAAGTGGTACTACCTGGCTGCAAATGGAGCGATGAAGACCGGCTGGGTGAAGGTCAGCGGAAAGTGGTACTATCTGGCGCAGAGCGGAGCGATGAAGACCGGCTGGGTGAAGGTCAAGGGGCTCTGGTATTATCTGGCGGCAAACGGACAGATGAAGACCGGCTGGGTGACAGACGGCGGAAAGAAGTATTATCTGACGGCGGGCGGAGCGATGAAGACCGGCTGGCTTAAGATCGGCGGCAAGACGTATTACCTGACGTCGAGCGGCGCAATGAAGACCGGCTGGCTGCAAGTCGGCGGCAAAAAATACTATTTTGACACGAACGGAGTTCTCAATGAAGAGAAAACGAAAGAGGCGAACGGAGAAGTGACGGACGCCTCGAAGAAGGCGGAGAGCGGCGCCGCACAGAGCACGCAGCAGACTACGCAGCAGACTGCGGCGGCGAAGACCAAGGGTGAAATGGTAGCCGCCTACGCGCTTCAGTTTGTGGGCAACCCTTATGTGTACGGCGGATGCAGCCTCACAAAAGGGACAGACTGCTCCGGTTTTGTGATGCTGATCTACCGCCATTTCGGCGTAAATCTCCCCCACTATGACGCGGCGATCCGAACGAAAGGAAAGAGCGTCCCTTCTCTGCAGGAGGCGAAGGCCGGGGATATCATCTGCTATTACGGGCATGTCGCGATCTATCTGGGAGACGGAAGGATCGTCCACGCGTCCAACAGCAGGGACGGAATTAAGATCAGTGAGAGAGCGGATTACAGGACCATCGCCGGGATCCGGAGGATCTTCGACTGAACGGGAGGGAGATTGCCATGAAAAAAAGAAGGAGTTTATGGCTGTGTCTGCTGCTGACCGCGATTCTTTCGATCGGTCTGCTGATGGGATGCGGCAAGGGAAATGGCAAGCCGCAGGAGAATTCTTCCGCACAGCAGAGCGCGGTCGTGCAGACGCAGGAGCAGCAGGCGCGCATCGACGAGAACGGCAGTTATACAACGAAAGAGGACGTCGCGCTCTATATCCACACCTACGGAAAGCTTCCGGGCAATTTCATCACCAAGAAAGAAGCGGAGAAACTTGGCTGGACCGGAGGCTCGCTGGAGCCCTACGCGCCGGGCAAATGCATCGGCGGAAGCTATTTTGGAAATTACGAAGGGCTGCTCCCGGACGGAAACTACAAGGAATGCGACATCGATACACTCGGGAAGAAGAAGAGAGGAGCAAAGCGGATCATATATTCCGATGATGGGAGAATTTACTATACGCCGGACCATTACGAAACATTTGAGCAGCTTTACTGATGTTAAGGAGCGCAGATCATGAACAACAGTTATATAATAGATCTGGCGGGAGTCGAGGATCGCACGGAGCTTCACGACCGCATAGAACAGGGAATAAAGGTCCCCGAGTGGTATGGGAGAAATCTGGACGCGCTGTATGATGTGCTGACAGAGCCGGAATTCGGAGGCGGATGCCTGATCTGTTTCATAGGATGCTCGCAGATCGGGGAAGGAATGAAGAGATATCTGTCTGCGATGAAGCAGATGTGTAAGGCGGCCTGTGAGGCAAATCGCGGACTCACGATCGAGTTTTTGGATTAGCCCGCACGCGGCGGCTGCGGCTCGCTTTGCGGGCCTTAACAATATTTTGGAGAGGTGTTTCTGGTGCATGGCGAACGAGTAGTGGTCATTACGGACATCCACGGATGCCTGGATGATTGCAGGAGACTGCTGGACAAGATGGAATTTGATAAGTCCCGGGACAGGCTGATCAATCTCGGGGATACGATCGACCGCGGTCCTCAGATTTATGAAACGTTTGTATTCTTGCGAGAGCTTAAGGAAGAGATGGGAGAGCGCTGTGTCCTGATCAGGGGCAATCATGAACAGATGATGTTGGATGCCACAGGAATGTCATTGAACAGGAGGAACTATAAGGAATTGTGGTATCTGAACAACGGAGAGAAGACGGTATTCTCCTTTATCAGCCATAAACACAAGATCAATGAGTTCCGGGACTGGTATGAAGAGATGCCTTACTATTACACGGAGGAGAGATTTCAGTGTGTGCACGCATGCCTGAAAAATGAGAATCCGAAGAAGAACAGCGTGGAGACGCTCATCTGGGGACGGGACACAGATTATGAAGGGAAACTGGTGCTGACCGGACATACACCTTACAGAGTTCCTGTATATTTTTGCGGAAAAAACTCCGCGGATCCGATCGCGGAGGGAATGTGGGCGAATCTTCCGGATAAAGGGATGATCGCGCTCGATACAGGATGCGTTTATGGGAACAGGCTGTCGGGAATGGTGATCGAGGATGAACGGTTTAAGATCTTATCGGTCAGATCGAGTATCGTTCAGGGGGGATGATCCCGGCCTCTGCGGGCAGCGGCTCGCTGAGCAGGCCTTGAAAAGAGTGACAAATGAGATTAACAAAAGAGACGGGTCTTCTGACACATTTCGAAATGAGAATGTGTCAGAAGAACCGTCTTTTTTTGCGCTATTTAGCCGAGTGCCTGCTCGAGATCCGCGATGATGTCGTTCACGTTCTCCAGGCCGACGGAGAGACGGATCAGGTCCGGTCCTACGCCGCCTGCGATCAGCTCTTCGTCGGTGAGCTGGCGGTGCGTGGAGTTAGCGGGATGAAGGATGCAGGTGTGAGCGTCGGCTACGTGGGTGGCGATCATGGCGACTTTGAGGTGCTTCATGAACTCCTCGGCGGCGGCGCGTCCGCCCTTGATGCCGAAGGAGATGACGCCGCAGGTGCCGTTAGGCATATATTTCTGTGCGCGCTCATAGTACTTGTCGCCGGGAAGGCCGGGGTATGTGACCCAGGAGATCTTCTCGTGGCCCTTAAGGAACTGGGCGACCTTGAGGGCGTTCTCGCAGTGCCTGGGCATGCGGACTGCCAGGGACTCGAGGCCGAGATTGAGGAAGAAGGCGTTCATGGGAGCCTGGATCGAGCCGAAGTCTCTCATGAGCTGGGCCGTGCACTTGGTGATGAAAGCGCCGCCCATGCCGAATTTCTCTGCATAGGTGATTCCGTGATAGGAATCGTCGGGAGTAGTGAGGCCCGGGAACTTGTCCGCGTGAGCCATCCAGTCGAACTTTCCGCCGTCGATGATCGCGCCGCCTACGGCCGCGTCATGTCCGTCCATGTATTTGGTCGTGGAATGTGTGACGATATCAGCGCCCCACTCGAAGGGACGACAGTTGATGGGCGTCGCAAAGGTGTTGTCGACGATGAGCGGAACGCCGTGGGCGTGCGCTGCTTTGGCAAATCTCTCGATATCGAAGACGACCAGAGCAGGGTTGGCAATCGTCTCGCCGAAGACGGCCTTGGTATTGGGCTTGAAAGCGTTCTCGAGTTCCTCGTCGGAGCAGTCGGGATCGATGAAGGTGAAGTCGATTCCCATCTTGCGCATAGTCACGTTGAAGAGGTTGAAGGTACCGCCGTAGATGGTGGAAGCACAGACGACGTGATCTCCGCAGGTGGCGATATTGAACACGCTGAAAAAGTTGGCAGCCTGTCCGGAAGAGGTGAGCATTCCTGCAGTGCCTCCCTCAAGAGCTGTGATCTTGGCCGCGACCATGTCATTGGTAGGATTCTGAAGACGGGTGTAAAAGTATCCGGATGCCTCCAGGTCGAACAGCTTGCCCATGTCCTCGCTGGTATCATATTTAAAGGTTGTGCTTTGGATGATCGGGATCATCCTGGACTCACCGTTCCCGGGCGTATAGCCGGCCTGGATGCACATAGTTTCTCTTTCCATTTTTCTACCTCCGCTGCTTGTTTTCAGGCCCTGCCTCCTTTTTGGATTCTCCCGGGCGCTGATTATTTATCTCTTACATATTAAAAGAAGTTGAAGCGTATGGCAAACACAATTTGGACATGCTATCATAAGTTTGTAGAGCCTACTGTGTGGACGCAGGGCTCGATTGGGAAAACACTTGAACCAACAGGGAGGTCAGATATATGGCACAGGACAACAGAATCTATGTTACAGGACACAAGAATCCGCATACGGATTCGGTGGCAGCTGCGATCGCCTATGCGGAGTATAAGAAAGAACAGGGGTTTGACGCCATTCCCTGCGTTCTGGGCAAGATCAACAAGGAATCGCAGTATCTTCTGGACAGATTCGGATTCAAGAAGCCGCACCTTCTTGAGACGGCACAGGTTCGCCTCGACGAAGTGGATCTGGCCGCACCTCTGGCGATCACGCCGGAGACGACGATCTTTGAGACGGTCGAGCTCATGAAGAAAGAAGAACGCGAGGGATTTGCGGTCGTAGACGATGAAAACAGGGTAATTGGCTGGGTATCCAAATCGGATTTTGCCAATATCGCTCTCAATGATACCAGGTTTTCCCACGGTATGCTCAGGGAGACCCCTACGGAGTATATCGCCAAGACGATCAGCGGCACGATCGTCTATGACGACGAGCAGCGCCATTTGAATGGCCAGGTCAGCATTCTGACCATGACGAACAAGGACAACCTGGAAGATTACGAGGTGACCGACCGCATCGTGATCACGGGCGGCAACAAGAAGGCGCAGAAGATCCTGATCGAGAAGGGCGCCGGCATGCTCATCATTATCTGGGAGAAAGGTGTGGACGAGAGTGTACTCAAGCTTGCTAAAGAGCATCACTGCACGCTCATCCTGTCCGGATTCGGGGCTATGAATACGTCCAGATATCTGTATTTTGCCCCGCCTGTGAGAATGATGATGACGCTTAAGCCCATGAAGTTCTACGGACATGAACTGGCGGAGGACGCCGGAAGGAAGATGGCGCGCACGCAGTTCAGGGCGTTTCCGGTCGTAGATGACGACGATCACCTGGTGGGATATGCGATGAGATCCCATATCCTTAACTACAATGACAAGCAGCTGATCCTGGTAGATCACAATGAGTTCTCCCAGTCAGTCAAGGGAATTGAAAAGGCAAGAGTCCTGGAAGTGATCGACCACCACAGGGTCACCGATTTCTCCACATCCAGGCCTGTGAGTTTCAGAAATGAGATCGTAGGCAGTACCTGTACGATCATCGCGACGATCTTCAGAGAGAACCAGG
>JAZQCI010000063.1:0-4756 GCA_045546175.1 Lachnospiraceae bacterium | reverse complement strand
ACACAATGGTTCTTCCATATTGTCCCGTGGATCTCCTGCACGTTCTTACTGCCTGCCTTCTGGTGAAGGCCGTCGATATTTTGCGTGATCACGCCATCCAGCCTCCCGGAGCTTTCCATCTCCGCCAGGATCCTGTGCGCTTCATTCGGTATCGCTCCGCGTGCATCCAGGTTCTTTCGGTAGTAATCAAAAAAGACTTCCGGCTGCGTCTTCAGGCACTCATGGCTGAGCAGGTATTCCGGTTTATATCTCCCAAATATCTTTCCTCTCTTTTTATACAGGCCGTTCTTACTCCTGAAATCAGGAATTCCGCTCTCTGTTGAAACACCCGCGCCGCCGAGAAACACGACATGCTCTGAATCAAACAGGATATCGCAGAAGGCTTCATATTTCTGTTCTTCACTGAGACTGTTAAAATAGCGGTGTTTTTCCCTGTCTGAAGAGAACGTTCTCATGATTCCTCCTGCCTGTACGGTACATCCATCCTACTCGGTTCTGTATTATCCTCTCCCTCGCGAAGACTGCACCGGTCTTATCTCCTTCTTCTGAGATCCGTAATGATCGTCTCCCAGATATATTTGGCTGCGAAATCAGATCCTACACTCGAAGCATGGGCACCGTCATCAGCATACATCTCCAATTCCGGGCAGCTTTTCTGATAGCCCCACCAGTATTCTCCGACCCCAGCCAGCAGCGCATCGATCTCGCCGGCGACCATCCTGTGCGCCTCATTCATTTCTTCCTGCTTTTCCGGCTCCGATTTCTTTGCCCAAATATCATATATGACAGGAGTGCTTCCAGCCTCACGGATCCATCTGTTCAGGCGAACCGCTGCATCGCGAAACTTCTCCACAGGACCAAACGGATGCGCATGTTCCTGCAGGACAACATAATCGTATCCACCATAAAGGATGTTAAACCTTACATCGGGCTCCTCCGCATGCTGTGCCAAAAACCACCCTCCGTGAGCGATCATAGTAACCCGGAAATCGTAGCCGCACTCGATAGCCCGCCGCTGGACCATGAGCGGCATATCATTGTAGTAGGTGTGGCTGTTGCCGACAAACAGGATATTTAATGGTTTTCTCTTTTTCATAGTTCCCTCTCATTTCGGTGTGCTCTGTGCTGCGGTCGTTATTGGGTAGTCTGCCTCTCCGAAATAGCTTTGATGAGGCTTCCTATCCTGCTTTTCAGCTTTTTAACTTCTATCTCTCTCCACTTTTCCAGAAAGGGAATCAGAGATGGATCACCGCGCTCCTCTATTAGTTCAAGAAGGATCAGAACGACCTGCCGGTTTGTGTGTTCCTTAAGCTTCTCTATGATTGCTTCGTCACCAGCCTTTGCAGCGTTGCAGATAGTCTGATACAGCTCTAATGCATACTGTTTCTTCTCGATCTCCCACCCAATTGGCGAATAAATGATTACGGGAAGACGGTAGTCATATTCGACTTGGAGGTAATCTTTTCTGATCATCCAGTCCACCCCTTTGTCAAGCCAGAAATTGAGAATGTCGATGATCTCTCTCCGTACTTCCGGGTTCTCCCAGTTCAGGTCTGCCTGCTCCCTGCAGAAAAGATGCAGGTAGAACTCATTGCTGTCACCGATCCTCTCCCATGCCGAGCCGGTGAACGTTGATTCCCAGTTGCTCGGGGGCAAAAGCTTCCCTTCTTCCATTTTTCCTTTCTGGATGATGTAGTAGTTAGGCGTTTGCGAAACGCCTAACGAATGTATCAAGAAAGGAGATGTCAATATGGGCTCCATTTTGATCAAAGATACTACGCGAGAAGAAAGAATCCGAATTGTCCACCATGCACTGTGGGGCGCAGGTGGAATTGACTGCGAATTCTGTTCCGGCTGCGACAATCGCGGCGGCGGCAGGACGGAAAGCATTTACCAGCCTTATATCGACGGCATAAAAGAAATCCGGGAAATCAACGAAGAATTCGGCGCGCCCGTCATGTAATATCCGATTTCATCGGAACTGAATATTCGCATATGTAAAAAAGAGAGTCACGAAGCGCCAAAGCTTCGCGACTCTTTGCTTTTTACTCTCTTACATCGACCGCATACACTTTTATATACTTTCCGCTTCTGCTGTTGAAATAAATCCTTTTTCCCGAGTGCGCGTAAATTGGATGCGGATGCGCGTCCTGCCCCAGCCAGTCGCTGTCATGCCGGCAGAGAGGAATCCATGTCAAAATCCCGTTCTCCCAATCCGGTAAAACCCTTGAAATATAGGCGCCGTCTTTCTTATGAGGATCAGGTCCGTTGTCTGTGCTGTTTTCCCGCACCACTTTCACCTCTTCCGGGAACTTGAAATAGCCGTCGCAGTCCAGATTCCCGTCATGGTCCATCGTAAAATGCCCATAGGCATTATAGTCATCCGGCAGCGCGATTTCCCAGTATTTTCCGCTGGCAGGTTCATATTTTCCGACCATGGCGGGGCCGTTCTCATAGCCGCCATGATAGATGATGCTCTGTCCGTCGTCGCTCCACATCTCATGGCACACCCAGTCTCCTCTCTTTCTTGCGAAGCCCCGGGGATTGCCGAGCGTATCGCTGCCCTCATTCCTGACACGGATGATCTCATCCCTGCGGTGATCGTAGAGCCAGATTCTTCTGATTCCACAGTCAAAGCTTGACCACTCATGATTGTACATGATGATCTCCGGATCCAGCGGATGAAACTGCACATGCGTGATCCAGCAGAGGGGCACCTTCTTTTCGTAACACAGTTTCCCAGTATTCGTGTCATAGACGCAAAGGTAACTGGAAAGTTTCTCCTCCTGCACCCTGCCGTCGATGTCGTAGACGGGCCGGCGGTCCAACCCGCTCCCTTCCGTCTCGGGATCATAGTCCAGGCATCTGCCGTCCGTCATAGGGACACAGAGCCGTTTTCCATCTGCGGATACATGCGTGAACGCCGTCATTCGCCCGTCAGGAACTTCGGCCAGTATCCGCCTGTTTCCGTTAAGATCCGCGCTGCAGATCCTATTATCCTGAATATAGTAGACGGTGTTTCTTTCCGGATCCAGGCACACGCTGGCTTTACTGAGCCCCCGCCCGGGATTGCAGTCAAAATACACATAGCTCTTCATGATACCTGCATGATTATCGGTCAGAATACGCTCTTCTCCGCTCTCAAGGTCTCTGACCATGACGTTGGGATCGCCGTTCTGATCCGAGATCATAAACAGGTAACGATCGTCTTTGCTCAGAGAGGAGCAGGTAAAATACAGGAGCTGTGAATTGTATCCGTTCTCTTCTCCTTCACAGCCGCTTACAAGAATTCTGCTGCTTACTTTACTCATATTGCCTTATTCCTATTCATAATAGTGCCTGCCGCTGCAGAATGGCAGGCATTTTGATCTGTTCGCAGATGGGGGCACAATCCTCGGATGTGTCAGAGGGACGTATCCGCTGACACATTTCTGAGGCGTGTGTCAGAAGATACGTCCCCGTGACACATTTCTGCGGCATGTGTCAGTAGATACGTCCCCGTGACACATTCCCGTGACACATTAAAATCAATCTTCCAATATGTACGCCGCTACGATCTCCCCGTAATAAGAGACATGGTCTTCCGTCTCAATGCTGTAGAACTTCCGTCTTATGCCTTCCGGAAGTCTTTCCGCCTTCTGTTCTTCACGGTATATTACTCTGCATTCCAGTGTCAGCGGATATTCTTTGATAGCCGGCACAGAAATGACCTCCGGTTCTACCGGTGTCAGCCCCGCTTTTTTGATCTTATCCATATCCCGCCCGCTTTGGGTCCCGCATATAGCAAAAGCATTTCTGTCGAATCCGTTCACAGGCACATTGACCGTGAACTCAGGATTGGCATCAAGCATCTCGCGGGTGTAACGGCAGTTCCGCACGTAAGCGACGAAAACGGGCAGCTCCCAGATCCTGCCAATATGTCCCCAGCCGATCACCATGGAGTTGACCTTTTCGCCGTTCTTTGTGGTCAGAAAAACTCCCTTCTTTAGTGCCTGGGAAATCTCTGTTGAATATGCCAGTGCATCAATCTTTTTTCTCATTGTCCTGACTCCTTCTACTCTCTTTCCTCTGCCTTGTTCCCATCTTCAGCCTGTGTACGCATCATCCGCCGTGTTCGTGAAGTTCTGCTTTGCCAGCCACTCTTTCTCTTCTTCATTCTCCGGAATGTCGATCCGTTCGATTTTGAAGATGACCGGTCTCGTGCCGTCGTTACAGCAGGCGATCATAAGGCGGTCGTCATTGGTCCATCCCTGCATGATGGAGCCGCCCTGCAGTGCCGTATATACATACCAGCTGACAGCATCCCATGCCTCACCGCAGAATTTTCCGTTCATCAGGTGGTAAAAGTCGTCCTGCTGCGGCGTGCGCTTGAGCAGGAAGGTGTCCCCGGCTTTAAAGAAGGGACAGGGGCCGGACTTCGGGTCTGCCAGATATTTTTTCTGAAGTTCAGGAAAAACTTTTGTCTCTAATACTGTTATCTTACATTCGTGCTTCATTTGATTTTTTCCTTTCACTTTTTTCTGTTTTATCATAATATGTCACGGGAATGTGTCACGGGGACGTATCAGCTGACACACTTTTGCCGCTTTGTGTCACAGGTTTTGTGTCACGGGTTGTGTCACGGTGACACACCATGACACATTTCTGCGAGTGTGTCAGCGGATACGTCCCCATGACACACCGTGACACACCATGACACAAAGAACCGGCTGCAGCCTGAAACTGCAGCCGGTTCGTCGCATTGTTCTATATTTTG
>JAZQCI010000062.1:0-47866 GCA_045546175.1 Lachnospiraceae bacterium | reverse complement strand
GGCTCTGTGCTCACCGAGGTTTTCTTCGTCATGGTGGTCTCCAAGATTCTCTACGGCACCCTGCCGGCCGCAGGCTCCATGATTCTCTTCTGCCTGCTCCTGGGCGTATTTGCCATCGGCGCGCCCGGCGTTCCCGGCGGAACCGTCATGGCTTCACTTGGCCTGATCACCGGCGTTCTCGGCTTTGACGAGAACGGCACGGCGCTGATGCTGACCATCTTCGCTCTGCAGGATTCCTTCGGAACAGCCTGCAACGTCACAGGCGACGGCGCGCTGACCCTGTTCCTCACCGGATACGCGGAGAAGCACGGCATTGCGGAAGTGAAGCCGGAAGACAGTATTGAGTAAAACTGCATATTGTTAAAAGAGGACACCCCCGGGCTCTCGTATGCGGACCCCGGGGGTGTTTGGCGGGATGGGGCCTGAATTAAGGCTCGCTTCGCGAGCCTCTGCGCCGCGTGCGGGTTGCCGTCAAAGGCAACTTCTACCTTTCCGCACGCGTGTGCATCATTTATCTCAGAGGGGGCCTCCCCCTGAGATAAACAAATACCATAGCCTGCCGAAAAATGGTAAAATGGACGTATCGAACTGCAGACCGGTTTCAGGACAGGAGGTCTTTATGATCAGTAAAAAAATATACCGTTCTGATATGATCAATTGTGTATTATGTAACGATGCACCGTGTACAGGAGCCTGCGGAAAGATCGATCCCGCGTCGCTCCTCCGAAGCGTGTGGTTTGACAATGAGAATATAGCGGCCGATGTTCTGCCGGAGGGAAATCCCTGCGCGGAATGTCCAGCGCCGTGTGAAGCGGCGTGCGTGCGCCCGCATCAGGTGCCGATCCGAAAGCTGATCACACGGCTCCATGAGGAAGTAAAGCCTGTGCTGGAGATCCCCGTGCCGGCAGACGAGGAGAGGCTGCGCACAGAGCTGTGCGGGATACCTCTGGAGAATCCTTTCCTGCTCTCGTCGTCGGTCGTGGCGAGCACTTATGATATGTGCGCCAGGGCTTTCGAGGCCGGCTGGGCGGGAGCGGCGTTCAAGACGATCTGCTCTCTGGAAATCCATGAGGCGTCGCCCCGGTATTCGGCGATCAACGGCGACAACGGCGGCATTATCGGCTTTAAGAATGTGGAGCAGCTCTCCGACCACAGCGTGGAAGAGAATATGGAGATCTTCCGCCGCCTGAAGGCGAACTATCCGACCAAGTTCATTCTGGCGTCGATCATGGGAACGGACGACGAGGACTGGGAGCGCCTGGCGCGCCTGTGTGAGGAGAACGGAGCGGACGCCATCGAGCTCAATTTCTCCTGCCCCAATATGGCGGAAGGCGGCCTGGGCTCGGATATCGGGCAGGTGCCGGAGCTGGTGGAGAGATTTACGGCGGCGGCCCGCCGCGGCGCGAAGATCCCGATCCTGGCCAAGCTCACTCCCAATGTCGACCGGATGAGCCCTGCCGCGGAAGCGGCAAAGCGCGGAGGGGCTGACGGAATCGCCGCGATCAACACGATCAAGAGCATTATCGGGGTCAATCCCCACACATATGTCTCGGCGCCGGCAGTGCACGGGATGTCCGCCGTGGGCGGATACAGCGGCAACGCCGTAAAGCCGATCGCGCTGCGTTTTATCGCGGAGATGGGGCACAATCCCGAACTGGCGGACATGCATCTGAGCGCCATGGGCGGCATCGAGTGCTGGTCGGACGCGCTGGAGTTCATCATGATGGGCGCGGGCAGCGTGCAGGTCACTACGGCTGTCATGCAGTACGGGTACCGGATTATCGACGACCTGAAGTCGGGCCTGAATTACTATCTTGCGGCGAAGGGCTTTGACAACGTCTCCCGGGTGAAGGGAGTCGGACTGGAGGGTGTCAGCGACACGACGGACGTCCTGGAGAGAGACACGATCGTCTATCCCAAATTCAACATGAAGAAGTGCATCGGATGTGGGCGCTGTGAGATCTCCTGCGCGGACGGAGGACATCAGGCGATCACCCTCTCGGCGGAGCGCAGGCCGCAGATGAATGCGGCCAAATGCGTCGGATGTCACCTGTGCGTGCTGGTATGTCCGCAGAGGGCGATCAAATCCAGCGGCAGGAGAATAGTGAAAAAGACATGAGAGATATGACAAAGAGCGAGCCCTACGGACATCTGTGGCGCTACGCTTTGCCGCTGCTTCTGGGAAACTGGCTGCAGCTTGCCTACAACGCGGTGGATTCGATCATCGCGGGCCGCTTTATCGGCCAAAACGCCCTGGCTGCGGAGGGAATCGCAGCTCCGGTGATGAACCTGGTGATCCTGGCGATCAGCGGGACGTGCATCGGGGCGGGCGTCCTCATGAGCGAGTACTTCGGGGCCAAAAATTACGGAAAACTGAAGAAGACCATGTCCACCATGCTGCTGTGCGGCGCGGACGAAGTGGTGCGCCTGGGAAGCGAGTACCTGCGCGTGATGGCGTTCTTCTATCTGTGGCCGGCGCTGACCAACGCCGTGCAGGGATTCTTCAGAGGAATGGGAAAGATGTTCACCACCGTGATCTTCACGTTCGTGCAGGCGTCGATCCGCACCGTGAGCACGATGATCCTGGCGCCCCGGATGGGAATCGTCGGCATCGCTTATTCCTGCATGATCGGGTGGTCGGTCATGCTTTTCTTCGAGACCATTTACTATTTCATTACCTGTAAAAAACTGGGGCTTCCCCGGAAGGAGGAACAGGTTGGCGGCACTGTTTGAGCAAAATATAGTCAGCGAAAGGCGGATCATCGATTTCCACACGCACCCGTACAGAAATCGCGGCGAGTTCATGGGCATGTACGGCGGGGCGCTTTTGCTTTTGTGGCCGAGCCGGCTTGAACGCCTATTTACCTTGCGGTACAATGGGTAAATCAGGAGGTTACAAGTATGATTTCGACAAAAGGACGCTATGCGATCAGAGTAATGATCGACCTGGCAGAACATGAAGACGGAAATTACATCCCGCTCAAGGAAATCGCGGCGCGGCAGCAGATCTCCAAGAAGTATCTGGAGATCCTTGTGAAGGAGCTGGTAAAAGGCGGCTTTGTGGTGGGCGCCAGCGGCAAAGGCGGCGGCTACAAGCTGTGCAGAAAGCCGGAGGACTACTATGTCGGCGAGATCATCGAGCTCATGGAAGGGCCGCTCGCCACGGTGGCCTGCCTGCTTCCGGAGGCAAAAGAGTGCCCCAGGGCCGCTTCCTGCCAGACGCTCCCCATGTGGGAGGAGTATGACAAGTTGGTGCACGACTTCTTCTACTCGAGGAAGCTCAGTGACCTGGTGGAGGAGAGTAAAAGGAGCAAAAAATGAGAAAGGTCTTTTTCTACGGAGATTCCAACACGTACGGGTATGACCCTTCGGGAATGATGGGAGGAAGGTATCCCCGGCGCAGCCGGTGGACGACGATCCTCTCGGAGCGTCTCGAGGGCGAATGGAGTGTCGCGCGGGACGGCATGCCCGGCAGGATGATCCCCGACGCAGGGAAAGGACTGAGTTATGTGATCGACGCCCTGAAGGCGGAGAGGCCCATGGACCTGTTTGCAGTGATGCTGGGGACCAACGATCTTTTGACAATGCGCAGGCCGGACGCCTCGAAAGTGGCGGCAAATATGGAAAACCTGATCGCCGCCGCACAGGAAGCGCTGGACGCGGAGATCCTGCTGATCGCTCCGATGCAGATCCGCTTCACGGACCCGTCCTGCACAGATCCTTTTGTGCGGGGGAGCGAGGCATATGCGCAGGGGTGCCTGGAGGAGAGCCGGCTTCTGGCGCGGTATTACGGGGAGATTGCGCGCAGGCGCGGCGCATATTTTGCAGACGCGTCCTCGTGGGAGACGGAACTGGCTTTCGACGGCGTGCATCTGACAGAGAGAGGGAATGCTCTTTTTGCAAAGGAAATGGAAAAGGTGCTCAGGGAGATCGGCGCGGCAGGGCGGATCGCGCCTTATCTGAAGGCGATCGCGGATAAGCTGTGAGGCGGATGCACAGAGCGCGTCTTATGCAAAAAATGTCGAAGAGGAATAAGAGAACATGATCAAGGCAATTTTATTATTTGTCGTCGGGCTGGTGTGTCTGATCAAGGGCGGAGACTGGTTTGTCGACGGCGCCAGCGGGCTGGCGCGTAGATTTAACCTGCCGGAACTGCTCATCGGAGCCACGGTCGTATCGATCGGTACGACGCTTCCGGAAGTAATGGTATCCACAATGTCGGCACTCTCCGGACACGGCGAGATCGCCTACGGCAACGCGATCGGGTCCGTGATCTGCAACACAGCGCTCATCGCTGCGATCACGATCGCCGTCAAACCGGGCCCGGTCGACAGGCGCTCGCTCCGGGTTCCTGTCCTGTTTTTTTACATTGCGGCTGCGATCTATTGTGTGGCGGCCTATGTGATGGGAAAATTTACAAGGCCTATGGGTATTATCATGCTCAGCGTATTCGTCGCTTACATGATCTTCAATGTGAGAGCGATGAAGGGAGCCACGGAACCGTCCACAGAAGAAGAACAAAGTGAGGAGGACCTGCCCATATCGAAAATCATGATCCTGCTGGTCGTAGGCGCGATCCTGATCGCGATCGGCGCCGATCTGCTGGTGGACAACGGGACACTGATTGCCGAAGGACTGGGAGTCCCCGAATCCGTCATCGCGCTGACATTCGTGGCACTCGGGACGAGCCTTCCCGAACTGGTCACGGCGATCACCTCCCTGGCAAAGGGACACGGCTCGCTCTCCCTGGGAAATATAATCGGCGCAAATGTATTCAACCTGGTGCTGGTCAGCGGGGTCTCGGTCACGCTCGCGCCCTTTGCGGTCCCGCAAAGCGCGAAGCTCTGGGGCGTTAACGCCAGCCTCATCTTTGAGATTCCGGTTATGCTGCTCGTCATGTCGATCCTGTCGCTCTACGCGCTCTGGAAGGGAAGGCTGAGCAGGATGCAGGGAATTATTCTTCTGGCAATTTATGTCGTGTTCTGCGCGGTGCAGTTTACAATGTGACACGTTAATCAGGGCCTGCTCTTGCAGGCCTTTTGTAAGGTAAGGAAATAATGAACGAATATCTGGACTTATACACAACATTTGTGAGGATCGGCTGCGTCACTTTCGGCGGAGGTTACGCCATGCTCCCGATCCTGGAGAGGGAACTTGTTGATAAAAAACACTGGACCACGATGGATGACCTTCGGGACTACTTTTCCATCGGACAGTGTACGCCGGGAATCATTGCTCTCAATGTCTCCACTTTTATCGGTGAGAAAAAGAAAGGCGTACCCGGAGCGCTCCTGGCCACAACAGGATTTCTGACGGGGCCGATCATAATCATCCTGATCATTGCCTCTTTTCTGACGAATTTTGCCGAGCAGCCCATTGTACAGCACGCTTTCGCGGGAATCAGAGTCTGTGTGTGCGTTCTCATTGTTCAGGCTGTTCTCAGGCTTTGGAAGAAGTCAATAGTGGATGGCTTTACCTTGTTTCTCTACCTGGTGATCTTTGTGCTGAACGCGTTTTCCGGGATACTGCCGGTTCGCGTTCCTGCGGCAGTGCTGGTGATAATCGCCGGTGTTGTGGGGGTGCTCATGTCGATGCGTAATCGCACGGCTTACAACACTGCATCCGGAGGAACTGCCGGGAATGACAATTCCGGTGAGACTGGCAGGAAGGAGGCAGAGAAATGAGTGTTCTTCTTCGTCTGATGTTTGAATTCTTTAAGACAGGCCTCTTCTCCATAGGCGGTGGACTTGCGACACTCCCGTTCCTCTACGAGATGTCGGACAAAACGGGATGGTTTTCGCACGCGGATATAGCGGATATGATCGCGATCTCCGAGTCTACGCCCGGCGCGATCGGCATCAATATGTCCACTTACGCCGGTTATAAGACGGCAGGTATCCTGGGAGGAATCCTCGCATCCCTGGCTTTGGCGGCGCCGTCGGTGATCATCATTCTGATCATTGCCAAATTTCTCAAGAAGTTCCGCGAGAATCCGCATGTGGAAGGCGCTTTCTACGGCCTTCGGCCTGCCTCCATCGCCATGATCACAGCGGCCGGACTCAATGTGGCCAAGGTTACTCTGATCGATCTGAGTGCTTATGAGGCGAGCGGAAATATCGGAGATTTGTTTGTGGTTAAGGCCATTATCCTGGCGGTTCTGATCTTTGTGGGACAGAAGAAACTGAAGTGGAGTCCTATCGTGTTCCTTGCTATTTCGGCGGTCGTCGGGGTGGTGTTTAAGTTCTGAGATCTTTGAGTTACAGATCGGGAGAATATGCGAGATGAAAGACCGAGGCGGCATAGAAGTGCTGCCTCGTTTTATTGTCCTGCTGGGGTTAAGGAGGGTCACAGACTGAGCGCGCCCCTACGGGATGGGAAAATGTTGCTGTTCGTCGGTGCTCTGGGCCGCTCCGGATCGGCACAATCTTGAACACAGCCATACGGAATGGAATAAACTCGTTATTCGTCGGTGCCTCCCGGCCTGGAGCAAGCTGTAACAAGCCAAACACAGCCCTACGGGATGAGAAAAGTTTGTTATTCGTCGGTACCTCCCGGCCAGGACAAGCCGTAACAAGCCAAGCACAGCCATACGGAATGGAAAAAACTTGTTATTCGTCGGTGCCTCCCGGCCAGGACAAGCCGTAACAAGCCAAACACACCCCTACGAAATGGACAAAGTTTGCTATTCGTCGGTCCCCTCGGCCCGTGACAAGCCGGAACAAGCCAAACACGCCCCTACGAGATGGACAAAGTTTGCTGCTCGTCGGTCCCCCCTGGCCCGTGACAATCCGTAACAAGCCGAACACCCCCAACGGAATGGAAAAAGCTTGTTATTCGTCGGTCCCCCGGCCGCTCCAGGCCAAAGCAAACACAGAAAAAGACCGAGGCGGCACATCTGTGCCGCCTCGGTCTTGTCATTTGTCCCAACCGGACAAGATATTTCAGTTAGTTATCAAGAGTATCTCTGACCGCCTCCGCGAGGTTGATCGCGTGGTCGGAGCAGCGCTCCATGTCGATGCAGAAGTCGGTAAAGAGGATGCCTCCCTTAGGATCGCATGCCTTTTTGGTCATGCGGTCGATATGAGCTGCCTCGATCTGCTCTTTGGTCTTGTCGACCAGGTCTTCCATGGCTTCCGCGTCATTGAAGCGGTCCATGAGCTCCTGCTCGAAGACTGTGATGGAGACGTCCAGAGATTTCATTGTGACCTCGGAGAGGGTCTTGAGGTCCGCGATCGCCTCGTCGTGCATGGAAGCCTTGCCGGTGCGCATCTGCTCTTCGTACTCGACGATGTTCTCGGCGTGGTCGGAGATTCTCTCGAGGTCGTCCACGACCTGAATCAGTCTGTAGAGCTTGTTGAGGTGTTTGGGCGAGAGATCGAGGGAGCGAAGCTCTACCAGCTTGCCGAGGATTGCGCTTGTAAGGTAATCGACGGTCTCCTCGCCTTGCATGGCTTTCTGGCCTTTCTTGAGGTCATGCTCGAAGAAGCAGTCCAGGGCATTCTGCATGTTGTCATAGGCAAAGCGGGCCATTCTGCTGACTTCGCGGTGCGCATGGTCCATGGCGATAGCGGCGGGGATCTGAGAAGTATTGGTGAGGTAGACCAGCCTCTGATCCTGAATTCTTCTGGTCTCTTCTTCGGATTCGGGGATCAGCCTGCTGGAGAGCTTGACGATGAAATTCGATACCGGAGCCAGGACCAGAACGGCGATGATCGCGAAGATCGTGTGCGTGTTCGCAATCTGACGGGCGACGTTGTTCGGCGACAGACTCTGGATAAAGGTCAGGATCTGCGGGAAGATCGTGATCAGGCACAGGATCAGGATCGCTCGGAAGGTGTTGAACAGAAGGTTGAGCAGCGCGCAGCGCTTGCCGTTTCTGTTTGCCGTAAGGCCTGCCAGAAGGTTGGGCGTGACGGAGCCGACTGCCGCGCCGATGATCAGGTAGACGGCGATCTTGTAGCTGATGATATTTTGCATGGCGAAGGCCTGGAAGATGACGGTCGCGGAGGATGAGCTCTGCAGCAGCGCCGTGAAGGCCACACCGAACAGTACGGTGAGGATCGGATTTTCCAGGGAAGTGAGCAGCGCGCGGAAAGCGGCTGTCTCTGCCAGCGGCGCAATCGCGGACTTCATGAGCGTGATGCCCTGGAAGAGCATACCGAAGCCCAGGATGACGGAACCGACTTCCTTGAGAGTCCTGTTCTTGAGGAAGAGATTCATGACAGCGCCGATGAAGAGGATCATGGGGGCATAAGCGCCGATGTTAAAAGCGGTGATCTGTGCGGTCACGGTCGTTCCGATGTTGGCACCCATGATGACGCCGATGGCCTGTCCGAGTGTCATCAGGCCGGAAGTTACAAAGCCGATGACCATAACGTCTGTCGCAGAAGAACTCTGCACGAAGATGGTGACGGCGATACCGGCGAGGATCGAGGTGAGCTTGTTCTTGGTGGCTTTTCCCAGAATGACCTTAAGGTTGTCGCCGCAGGCATTTTTGAGGCCGCTGGACATGATGGTCATACCGTAGAGGAAGAGACCTACTCCGCCGAGCAGAATGAAAACATCATAGATTGACATGGAGAAACTCCTTTCGTCGGTTGATAATAAAAGTATTGTAATCTATATAAAGCAAACCTTTGCGGCATGATCTACGCTGTTTGCTGTTTTTTCGGAAATTTTACGGTGAATACGGAGCCTTTTCCCAGCGTGCTCTTCACGCTGATCTCCGCGTCATGGACCTTGGCCGCGTGCTTGACGATCGACAGGCCGAGGCCTGTGCCGCCCACTTCCTTGGAATGGCTCTTGTCGACCCGGTAGAAGCGCTCGAAGATCCTGTCGAGATCTTCCTCGGGAATGCCGATTCCATTGTCGGAGACGGTGAGAAGCGCGTGGTCGGGAAAATCGCGGACTGTCACCAGTGCGCTGTCTCCCCGGTCGCTGTAGTGGATCGCGTTGCTGCACAAATTGTAAATGATACTGTAGAGAACCTGGGGGACGCCGTATATGATAGCGCTCTCGCCGCTCACACTGAGCGTGACGCCCGCGCCCGCCGCAGTCGACTCGAGGCTCTCCACCGCATTGACCGCAATGCGGTACAGATCGGTATTCTCTCTGGTCATGCCGACGCCGCCGACGTCGAGCTGGGACAGGTCGATGATGTCTTCCACCAGCTTCGACATTCGCTGCGACTCGGTCCGTATCTTGCCCGCGAAGAGCCTTCGGGACTCCTCGGTGGGGACCATACCGCTCTCAAGGAGCTCCGCGTAGCCTGAAATGACATGCAGGGGCGTCTTGAGCTCATGGGACGCGTTGGCGGTGAATTCCTGGCGGATCAGCGAGGTCTTCTCCAGTTCCTCGCGATCTTTGGCCAGCTGCTTGTGCTGGTCGTCGAGGCGCCGCAGCAGCGGCAGGATCTCGGTGTAGGCTTCGTGGTCCGCGTTTTCCAGCGGCGAATCCAGGTTCAGCTCATTGAGCGGCTCGACGATGCGCCGCGAGAGGCTGGATGCCAGAACAAAAGACAAAATGACTTCGATCACCAAAATAGCGCCAAGAGGCAGAAGAAAACGCAGGAAGAGGTTCCAGATCGTCGTCTGCGTGACGGAAAGGCGCAGGACCGTCCCGTCCGGGAGCTTCTGCGCGGTATAAAGCTGCTGCTCTAACAGTGTGGAGGAGTAGCGCCGGCTCTCGCCGTATCCGTTTTGCAGCGCATCGCGGATCTCCTCCCTCTCCAGGTGATTTTCCATGGCCTGCTCGTCCGCTTCGTTGTCATAGAGGACTTTTCCGTCCGCAGTGATCCAGGTGATGCGAAAGTCCGTGGTTCCGAGCTTGTCAAAAAAGTCCAGGCCGTTAAGTACGACCGCCTGTGAGACGAGTTTGGTCTCATTGCGCAGCTGCGCCAGCTGCTCATCCGTAAAGTGATTGTACAAAAGCCCTACGATCAAGGCGTAGGAGATGAGCAGAGCGGAGACAAGCACAAGCCAAATGGAACGAAATATTTTGGTACGCATAGTTATCCTGTGTTATCCCAGTCGATAGCCCACACCGCGTATGGTATGGATCGCCTCGCCGCTCTCGCCCAGCTTGGTGCGGAGCGTGCCGATGTGGACGTCAACGGTCCTGGTCTCGCCGGAATAGTCCTGGTTCCAGACGGAGCTCAGGAGCTGGTCGCGGGTAAAGACCATTCCGATGTGTTCCAGAAAGAGCCTGAGCAGGTCGTATTCCTTGAGAGTGAGATAGATCTCCCTGCCGTCCACCATGACGACATGTCTCGCCTGGTCCATGGTGATCGCACCGTAGGAAAGGATCTCTCTGTGCTTACTTGCAGAAGTGCGCCGAAGGACTGCCCGGATCCTTGAGACCATTTCCATCATGCCGAAGGGCTTGCAGAGATAGTCATCGGCGCCGAGATCGAGGCCTATGACCCTGTCGTATTCGCTCCCTTTGGCGGTGGCCATGATGACAGGGATATCCGCCGTCGCAGAGGCAGACCTCAGTTTCCGGAGAATGGAGATGCCGTCTTCACCGGGAAGCATGATGTCGAGCAGGACCAGTTCCGGCCTTGCGGAGCTTTGCATAGCTTCCCAGAACTGCACGCCGTCGGCAAATCCCTGGGCTTCAAAGCCGGCGATCGTCAGCGTATAGATCATGAGATCCCGTATGCTGTGGTCATCTTCCACACAATAAACCATTCTTTCCTCCATACAAAAGCGCGTACCGTTCAAGTCATGCGGTACGGGCGATCTCTGTTGTCTGACGGCAATGCCGCAGTTTTTCCCGTACACACGACAATCGACGAAACTATTTTCGCAGATTCATGTAAGCGCTTCCATCCCGGCTTTGTAAAAACGGTGTAAAGCGAGCAGTCACTTTAATATTATAACATGGCGCACAGGTCGACGCCTCATTGTAACTAAGATATTTATGGAGAAAAATGAATATTTTCGTATTACAATAGATTACAGATTTAAACAATAAAGAACAAAGGAGCGGATCGTACACTCTATGAATAAAACGGGAACGGACAAACCTATAGGCAGCGCGGGAAAGAGCGGGGGAGAGAGCGCCCCTGCGGCTGAAAAGAAACTACGCCGGATGAAGAGCAGGCAGAAGAAAATGCGGGCGAACAGCGTGAAAGCGCTTCTGCTCGCAGTACTGCTTCTTGCGGTCACGATCCTGGGGAGCAAGGTGTCTTCCGACCGCGAGCAGGAGATCCGCCTTGCTCTCGGACAGAAGAATTATGCGCAGGCCGGAGAGGAGGGACCGCAGTATTTTGAAACGGAATACAGCGACCCGGAGGAGCTGGCGCAGGAAAGCGCCGAGCTGGGCCTTCGGATCCAGCGCGAGGGGATCGTCCTTTTGCGGAACGAGGGCGGCGCGCTTCCTATAAATAAGGGGGCGTCAGTCAGCATTTTCGGCAAAAGCGCCGTGGATCCGATCTACAGCCGCGCGGACGCGGCGGAAGGCTCCCTTTCTTTAAAGGAAGCTTTGGAGCAGGAGAAGATCCGGGTCAATGACAAACTCTGGAATTTCATCGACAGGGGAGGGAGAAATAATTTTTCCTCCAGCGTGGAGAAGAGCATGGAGGAATACGCCGAGGCGGCACTGGTCGTGATAGGGCGCAGCAGCGGCGGACAGGACCTGTATGAGCCGGCCTATTCGCAGGCCGAAGAGGGCGAAGAGGCGCAGGTCACCGGAGCGGCGGCGCTGCAGCTGACGCAGGAGGAGCGGGAACTTCTGTCGTATGTATCAGAGCGCTTCGACAAGGTCATTGTAGTGCTGAGTACCGAGAATCCCATGGAAATGGGATTTCTGGATGAGTTCGGGGTCGACGCCTGCCTGTGGACCGGGGCAATGGGACACGGCGGCATGCAGGCGGTCGCGGAAGTACTGAGCGGCTCCGTGAACCCTTCCGGACGGCTCCCGGATACCTTCGTCTACAACAGCCTGCACGCGCCGGCGGCGGCAAATCTGGGCGATTATACGATCAAAAACAGCACGGAAGAGTTCGGTGACAGGTACCTGGTCTACACAGAGGGAATCTATGTCGGTTACCGCTATTACGAGACGCGTTACGAGGACGCGGTGCTGGGCACATCCTCGGGAGCGCCCTTCAGTTACGGCGAAGAAGTGGCTTTTCCTTTCGGATACGGCCTCTCCTATACGGAGTTCGCGCTGCAGAATATGAAGATGGAACTGGGAAAGAAAGGCTATGAAGTCACGGCCGAGGTTCACAACACCGGCGAGCGCGCCGGCAGGGAGGTCGTGCAGTTCTATATCCAGAAACCTTATTCGCAGTACGCCTCCAAGAACGGCCTGGAGGTCCCTGCCGTGGAGCTGGTCGGTTTTGCCAAGACCGGCGAGATCGAGCCTGGAGAGTCTGCCAAGGTCAAAATAGTGATCCCCGAGGAGTCTTTCAAGTCCTTCGACGCGGGCGGCAAAGGCACCTATATCATCGACGGAGGAACTTATCTGGTCACGGCGGCGCAGAACGCGCACGCGGCGGTCAACAATATCCTCATGTACAAGAGCAAGGGCGGGTCACCTGCGTTTACGGGAAGCGGGGACGGCGGCCTTGTGGAGAAAGCGGAGCTGGTCAGGGACTATAAGACCTATGCGGAGTCCGCACAGACCGGCGGAGGAATCAGCCGCCGGTTCAAGGAAGCGGACCCGGCGGCCTATGATTCGGACTATCGGGGGCTCACAAGGAGCCTTTGGGGGAGCACCTGGCCCGCGACCTGGAACGGGGGGGGCTATTCGGCGCCTTCCTCTTTCCGGGAACTGCTAACGGTGAGCAGCAAGGATGACGGGGGCGCGTCTTCGCCGGTCTATAACACATCGCATGGGGAGGAAAACGCCGGCCTTGCGCAGCTGCGGGAAACCGAGTTTGACGATTACAGGTGGAACGCGCTCCTGGACCAGCTGACCTGGAGAGAGACCTATTCTCTCGTGCGAAAAGGCGGCGGGGCGGTCAACGAAGTGATCTCCTGCATCTCGCCGCAGGCGCTGACCAGCGGGGACGGGGCAGGCATCAGGACCGGATATGACAGGATGAAAGGGTTCATCTATCCTTCGGCGACGGTGCTCGCGGCGACCTGGAACACGGATCTTCTCACGCAGATGGGACAGCTGGTCGGCGAAGAGGCGCTGCACGCGGGCATTTCCTTCTGGAAGATCCCTTCGCTGAATCTGCACCGGACAGCAATGGGCGGCGCGAACGCCGAGAGTTTCTCGGAAGACAGCTGCCTGACAGGTAAAATGGCGGCGGCTCTGTGCCGGGGCCTTAGCGGAAAGGGCGTCATTCCCGTTCTGGGAAGACTGGTCCTGGCAGACCAGGTGACGAACTATACGGGCGTCGTGGTCATGGCAAACGAACAGGCTATCCGGGAACTGTATCTGCGGCCTTTTGAGATCGCCCTGAGAGAAGGCGGATCCGGGATGAAAGCCGTCATGGCCGGCATGAACAGAGTCGGGCCCAGGTGGTGCGGCGGGCACAGCGGTCTTCTGACAGGCGTACTGCGGTCCGAGTGGGGATTTGACGGGATCGTGATGACGGATACGATCACGGAAAAGACGGATTCCTACGCGGATATTCTGGAGGGGCTGGAGGCCGGGACGGACCTGTGGCAGAACACCTCCAATAACTGCTATAAGCTGCGCGGCGGACAGCTGACTTACGGCGTGCGCACGCGCTTCAGGACGGCGGCGGGGCGTATCCTGCAGTCCGTCTCGCGAAGCAACGCGATGAACGGCATCGGAAAAAAGACGACGCTGGAATACAAGTCGCCTGTCTGGAAGCTGATTCGGATGGGTCTGGCAGCTTTTTTGGTCGTCATAAGCCTCCTTGCTCTCTGGTTTGCTTTCGTGCAGTGGAGAAAGGCGGATCAGGTGAAGGCAAAGATCGCCCTGGAGAAGAGAAAAATAAACCGCAATTGAGAGGGGTCGAGATGATAACGATTAAAGAGATCGCGGCGAGACTGGGAATGAGTACCACCACCGTGTCAAACGTCATCCACGGAAAGACAAGAGAAGTATCTGCGGAGACAATCGAGCGGGTACAGAAATTTCTCGAGGAAGTGGAATATGTGCCTAATATCAACGCGCGCAACCTGGCGCAGGGGCAGTCCAAGATCATCGGCGTGGTCCTCAAGTCGCTGGACTTCCGCCTGTGGCACAGCAGCAATATTCTGAGCGACCCTTTCGTCTCGGAAATGATCGGAGGGATCGAGAGCGCCGTCCGCGAGGCCGGGTACTACATGATGCTCTATATCTCCGACGACATCGCGGAGATCATCCAGCGCATATCCATCTGGAATGTGGACGGCCTGATCCTTTTCTGCATGATGGACGACGACGGAAACCGGGTCGCGGCAAAATATCACAAGCCCATGGTCTGCATCGACACGTACAGCTCCGAGAAAAACGACGATTTCGTCAACGTAGGGCTGGACGACGAGAAGAGCACCTACGAGGCGGTGAACTATCTCATAGACAACGGGCACAGGAAGATCGGATTTGTCAGCGACAACCGCGTCGGCGTCGACAGGGCCAGGTTCTGGGGATACCGGAAAGCGCTGGCGGAAGCGGGGATCGAGTACAGCGACAGGGATTTATTCTTATTAGAACCGGCGGAGGAAGCCCTCGGCAGAAATATTGAGAAGCTCTGCAGAAGAGCGAGAGATTACACGGCACTCTTTTGCTGCTCGGACATTTACGCCACGATCATGATGTCGGCGCTCAAGGAGAGGGGACTGCGCGTCCCGGAAGATATTTCCATCATCGGTTTTGACGATAATCTCTTCTCTAAAGTCTGCACGCCCCGGCTCACGACGGTCCACCAGGACGCGGACCGGAAAGGGCGCGTCGCGGTACAGACGCTGATCGATATGATCGGCGGCAGAGAGCCGGAGTCCAAAGAGATCAAACTGGACACCCGGCTCGTGATCCGCGAGTCGGTGAAGAGAATACGGTAAGCACGGAAAACGATTTCGTGAGACGGTTTCACGCCGGACCACGCACGTAGTTCACAAAAAACCTTATGTATTTTGACGAAAATCGGGGAAAATACTAAAAATATTGAGCAAAAGACGAAAAAGGACTTGTTAAATACCACAGAAATGATACAATTCTAGTGTAAACTTATGCGCTAAAGTGTCTAAGTAAGCGGTTAAAGCCGGCCGCTTCCCAAATATTTTGGCGCAAGACCAATGGTTAATTTAACAAGGAGGAAACTATGAAAAAGAAACTCTTAGCAGCAGCACTCGCAGCTGCAATGGCGGCAAGCCTGATGGCATGCGGCGGGTCTTCTTCCGCAAGTTCTTCTGACGCACCGGCACAGGGAGAGGCAACCGAGGCAACCGAGGCAACCGAGGCGACCGAGGCGACCGAGGCGACCGAGGCAACCGATACCGCGGCAGCAAGCGGCGAAGGCATCCGCCTTCTGAACGGCAAGCCCGAGATCCATGACCAGCTCACAGAGTTGGCAGCCAAGTACAAGGAAGAGACAGGCAAGGTTGTCAACATCGAGACCATCGGCGGCGACACAAACGCATCCGACGAGCTCAAGAAGATGTATCAGGCAGACAATATGCCCGACATTTTCGTCATCGAAGCGAACCAGGCGGCAAACTGGGACGGCCTGCTGGCTGATCTTACCGGTGAGGCGTGGACAAACGACACCGATTATGAACTGGTTGACTCGAAGATGGGCACCATCGGCTTCCCTTACACGGTAGAAGCTACCGCTCTTGCATACAACGCAGAGATCCTTGAGAAGGCCGGCGTTGATCCCGCTACACTGACAAGCCCCGCAGCATGGACGGCAGCAGTCGAGAAGATCGACGGCATGAAGGACGAGCTCGGAATCACAGCAGTCTTCGGCTGGTGCGCAGAGCCCGCAAACCTCGGCTGGTCTTCCGGTACACACGTATTCGCGCAGTACCTCGACGCAGGTCTTGCACAGGATGACACCACCTACATTGACCTTCTCAATGACGGCGGCAAGATCGACGAAGCGAGAATGAACAACTTCGCCGCTTTCATCGGCATGATGAACAAGTACTCCGATCCCGCACTTCTGGTCGACGGCACATATGACAACCAGGTAGCAGGCTTTGCGGCAGGCAAGTACGCATTCGTTACTCAGGGTAACTGGATCAACGGCGCCGTCATCGGCAGCGCTGACTACACAGGATGGAAGATGGGCTTTGCTCCCTATGCGTTCGAAGATGGCATTGACACCATCATCGCAGGTCCGCCGAGCTTCTGGACAGTTTACAGCGAAGGCAAAGTAGACGAGGCAAAGGCATTCCTTCAGTGGGTATCCGATGACAGCGCTCAGGATATCCTGGTCAACAAGGCGAACCTGATCAGCCCCTTCAACGACTGCAAGTACACGGCAGCTGATCCTTTCGCAGAGAGCATCATGAGCTACATGTCCGCGGGCAAGACCTCCGGCTGGCACACCATGCTCAAGAAGGACGGCCTTCAGAACAAGACCTGCCAGGTATTCGCTGAGTACGCTAAGGGAACCATGGACCAGGCACAGTTCGTAAGCACTATGGCACAGGTCATTTCCTCTTACTACAACCAGTAATAGTTCAAACGACTCAGATCGTCTGTAGTTTGATCAAGCATCAGAGATTGGGCAGAAGCGCAGACTTCTGCCCTCTCTTACATTATTCTAAGGGGGAATCCAAATGAATGAAGCTAGTGGAAGCAAGAAGCTTCTCTCTCTGGTCTGCCTGATCGGCGGCGCGATAATGCTGGTCGTCTCCCTGGCTCTTGACTTTATGGGCGGCAAGGCGGGCTATCGCGGAGCGCTTCTTGTGATCGGCATCATCGGAATCATTGTGGGGCTGTATATCCTCCCTACACTGAAATATCACAGAACTCTTGTCTATGTTATTTTCCTGTTTCCGCTTCTGTTCGCGTTTGCGGTCACAGTTATTATTCCTCTGTTCCTGGGCCTGTTCTATTCCTTCACGAACTGGAACGGTATCCGCTATACAGAGTTTGTAGGACTTGCCAACTATACCAGAATGTTCAGACAGCCCAGTTTTATCTGGTCCATCCTGCTGACGGTCCTGTTCGTTGTATTCAACATGATCCTGGTCAACCTGGTGGCTTTCCTGCTGGCCCTTCTGTGCACATCCAAGCTCAAGGGAATGGGCTTTTTCAGGGCGTCCTACTTCCTGCCCAACCTGATCGGCGGTATCGTACTGGGTTATATCTGGCAGTTCATTTTCAGTAATGTCGTCACCAAGATCTTTACGGGAATGAAATTCTCTATGCTGTCCGATACCAAGACGGCCTTCATCGCGATCATCATCGTCTATGTATGGCAGTATGCGGGCTATATCATGCTGATCTACATCACAGGTCTGAACACGGTTCCGGGAGATGTCCTGGAGGCGGCCAACATCGACGGCGCTAATGCCATGCAGACCCTGTTCCAGATCAAGATCCCGATGATCGCTCCTACGATCACGATCTGCACATTCCTGACACTGACATCTGCCTTCAAGCAGTTCGACGTCAACCTGTCCCTGACAAACGGTACAGGATCGCTGATGTTCATGGGCGAGTTCCTCACGAACGGCACACAGATGCTGGCTCTGAACATCTACAACACGGCGGTTGTCGAGAACGAATATGCTTTCGGCCAGGCCAAGGCATTCCTGTTCTTCATCATCCTGGCCTGCGTCTCGATCCTGCAGGTACGTATTTCCAACAGTAAGGAGGTAGAACTGTAATGCATAGAAAAGAACCTACTTCCAGAGTTGTCATTAAATTCGTGATCGCGATCATCATCGCAGCCTATATCCTGTTTCCTTTCGCACTGGTTGTCATCAACTCCTGCAAGGCGACAGCGGATATTACGGCCAATCCCATCGGCTTTAACGGCGTGAGCATCGGACAGCTGATGCAGAACCTGAATGATGTTATCAATAACACAAACTTCCTGTTCTGGCACGCGTTCGGCTATTCCGTGCTGATCACGGTTCTGTCCCTGATCCTCCTGGCGATGTTCGGCTCCATGACCGCGTGGGTCATCTGCCGCAACAAGACCGTTTGGGCCACCGTTATTTACTTTACATTCATCGCATCCATGATCATTCCTTTCCAGGTCGTCATGCTGCCTCTGATCTCCACGTTCCGTGACGTGGGCAAGTTCATCGGCATTCCGATGCTGCAGTCCGTTCCCGGTATCGTCTTCGCATATCTGGGATTCGGCGGTGCTATGACTGTATTCATCCTGACCGGTTTCATCAAGGGAATCCCTTATGATCTGGAGGAAGCGGCTTCGATCGACGGATGCCGTCCCGAGCAGGTCTTCTTCAAGGTCATCTTCCCGCTGCTGACACCCGTCATCACAACGGTTACCATCCTGAACGGCATGTGGATCTGGAACGACTATCTGCTCCCTTCCATGATGCTCGGCCAGAACGGCAAAGTTAAGACCCTTCCCGTCGCGGTGCAGGCGTTCGTCGGTTCCTACGTCAAGCAGTGGAACCTGATCCTGACGGCCGCTCTCCTGGCTATCATTCCCATGGTAGTCCTGTTCCTGTTCGCACAGAAGCAGATCATGAACGGAATGATCGAGGGCGCTGTCAAGGGCTGATGCCGCAGGAAAAAGTACTGAACTTTTTTACAAAGGCTACGCCGAAATCGGGTGTAGCCTCTTGTTCATAGCGGAGAGTAAGGTAAACTGGAATGAGAGATCTGTTTGATCAGGAAGGACCTCTGATGCGCGCGCTCACGGATCTGAGCACGCTGGTATTCCTCAATATTTTGACGCTGCTTTTCAGTATTCCGATCGTGACGGCAGGCGCGGCCCTGGCGGCCATGCACTATGTGATCATTGAGATGATCGAGGAGCGGGGCGGGAGCCTTCCGGGGGAGTTCTGGAAGCGCTTTAAGGAAAATCTGAAAAACGCGACGCCGATCTGGCTGATCTTGCTGGCGGCAGCCGGTTTTCTGTATGCGGATATACGGCTGATCACAGGCGGTCAGCAGGGGCTGCCCCGCGCCATGCTGATCCCGATCTACGCCGGCCTTTTTGTGACGGCGGCCATCTATGTGTACGTGATTCCGCTGACGGCGCGGTTCGTGTATTCCACGGGCGCGGCTTTCAAGAACGCCGCTATTCTGGCAGCAGCTTATTTTCCCAGGACAGTTCTTATGGTCGCGGCCAGCGCGGTGATCCCGTTCCTGCTTCTGAATGTGACCAGGCTCCTGCCGCTGTTTTTCCTGCTGGGGATTTCCCTGCCGGGATATCTGTGCGCGCTTTTGTACAAGCCGATTTTCGACAAAATAATCGGAGAGAAGGAAGAGGAGGACAGGCCCTGGGTCCTCGACGATGAAACGGAAGAATAACGCAATTATTATTCAGCACCCCGGAAAAAGATCAAAATAAGGTCCGGGGAGCTCGCTCGCCGCAAGGCGTAACTGAAAGGACAAGGAGGAGATATGCGCAGCAGTGGAATTCTTATGCCGGTCTTCAGTCTTCCCGGCAAATACGGGATCGGCTGTTTTTCGGCGGAGGCTTATAAGTTTGTGGATTTTCTGAAGGAAGCGAAGCAGAGCTACTGGCAGATCCTGCCGCTAGGCCCTACGGGATACGGGGATTCCCCGTATCAGTCCTTCTCGACTTTCGCGGGAAATCCTTACCTGATCAGTCTCGAGGACCTGATCGCACAGGGACTTCTGACAGAGCAGGAGTGCGACGCCGCAGATTTCGGTGACGGCGGGGAAGTCGACTACGGCAAGCTCTACCTCGGGCGCCGGGATCTTCTGAGGAAGGCCTATGAGAGAAGCAGCCACAAGGAGACGGCGGAGTTCGCGGCCTTTAAAAAGGAAAACGAATTCTGGCTGGGCGATTACGCCCTCTTCATGGCGGTCAAAAAAGCGCACGCTGGGGTCGGACTGAGCAGCTGGGAGCCGAATATACGCGACTATGAACCGGAGGCGGTACAGGCCTGGTCGGAAAAGATGCAGGATGAGATCGGCTATTATGAGTATCTGCAGTTTGAGTTCGCGCGGCAGTGGAAAAAGCTGAGGGACTACGCCTCGGCGCAGGGAATCCGGATCATCGGCGATATTCCGATCTATGTATCCGCGGACAGCGCGGATTTCTGGGCGCACAGGGAGCTCTTCCAGCTCGATGATAGAGGACGGATCCGCATGATCGCGGGCGTGCCGCCGGACGGCTTTTCGGCTACGGGGCAGGTCTGGGGCAATCCCCTTTACGACTGGGCGATGCACAAGGAGACAGGGTACGACTGGTGGATCCGCCGCATCGCCAAGTGCAAGGAGCTCTACGATGTCATCCGGATCGACCATTTCCGCGGGTTCGATGAGTATTTTGCCATTCCTGCGGAGTCGGAAACGGCCGCCGACGGGCACTGGGAGAAGGGACCGGGGAAGGATCTGTTCGACGCGATCAAAGCGGCACTGGGCGAGACGCCCATCATTGCCGAGGACCTGGGCTATGTAACCGATACTGTGCGGCAGCTGGTGCGCGACACGGGCTTTCCGAATATGAAGGTGCTGGAGTTCGCGTTCGACTCCCGGGATTCATCGGGCGCCCTTGAGTATCTGCCCTACCGCTATCAGCGAAACTGTGTGGTCTACACGGGGACCCATGACAACGAGACGCTCCGCGGCTGGATCGACAGCATCCTGCCCATCGAGAGAAAGCAGGTCTGCGAGTATCTGGACGTGCGCACCAAGGACCCGCAGGAGATCGTGGAGAAGATGATCATCGCGTGCTTCAGCTCCGTGGCTGACTACTGCATCATCCCGATTCAGGACTATCTGGGGCTGGACAACAGCGCCAGGATCAATCACCCCTCGACAAACGGGGAGAACTGGAAGTGGAGAGTTCGCAAAGAAGATCTGTCTGGCTCTCTGGCGGCGAGAATCGCGGACATGACGGCCATGTACGGAAGGATGGGATAAGGCGGCTGTGTCGCAGTGACATGCAGGGAGGTGCATGTGAAGAAGACCTGGTGGAAGGAAAGTGTAGTTTATCAGATCTATCCCCGCAGTTTTGCGGACAGTAACGGCGACGGGATCGGCGACCTGAACGGGATCACGTCCAAGCTGGACTATCTGAAGGAGCTGGGAATTGATGTCATCTGGCTCTCTCCCGTCTACAAATCGCCCAATAACGACAACGGCTACGACATCAGCGACTACGAGGCGATCATGGACGAGTTCGGGACCATGGAAGATTTTGACCGGATGCTGGCGGCGGCCCACGAGCGCGGGATCAAAATAGTGATGGACCTGGTCGTCAACCACACCTCGGACGAGCACAAGTGGTTCCTGGAGAGCCGCTCCTCCAAGGACAATCCCAAGAGGGACTACTATTTCTGGAGAGAAGGCAGGGACGGCAAAGAGCCCAACAACTGGGGCTCCTGGTTTTCCGGATCCGCCTGGAAATACGACGAGACGACGGATATGTACTATCTGCACCTGTTTTCTCCCAAGCAGCCGGATCTCAACTGGGACAACCCGGCGGTTAGAAGGGACGTCTTCGATATGATGACCCGCTGGTGCGAGAAGGGCATCGACGGATTCCGAATGGACGTCATCAGCCTGATCTCCAAGCCGGAGGGACTGCCCGACGCGCCGCTCATGAACGAGCTGTACGGCGACTGCGGCTACACGGCCAACGGCGCGCATGTGCACGAGTACCTGCAGGAGATGAACCGGAAAGTCCTCTCCAAATATGACCTCATGACGGTCGGCGAGACGGCCTACGTCACGTTGGAGGAGGCCAAGAAGTACGCGAACAGCGAGGGGGCCGAACTGAACATGGTCTTCCAGTTCGAGCACGTCGGGCTCGACGGGGAAGGGCAGTTCAAGTGGTCCACAAGAAAAATGCCTCTGGTGCCGCTCAAAGAGAATCTCAGCAAGTGGCAGAAAGGCCTGGACGGAGTTGCCTGGAACAGCCTGTTCTTCTGCAATCACGACCAGCCCCGCGTGGTCAACCGCCTCGGAAATCCTTCCGATGAGTACCGCGAGCGCTCGGCCAAATGTATCGCGACCTGCCTGCACATGATGCAGGGGACGCCTTACGTTTACCAGGGGGAAGAGCTCGGCATGACCAACTATCCCTTCAGGTCGGTGAAGGATTTCAACGACCTGGAGTCCATCAACGCCTACTACGAGCTGACGGAGAAAATGGGCTGGGCGGCCTCGGAGATCTTTCCCAAGATCGCGAATAAGAGCCGCGACAACGCGCGCACGCCCATGCAGTGGAATGACTCCGAGAACGCCGGATTCACTACCGGCAAGCCCTGGCTGGCGGTGAACCCCAACTACAAAAAGATCAACGCCGCCGAGCAGCTGGTGCGGGGCGATTCCGTCTTCCACTATTACAAGAAGCTGATCGAGCTGCGGCACAATTACGACATCATCGTCTATGGACACTATGAACTTCTCGAGGCGGAAGATCCCGATCTCTTTGTCTATACCAGAGAACTGGATGGCCGGAAACTTCTGGTGGTCTGCAATTTCTCCGAGAACGAGAGGGAGTTCATGCCCGATGAAGAATTCCGGGAGGCGAAGGTCCTGATCCGGAACCTTGACAATGACAAGTATCTGGATGGGATTCTGGAGCCGTATGAGGCGTATGTGATTTATAAAGAATGAGTTGAATCAGATTTGCCAGAAATAAGGGAGCGGCCTCCATTTGCCGTGCTGATCAAGCCGGCCGATGGGGGGTCGCTCCTTTTGATTTCCTGTCTGTGACTAACGACGGCATATTTTGACTCAATTTCTGCTATAATACAGAAAATATGAGCAGAAGGGAAACATTATCTGTGAAAAGATTTCAACGTTTTTATCTTGACAAAGAGAAAGATATAATTGTTGATCTGTATATGGAGGCCGCTTCGGCCGCCGCCGGCGAACCTGCCCCCATGCACTTCATCCTCTCCACGCCCAACCACGGCACGGGGAATCTGATCCGCAACCTGGCCGCACTGTGCGACCTGCCGCTGTCGGAAGGGAAGGACGGACTTCTGGTAATAAAGGGAGTGGTGCCCAGCTACATAGACGGGTATAACAAGCTGGTCTATATTTTCAGGCTGGGGGACACCAAGGTCGCCAATATTTATCCGGACGGGCGAATCGAGACCAAGGCGCATATTCCGGCGATCTCCAAGACTCTGATGAGCCAGACCAAGGACTACAGGCTGGATGAGAAGCGCACGATCGTGAAGACTTATATAAGAAGCGAGAACAAGTTCCGAACGGATCTGCACACGCATATGAACGCGAACCTGCACCCGGATCTTCTGATCGCGCTGGGGATCTGCCATCAGATCCGGTATCCGCTCTATTACATCAAGAAGCTGGGGCTCAGGGTGTCCGAGGAGCAGAAGGCGAAGCTGGCCGGGCGCAGGGAGAAGTCTGTAGATGCTTACAAAGACTGCGGCCTGCAGGGAAAGTATCTGACGAGAAGGATCGATGACAATACGTTTTTAAATTTTGCCGATCTGATTCTGAACGATCCGAAGGACGCCGCCTACAATATTCCGAGGATCAGAAGGTCGCTCGCTATTTTGAAGGACGGGCAGGCGGTGTTTACAAATCTTGAGAAGGTGTATCTGTACAGATATGTCTTTACAAAGGGGCAGAAGGCGGAAGATTTCGTGGAGCCTGCGGCGGACAAGATCGCGCAGATTCCGGACGCGGACATCCGCAGAGCCGTGCTGCAGATCCTGAAGGATCGGAAGAATCCGGCCTACAAGGATAATACGCTCTTCCAGGACAAGCTGCTGTGGGTGGCCCGCAGCTATGCCAGGCAGGGAGTGTGCTACGCAGAGATCTCGGACACGACCCTTGTCAAAAAAGAGGGCGCCCCTGCGATGCTGGAGCAGGTACACGCCGTCATGCCGGCCATCACCGAGGAGACGGGAGTTCTGCTGCGGTTTCTGGCGGCCATCCGCCGGATTCCTCTGACCATCGTGAAGGATCAGGTGGAGACGGGAGACTATTTCAGGGAGAATCTGGAGACGCTGCAGAGCATTGCCGCGGACCCTTACGTGGCGGGCAGCGACATTATCGGAGAAGAGCTCAACGATATCAGGGATATCGCGCCGGTGATCCATGAGCTGGTGCGGATCGCGCAGAAGAACCCGGGGTTCGTGCTCAGGATACATGCGGGCGAGAACGACGGCCTGCGCGATAATATTGCCAACAGCCTGAAATGTATCCGGGAGGCGCTGGAGCCGGGAGAGGAGATGCCTTATGTGAGGATCGGGCACGGACTGTATACGCCGGACCTGCGCCACGCCAAGGGAAAAGCGCTGATCGAGGCGCTTAAGGAGAGCGGAGCGGTGCTGGAGTTCCAGATCACCTCGAATGTGCGGCTGAACAATCTCAGCGGAATGAAGAACCATCCGCTCAGGCGATATCTGGCCAGCGGGATCGGATGCGTGCAGGGGACGGACGGAGCGGCGCTCTACGGCAGCGATTCCATCGATGAGCAGCTCTCCCTGGAGAAAATGCTGGGCCTGAGCGACGAAGAGATGCACAGGATGAGAGAGTGCGAGGACAGGGTCCTTTCGAGGAGCCTGCAGACTTTTGAAGATAAGAAAGCGGCCTACGAAAAGGAAAAGCAGGCCTCGGATCCGATTCCCGAGCACATCTCGCTGATCGGGAAGCGGTCGCTCCGGGCGGCAGAAGTGCTGGCGGACAGGATCTGCGAGATGCCGGCGGATAAAAAGCCGATCGTGATCGTCGGAGGGAGCTTCAGCCACGACAACCACAAAGTGAGGATGACGAAAGAGAATAAAAGGCGGATCGATGCTCTGCTTGAGAGGGAAGACCCGGAGAAGACTTTCTTTGTGGTCGGGCACACGCTGCGCGGCTACGAACAGTACCTGGTGGAGAAAAATGCCGGGCGATTTCAGATTTTTGCCATAGTTCCGTCCATGATCACGGAAGGGGAGTACAAAAAGCTCTTAAGGAGTGGCGCGGGCATCCGGGTTTCGATCGAGCCGGTGCCCATGGGCACTTACAAGAGCTTCGCGTATGAGATCTTCAAGCGGCGGCCGTCGACGCTGGTCGCGTTTGACGGCAACATAGCGGGCGCCAATATGATTCAGGAAGCCAAGAACAGCAAGTATCCCTGCGCCATCTATGTGAACAGCCGGTGCAAGGCGCTGAAAATTAAAGCGGATTCGCTGGGCGGGTATGTTAAACTGTTCTGAGGAGCGAAAAATGAGGCAAGGGGCAAGGTTTGCTGCGCTCGCAGCAGCGTGCGCAGCTTTATCCCAATAAAGAGCAAAAACCGTGTAAGGTTCTCCGATCAGGACCGTCATTAAGAGTATAAGCGGCTTATTCATGCCGCTTGCAAAAGGGAAAATCCATGGAAGATACCGAAATCATCGATCTGTACTGGAAGAGGGACGAACGCGCCATCGAAGAGACGGATCACAAATATGGGAAATATTGTCATACAGTTGCGTACAATGTACTGGGCGACCACGAGGACTCCCGGGAGTGCGTAAACGACACGTGGCTTCGCGCGTGGAAATCAATGCCGCCGCAAAGACCGTCTGTTCTGCGCGCTTTTCTGGCCAAAATAGCGAGAAATCTGGCTTTTGACCGGTACAGGGCAAGGTCTGCCTCCAAGCGCGGCGGCGGAGCAATGGAAGCTGTGCTCGATGAGCTCGCGGAGTGCGCGGACCTGTCCGGAAAGTGGAACGGAGAGGCGCTTTATGCGGCTTCGGAACTGAAAGAAGCGATCAACCGGTTTGTCGGGGATCTGCCCGAGAGGGAGGGAGATCTGTTTGTCAGGAGGTACTTTTTTGCCGAGGAGATTTCCGACGTCGCGAAGAGGTATCAGATGACGGAGAACAACGTCACCGTGATCCTGAGCAGGACGAGAAAGAAGCTTCGCAAGTATCTTACAGAGGGGGGATTTATAGAATGAAGGCGGAGGATCTGTTCGAAGCGATGGGGGAACTCGACGAGGAGCTGATCGCAAGAAGTGATCGGAGAGTGCGCTCCGGAACGAGGAGGAAGCGCGGGCAAAGCAGTTTATATCGGTTTACGGTCATCGCGCTCTCTACGGCAGCAGCTGTTTTCATGCTGCTCATGGCGAGAGATTTTATAGGGACACGAGGCACGAACAGCACAAAGGGCAGCCAGCTGGTTTCGCAGGAGGCGGACAGCGTGCAGGAAGAGAACGATTTAATGAGTGAGGCGGCTGCCGCGGAGGACGCCGATCGGGAGGCGGAAGCCGGCGCAGCCATGCAGGAGGAAACCCGGAAAAATGAGGCGGCCGGTGAGACCGAAGGAGCGGATGTATCCGGAGAGACGCGAAGCGTGAAAGAGGCGCAGAGCGCGGCGGAAACCGACGCTGATTCCGGAACGAAAGCTTCAGGGGATATTGCCGCAGACGCCGGTTCGCCGGACGGCGAAAAGCAAGCCGTTGATCTCATGGGCGACAAAAAGGGCGACTACGTCTCTCTCGAGTATATCTCGGCGGAGGATCAGGCTGACGGAAAGAGCACTACAGTTCCGGAGTACACGCCGGAGGGCGAAGAGATTCTGGCAAGGGCGTTTAATAACGGAAAGCCCGTTCCTTCTCTGATGGCTAAAACAGGAGATCCTGTTTACTACGTCTTTCTGACCAAGGAAAACGGCAAAGTAGATACGATCACTTTCTATGAGAATACTTATGTGAGCATGGACAATTATCCCGGAGTAGTGATGAGGATTTCACAGGCGGATTATGAGGACGTGATGACCCTCTTCCGCTGAAGGGAGGACAAGGATGAAAAAGAGAAAACTGACGGTTATTGCTGTTTTGGCGACGGCACTTTGTCTGAGCGGCTGCGGCGCGTCTTCGAGTGGCAGCGTTCCGGCGTCCGGTTCCTATAAGGAGGAGACGACCAGCGGCTCTTATAGCAACTATGCCAGCGAGGAAGCTGTGGCAGAGACAGACGCGGAAAATGCAGACTACGCGGCAGAAGCGGGAAAAGCGGGCGAGCCGGGCGACGCGGGGACAAGTGAGTCGGCGCTGCGGCAGCAGGACGGCCAGAAGATCGTCTACACCGGAAGGATGCAGATGCAGACGCTGGAGTACGAGAAGTCTGCCGCTGCCATCAGGGCTAAGATCAAAGCGGCCGGGGGCTTTTCGGAGTCGGAGAGCGAGAGCGACAACAATTACGACTGGTACAGAAATTCCGGTTCCGGCAGCAGGCGGTATCTGAGCATTACCGCAAGGATTCCTTCCGAAAAAATTGAGGAGTTCATGGATTCTCTGGGCGGAGACGGCAAAGTCATGAGCCGCTCGGTGAGCGCAGAGAATATCAGCCAGGTCTACGCGAACAAGGAAACCTACAAGAAAGCTCTGGAAAAGGAGCAGGAAAGACTCCTGGCGATGATGGACAAGGCGGAGACCATCGACGAGATGATCCTCGTGGAGCAGAGGCTGTCGGAAGTGGAGCGGCAGCTCAACGCCTACAAGACCGACCTGTCGGCTATGGACAAGGACGTGCAGTTCTCCACGATCTACATCGAGCTGGAAGAAGTTAAGCGCTACAC
The DNA here is from genome assembly GCA_045546175.1 of Lachnospiraceae bacterium. Classification (GTDB taxonomy): domain Bacteria; phylum Bacillota; class Clostridia; order Lachnospirales; family Lachnospiraceae; genus CAG-791. The sequence goes on along the minus strand of JAZQCI010000062.1, from coordinate 20,296 downwards.
GGAAGAAGTGGTGCAGACGCCTTTCGGCGAAGAGATCAAATATGCTTTTGAAGACGCGATCGAGAGTTTCACGGATTTCTGCAAGGGAGTCATCCTGTTTGTCGTGAGGTACTTCCCGTTCCTGATCATTCTGGCGGCAGTGGTCGTCCTGATCATCAGGGCATCTGCCAAGGACAGGGCCAGAAGGATCGCGATGATGTCGGATCCCGAGTACGCGAAGATGATGAGCGCCAAGGCGCGCGAAAAGGCGGAGGCCAAGGCCAGAAAGCAGGCGGCGAAGGATGCAAAGCGCGGGAAGCTTTTTGTGAGAAAGCAGGCCGGGGCGGCGCAGACGGGCGCACCTGCCGGGCCGCCGGAGCAGAATGGCACCGGCCAGCCGGAGGCTGGGGCGGCGCAGGGACAGGCGAAGCCGGAGGCTGAGGCGCCTGCCGGGGATTCCAAAGGTGGTTCAGATAAGAAATAATATGTAATTATGCAGCAACAGTGCCGCCGGAGGGAACTCCGGCGGCACTTAGTTTGTGTGCGCCTTGCGGCAGTGATGTTTTAGGCCTAACGAATACGGCTTGTCCACTTTTGGGACCAATGTGGTCTCGGCACCTCAGTCATGTCTCTGCGAGAAGTCACTGTAAACTTCCGTGAACAGGGCGGAGTGGGGCAGGCGCTGCGTCCGCAGTCCTGCCATGGTCAGGTGCGATGTGTCGCCGATCCTCGTCGCGCGGAAATTCGCGTAGCCTTTCTGGCGTTCCTCCGTGAACAACTCTGTGACGGAAGAGGTGGGCATGCAGAAAGACTGCAGCGGCACAAAGGGAGAGACGTTCCACAGGTGAGAGAGAAGGACGCAGGTGATTCCGAAATGGCAGAAGAATGTCAGCGTCTCTGTGCTCTCTCCTTCCACGCGGTAATGCCGGCCTTCGCGAACGTAGCCGTGCTCGGCCAAAAGCGCGTCGAAGGAAGAAGTGACATATTCGTAGACGGTAATCATGTTGGAGCAGTGGGCGACCAATGTGGTGCGCCAGTCGTCATAGTCCGAGTAGGCCTCGTGTTCCATATAGTAGGAGGGGTACATATCCCAGACGATCCTGGGCTTGCAGGTTCCGTCGGGAAGCAGGTTCTGATAGTACGCGTCATGCAAGAGCGGCGTGTCGTTTACATCTACCAGCGCCGGAAATTCGCGCAGCCAGTCGAGGGTGGTGAGAATGTCGCCGCAATCGGCGGCGGCCGCGACGCCGTGCGCGCCCTCCACAGCCCGGCCCAGCGCGATGGCGGCAGTTTCCTGCGCCCGGCCCAGAGGGGAGGAGTAGCAGGTGCCCAGTCCGAGCTGCGGGAAAAGCATAGAAAGCGCCTTGGCCTCACTCAGGCCGATCGCGTTCAGGCAGTCATTTGCATAGTCAGGGTCACCATGCCTTATAAAAAGTAATCTCATAAATCTCCGTTCTGCCGCCGGAAGGCGGCATGCATTTGCTCTTTGTAGGAATGCATTATTTATGTAATAATATATTTGCATTTATTTTACTTGATACAAGGACAAATTGCACTTACAACACGAAGCAGGAAGCAGGCAAATGAATAATCAGACAAAAAGTGCCTGGCCCTCTCTTCGGGCCCAACTCTTCAGAATGGTCTCGGTCGGTGTGGTCGACGAGCCGATCAATCAGGCTTACGACGTGATCAGCACAGGAGCTGTGATCGCGAACCTGGCGGTCGCCGTAATGTCTACCTTTGATAACCTGACTGCGGTTTACGGCAATATCTTTAACGGCATTGAGCATATTACGGTGCTCTTTTTTGCCGTAGATTATGTGCTGCGCATACTGACGGCGCCGGAACTGTACCCGGGGGAGCCCAACTGGGTCGCCCGGCTCAAATACTGTAAATCGTTTGCGGGACTTGTGGATCTGTTCTCTTTTTTGCCCTATTATCTGCCGGTGTTCTTCCCGACGGGCGTCGCAGTCTTCCGAATGTTCCGCGTGGTCAGGATCCTGAGGCTGTTCCGGATCAACGCTTACTACGACTCGCTCAATGTCATTGCGGAAGTTATCAAGAGCAAAAAGCAGCAGCTCCTGTCTTCGGTCTTTATCATATCGCTCCTGATGCTGGGCTCGAGTTTGTGCATGTACAGCCTGGAGCACGAGGCGCAGCCTAAGGTGTTCGCCAACGCTTTCTCCGGCATCTGGTGGGCGGCGTCGACGCTGCTGACGGTTGGGTACGGCGACATCTATCCGATCACGCCGGCGGGGAAATTTTTCAGTATTATCATCACTTTTCTGGGCGTAGGAATGGTGGCGATCCCTACCGGTATCATCAGTGCCGGATTTGTTGAGCAGTACACGCAGTTCAAGCTCCTGGGGGAATACAAAAATGACGAGGAGCTCAGCTTCCTCAGGATCCGGATCGCCCCCGGTGACGTCTGGACCGGGAAAAGGATCGGCGATCTGGCGCTCCCTGCGGGGATGATCGCCGCGATCGTCATAAGGGACCACGAGTCGATCGTACCGCACAAAGACGTCGTTCTGGAAGCTGACGACATCCTGGTCATCGGAGCCGAGCCGCTGCGCGGCATGGACGCCATGGAGCTCAAGGAGATCGCGGTGGAAGAAAATCACAACTGGAACGGGTTTGCTGTCAAAGAACTAGATATCTCGAGGCAGTCCTATATCGTCCTGGTCAGGCGCGCCGATCAAATGATCGTGCCCTACGGGTCGCTGGTCCTGAAGGCCGGGGACAAGGTCTATATGTACAAGAAGATTGCGAAGAGAGAATAGGGAAGCTGAAAGAGAGAGGGGCGCGCCGTGCGGCGGGCCCCTCTTTTCTCATACCGGTAAAATGCAGGTAGGCTTGTTCGCCGGCATCTTCATATCCAGAAGCGTAAGAACCTCTGTCTCCCTGTCAAAACGCAAGGCAGTGATCAGGTCGGAGTCCTGGTTGGCGACCAGGATATAGTCGAGCCCGTCTCCTTCAAATACGTTAAAGTCTCTGGGCGTAATGCCGCCGCAGAGGCAGCGGCTGCAGAAGCGAAGCTGCCCGTCATGGCCGAGGCGGAATGCGGAAATGCTCTGATATCCCAGTCTGCTCGATACAAAGAGGTATTTCCCGTCCGAAGAAAAGCGGATCGCGCAGCCGATACTTCCGTTGTCGGCGGTAGGAGGGAGCATCAGTTTCCGGTCGGAGGGAGTGACTTCGCCGCTGTCAGGGCCTGAGGGCACGGCAGAGACGGACTGCACCAAAAGGTATTGACGGCCGGCTTCGTCAAAGCGGTATGCAAAGATCGTATTGGCCATTTCCGCGATCACGAACAGCATTCCGGGGTGGCCGCCGTGGAAGGCGAGATGTCTGGGACCGGCTCCGTCCGGAAGACGGATGCTGCGGTCTGTGTCCAGAAGCTTCCCGCCGGCTCTGTCGAGCTCATAGACGTAGACCGTGTCGAGTCCCAGGTCGCAGACGAGCACTTCATTTCGCTCGCTGTGGAAGGACGAAAAATGAGCGTGAGGTCCTTTCTGGCGGTCGGAAGCATCATATCCGACGCCGCTGTACCGGCGAAAATCGCTGAGTGCCTGCAGGCTCCCGTCGCGGCCAAGCGCAAACAAGGCAGCACTTCCGCTTCCGTAGTTGGCGCAGAGAAGGTATTCGCCGCGCGGGTCCAGACTGATGTGGCAGGGACCCTGGCCGGCGCTCGGAAGGCTGTTCATAATGGTCAGAGCGCTGCGGCAGTCCGATTCGGCACCGAGGCCGGAATTGGAACCGGAGCCTGCTCCGTCCGTACAATCAGCCCCGGATTCCTGCCGGAGCGCATATACGGCCCCTCCCTCCGGAGTCTTGCCCAAGGCGTATAAAACGTCATTTGCGGGGCCCGCCAGATAAGTGGGATCCGGGATACCTTGCATCGTGTAGAGAGTGGAAAACGTGAGGTTTTCGAAGTCAGCTTCGCAGCGATAGATGCAGGTCTTTGAAGCAGGGGCATGAGTGCCGATATAGAAGGAATAAGTGCTCATAGGTAATCTCCTTATTAATCTGTAATACTTATGATAGCATCCGGACGCGGGTCGGTGTTATACTAAAGACCACAAAATTGTCTTATGACGCGAATACGGGACGGAGTAAGGAAGAAACGTATGACCTATAACTTTTTTGCCACACTGTCGAGGATGAAATATATAGACCGCTGGGCGCTGATGCGAAACGCCAGGACGGAGACGCTCAGCGAGCACGCGCTGGACGTCGCGATGATCGCGCACGCGTTGTGTGTGATCGGGAACGTCAGGTTCGGGCGGTCACTGAATGCGGACCGGGCGGCGTTGATCGGACTCTATCACGACGCGTCGGAGATCATAACCGGCGACATGCCGACGCCGGTCAAGTACTTTAACAGGGATATCAGGGACGCCTACAAGGAGGTGGAGCATGTCGCGGAGATGAGGCTAATGCGGCAGCTCCCGGAGGATATGCGGGCAGTTTACGCCGAGATCTTCGGAGAGGCGCAGGCAGAAGAGGAGCACTACATGCGCCGGCTGGTCAAGGCGGCGGACAAGATCTCCGCCCTGATTAAGTGCATGGAGGAGACGGGAGCCGGAAACGGCGAATTCAGGACCGCGCAGAAATCCACACAGAAGGCTGTGGATGAACTGGCCTGGGAGCTTCCGGAGGTGAAGGTTTTTGTGGAGGAATTCCTTCCTCCTTACGGCAGTACATTGGACGAGCTCCTGGGAAGGGGGTAAAGCATGAAGATTCTGGTAGTGAGCGATTCCCACGGAAGGCATGACCTTCTGCGCAAGGCGATCGGGCAGGAGGCGCCCATTGACATGCTGATCCATGCGGGCGATGTCGAGGGCAATCTGGACAAAATATTGGGACCAAAGCGCGAATACGAGATCCACGCGGTGGCCGGAAATATGGACTGGGGCGATTCCATGCCCCCTTCAGACCAGTTCGAAATAGGCGGACACAAAGTGTTTCTGACCCACGGTCACGGCTATGGCGTGTCCTACACGCTGGCGAATCTGAGGCAGGCCGCAGAGGAGCGCGGCGCGGATGTGGCGATTTACGGACATACGCACATGCCGGCTATGGATGAGCAGAACGACATTCTGCTGCTCAATCCCGGAAGCGTGGCAAAGCCCAGGCAGGCCGGGCTCAAGAAGACGTATGCGGTGATCATGCTGGATGAAAAGACCGGAAGAATAAGCGTCAGTTTCAAGAGCCTGCGGGGGATCGGATGGAACTAGAAAGGCGGCCCGCGGCGCGGGCCCTGAAGGAATGATTGATGAATTATATTAGTTTGGAGTACTACATTCTTGTCATGGCAGCCCTGGTCCTGTACTATCTCCTCCCCGTCGGAAGGAGATGGCAGGCGCTGCTGGCGGGAAGTGCGGTATTTTACTATTTTGCCGCGTCAGACATCAGGCAGTATGTGCTCTTTGTCTGCACGATCGCGCTGAGTTTTGCGGGGGCTCTGTGGATCGAAGCTGTCTCTGAGCCAAAAAAGAGAAAAGCACTCCTGTGGTCCGTCATCCTAATTTCGGTGGCGCCGCTTCTGGTCATGAAGGTGACAGGCATACTGCAGGGACATCTTCGGGAGGGCTTGGAGAGGATCCCGCTCATTGTGCCGGTCGGCCTGTCTTTCTATACGCTTCAGATCATATCCTATCTCGCGGATGTTTACAGAGGGAAGATACGCGCGCAGCGCAATCCCTTCAAGTATGCGCTGTTCATTTCCTTTTTTCCGCAGATCATACAAGGACCCATTCCCCGCTATGAGCAGCTGGGCGGGCAGTTATTCGAAGGCAGGAGTTTCAGCATTGACGCCATAGTGCGCGGGAGCCAGAGGATCCTGTGGGGCTTTTTCCTGAAGCTGATGATCGCCGACAAGGCGGCGGTCGCGGTCAATGAGATCTTCAATAATTACGGGAACTATGAGGGCGCCTATGTGTGGGTGGCCGGCATTCTGTACAGCATACAGCTCTATACAGACTTTCTGGCCTGCACGACGATCGCGCAGGGAGTGGCGGAACTCTTTGGGATCGAGATCGTCGACAACTTCCGCCATCCCTATTTTGCCGTATCCGTACAGGACTTCTGGCGCAGATGGCACCGGTCCCTAAGCGAGTGGCTCCGAGATTACGTGTATATTCCGCTGGGAGGAAACCGCAAAGGAACAGTAAGAAAATATATCAACCTGTTCATTACCTTCCTGGTCAGCGGGTTCTGGCACGGAGAGGGGATCCGATTCCTGTTCTGGGGGTGCCTGCATGCGTTTTATCAGATTTTTGGCACATGTACGGCGCCGCTCAGAAACAGAGTGTGTGAAATGGTAAAGCTGTCCGAGGGGACGTTTTCCCGGAGGCTTTATCAGACGCTGGGAACGTGCTTCTGGGTCATGACGGCCTGGATCATATTCAGGGCGAACAGCCTCAGGAGCGGACTGCACATGGTCCGGTCCATGCTGACGGTATTCAACCCGTGGGTCCTTTTAAACGGATCTCTGAATTCCATTATGCCTTATCAGGAATGGGAGCTGCTCTCTGCTTCGATTCTGGTCCTGTTTTTTGTCAGCCGGGCCCAGGAAAAGGGATCTGTTCGGGACTGGATCGCGGAGCAGCATATTACGATCCGCTGGGGACTTACATTGGCGTGTATAGGAATTATAATGGTTTTCGGAACTTATGGTTTCGGATATGACGCGCAGGCATTTATTTACGGAGGCTTCTGAGAGGGATGAAAAGTACTTCTGAAAAAAGAGCCTTTAAAGTGCTGAAATGCCTGATCTTCTGCCTTCTGGCGGTCCTCATGGTGCATGGGATCAACCGCGTGCTGAAGATCAAAGGGCAGGAATACGGAGTGTACAGTCCGTACGCGCAATACGGCGGCTTCTATGAGATGGAGAAGAACACGGTGGATGTGCTCTTTCTGGGGAGCAGCCACTGCTACTGCGGCTTTTCCCCGCAGGAGTTTTATGACCGCTGCGGAATCCGAAGCTACAACCTGGGAAGCAGCAGGCAGAGCACCTGGCTCAGTTATTATTGGCTCCGGGAAGCGCTCAAGACGCAGACCCCGCAGGCGGTCGTGATGGACGTCTATTACACGAGGGTCAGCAGCGGCGACGAGCCGTCCGTTCAGAAGGCGCTGTCCTATATGAAGTGGTCGCCCAATAAAGTGGAGGCAGTGCAGACGGCCGTGAAGGAATTTCCCGAACTGAACTTCAAGAGTTTTCTGCTGCCCAACATACGGTTTCATGACCGCTGGAAGGAGCTTGACAGGGCGGACTTTGTGCTCTCGGAGCTCGAACCGTATAAAGCCCTGAAAGGCTACGTTCCGCTCCCGGACAGGTACGGCAAGACCGATTTCAAAATGATCGGGGAGAGCGAAGAAGACTTCGCCGCCGCGTCGAAGGCGGGAATCGAGCTGCAGCCCGAGACGGACGAGTACACCGAGTGGCCCGACACTTCCAAGGTGTATATGGGCAGGATCGCGGACCTCTGCAAAGAGAAGGGGATCGACCTGATCCTTGTCAAGACGCCGACCGTCCGGTGGACGGCGGAAGATCACAACGCCGCCGCGAAATTCGCAGAAGGATACGGGCTCCCTTTTTACGACTTTAATACCTGCAGGTACTATAAGGCCCTGAACTATGACTATGCGCAGGACAATGCGGATGAAGGGCACGCCAATGTTCAAGGGGCGGAGAAGATCTGCGGGTTTATCGGAAGCCTGCTGGCAGGCGAGTATAATATCGAGGCGGTCCGCGATGAGCAGTGGGAGAAAACGGCCCCCTTTACGGAAGAAATAAAAAAAGAGTACGCGTGCAAAGAAACGGGCGATGCGGCGAAGAGCGCTTCGGATTAAGAAAAGTTTTGCCGAAAAAAGCAATCGGACAGAAGGAGCTAAAATGGCAGCAGGGAAAAGGAAAGGCAGTAAGGCTATTATATGGATGGAGATCGGGCTGTTTTTGGCGGCAGCCGCGGCGGCATATTTTATCTTTATGTATGTGGATCTTCTCAATACGATCGACAACGCCAATATTTTCCTGTCTGCCATCAAAAACGGAAAACTCCTCACCTTTTATGAATACAGTGTTGAGAGGGCGGCCAACCGATACAGCGCCAACTACAGTCTCCCGGTGTTCATCCTGTTTGCCGTCTGGCAGGCGCCCATGCTTCTGGTGACAAAACTTCTGGGGAAGAATTATCAGGAGTGGAGCATTTCCCTTCTCTGGTCCAAGCTCCTTCTCGTCCTGTTCATGATCGCGGTGGCATATCTCGTCTACAAAATCGTTCTCTTATGCGGCCAAAACAGAGAGAGAGGACTGCTCGCCGTTTATTTGTACTTCAGCAGCATGCTTGTGACTTTTCCGGTCCTGTTCTGCTGCCAGCTTGAAGTAATAGCAACCTTTTTTCTGGCGTTGGGACTCTATTATTATCTGAAAGGCAATATGAAACTGTTCTGGCTGGCGTTCCTTTTGTCCGTCCCTCTCAAGGGATTCGGACTGATCATGGCGCTGCCCCTTATTCTTCTGAAAGAGAAGAACCTCCCGAAAGTTTTTGCGATTTTCGGTTCCATGACGGGACTTGTACTCATCGAAAAGCTGATATACAGAAACAGCGTCATCTATAAGTACGCCCTTCAGGCCCAGAATGACGACGTGATCAAGGGAATCATGGATACGGCCGTCATGATGGGAAAAGCGGTAATTGCGTGGGTGGTGTGCTATCTTGGGCTGCTCATCTGGGTCTATTATCGCAAGGAGATGAGCAAAAGGGAAATCGTTTTCATTTGCTGCTTCCTGTGGAATACGTTTATGGCGCTTTCCTACGCGCGAAGCTATTGGGTATATCTTGCCGGACCGTTTATGGCAATATGCATGTGCGTAAACGACAGATTCCTTCGAGAAGGAATCCTGATTGAAACAATAGGAAGTTTTTGCTATTTCCTCAAGCTGGGCGCGGGAAGCTCGGGTCCGTCAGGGTATGCAGGGATGATCAACCAGCTGCTCCTTCCGCATCTTATGGAGATTCCGACGGAGAATCTCAGATACGGAACGCTGCACGGCTTCTTTGTGGAAAAAGATCTGGCAAGGTTTGATCCGCTGCTTGCCACCATATATGTAGCGGCAATGCTGGCGATTGTCTTTCTTACCGCACCTGCCATGCAAAAAGGTGAAAAAAGAGCGTTTGTCCCGGACAATTTTATCATGGTCATGAGGCCGGTCCTTGTGGCTGTCAGTATAGTCTTATATATACACAGCTTCACGGCGACGCTGCCGCCGATCCTGTTTGATACGACCGGCGCGGAGAGCGCTGCATGCGAGAGCGACCTGATCACGGACGATGGCACCTCCGTGATCCGTCAGCCACTCACGCCGGAAAGAGATGTCAAACCGGAGGAGATCACGCTGAAATTTGATAATCCCGCGGAGATCAGGGCGAATCTTGCCATGCTGACGGTGCAGATCGTGGATCCGTCGGATGAAAGAGTGATCGCAGAGACAGCGATCTGCTGCTGCAAGGTGCCGGATGAAAAGGACCTGAAGCTGAAGCTGAAAGGCGAAGCGATGGAGCAGGGGCATCCGTATGAGATCCGCCTGTCGGCCCGGGAAGGCGTTGACAGACTGAAGGGCGGAACAAAATTATACGCTTTTCTGGCAGACAGCGAAGGGACAGGGCTGGAAAAGTGTACTTTCGACGGGAAAGAAATGAGCGGAAGTCTCTACTTTATACTGCGGTAACGGAGAGTCCGCCGCACCGGGAATGACCTGGTGCGGCGGACTCTTTCTGTGGAAAGGTCTATTTCTTTCGGGAGCGGCGACGGGAATCAATGCCGCCATGACTCGAGGCGCTGTGTCGGGAGCGCTCCTTGTTCCCGGAGGATTTGACGCTTTTTCCCCTGGAGTCGGATTTGCCGTAAGCGCCGCCGGCTTTTCTCCCGGCGGCGTCGGCCTTACCTTTGGAAGCGCCCGCGCCGCCCCGGTTACCGGAAGGCACGCCTGCTCCTGTGCGCGGCGCCCGGGGAGGGATCAGGAACTTGTCCCCGAAGCCGATCAGGTCCGCGCGCCCCTCGCGAAGGAGAGCTTCCTTTACAAGGGCGTAGTTGGCGGGATCGCGGTACTGGATGAGCGCGCGCTGCATGGCTTTTTCGTGAGGGTCGCGCGCGACGTAGACCTTCTGCATGGTGGCAGGGTCGTCGTTTTTCAAGGTCGTCGGGTCGAGACCCGTGTAATACATGCAGGTCGAGATGGTTCCCGGCGTCGGGTAGAAGTCCTGGACCTGCTCGGGCATGTAGCCCAGGTCGCGGATATACTCGGCCAGCGCGATCGCGTCCTTCATGGTGCTGCCCGGATGGGAGGACATCAGGTAAGGAACGATGTACTGGTTCTTGTGGAGCTTCTCGTTCATCTTCTCGAATTCGCGGCAGAAAGCGTTGTAAGTGCCCACGTCCGGCTTGCCCATCCGGGACAGGACATTGTCCGAGATGTGCTCGGGCGCGACGCGGAGCTGTCCGCTGACGTGGTACTCGCACAGTTCCCGCAGAAAGGTCCGGTCCTTGTCTGCCAAAAGATAGTCAAACCGGAATCCCGACCGGACAAACACTTTTTTGACGCCCGGGAGAGCGCGGAGCTTTCGAAGGAGCGAGAGGTAGTCGCTGTGGTCCACTTTCAGGTTGGGGCAGGGCTTGGGATACAGGCAGCGGCGGTGTTTGCAGGCGCCTTTGGTGAGCTGCTTGTCGCAGGCCGGGCGCCGGAATTCCGCGGTGGGTCCGCCGACGTCATGGATATAGCCCTTGAAATCGGGATCCTTCAGGAAGGTTTTGGCCTCTGCCAGGATGGACGCATGGCTCCGCGCCTGCACGATGCGGCCTTCGTGGAAGGTCAGCGCACAGAAATTGCAGTCGCCAAAGCACCCCCGGTTGGAAGTCAGGCTGAACTTGATCTCGCTCAGGGCGGGGATGCCGCCGTCCTTCTCATAGGAAGGGTGATAAGCCCGCATGAAAGGCAGGGCGTAGACGTCGTCCATCTCCTGGGTGGTCAGGGGCTTTGCGGGCGGATTCTGCACAACGAAGAGCTTGCCGTCGTAGGCTTCGTACAATCTTTTGGCCTGGAAGGGGTCGGTGTTGCCGTGCTGGATCGCAAAGCTGCAGGCATATTGCCTTTTGTCACTGCGGACCTGCTCGAAGTCGGGGAGCCGGATAGCGTCGTAGATGCTCTCCTCGTCGCGGGTCTTGTAGACGGTTCCGTCAATATAGGTGATGTCGCGGATGCCTATGCCGGAGGCGAGGGCGTCGGCGATCTCGGGAATGTTGTGCTCGCCCATGCCGTAGGAGATCAGGTCGGCGCCGGAGTCGAGAAGGATCGAGCGGCGGACCCGGTCGGACCAGTAGTCGTAGTGGCTGAGCCTGCGAAGGCTCGCTTCGATCCCTCCGATGATGATGGGCGTGTGCTTGTAAGTCCGCCGGATCAGGTTGCAGTAGACGATGACCGCGTAATCGGGGCGCTTGCCGATGACGCCGCCGGGGGAGTAGGCGTCCTGGTGGCGACGCTTTTTGGCGACCGTGTAGTGGTTGACCATGGAATCCATGTTGCCGGAGGAGACGAGAAAGCCCAGGCGGGGCTCTCCGTATTCCTGCACGCTCTGCGGGTCGCGCCAGTCGGGCTGGCAGATCAGGGCGACGCTGTAGCCGCGCGACTGCAGCAGCCGGCAGATGATGGCGGTGCCAAAACTCGAGTGATCCACGTAGGCGTCGCCGCTTACATAGACAAAGTCGGGCTGTGTGATGCCTTGTTCTGTGAGTTCCTGTCTGGAAAGTGGTAAAAAGCCGTTGGGCATGGGAGGCTCCTTGAAAGAGTTCGATTTTAGGGTTATTTCGGTATTATACCATGCTAAGCGCGTGCGCGTCGAATAACGCAGAGGGATACTCTTTCATGTGCTATAATACTAGGGGGGAAGATGCCCCCTAGTATTACAGGATGCACACGCGTGCGGAGAGGAAGCTGTTGCCTTAGCGGCAACCCGCACGCGGCGCGGCGGCTCGCTCCGCGAGCCTTAATAATTCCATATCAGGTCGGGAAGTCTCCGGGCCTGATGACAAAGAAAGCTTGCGACAGAATATGCGACAGGAGGCATATCTATGAAAAAAAGAATTACGGCAGTATTGCTGACAGCTGTGATCACAGGAGTTTTCTGCGGATGCGGAGCGGGCGCGGGAGAGCCGGCCGCGCAGGATGCGCAGAAGAGCGAAGCCGTGCAGGAGCAGAAAGAGTCAGGCCAGGAGGAGCAGGCCGGGCAGGCACAGGAGCAGGCCGGGCAGGCACAGGAAGAGGCCGGACAGGCACAGGAGCAGGCCGGGCAGGCACAGGAAGAGACCGCCCAGACGCAGAATACGGCGCAGCCCGCACAGGCGCAGGGGGAAAGCGCGCAGGACGGGGAGACGGAGAGCCTCGGCGGGCGCCCTGTATTTGTGCTGCAGAACCACTCGCGTATGGCGGAGCAGGGGCTCACGCTGATCGCCAGCGGTTTCTACGATACGGTCAGGCTCACGGAAGAGGCGGCCATTGACTATCCTGAGCTGAACAAGGCTATTGAAGCAGAGAATGACCGGATCAAAGAGGAGTATGAAAAGACATTCACGGAGGTCAAAGAGGCGGCAGAGAGCGCTATAGCGGATAAGAGAGAGGATACGGAAGAATTTCCCCAGGGAAATGTGGAAGGAAAGATCGTGCCGGTCAGGTGTGACCAGTCGGTCCTGAGCTTCTATGATGTGACCTCCCTGTATTATCCCGGAGCGGCGCACGGCTCCGTGGGGTACACCGGCTACAATTACAGGCCCGAAAACGGGGAACCGATCGCACTTGCCGATGTCTTTAAGGATCCCGCGGCCCTGAAGCCTGTCGTGGCAAAATATCTCCGGGCACAGGCGGACGGCTCAACCCTGGATGATGCGGAAGATATGCTGCAGTACTATTTTGACGAGGGGCTGAATGACCTGAAGTGGGTGATCGACCAGGAGGGCGTAACTTTCCTGTTCGCGCCTTCCGATATCGCGCCTTACGCGATGGGAACACTGGAATCCAAGATTCCTTTTGACGAAGAGGCAGCCCTGTTCACGGGCAATTTCGGGCCTTCCGAAGACGGCTTTGTGAGAACAATGAGTCCGTTTACGGAGATGACCTTTGACCTGGACGGAGACGGCAGCGGCGAGAAACTGTCGGTGACCGGCACCTACAAAGAGGGGAACGAGATCTACGAGTACTCCGGCATCAGGGTCAGCGTAGGGGATCAGGTCTGCGAGACGGAGCTGAACTGCTACAGCATACAGCCGTACTTTGTGCACACCGGGGACGGAAGAAACTATGTATACGTGATAACGGGAACGGACAGCGATTATCCGGAACTGAGCGTATTCGAGATCAAGGACAAGGTCCCGGCGTCCGTGGGCAAAATGGGAGGAACCGGCCTTGCGTCTGCCTTCTATCCGGTCTATGTGGGCGAAGAGTACAAGCCGGAAGAGAGCTATAGCGAGCGTTATTCCCTGATCGATCCCTCGAAGTTCGCGCTGGGCACGAGAATGCAGCTCATGAGTTCCTACGGCGGACGTCGCTTCTATGAGGTGGGAGAGGACGGAATGCCTGCTCCTCTGACGGACTATTATGAGATTGAGGCGGACATTACGCTGACCAGCCTGGTGCCTCTGAAGGCAGAGGCGGTGGACCTCATGACGCAGGAGCCGACCGGGGAGGAGAAGGAGATCCCGGCGGGAACGAAACTGCGCTTCTGGAGGACAAACGGAGTTGATACCGTTGATTTGCGGATCGAGGATATGGAGGCGGGGGAGGCTTTCCGCTTCAAAGTAGAGACTGGGGACGGACAGACGGTGAATGGCGTTAAGCTGGAAGAGGCGTTTGACGGGACTATGTTTGGAGGATGAGGCCCTCGGCAGGCAGGTATAGTAACAGAAAAGACGAGAGGTGAGTAGATTGACAGATCTTGAAAAAATCGAAGTGGCAAAACTGATCGCAACGATCGCGCATCGCGGACAGAGGGATAAGTCGGGCGTACCTTACATCACGCATCCGGAAAAGGTGGCTTCTCTGCTCGATACGCCGCAGGAGAAGATCGTCGGCTATCTGCACGATACGGTGGAAGATACGTCTGTCGAGATCGAAGATATCAGAGGCTTCTTCGGAGACGAGATCGCGGACGCGGTGGCACTCATGACGCATGCAGATGGTGAAAAATATATGGACTACGTGAGGCGGCTTGCAAAGAATCCTCTGGCCCGCAGAGTAAAGATGGCCGATCTCACACATAACATGGATATAAGCAGGATCAGGAATCCCAAGCAGAGGGATTATGACAGGATCAGGCTGAAATACAAGCCGGCTTACGAGTATTTGAAGAGTCTGGATACCTGAACCGCAGACAGAAATCGAAAAATTTCATACAATCTGAAACTTCACGGGGATTTCGCATTAATTGATTAATGCGAAATCCCTGTGTTTTTTCTATGTCGGGAAGATTTGCAGAGACCTGGAGGGAGATTATGTCGTGCACTTAGCGGCAGGCGTGGAAGATTAGGCATAAACAGCCAAATTTGGCGGAAGAGATCCCAAGGGCTTCAGAAAAAGCCATGATTTCTGTCAAATCAGGAAGACTTTTTCCATGGCTCTAGGCATAGCAGCACCTCTATTGAAAAAATATCTCCCAATTGCTTGCCTCAGCACAACGTTCGGTCAAGAAATTGGGAGATGAAATTGTCAAAATAGCGTTTTGTGCCTAACCCATCGAATCGCCGCACATCATACCCCCGCCGCGCCCGCACGCAGCAGTATCACAAGGATGCCTCGCCGCACACTTCCCGCCATCCTTGTGATACCGCCGCATTCCATGTATAATAGCAGGAAATCAGTTTCCTAAAGCGCAAAATAATTCAAGAGGTTAAACGAATGAAAAATGTCAGACTCGGCCGCACAGAAATCATCGTCCCCCAGAACGCCTTCGGATGTCTTCCCATCCAGCGCGACACCACCGAAGTGGCCGTCGCCCTCCTGAGGCAGGCCTATGAAGGGGGCATGCGCTTTTTTGACACCGCACGGGCTTACACCGACAGCGAGGAAAAGGTCGGCGAAGCTTTCGACGGCATGCGCGAAAAAGTGTATATCGCCACCAAGACCGCGGCCAAAACGCCGGAAGGCTTCTGGAAAGACCTTGAGACGTCTCTGAAAAACCTTCGCACCGACTACATCGACATCTACCAGCTGCATATGGTGAACCAGTGCTACCGGCCCGGCGACGGCACCGGCATGTACGAATGTCTCGTGGAGGCCAAGGAGAAAGGACTGATCCGCCACATCGGCATCACGACCCACAAGCTTGCCGTGGCGCAGGAGATCATCGAGTCGGGGCTCTACGAGACCCTACAGTATCCTTTCAGCTATCTCTCTTCGGAGAAAGAGATCGCCCTGGTGCGCGCCTGCGCGGAAAAAAACATGGGATTTATCTGCATGAAAGCGCTGGCGGGCGGCCTGATCACCCGCTCCGATGCCGCCATGGCTTACATGACGCAGTTCGACAATCTCGTGCCCATCTGGGGCGTCCAGCGCGAGCACGAGCTTAAGGAGTGGCTCTCCTATATGGACGAGACGCCGTCCATGACCGGCGAGATTGCCGCCTATATAAAAAACGAGCAGGACGAGCTGGCCGGCGACTTCTGCCGCGGCTGCGGCTACTGCCTGCCCTGCCCCATGGGCATCGAAATCAACAACTGCGCCCGCATGTCCCTGATGCTGCGCCGCGCACCCTCCGCTTCCTGGCTCTCCGAGACCTGGCAGGAGAAAATGGCCAAAATAGAGACCTGCATAAACTGCAGACAGTGCGCCGGGCGCTGTCCCTATGAGCTGGATACGCCGGAGCTTCTGCGCAAAAATCTCGCCGATTACAAGAAAGTCCTCGCCGGGGAAGTCAGCGTAAGCTGACGAGGCAAATGTGACAGGGGGACGTATCAGGTGACACATTTTAAATGTGTCACCTGATACGTCCCCCTGTCACATTCAAATTAAAGCCGAAATGTTCTGTGAGGAGCCGCATGAATGCTTTCTGCGTTTATCGATATACCGTATTTCGGCCAACATTTTGGCTGTCTGCCTGTCTGTCCTGTTTATGATATTGTAGAGGTGCGGTTCGCAGGGCCCGCAAAATATTGGGCGCGTTGGATCATATACTTGCTTTTTTCTTCTCCGGCCTCCATGCCTTTTGCGGCCTGCATGCTAATTTCACGGAAATCAGAAGATATTTTTCCTGAGTTGGATCAATGACAAGATTTCTCCCCGGATGGCCCCCGTCGCGCAGCTTGCCGCCGCATTGAAATGGAGGCCGCGGGCCTTATAATGTGTGTTTTAATCCAACCACACAGTGAAAAGCTTCCAAAACAGCTGTTTTTCACTAATCTGCCGTTTTCCCATGGGGGCAGGCCGATCATAAAGAGCCTGTATGGTCCAACCGGGCCGGAAAGCAAGCAGTTCCACCCAAACCAAGACAGCAACCGGTTCCAACCGGGCTGCTTAATAATTACCAAACCAGAAAGCTATAAACTATGCACTACCTCTCCTTTAACGAATCCATGCGCTCCCGCTTCGGCACCAAAGTCTACCGCCTGTCCCTGCAGAGCGGCTGCACCTGCCCGAATCGCGACGGATCCATAGGTACCGGCGGATGCACCTTCTGCTCGGAAGGCGGCTCCGGCGATTTCGCCGCGCCGCTTTTGCCCATAAGCGAGCAGATCGAAGAAGCCAGAATGCGAGTGGATCCCAAGATCCCGGCTTCCATCGCGGTGCAGGACCGCCGCTATATCGCCTATTTCCAGTCCTATACCAATACATACGGAAATGTCGACCGGCTCCGCGCTCTCTACGCGGAGGCGCTTTCCCATCCGCAGATTGTTGCCCTGGACATCGGCACGCGCCCGGACTGCCTGCCCCCTGAAATGGTGCAGATGCTCCGGGATCTTCAGATATCCTCCGGCAAGCCCGTCTGGATGGAACTGGGCCTGCAGACAATCCACGAAAAGACGGCGCGCCGCGTTCATCGCGGGTATGAGCTTCCGGTTTTTGAAGATGCTTACCGCAGGCTCAAGGAACCCTTCGGCAAATCCCCCGCCGGCCTCGAAGTCATCGTCCACGTCATCCTGGGCCTCCCCGGCGAGACGCGCGAAGATATGCTGGAAACCGTCCGTTATCTCTCGCAATTGAACCCGCCCCTTGACGGCATCAAGCTCCAGCTTCTGCACATATTAAAGGGGACACAGCTTGCCTGCGAATATGAGGCTGCGCCCTTCCCGCTGCCCACACTTGATTCCTACTGCGACCTGATCATTGACTGCCTAAAGCTCCTTCCGCCCGAGACGGTCATCCACCGAATCACGGGAGACGGGCCCAAAAAGCTTCTCATCGCACCCCTGTGGAGCGCCGACAAGAAGCATGTCCTCAATACACTGAATAAGAAGATATATGAACAGTATTAAGAATAATAATAAAAACGACAACACCCTCCGCAGCACAAAAAAAGATACCTCCGTCACCGGACGCACCCTTTACTATTTTGGCAAGGCGACACTGGGCCACTGGCCCTATTTCCTGCTGGATCTTCTCACTTCCACGGGGTATGCCTACTTTCTGACCTTCGGCAATCCGCTGATTATTGCGAGGATCATCGACAGAATCGGCGCCTCGCAGGTCACGGCGGACCAGGTCTTTCCCGTTTTCGGGCCCCACATCCTCGCGCTGATCCTGTGCAACGTGCTGGGGCAGGTCTGCAGCAAGCTCCAGGACTACAGCCTGTGGAAGCTGCAGATCCTGGTCTATTATGATCTGTCTTCCATGTGCTTTGACGTTCTGGCTAACCAGTCCATGACGTTCCACAACAACCGCTACGGAGGCTCCCTGGTCAGCCAGACCAGCAAGTTCACGAGCGCCTACAACCAGCTCATGCAGACCCTGACCTTCTTTCTGGCGGGCGGCAACGCCTGGTTCGGCATCAGCGCGGGCACTCTGGTCATGATGTTCAGCTACACCAACAACCTGACCCTGCGCTTTAACATGCTGACGAGCGTCATGCAGAGCATCAACCACGCCCTGGGAGACGCCCACGACATGACGGTGATCCTGGACGAGCCCCGCCTTGTCGCCGACCTTCCGGACGCGCCGGCCCTGGTCGTGAAAAAGGGCGACATCGATTTCTCCGACCTGAGCTTCTGGTACACGGGCGGCGGTCACCCCACTGCCGTGTTCGAGCACTTTGACCTGCATATACCGGCCGGCCAGCGGATCGGCCTCGTCGGAAAATCCGGCTCCGGCAAAACGACCCTGACCCGCCTGCTGCTGCGCCGCGGCGGTTTGATGCGCGGCGATGCGGTACTTTAGGCATAAAACGCTATTTTGACAATTTCATCTCCCAATTTCTTGCCTGAACGTTGTGCTGAAGCAAGCAATTGGGAGATATTTTTTCTCTAAGGGTGTGCTATGCCTAGAGCTGTGGAAAAAGTCTTCCTGATTTGATAGAAATCATGGCTTTTTCTGAAGCCATTGGGATCTCTTCTGCCCAATTTGGCTGTTTATGCCTAATTTCCGCGCCGCGCAATTCCCTGTGCCACGCAATCCCCTGTGCGATTTCCCATGCCCTCATCCACTTTTCCTCTTTCAAGAATGAGTGATCCAGTTCTGTCAAACAGTCAGAAGTCCATCGTATGACAGGAATTCCCTGATTTTATCGAGGGCAATCTTAATATCAAGGGGATGACCGTCGCTTTCATAGGTGAGAATCAGATTGTGGTCCGGAAGCAGACCGTTATTGATATATTTGTGGAGCTTGTTAAGAAAATCCGAGCGATAGGAGGGATCGTCGAGCATACCGACATGCTCCCAGTAAAAGATTTCACCTGTATAGGGATGGCGTATTGTAAAGTCCGGATAATATGCCTTGCGGTCGATATCCAGCCTGCATTCGTAACGGTACGGGATGCCGGAATATTCAAGAAGCATCAGGATCATTGCTTCTGACTTCGAGCGGACCATTTCTCCGGTTACTGTAGGGACGACCAGCTTTTCGGGATGATTGGGATTTTTTTCGTAAACCGCATGTACCCAATTATTGAGTTCTTCGGCCAGCGAGGCTTCCGGAGCAGGAAGCTCCTTTTTCAAAATATTCACAAGCGCAGCATCATCTAAAAAGGAATCGAGAGCGGTGGGAGGGCGATGTTTTGAAAGATATGTGTTCAGAGCATCCAGTTCATTGTCGATTTCTTCAATTTGCTTGAGGTAAAACTGTCTGCGGGCGAGGCCGGCGGCAAGCGGTTTGTTTGCTTTGGGGATATACTTATGGACTTTTTTGCCGCTGTCTGCGGAGATTGTGGAAGAGTACCACTTGTGATAAGTCTTGCCGCCAATATTAGTTTTTGTGATGATCAGGCTGCGAGAATTATATAACTTCCTGAATGGATAGACAAGAGGGTGGCAAGATTTGTGAGATGCGCTAGATGAAGGCGGCGTTTAGGCATAAATGGCCAAATCTGCAGAATCATATTCTAAAGGGTTCTGAATAAATGTGGTTTTTGTCCGATTTAAGAAGAAATTTTCCATAGAATTAGGCAGATGATTGCTTTGTGGAAAAAACAGATTCCAATCGAAGCCAAAAGCGCAAAGAGTGAGTTGAATATTGGGAGTCAAAATAGTGAAAAAACAAGTTTGTGCCTAAAAGGAGGTTCGCGGCAGGCGACGGCAAGGCTTTCTTCCCCTGCAATGACCGAACCGCCGGTCACCGCCCACACGTTCGGCATGAGTTTACGGCGCGCAGACCGTTGCTGAATGAGCACGCGGTCCATGGAGTTGACCACCCAGATGTGCACCACTTTATGGTATTCCCCCGAACGCATCCGTTCGCCGCGGCGAATGGTACGCGACAGCGAATTGCCGTTGCGGTCAAACAGTTCCCAACGTTCCACAGTGGGTCAACTCCTTTCTAAAAATTTATCCATTTTACATTTTAACTGTTTTTACCAAAAAAGTCCACCCTTTTTTATTGACACGGTGCGACTGTTTGCGTACAATAGAGGGACAATGAGCATATTAGGGGGATGAAACGGTGGATTCTGTACGGTTGGACGCACTTGTGATGCAACAGTTTTCGCTGTCTGCGGAAGAGGCAAACGGCGTGATCATGGCGGGGCGTATCTGGATCGGACACGTGCCGGCGGATAAACCCGGTATGGCGGTTGCCGCCGATACGGCGCTCACCCTCTTGGAAAAACCCAAACAATATGCCAG
>JAZQCI010000061.1:0-28942 GCA_045546175.1 Lachnospiraceae bacterium | reverse complement strand
GTCAACGTCGGCTGCTGGAGCCACAGAAGAGGACACATCGTTTTTGACAAGGATCTCAACTTCACGGTGGACACCCACACCGGTTTCGAGTACAAGGAAGCCTGAGAATGAGCCGGTGCCCGGAAGCACCCGGAAAGGAGTACATAAAATGGCAGTAGAAGTCAGAGACGGCAAGAAGATCCTGGTCACCCCTGTTTCCGCGGAGGACCTGAAGGATATCCATATCGGCGACATCATCTATCTCACAGGCGATCTCACCACCTGCCGCGACGTGGCCCACCGCCGCGTTGTGGAAGAGGGACGCGAGATTCCCGTAGACGTCAGAGACGCAGCGATCCTGCACGCAGGTCCCATTATCCGTCCTCTCGGCGATGACAAATATGAGATGGTCTCCGTTGGACCGACAACCTCCATGCGCATGGAGAAGTTCGAGTATGAATTTGTCAAGATCACCGGCGTCCGTGTGATCCTAGGCAAAGGCGGCATGAAAGAAAATACAGAGCGCGCGTGCAAAGACTTCGGCGCCATCCACTGCGTATTTCCCGCAGGAAACGCTGTTGTCGCGGCGACAGAAGTAGAGGAAATTGTCGAAGCACAGTGGAAGGACCTCGGGATGCCCGAGACCCTCTGGCACAGCCACGTCAAAGAGTTCGGTCCTCTGATCGTCTCCATCGACTCCTATGGAAGAAACTATTTCGAGGAGAAGAAAGTGGAGTATAATCGTAAGAAAGACGAGCAGGTAGAACTGATCAGTAAGCAGGTTGGATTCATTAAGTGATAAAAAGAATTAATTTGGATTCATTCAACTAAAGAAATTGAAGAAACAGGGGAGAGCATCGCAATTCATAGTCACATAGAGAGACTTTGAAGCGGTGCTCTCCCCACTTTTTGCGAAATGAAGCGGAAGGAGGCAATATGAAAGAGTATCGGATTGCAGTTGTAGCAGGAGACGGAATCGGACCGGAGGTCATGGCGGAATGCAAAAAAGTGCTGGATGCAGCGGCTTCACTCGACGGAAGCTTTCGGTTTGCTTTCACGGATTTCCCCTGGGGATGCGAGTATTACCTGAAGACCGGCGAGATGATGCCTGCGGACGGAATTGATATTCTGTCAAAATATGATGCGATCCTTCTCGGCGCGGTGGGCTATCCCGGCGTTCCGGACAACATCTCTTTGCGGGATCTGCTGATCCGGATCCGGCACGATTTTGACCAGTGTATCAATCTGCGGCCGGTAAAGCTCCTCAAAGGCGCGCAGTGTCCGCTGAAGGATGTGAAAGAAGAAGAGATCAACATGACCTTCATCCGCGAGAACACGGAAGGCGAGTACTCCGGACAGGGCGCATGGCTCTACAAGGGGCAGCCGGAAGAGGTGGTCATTCAGGACAGCGTCTTCTCTCGAAAAGGGACTGAGCGCGTCATACGGTACGCCTATGAGCTGGCGCGAAAAGAGCACAAGACGCTCACAAGCGTCAGTAAAGCAAATGCCCTCAACTATTCCATGGTCTTTTGGGACAGCATCTTCAAGGAAGTGGGAGAAGAATACCCGGACGTCAAAACTTACTCACTTCTCGTGGATGCGGCGTCCATGTTTATGGTAAAGGATCCTTCGCGGTTCCAGATCGTGGTGACCTCCAACTTGTTCGGGGATATTCTGACGGATCTGGGGGCAGCCATTGCAGGCGGCATGGGACTGGCAGCAGGTGCCAACCTCAATCCGGAGAGGAAGTTCCCGTCTATGTTTGAGCCCATTCACGGCTCGGCTCCGGACATCGCAGGGCAGCAGATCGCCAATCCGCTGGCGGCAATCTGGTCCGCTTCGCAGCTGCTGGACTTCTTTGGCCACGAGGACCTCGGCAGGAAGATTCTGGACACGATGGAAGTGATGCTGACAGAGCACAGAGAGAAACTGACGCCTGACCAGGGCGGTACGGCGAAGACTTCCGAGTGCGGAGATGCGTTTGTGGAACTGCTGCGGAAGTGATTTGACACAGGGAGGATGGTTTGTGCCGCTGAAGGGGACTTCAGCGGCACTTTCTGCGCATACACCGTCCACAGGGACATGTCAGGGTAATACGGAACTGTTCTATTTGACCAATTGATAATATAATCGGAATCAGGACAAACCAACAGGAGGATAACCGATCATGAACGAAAAGCTCAACTTCGCCAGCGATTATACAAAAGGAGCCCACCCGGCGATCATGCAGAGGATGATCGAGACCAATATGATGCAGACGGCGGGTTACGGCCTTGATGAGATCTCGGAGTCTGCCAGAAGAAGAATCCGGGAGGCCTGCGGTTGCGAACAAGCAGCTGTGGAGTTTCTTGTAGGAGGAACGCAGACAAATGCGGTCATGATCGACGCACTTCTGAAGTCCTATCAGGGCGTTCTTGCAGCCGAGACGGGCCACATCAGTACCCACGAGGCGGGCGCCATTGAGGCCGGCGGCCACAAGGTCCTCACACTGCCGCATAGGTTTGGTAAATTAGCGCCGGAGAGCGCGGAGAAATATCTGGCGGACTACTACAATGACGCCAACCATGAGCATATGGTCATGCCGGGGATGATCTACCTCTCTCACCCCACAGAGTACGGCACTCTGTATTCCAAAGCGGAACTGGCTGCCTTCAGAGAGATCTGTGACAAGTACGGCATCTCTTTGTATGTGGACGGCGCCAGACTCGCCTATGCGCTTGCAAGCCCGGAAAGCGATGTGACACTCAGAGACCTGGCAAAATATTGCGACGCCTTCTACATCGGCGGCACCAAGTGCGGCGCCCTGTTCGGAGAAGCGGTGGTGGTTCCGGACCCGAAGAAAATACCGCACCTCTTTACGATCATCAAGCAGCACGGCGCGCTGCTGGCCAAGGGGAGACTTCTCGGCATCCAGTTTGACGAGCTGTTCCGGGACGGTCTGTATGAGAGGATCGGAGAGCCGGCCATCAGAGCGGCAAAGAGTATCAAAAAGGCGCTGCGTGAGAAGGGGTACCGTCTGTATTTTGACAATCCGACCAACCAGATCTTCTATGTCATGGAGAACGAAGTCCTGAAGAAACTGGAAGAGAAGGTGGAGTACAGTTTCTGGGAGAAATATGATGACGACCATACTGTGATCCGGTTCGCGACGGACTGGGGGACCACGGAGGAAGAGACGAGGGCGTTGATTGATGCGCTGTAAGTATTCTTGCATCAAGTAAAGCTGGCCAGCATGGTCAGAAAAGTGCTTGTATGTTTCCGGAACCTGAGATACACTATTAGAAAGAAGACCAACATGGTCAGGATTTACGCAGCACAGGAGGTGTCGATATGCAGGTAAATATTCTGGAAGCCAAGACCAATCTGTCCAGCCTGATCAAGAAAATTGAAACCGGGGAAGAAGAAACTGTAGTGATCGCCCGTTATGGAAAGCCGGTCGTGAAGATGACGATCTATCAGGATATTCCGGTATCCAGAAGAATAGGCATTGCTAAGGGAAAGCTGAAAACACCGGCGGACCTGGATCGCGACAATAAAGAGATTGCAGCATTGTTTGGAGGCGAATGATGAACCTTCTTCTTGATACGCATATTCTGATCTGGGCGCTTAATGAGGATCCCGCTCTTTCTGAAAAGGCGAGAGAAATCATTCTCGATTCCGATAACGCTATCTACTATAGTACGGTTTCCGTGTGGGAAATTGCCATTAAACATGCGCTTCATCCTGACAATGTGGCGTTTACGGGAAAAGAACTTGCGGGGTTCTGCAAAGAAGCAGGATTTCTCCCTCTTGAAGTTCGTGACAGGCACGTTTTTGCGCTGGAGACATTAAAACGTCCAGCAGATGCGCCCAAGCACAATGATCCTTTTGACAGGATGTTGATCGCACAGGCGAAGGCCGAAAACATGGCGTTTCTTACGCATGATTCTCTTATTCCGTATTATGGGGAACAATGTATTATGCCGGTTTGACCAAGTGGGGGCAGATCCCTGCAAATCCAATTACCCGATGCTGATTCTACAAAACTAGGAGCTTATAAATGCCTGCCGAGAAATACACAGCTATCTACAACGATTTAAAGGAAAAAATAGAGGAAGGGCTCTATGCACCGCAGTCGGTCCTGCCTTCGGAGAATATACTGACGGCGCGCTACGGCGTGTCCCGCAATACTGTTCGAAGGGCGATCGCCAGGCTTGCGGACGAGAGCTATGTGCAGAGCATTCACGGCAAGGGCGTCATCGTGATCTACCGCAAAGCGGAAGCGAACGTTTTCTCCTTTGATGTCATTGAGAGCATGAAGGAAGCGGCGGCCAGGAACAACCGCGAGTACCACACCAAGGTGATCCACTTCACGACCTTTGAGGTGGACGAGTATCTGTCCCGCAAGACCGGGTTTTCGATCGGAGAGGAAGTGTACTATATACAGCGCGTGCGCTATTTTGACGACGTTCCCATGATTCTGGACAACAACTGGTTTTTGACGAGGGTCGTTCCGGGGCTCACAGCGGAGATCGCGGAGAAGTCGGTGTACGAGTATCTGGAAAATGTAGTCGGTGATACGATCGTCACGACGCGGAGAACGCTCACGGTGGAGAAGATCACGGAGATCGACGAGAAGTACCTGCATCTGGTGGACTGCGGCGCCATGGCCGTGGTCACGTCGGAGACTTACAACGCGGCGGGAGAGATGTTTGAATATACCCAATCCAGGCACAGGCCGGACATGTTCGCCTTCTACTCGGTGGCGCGAAGGAGAAAATAACTATATAACTATAGTCAAAATACTGTATTAAAAAGCAGGACAGCTGCAGTTCGGAGATAAAATCCGGGCTGCAGCCTTTTTTGTGCAACAAATCGTTGACAAATGCCGCAACTTCTGATATATATAAACTAACAGGTTTAAACAAGTTAGTTCAGACATCAAAAGAAGCCAATAGAAAGAAACTATGCTACAATACTTATCAGAAAAGAGGAGGAAAGTATGGGTAAGTACACAGAGGATGCAAAAGAATTGCTCCAGTACGTCGGCGGCAAAGAAAACGTCGGCGCCGTCGCGCACTGCATGACACGCATGCGCTTCGTGCTCAATGATCCGAGCAAAGCGGACATCGGCAAGATCGAAGGCATGAAGGTAGTAAAGGGGACCTTCACGCAGTCCGGTCAGTTCCAGGTCATCATCGGAAACACGGTTTCCGAGTTCTACAACGATTTTACGGAAGTCTCCGGTATCAGCGGCGTTTCCAAGGATGCGGTCAAGCAGGCGTCCAAGAAGAACCAGAATCCGCTGCAGAGACTGGCAACCGTTCTGGCGGAGATCTTCACGCCCCTTCTGCCCGCGATCATCACCGGCGGTCTGATCCTGGGCTTCCGCAACTGTATTGACTCCCTGTACATTTTCCAGGGCGGACACACACTGGTAGAGCTCAGCCAGTTCTGGGCAGGCGTCGACCACTTCCTGTGGCTGATCGGTGAGGCGGTCTTCCACGTAGGTATTCCGGTAGGTATCTGCTGGTCCGTAGCTAAGAAGATGGGCACAACCGAAATGCTCGGTCTGGTCCTTGGTATGACACTGGTCTCCGGACAGCTCCTGAACGCCTATGCAGTGGCAGGCACAGCGGCAGCGGACATTCCGAAGTGGGATTTCGGCTTCGCACAGGTCAACATGATCGGTTATCAGGCACAGGTCATCCCGGCTATGCTCGCGGCTTTCTGCCTGGTTTATCTTGAGAAGTTCTTCAGAAAGATCATTCCTTCCGTAGTGTCCATGATCTTTGTTCCGTTCTTCTCCCTGACTCTTTCCGTAATGGCGGCACACTTCATTCTGGGCCCCATCGGCTGGAAGATCGGTTCCGCGATCTCTGCAGTTGTTTACGCAGGAATCACAGGTCCCGTCAAGATCCTTTTCGCAGCGCTGTTCGGTTTCGTCTATGCTCCGCTGGTCATCACGGGTCTCCACCACATGACCAACGCCATCGACCTTCAGCTGGTCGCGGACTTCGGCGGCACAATGCTTTGGCCTATGATCGCGCTCTCCAACATCGCACAGGGCTCCGCAGTTCTGGCTATGATCGTCCTTCAGAAGAAGGATGCGGAGAAACAGGAAGTCAACATTCCTTCCTGCATCAGCTGCTACCTGGGTGTTACAGAGCCCGCTATCTTCGGTATCAACCTTAAGTACATGTTCCCCTTCGTCTGCGCGATGACAGGTTCCGCTCTTGCGGCCATGTTCTCCGTAGCGACAGGCTGTATGGCTTCTTCCATCGGCGTCGGCGGACTTCCCGGAATCCTTTCCATCATTCCTACTTTCTGGGGACGTTTTGTAATCGCCATGGCGATCGCGATCGGTGTTCCTTTCGCTCTGACCTATGTCATCGGCAAGAGAAAGGGCGTTGACAAGGAAGCAGAAGTGGCAGCCGCAGAGGCAGCCGCGGAAGCAGAAGCAGCGGCAAACCGTGAGCCCGCTCTGTTCACTGCATTCCTCACAGGCAAGACTGTTGCCATCGAGGAGGTTCCGGATCAGGTTTTCGCCTCCAAGGCACTTGGCGAAGGAATCGCCATCGACCCCACTGACAACGTGCTGGTAGCTCCTGCGGACGCAATGGTCTCCATCACAATGCCTGACTCCAACCACGCCATCGGACTTCGCCTCATGAACGGCGCGGAAATCCTCCTTCACATCGGTCTTGATACTGTCAGCATGCAGGGCGACGGATTCAAGTGCCTTGTCAAGGAAAATGAGAGAGTAAAGAAGGGCCAGCCGCTGATCGAATTCGATGTCGAAAAGATCAAGGCAGCGAATCACCCGCTGGTCACCATGATGGTCATCACAGACGACAACGGCTTTGAAAAGCTCACGTTTAAGAACGGCATTGACGTAAAGGCCGGAGCGACGACGATCGGATCCATCGGATAATATGAGATAAGACAAAAGATAAATCAGGCGGGCCTCAAAAAATGCTTGCACAACGAAGCGCGCATTTTTGGGGGCCCGTATTGCCATAAGGATACATCAGTGCAGCCTGCTGTGACACGCATCGCTGTGCTGGGCACTTCGACAAGGAGGTAACATGAGCAGTTTCAGAAACAGCACAGTGTACCAGATCTATATCAAGTCATACTGTGATTCCAACGGAGACGGGATCGGCGATCTGAACGGGATCCGCTCCCGCCTGGACTACCTGAAGTCCCTGGGAATCGACTATATCTGGATCACTCCTTTCTTCAAATCGCCGATGAACGACAACGGCTACGATGTGGCGGACTACTATTCGGTCAATCCCATGTTCGGAACCATGGAGGATGCGGAGGCTCTGATCCGCGAGGCGGACGAGCGCGGCATCGGTCTTATGTTTGACATGGTCTTCAATCACACATCCACCGAACACGAGTGGTTTCAGAAGGCACTGGCGGGCGATCCCAAGTACATGGATTACTATATTTTCAGGGATCCCGTGGACGGACACGCTCCCACGAACTGGATTTCCAAGTTCGGCGGCAACGCGTGGGAATATGTGCCTTCTCTGAAAAAATATTACCTGCACCTCTTCGATGTCTCCCAGGCGGATCTCAACTGGGAAAATCCGCAGGTGAGAGAGGAGCTCAAGAACGTCATTCGCTTCTGGAAGGGAAAGGGCGTCAGAGGCTTCCGCTTCGACGTCGTTAACCTGATCTCCAAGCCGGATGTACTGGAAGATGACTTTATTGGGGACGGAAGAAGATTCTATACGGACGGTCCCAGGATCCATCAGCATCTTAAAGAACTTGTTAATGATACAGGCATTGCAGACATGATGACTGTCGGAGAGATGTCGTCCACATCCCTCGACAACTGCCTGCGCTACGCAAATCCGGCCGAGAAAGAGCTCAAGATGGTGTTCTCTTTCCACCACCTCAAGGTGGACTACAAGGGCGGCGAGAAATGGGCGCTCATGGATCCCGATTTTAAGGCCTTGCGGGACCTTCTGTGCAAATGGCAGGAAGGCATGCAGGCGGGCGGCGCCTGGAACGCGCTGTTCTGGTGCAATCACGACCAGCCCCGCGCGGTATCCCGCTTCGGCGACGATCGGAACTACTGGAAAGAATCCGCCAAGATGCTGGCTACGCTCATCCACATGATGCGCGGCACGCCTTACATCTATCAGGGCGAAGAGATTGGTATGACTAACGCGGGTTATACGTCCATTGACCAGTACAGAGACGTAGAGAGCACGAACTATTTTGACATCCTGTGTGCGGAAGGAAAGTCCGCGGAAGAAGCGCTGCATATCATCGGCGAGCGCTCCAGAGACAACGGACGGACCCCCATGCAGTGGGACAGCTCGGAACTTGCAGGATTTACGACCGGCGAGCCCTGGCTCAGCATTCCGGCCAACCACAGCTACATCAATGTGGAGAGCGAGGAGAAGGACGACGATTCGATCCTGGCTTATTACAAGAAGCTCGTGCAGCTGCGCAAGGACCACGAGATCATCGCGGACGGCGATATCCGGTTCCTGGAGATAGGCACGGATGATGTGATCGCGTACGAGCGCACGCTGGGCGATGAGAAGCTGACCGCATACTGCAATCTGCGGGGGTATGAAGTTCCGTTTGCGGATCTGGCGAAGGGAGAGATCCTGCTTTCCAACTATGCGGCGGGAGAATTAAAGGACAGCGCTTTGAAGCCGTATGAAGCAAGAGTGGTTGTCGGGTGAATGAAATGTTAATAATACTCTCGTAATGAGGGTCACAGATTTGTAAATCCCCCTGTGCCTGAGATGGAGCAGGGGGATTATCTTTATGGGAGTGCGTCTGGGGGGATGGTTAGTAGCTGCGACTGCAGCTACAGAAGAGCTGGCAGAAGCGCTTACTCGCAGATTAAATCTTCTATGTCACAATGGAGCGTCGCTGCAAGGGAGAGAAGCCCGGAGGTGGAGGCTTTGCGAATGTCCTTGGCGCCCTGCTCATACTGCTGGATCATCCGGAGGGATACACCGGACCGGTCCGCCAGCATTCGCTGTGAGTATGCGTTGAGGCGCCGAATCTGCTGCAGACGGGCTTCCTTTATGCTGCGCTGTCTGATCTGTTCAGCGGTGTCTATGAATTTTTCTTCAGATGCTTCATGGAGCGCGGGATACATACAGATGATATCCTGAAGGGGCAGAAAGCGTGTTATATCTCTGAAGCGCAGCCCATATTCATACTGATAGCGGGCCAGGATCCAGCCGCTCCAGTATTCCGGTGAGTAGGAGTCAGAATTGACCGCGTCGGGAAACTCTCTGCGCAGCCCCGCCCGACGGATCGTTTCGCATGCCAGTTCTGTTCCGGACATTCCGGACACACACCAGGGAGCGCCGCGCTCAAATCCATCTGCCAAACCACCGGCAATGAACATTTCCATGAAGCGATCAGGGAGAAGCTGACACTTTAGGACTGCGTATTCCACTGCCTCCCCCAGGTTTTTCATTGCGTCATCCAGATAGCATTGTTCATATGCGTACATGTCAATCTCCTTACTGTGAGAAGTTTTTTGCTATGCGGCACGTCATGCAGAAGAAATCGTCCTGTCATCATGCGTGACCGCTTAATCTTTTCAGTTCTTCTTCATCAGGCGTCAATCGCATCAGATCCCGAATATACAATCCTTCTTCATCATCAGCTACAAGGATTTTCTGCCAGTCAGATCTGGCTCCCAGGTCTCTTTGCATTCGAAGTATGTAATAACCGGTGTGATCTGCAATCTCATAGGAGGTGAAATGAATTCTGTCGAATGCTTCCTGAGATTTCAGTACGATCTGTTCTCCAAGCTTTCCAAGACGCATGGCAGAACCAAGCTGCTGCAGAGAGATCTCGTTGTTCACAAAGGATCTGGCAAAGGAAAAATAGGAATCGTCCGCGCGATATCCTCTTACGATATCCACTCCGTCAAGATCAATAAGATAGTGATCTGTAAGCCACTGTGCACCCCTTCGCATGATCGGCGTGGAGAGCCGGATCCGGCGATAGTTCATTAAGAGAGCAAGCCAGTGGAGAAGATGATAATCTTGTGAATTAAGATTAAGTATATTCAGTCCTTCCGTGTTCAGTTCATACGCGTTGATATAGCCGTCAGTCCTTTCAGAGACGGCCCATTCCCCGGCGAGGTCAGAATGCTCTGTACAGTAGAAGCCTTTGCCGTAGTCATTGGAAGGCTTGCTCATAGAAAGATCCGGAGATTCAACAATTTGTTGAGAACCGTGATACAGTGTGATAATACCCATAGCCGCACCCCTATATATCAGAAAACAGTTACGCAAGTATCTCCAGAGAGATATAATTAAGTATATCTCTAAAGAGTCATACTTTCAAGCTGAATACTTACAAATATCAATAAAGAATATGGTGCATACCCAAAACGAAGAAAGTCTGATAAAGTGGAAGTACAGAATTAAAGCAGAGCTGCATCCGAAACGCATGTCTGAGACAACAAGGGACGTTTCGGAAAAGGAGGAACACATGACCAAGTTTATATCATGGAATATAGATTCACTAAACGCTGCCTTGACATCGGACTCTCCCAGAGCGCTGCTGTCCAGAGATGTACTGAATACATTGGCTAGGGAAGACGCCGACATTATTGCCATACAGGAGACTAAGCTTCCGGCAACGGGACCGGCCAAAAAACACACGGAAGCGCTGGAAACGCTGTTCCCGGGCTATCATGTCGAGTGGATCAGCTCGGAGCCTCCGGCCAGAAAAGGCTATGCGGGAACGATGATCCTTTACAAAGAAGGAATTCAGGCGGAAAAGATCGCCCCCAGAATCGGCGCGCCGAGTACCATGGATGACGAGGGAAGGCTGCTTGTGCTGGACTGCGGCGGTTACTATTTTGCCAACGTATACACGCCGAATGCCGGAGACGGACTGGGGAGACTGGGCGAGCGCCAGGAATGGGACAAATGCTACGCGGAGTACCTCTCGCAGCTGGATCAGAAGAAACCCGTGATCGCCTGCGGCGACTTCAATGTAGCCCATAAGGAGATCGACCTGGCTCATCCTGAGTCCAACCACATGTCGGCGGGATTTACGGATGAGGAAAGGGAAGGATTTACTAATCTTCTGGCCAAAGGATTCGTCGACACGTTCCGCTACGTGCATGGAGACGTGAAGGATGTCTATTCCTGGTGGGCGCAGAGAATCCGGACCAGCAAGATCAACAATTCCGGTTGGAGAATTGACTACTTCCTGGTCAGCGACCGCATCAAGGAGCAGGTGAAGCGGTCGGAGATGATCGATTCGGGGCCCAGGCAGGATCATACACCGATTCTACTGGAGATGGAGATCTGAGGCGCACATTACAGCTTGACTAATCAGAAAGGCGGTGCGAGTGATGAAAATTGCATGGTTCTGCATTCCGGCCCACGGTCACACCAATCCGACGCTGGGAATCGTGAAGGAGCTGACGGCGGCCGGCCATCAGGTCTACTACTTCTCCTTCGAGATGTTCCGGGAGAAGATTGAGCGGGCGGGCGCAGTCTTTATCGGCTGCGACGGCTATGACTTCGAGATGGAGGATAAGGAGAACGCCGACAGGGTCGGCAAGGACAAGGCCTTCGCCACGGAGCTGCTGGTCTCTTCCACGCTGGCACTGGACGAAATGACGACGGAGAAGGTCCGGGAGATCAGGCCTGACATTGTCGTGTCGGATTCTGTCGCATTCTGGGGAAAGCTCGTCGCCATGAAACACAGGCTCCCGTATGTCTCCTCGACGACGACCTTCGCTTTCAACCGCTATTCGGCAAAGTATATGAAAGAGTCGCCCTGGGATATCGCCAAGATGCTCTTTACTATGCCCAAGATCAATAATCAGATCCGACGCCTGCGGGACAAAGGGTATCCCGTGAAAGGAATCCTGGATATCGTCCAGAACGACAATGAGACCAATACCATCGTCTATACGTCAAAATATTACCAGCCCTGCTCGGATACTTTCTCTGACCGGTATCATTTCATCGGGCCGTCCATTCGGCCTGTCACGGAGCCGTATGAGAAACGGGCGGAAAAGACTGTCTATATCTCGATGGGAACGGTCAATCAGAACAGAGAATTCTACCGGAACTGTATTCATGCGCTGGGTCAGACTGATTGGCAGGTCATCATCTCCATGGGGACCAATACAGAGCATTTCGATCATGTCGCGGACAATATCGAGATTCACGAATCCGTCGACCAGATGGCGGTACTATCCATTGCGGACGCATTCATTACCCACTGCGGCATGAACTCCGCTTCCGAAGGGCTGTACTTCAGGGTTCCGCTGGTTCTCTTTCCACAGACGCCGGAGCAGGGAGCCGTGGCTGGGAGAACGGAGGAATTGGGAGCCGGCGTTATGCTGGAGTCCATTTCAGAGAAGGATATTATGGCCTCGCTCCGGAAGGTTTTGTATGAGCCTTCCTATAAAGCGAGTGCGGTGAAGATCTCTGACAGCTTCCGCGCCTGCGGCGGCGCGAAGGAAGCGAGGGCATTTCTGGAGGAGATCGCGGCCGCTATGTCCGACCGGCAGCAGGAGGATTAATAACACAGGATTCCGACTCTTGATTTTTCGGTGTGTTGGAAGTAGTATAGACAGAAGAAAGTCTCAAGCGAGACGGTTATATTGAAATTGTGAATGAGGCAACGGCGTTTCAGGTGTGGATCGAGAGATCTGTACTTGGTGCGCCTTTCTTTTGCGCGAAGCGGCGAAGTGACCTGTCGGCATGGGTCATTGCGAATATAGAGCCATGCGTGGACAGGATGTCGAGTGGACAGCGAGAGCTTGCAGTCGGAAGGAGACTATTTTGGCAAAGATAAATAAAAACTATTTAAAGCTGCCGGGAAGTTATCTGTTCTCGGAAATCGGAAGAAGGGTGCGGGATTTTTCTCAGGCGAACCCGGAGGCAAAGATCATCCGGTTGGGGATTGGCGACGTCACACAGCCCATCGCACCTGCCGTTATAGATGCTCTGCACGGAGCGGTGGACGAGATGGGTCATGCGGAGACCTTCCGCGGTTATGCGCCGGATTTGGGCTATGAATTCCTGCGCGATGTGATCGCACGTAAGGACTACAAAGCCAGAGGGTGTGAGATCTCGGCAGAGGAGATCTTTATTTCGGACGGAGCTAAGTGCGACTGCGGCAATATTCAGGAGATCTTCGATCTTTCGAGCCGAATCGCCGTGTGCGACCCGGTATATCCGGTTTATGTGGATTCCAATGTCATGGCAGGGAGAACGGGCGCTTACAACGCGCAGACAGGTCGGTTTGACAATGTGATCTACATGCCCTGTACGGCGGAGAACGGCTTTGTGCCGGAGCTGCCGAAGGAGGTGCCGGACCTGATCTATCTGTGCTTCCCCAACAATCCTACGGGAGCCGTCATGACGAAGGCGCAGCTGCAGAAGTGGGTCGATTACGCGAATCTGCATGACTCGATCATTCTGTACGACGCGGCCTATGAGGCCTATATTTCGGAGCCGGATGTGCCTCACAGCATCTATGAATGCGAGGGCGCCAGAGGGTGCGCGATCGAGTTCCGTTCCTTCTCCAAGACAGCGGGCTTTACCGGACTTCGGCTCGGATATACCGTGATCCCTATGGATCTGACGGCGGGCGGCGAGAGGCTGTGGCCGCTGTGGGCGAGGCGCCACGGGACCAAGTATAACGGAGCGCCCTATATCATCCAGCGCGCCGGCGAAGCGGTCTACTCGGAAGCGGGCAGGCAGCAGGTCCGTGAACAGATCGCGTATTACATGGGCAATGCGAAGTATATTCTGGAGGGACTGCGGTCCGCAGGCTATGAGGTATCGGGCGGTGTGAATGCCCCCTACATCTGGCTGCGGACCCCCGGTAATATGACGAGCTGGCAATTTTTTGACCATTTGCTCACGAAGGCGCATGTGGTCGGAACGCCGGGATCCGGATTCGGGCCGCACGGGGAACATTACTTCCGGCTGACGGCGTTTGGGAGCCGGGAGAGCACGGTCGAGGCGGTGGACAGGATCAAGAGGATGTAACGAGAGGCAAGATACCCCGGAGGTCACTTTTTTGCCGGGGCAGACGATACCCCGGAGGCAGGGCAAATATTCAGGAGATGAGGCAACGGCGCTTCAGGTGCGGACCGAGAGGTCTGTGCTTGGAGCGCTTTTTAGTATTTGAACAAACTACCCCAGAGGTCGTGTTTGGAAAATGGAAGGAGAACGAATATGTGTTCGATATTAGCTTACTGCAGCGAGCAGGAGGAGTATGAAAGGGTGGCGGAGATGCTCTCGAGGACGATCTCGAGGGGACCGGATGACAGCCGGATTCTGGATACCGGAAACGGATATCTGGGTTTTAACCGGCTGGCGATCATGGGACTGACCCCGGAGGGGATGCAGCCGTTTACCTTAAACGGAAATGCGGTGGTCTGCAACGGCGAGATCTATCGCTTCCGCAAGATGAAGGAGAGGCTGATCGAGAAAGGCTATACCTTTGGGAGTGATTCGGACTGCGAGATCCTGCTGCCTCTCTATG
The DNA here is from genome assembly GCA_045546175.1 of Lachnospiraceae bacterium. Classification (GTDB taxonomy): domain Bacteria; phylum Bacillota; class Clostridia; order Lachnospirales; family Lachnospiraceae; genus CAG-791. The sequence goes on along the minus strand of JAZQCI010000061.1, from coordinate 14,455 downwards.
AGGAGTATGGAATCGATATGTTCCGGTTCCTGGACGCGGAGTTTGCGCTGGTTCTGTATGACGCCGGACGGCAGGAGTATATCGCCGCGAGGGACCCGATCGGGATCCGGCCGCTCTATTTTGGCAGAGATGAGAAGGGCATCCCGGTATTCGCATCGGAGTCCAAGAACCTGGTCGGAATCTGCGAGCGAATCGAGCCGTTCCCGCCCGGGCACTATGCCGTGATCAGCGCGGCGCACCTGGGACCCTGGGACATCGAATGCATTCCGCTGGAGCACCAGGGAATCGCGATGGCGGAGTTCAGCAGAATCTGGAGCGCCGGATATTATCTGGAGGATGACCTGCCGGCGATTCGGAGAAATATTCACGATAAGCTTGTCGCGGGAATCGAGAAGAGGCTGGATGCGGACGCGCCGGTCGGGTTCCTGTTGTCCGGCGGTCTGGACTCGTCGCTGGTGTGCGGCGTCTCGGCAAAGCTCATGGACAAGCCCTTGCGGACCTTTTCCATCGGCATGGACCTGGATGCGATCGACCTCAAGTACGCCCGCAAGGTGGCCGATTATATCGGGAGCGAGCACTATGAAGTGATCATTACCCGGGACGACGTGATCGCGGCGCTGGAGCCTGTGATCGCGGTGCTCGGCACGTTTGACATCACGACGATCCGCGCGTCGATCGGCATGTATCTGGTCTGCAAATGGATCCACGAGAACACGGATGTGCGCGTCATTATGACGGGAGAGATCTCGGATGAGATCTTCGGATACAAGTACACGGATTTTGCGCCGGACGCGGAGGCCTTCCAGAAGGAGGCGGAGAAGAGGATCCGCGAGATCCACATGTACGATGTGCTGCGCGCGGACCGCTGCATCAGCGTGAACTCGCTGGAGGCCAGGGTGCCCTTCGGAGATCTGGATTTTGTCGCCTACTGCATGAAGATCGATCCGGAGAAAAAGCTGAACAAGTACGGAATCGGCAAATACTTGCTGCGTGCGGCTTTTGAGGAGGATGACCTGATTCCCCGCGATATTTTGATGCGGGAAAAGGCGGCCTTCTCGGATGCAGTCGGGCACTCGCTGGTCAACGACTTGATCGACTACGCGGAAGGGCTATATTCGGAGGAGGAGTTCGAGGAGCGGCGGCTTGCGTTTGCGCACGCGCAGCCGTTCACGAAGGAGTCGCTTCTGTACAGGGAGATCTTCGAGAAGTATTACCCTGGCCAGGCGCAGATGGTGGCGGATTTCTGGATGCCCAACCGGGAGTGGGAGGGCTGCGACGTGAAGGATCCTTCAGCAAGAGTTCTGTCCAACTACGGGGCCAGTGGAGAGTGAGGCGTGTCGGATCTGTCAAAAAAGTGCCGGCAGGCATGGTTTGCCGGATCTGTCAAAAAAGTGCCGGCAGGTATGGCTTGCCGGCACTGAAGATCGCTCTGTGAGCCTTGAAATTCTTCTCAGGAGTATCTGGCTGCAATCGCCCGGTTTGCACTGGTTTCAAGGGAATCGTCGAGGGCGGGAAAGCTGCTCAGTCGGACACCGTATTTTCTGTCCAGAGCTTTCTGCAGCAGATAATCACAGACATGGGGATTCTTGGGCAAAAGAGGCCCATGGAGATAGGTCCCGATCACATTTCGGTAGAGGACGCCTTCGCAGGCGTCCTTTCCGTTGTTGCCGTACCCGTGGACAACTCTGCCAAATGGCATGTTGTCGCCGATATAGGTTCGGCCGCCGTGGTTTTCAAAACCGACGATTTCAAAGGCTTTAAGTTCGGGAATGGTTTCATTCCTGAGGACTATATTGGAGATCAGCCTGGGCGAACCCTGTTCCGTATAGAGATCCACCAGTGAAAGGCCCTCCATCCGTCCTTCCGACGTGTCATAGTAGTGACCGAGCAGCTGGTAGCCGCCGCAGATGGCAAGCAGTGCCCCGCCGTCTTCCACATAATCATGAAGCTCCGGACGAACCTTCTGAAGGCGCGTGCAGACAATCTGCTGCTCCCGGTCGGAACCGCCGCCCAGAAGGACAATGTCGGCGGATGCCAGAGAAAGCCTGTCATTCAGGCTGCACTCTGTAACCTGCGCTTCAATTCCGCGCCACTTGCAGCGCATTCGCAGGCACTGGATGTTGCCTCGGTCTCCGTAGAGGTTGAGCAGGTCCGGGTAGAGGTGGACGATATGCAGTCGATAAGGGCCCGGCTCCGGGCTGTTAATTGTATGATCGGGCCGGGACGATTCTGATCGCAATTCTTTCTTTTCGTCTTTTTTCATTTCGTGATCCCTTCCAGATACTTATGAGCCTCATACAGCGCCGTGTAATTGACGAGCACATACAGGTTGCCGCTGCCGTCAGCGAGGCGGCGCTCTATGGCTTCTTCCACGGTCGGCGCAGAGGTCGACGCGATCTCCGCATATTTGAGCCTGAGCTGCATGTCGAGCGCGCGCAGGCCGCTCACCGTGATGGAGCGGATCGTCTCATCCGCCAGCCTGTCAAAATCCACGTCCCACAGCCAGGAGACATCCCTGCCGTCCTGGGCGTTGTCGTTGATCACGATGATCAGGTCTTTCGGGGAGCGGTCCTGCAGCATGGCGGCGATATTTTGGTTAAAGCCAGCGGGATTTTTGGCGAGATTTAAGAGAATTTTCTGTGCTCTCTTTTCTCCGGAATGGAAGACTTCGCCTCTGCCGAACTGCGGCTTATAGCTGCGCAGGACTTCATTGATGCTTTTGGTGGGAAGATCCAGTTCTCTCAGAACGCCGTATACTGCCAGAATGTTATAGATGTTGTAAAAACCGGTCATCGGGGCGGAGATCCTGACCGGGGCAGAATCCGATTCCCGCACATCAAAAGATAGCTGCGGCGCAAGGGTCACGCGGGCAGCGTCATAGTCGATGGACGGCCTCTTAAAGCCGCAGGAAGGGCACCGGTATACGCCGAGCTGGCTGAAGTGATAGAAATCATAGTGCAGAGGGGAGCCGCAGTTTTCGCAGAAGCGCCCTTCCCGGATCTCAGCGGAAGAGGATGGAAAATCGACCTCTGGGGTAGTCTGTTCGCTGACGCCGAAGGAGACAAAGCGGTGGCCGCTCTCTTTTGCCAGAAAGGCCGTGAGCGGGTCGTCGCCGTTTATGACGAGAGTCATGTCCGGTGCCAGGCGGATCGCCTTATCGATAGCCTTCATAGTGAGGTCGATCTCGCCGTAGCGGTCGAGCTGGTCGCGAAAGAGGCCGGTGATGATCATGCAATCGGGCTTTAGATACTGTAGGACACGGGCGGCGGACGCCTCATCGACCTCCAGACAAGCGAAGTCCGCATCGAGATACCCCAGAGGTCTTGCGGAAGCCGGGGCACTACGATACCTCGGAGATCTTGCGGTGAGAGGTGCCGCGGCAGTGGCCAGGGCGGCGGCGACGCCTTCCATCATGTTGGCGCCCAGGCGGTTGGAGACGACGCGAAAGCCCTGCGCCTCGAGCATGTCGCAGAGCAGGTTGTTGGTGGTCGTTTTGCCGTTGGTGCCGCAGGTCACGATGATCCCGCGGCGGACCTGCGACGACAGGTCTTTTATGATATGCGGGTCGACCCTCAGGGCGACTCGGCCGGGCAGCGAAGAGCCGGGCCGGCCGGTCAGATGACAGACTGTGAGGGCTGCCTTGGCGGCAGCCACAGCAAGAATTGTTTGCAGGCTCATTGCGGTTCTTCCTCTTTCAAGGCTCGCAGAGCGAGCGGATGATCTTTCACTCCGCGTCGATCGTCGAGATCCCCATGGTGACTTCCTCCAGCACATCCAGCAGCATGCGCACCGTATCCAGGGAGGTGAGCATGACAACGTTATTCTGCGCGGCGACGCTGCGCAGGGCGACGCCGTCTCCGTAGTGGACGCCGGAGAGAACGGCGCGCGTGTTGATCACGTAGCTGACATAGCCGGCGCGGATGGAGTCCAGCATCTCCTCGCTGTGCTCACTGGGCTTGTGGAGGACTCTGGTGCGGATCCCGGCTTCTCGCAGGTATTCGGCGGTCAGCGTGGTAGCCTCGATGTTGAAGCCCATATCGTAAAAGCGGCGAACGAGAGGGATGGTCTCTGTTTTGTCCTCGTCGGCGACACTGACAAGGACGGTGCCGTAATTGCGCAGCGTCATGCCGGAAGCAATCATGGCCTTGTAGACAGCGCGATGGAGCTTTCTGTCGTAACCGATGGCCTCGCCCGTGGACTTCATCTCCGGGGAGAGATAGGCGTCCATGCCGCGCAGTTTGGAGAAGGAAAAGGCGGGGACTTTGACGTAATAGCGGCCCTTTTCGGCGGGGCAGCGCACGATGAGCCCCTGACCTTTCAAAGTAATGCCGAGACTGACAAGTGTGGCGATATCCGCGAGGCTGTAGCCCGTTGCCTTGGAGAGGAACGGAACCGTCCGGGAAGAGCGAGGGTTGACCTCGATGATGTAGACATTTTCCCGCTCATCGACGATGAACTGTATGTTGAAGAGTCCGCGGATCCCGATGCCGATGCCCAGTCTCTCCGTGTAGTCGAGAATCGTCTTCTTGACGTTCGCCGAGAGGCTGTAAGGGGGATAGACACTGATCGAGTCGCCCGAGTGAACGCCGGTCCTCTCGACCAGTTCCATGATGCCCGGGACGAAGACCCTCTCGCCGTCGCACACGGCGTCTACTTCCACTTCTTTGCCGCGTATATAGTGGTCCACGAGCACCGGCCTGCTCTCATCGATGGGCTCCGCGGTCCCAAGATACTCCCGCAGGTCCGACTCTTTGGCGACGATCTGCATGGCGCGGCCGCCCAGAACGAAGCTGGGGCGGACCAGCACCGGATAGCCGATCTTCTGCGCGGCGGCGAGTCCTTCTGCGGCGGAAGTGACGGCACATCCCTTAGGCTGCGGGATTCCGAGCATTTCAAGGAGTTTCTCGAACAGATCCCGGTTCTCCGCCTTGTCGATGGCTTCACAGTCTGTGCCGATGATTTTGACCCCTCGGGCGTGAAGCGGATCCGCCAGATTGATCGCCGTCTGGCCTCCGAGCGTTACGATGACACCGTCGGGCTTTTCCATCTCGATCACGTTCATCACGTCTTCCACGCAGAGCGGTTCAAAATAGAGCTTGTCCGAGCAGGTATAGTCGGTAGAAACGGTTTCCGGATTGTTGTTGATGATGATCGCCTCGTAACCCGCCTTTTGGATCGTCTGTACGGCGTGCACGGTGGAATAGTCGAATTCCACGCCCTGGCCGATGCGGATGGGGCCGGCGCCGAGAACGATCACTTTCTTCCTGGCGGAGAGGCGGACTTCGTTTTCGACTTCCGGGGTGCAAACTGCCCCGAAGGTCTCTTGCTGAGGGGAAACTGCGACCTCTGGGGTGTCGTTGCATTGAGGGCCAGCGACCTCTGGGGTGTCGGTGCAGTCTGCAGCTTCAAAATGTCCTGTCTCATAAGTCGAGTAGAAATAGGGAACATAACTTTCAAACTCTGAGGCGCAGGTATCGATCATCTTGTAGACCGGCATGATTCTGTTTTTTGACCGAAGAGCAAAGACCATCTCCTCGGAGAGCCCCCACAGAACACCGATTTCCCGGTCCGAGAAGCCCATCTTCTTGGCCTCGCACAGTTCCTCCAGGTCGCCGGGAGCAGCGGAAAGCGCGTTCTCTTCTTCCACGATGCGGCGGATGGCGCGCAGAAAGAAGGGGTCGATGCCGCTCTGACGGCGAATTGACTGCTCGAGACAAACTGCCCCAGAGGTCGAGTTTTTCTGATCCCGGCGTATCAGCTCCGCAATGGCAAATATTCGATCATCGGTTCCGGTGCGAATATACGTGAGGAGATCTGAGGCAGTCAGCTGATCAAATTTCGGATCATGCAGGTGGAAGTGCCCCGTCTCGAGAGAGCGGACCGCCTTAAGAAGGCTCTCCTCCAGTGTGCGGCCTATGCTCATGACCTCGCCGGTCGCCTTCATCTGCGTGGAGAGGGAGTTGTCAGCTTCTGTAAATTTGTCAAAGGGAAAGCGCGGCATCTTGGTGACGACGTAGTCGAGGGCCGGCTCAAAAGCGGCCGGCGTATTGGCCAGCGGAATTTCGTCGAGAGTCATGCCGACCCCGATCTTGGCGGAGACGCGGGCGATGGGGTAGCCGCTCGCCTTGGATGCCAGCGCCGACGAGCGGGAGACTCGCGGATTGACCTCGATCAGGTAGTATTGGAAGGAGCCGGGATCCAGCGCGAACTGGACATTGCAGCCGCCCTCGATCTCAAGGGCACGGATCACCTTCAGCGCGCTGTCGCGCAGCATGTGATACTCCTTATTTGTGAGCGTCTGCGACGGGCACACGACAATAGAATCCCCGGTGTGAATGCCCACGGGATCCAGGTTTTCCATGTTGCAGATGGTGATGGCGGTGTCGTTTCGATCGCGCATCACCTCATACTCGATCTCTTTGTAGCCCTTGACGCTCTTCTCGATCAGGACCTGGCGGACCGGGGAGAGCGCGAGGGCGTTCTTCATGATGGGAAGAAATTCCTCCTCGTTGTCCGCAAAGCCGCCGCCCGTCCCGCCGAGCGTGAAAGCGGGCCGAAGGACGACCGGATATCCGATGTCGCGCGCCGCTTTAAGGCCTTCTTCCATGGAACAGGCGATCTCCGAGGGCAGCACCGGCTCTCCCAGCCGCAGGCACAGCTCCTTGAACAGCTCGCGGTCCTCCGCCTGCTCGATGGAGCGGCTTTTGGTGCCCAGAAGCTCCGTCCGGCACTCCGCCAGGATTCCCTTCTTCTCCAGCTGCATGGCCAGATTGAGCCCCGTCTGTCCGCCAATCCCCGGCAAAATAGCGTCCGGCCTCTCTTTGCGCACTATTTTGGCAATGTATTCCAGAGTCAGAGGTTCCATGTAGACTTTGTCCGCGATCGACGTGTCGGTCATGATGGTCGCGGGGTTGGAATTGCACAGGACGACCTCGTAGCCCTCCTCCTTGAGCGCCAGGCAGGCCTGGGTCCCGGCATAGTCAAACTCGGCCGCCTGCCCGATCACGATGGGACCGGAGCCGATGACGAGAATCTTGTGGATATCAGTTCGCTTGGGCATTGGAAACCTCCTTGCTTCTTGCCGCCTGCATCAACGCAATAAAACGGTCAAACAGATACGCGCTGTCCTGCGGTCCAGGAGCGCTCTCCGGGTGGTACTGGACACTGAATGCGTTATCTTTCTCACATTTGACGCCCTCAATCGTCCCGTCCAAAATATTGACATGCGTCACTTCAAGCCCGGTCTGCGCCAGGGACTTCACATCCACTGCGTAAGAGTGGTTCTGCGAGGTGATCTCGATGCGCCCGGACTGCAAGTCCCTGACGGGATGGTTTCCGCCACGGTGTCCGAACTTGAGCTTGTAGGTCCTGGCCCCATAGGCGAGGGACAGGATCTGGTGACCCAGGCAGATGCCGAAGATGGGGAAGCGGCCGCGCAGCGTCCGCACTGTCTCGATGGTCTCCGGCACATCCGTGGGATCGCCGGGGCCGTTGGAGATGAGGATGCCGTCCGGCTTGAGAGAACAAACTACCTCAGAGGTCGTGTTCCAGGGGACGATCGTCACGTCGCAGCCGCGCCGGTTCAGGGAGCGCAGGATGTTCTTCTTCATACCGCAGTCGATGAGGACGACGCGGAGGGGAGCGGGAGAGGGTGTCTGCGCAGGTGCAGCCGCGTCTTCTGCTGCCGGGACCGTCACCGGCCCGGTCATGCCATCCGTCTGCGCATTACATGCAGGAGAGCTCCAAATCTCCTTGCTGCTGACCCTCGATACGGCGTCCACAGGCGCTGAAAAGTTTCGCAGTTTCTTCAGCCCCTCTTCGAGCGGCGTCTCGATGTCCGTGATCAGACATTTCCTTGTTCCGAAGTCCCGGATCGAGCGGTTCAGCTTTCGGGTATCTACACCGCTGATGCCGGCAATTCCGTACTTTTTCATGACGTCTCCCAGGGAAGCCGTACTTCTGAAATTAGACGGTTCATCATTGTATTCGTGCACGATCAGCGCACCGATCGTGGGTCGATCCGTCTCATAGTCCTCGTCGGCCATGCCATAGTTTCCAATCAATGGATAGGTCATGACGACGGCCTGATCTGTGTAGGAGGGGTCCGAGAGAATCTCCTGATAGCCGGCCATGGAGGTGTTGAAGACGATCTCAAGAATCTTGTCCTGCAGATCACCGAATCCGCAGCCGCTGTAGTGAGTTCCGTCTTCGAGGATGATCTGGCGGTCACATTTTCTTTTCATAGGAAGGTGTCCTTTCCGGTTGCGCGGGCAATGAGCCATGCCGCATTGCTTACACGCAAAGAAGGCGCAATGCCCCCCGAAGCATTTGAGCTCCGGCACGTCATTGCGCCTTGAGAATTACGATATTTCATTTGTAAAAATTATAGGCGGATGCGGAGATTTGTCAATAGCCAATGCATCACGAAATATGGTATGGTTGTGTTGCGATATAATGGAATGATAAGTGAACGCATCGCCGCAAATGTCGAGGTTGTATAAATGAATATTAACCAGATCAGATATGTTTTGGAGACTGCGACATCCTCTTCGATGAGGGCCGCCGCGAAAAAGCTGTATGTCTCACAGCCTGCCTTGTCTTCAAGTATTCATGAACTTGAGGAAGAACTCGGAATACTGATATTCGAGCGCACCAATAAAGGAATATCCCTGACAGATGAAGGCAGGGAGTTCATTTCTTATGCAAAGAAAACCGTAGCACAGTATGAAATCCTTGAAGAGCGCTATTTATCAAAAAACAGTGGGAAGGAGCGTTTTTCAGTATCCACTCAGCATTATAATTTTTGTCATAAAAGCCTTCACCGATACGATCAAACTGATGGATCTCGAGAAATCATGGCGGATTATGATTTTGACAAGATGATCAAGTCAGATGACCGTGCGACGTCAATGGAGATTATCGCTGAGCTGTCAGGATATTCGGTAGGTTCAGGGATGCTGTCCGGCGATACCGCGATCTTACAGGGCCTTGTGTCGATCAAATTGAAGGAGGAGGACCCCCTTACCATTGGGTATATCACAAGAAAAGGAAGCTCTTTGTCGGTTTACGGGGAGGCATATGTGAAAAAACTGTTGGATTATAAAGAGATTTAAATAAGCAATCTGTATTTTGGCTGTCCGTTATGGACAGCTTTTTTTGTGCAGGCAATACTTTGCGATAACAGAAACTTATCGCTGATGACAAGACAGCTGTATTTTTCGAATATTCGGAATGTTGCTATGATTTATTTGCAGTTCTGAACAAGACGGGTGTCACAGATTTTTGGGAATACAGTTATCTCGAATGAGATAATGGAGAAACCTGCGGGCAGGAGAGAGGCCGGAGCCTTGATCCTGCCCGTTTCGTATGCCTTAACATTGGACATTGCAACGATTACATTTGATGATTTTCTAAAAGCAGGATTGTATAATAATGGAAGGGGGTACGTAATCATGGGGAAGATATTTGCATACTACACTCAGATCTCGAACCTTATTACACTTATATCTTCGTTTGTATTTCTGTTTACGGTTTCTTATATAACATATCGGGATTGTCGGAGAAAATAAATGAACAGAAATGAGATCGTGGCGGAGCTGTTCCGTTTGCAGGATAAGGACTATGCTTTGATGCAGGCCAAAATTATTCCCACTGTATCCCGAGACAGGATCATAGGTGTCAGAACACCTGCCCTTCGGGACTTTGCAAAGAGCCTGAGCAAAGATCAGGACATTGGTGAATTCTTGTCATATCTGCCGCATCAGTATTTTGATGAAGACCAGCTGCATGCGTTTGTAATATCGTTGGAAAAAGATTATGACAAGTGCATAGGGAAGGTCAATGCATTCCTTCCTTTTATTGACAACTGGGCGACCTGTGATCAGCTTTCTCCAAAAGTTTTCAAAAAAGAGCCGGAGAAGCTGCTTTCATTCATTCAGACATGGATCAATTCAGATAAGACCTACACAGTCAGATTTGCAATCGGTATGCTGATGAAGTATTTTCTGGATGAGCATTTTGACACGAAGTATGCGGATATGGTTGCGGAGGTCAGATCAGCGGAGTATTACATCAATATGATGATCGCATGGTATTTTGCGACCGCTCTGGCGAAACAGTATGAATCTGTTTTACCATATCTGGAAGACAGAAGGCTGGCAGATTGGGTGCATAATAAAGCTATCCAGAAAAGTATTGAAAGCTATCGGATTACGGATGAACAAAAGGCATATTTAAGAACTTTGAAGGTGCGGTAGAGAACGCGCCTGACCTGGTTGTGGTCGCCTACCGCAAGAAATATTTTGTAGACTGAAATCAGGGAATCCGGGTGCGGTGACGGAAGGAAATAAGAAAATGGCATGGACAGTCAAAAGGATCCAGGAAAGCGACTACGGATGCGAGGAGAGGTCCGCAGAGGAGAGAAACCAGGTCATAGTAACCTTGGTAGATGAAGACGGTCTTACCCGGCAGCTGACTGCCGACGATGACTGGCTATATACTGTGGGGATCGATGAGGGGAGTCTCTGGCCGGAGGAAGTCATGCCGGCAGCCCTGGAAAAGAGATGATATTGTGTAACTTTTGCCAAAGGTACACAAAAAGGAGAGGCCTGTGGAAATATCGAAAAGAGACTGGAAGTTGTTCAGGGAATGCGTCCCCAAATGGCAGACACGCTACATCAGGAATCTGAACCGGGAATATATCGAGCTCCTAAGCGGAGATGGCGATGCGGCAGATCATTTCTGGGAGCTGGAAGAGCGCATCAGGAAAGACAAAAAGCACCCCGGAGTGAGCATCGAGATCAGTAAAGGCGACGCGATCTACGATCTTGTCCTTCTTTGCCGGACGGGCGTGATCGACATGAGTGATCTAGAGGAATTCAGTGACAGTACAAAGGACGCTGTCCGCCAGCTATTGGACCTGAGGTGACAAAATGGACATCAAACTGATACCACTGGAAAAGATGATCCTGGACGGGAAAGAGATACGTCTGGGTGAGAAAAAGCAGGCAGTGATCCCCGTTCTCGGAGAGCCTGAACATATCCACGAAAACTACGGCGGCGGGAGCTGGCGCCATTTCTATTTTGACTCCGAGCTGGCTCTTGATTTCGACCAGCATGACCGTCTTGAGTACATTGAGTTTCTGGGCGGCCACTATGGAAAATTGAGACCGTATATCTACGGCATTTCTGTGTTTGATACTAAGGATACCGATGTCGTCAGGACCCTGTCCGAGCATAATAATGGTGAGATTGATGACAGCGAGGACGATTCTTTCGGGTTTCTTGAGACCAGCATCGGGATCTGGAAGGATTCTGAAGAGGAAGAATACTGGACTACGATCGGCATCGGTGTTAAGGACTACTATAAGGAAGTCTGAAGCTGCTGAAAAAGAAGAAGGCGAAACGAACAGACCGGTACTGATCAGGGAAAGGATATCATGATGAGGGACCCTGTATTTGGAAATCTGGAATACGAATATGGCTGGAACGGGACTGTGGAAATAGACTGTTTCGGAAAAATGGAAGAGATCGATCTAACGGTATGCGGTGAGGATGATACGCCTGTTACAGAGCAGCAGCGCAGCTCTTATAAGGCCTTCATGGCGGCATGGAGCAGCATAATGGATGACGTCGCTCTGGCGATCGCGAAATACTATATCAGCCTCCGGAAAGAGCTCGGATATGATCAGGAATACAACAGCTGTTACCCTCCCATCGACCATCCTTCAGACGTCCTTGGGATGATCAGCCTGGACCAGATGGTGATCCCGGATGACGGGATCTATGACGGCCGGTGTGTATGCCTGGCCTTCAGCTGTTCGTGGGATGATGAGAACGGATTGGGTATCCGCTTCCTGGACGAGAAGATCGATGAGATAGGGTATCAGGATATAGTGTTCTGACGGAGAGATAACGTAGAATAATCCGAGAAAGGTGCATGAGTATGCAGAAGAAAGAGCTTATTGAAAGCCTGCGAAGGCCGGATATGGACCGGATTCACCGCTTCAGGGAATTTGTTAAGGAAAAAGATGCCGTCATAACACAGGAGTCTCCGGAAATGGAGCTGTCCGCTGTCATGACGCAGCGCGCCCTGATCATTACGGATGAGATGAACAATCATTATCACACACCTGAAGAACTCCATGACCTCCTTGAGGAACTGACCTGCAGAGAAGTACCTGCCCACGTCGGGATCGTCCCACCATTCAGTACCGACTTTGGCGCCAACATCATCTTTGAGGACGGCGTATATGTCAATGCCGGTGTCTCCATGCAGGACCAGGGCGGGATTCTGATTAAAGAAGGCGCATTGATCGGGCATCACGCCGTCCTGGCGACACTGAACCACGTTCTTGATCCTGCCAGAAGGCATGACCTGATCCCAAAGCCGATCGTGATCGGTAAAAATGCATGGATCGGCGCAAACGCCACCATCCTGCAGGGCGTGACAGTTGGTGATGGCGCCGTCGTTGCCGCAGGGGCAGTAGTAACCAGTGATGTCCCCGCTAATACTGTTGTCGGGGGAGTTCCGGCCCGGGTGCTCCGGCATTTGTAAAATGGCCGGATATATCAAGCCACACGTGGTCTGCCACATGACCAATTCATAGACGGAAAGTTTCTGGAAACACCGCAGGGCTGTCGGGGAGGAGGTATCCTCTGTTGTCCAGGATTATCCGATCCCGCTTTCGCTTTCTCCCATGAGTCCTTGTGACACGATCTTCGCATTTGGGAAACAGAAACTACGAACTGTGCAGGATCCGTGTCGTCAAGACAAGAGACAGGGGCTTTGTCACGACGATCGAGGAGATCAAGTGACGGGGAGGTACTGTACAAGAGAATAACTCAATAACACATAAACAGGATCCAGGGCTCAGGCTCTGGATTTTGTTATGCCTGTATAGTCAAAACATATGGTCATTATTCATGCCGATAGCGAAAAATATGATGGATAACAAATAGCCCATTGTCCTCCATCATATAGCAATGCATCACAAAGTGTGATACGGTTGCATTATCAGAGAATTTATCAGAAAGGATGCCGGTCATGAACATCCAGATATTCGGAACAAAAAAGAGCAGTGATACAAGAAAAGCTGAACGTTATTTCAAAGAGCGCGGGATCCGGTTCCAATCCGTAGACATGAAGGAAAAAGGGCTGAGCAAGGGCGAATTCCAGTCGGTCATGCAGGCGGTCGGTGGGCTGGAAGCCATGATCGATGAAAACTGCAAGGACCAGGATACGCTCATGATGATCAAATATATTGCTGCAGAAGGTAAGATGCAGAAAGTGCTCGAAAACCAGTCAGTCCTAAAACTTCCTATTGTCAGGAACGGAAAACAGGCGACAGTCGGTTACCAGCCGGACGTATGGAAGACGTGGAAGTGACTTGATGGCAGATCGGGGTTTGGAGGACAGTCATGAAAGTTGCAGTATGCGAGGATACAGACTGGCTGCTATCAGAAGAAGCATACTCGATCTATGCTCCCTGCATGTATCATCCTACATGCGAGGACTATAGGACACAGATGGAAGGCTTTTTACAAGCTTCATCGGTGAAAGTATTTGTATGTGAAGATCGAAACAGGAAAGCCGGCATGATGGTTCTGAAGTTTTCAGAAGCCGCCGCGGAGATTATCGGAATTGCCGTGTCTGAAAAGTTCAGACGTCGCGGGATCGGAAAACAGCTGATCTTAAGCGCAATGGAGTTGGAAAGAATAGGAAGAATCGAAGCGCAGACGGACGATGATTCAATTGGTTTCTACCGCAGATGCGGCTTTTCTGAGGAGAAAAGCATCATTGATTATCCCGATGGGTCAGTCGTTCGTTATAACTGCATTCTGAACAAATAGACAATTCCAGTTTTGAGAGGCCAGTGATATGACCGAAACAGAACTTTATAAAGAACTTGGAGTCCTGACAAAGGACAAGGACAGATGGCAGGAGAGTATCCCCTATGTTTCCTCTCTCATCACCCATGACTCCGTAAAGATACAGACAAAGGCGCTCTGGTTACTTGGTGAGATGGGACTCAGCTACCCTCAGTCCGTGCAGGATGCGGTTCCGGCCATCGCCTCCTTCCTTGACAGCCCGGAGCCGCTTTTGCGGGAGCGGGCTGTGAACGCCCTCGGCAGGATCGGACGAGGCAGCTATCCGGCGATCGAGCCGCATTGGGCTGGTCTATTCCGCTTCGCCTCGGATGAGGCATCGAAGGTCCGGTTGGCGTTTATCTGGGCATCAGAAAATATTGCCACGAACGCGCCTGACATTTATGAAGGCCACATGCCGATATTTGAGAAGCTCCTGCATGATGCAGATGACAAGGTGCGGATGGAAGCGCCGGAGATCTTCCGCGTCCTCGGCAAGCGCAGGCCGGAATTCGTCAAGCCGTATATGAATCTGTTGCGGCAAATATCGGAAACCGACGAGAACCGTGTCGTAAGAATCCACTGTCTG
>JAZQCI010000060.1:0-29709 GCA_045546175.1 Lachnospiraceae bacterium | reverse complement strand
GCCGGAGGTCGCCGAGGACAAGCAGGTGATCACCCGTCTGTCCGGCGGCATCGAGCTGAACAACGTCACCTTCCGCTATCAGGAGGACATGCCCGCCGTGCTGGACGATCTTTCGCTCAAAATCCGTCCGGGCCAGTATGTCGCCATCGTGGGCAAGACCGGCTGCGGCAAGTCGACGCTGCTGCGCCTCCTGCTGGGCTTTGAGACGCCTGAGTCGGGCGCCATTTTCTACGACCGCAAGGACATCCAGACGCTGGATCTGGGGTCCCTTCGCAGACTGATCGGAACCGTGCTGCAGGAGGGCGAGCTCTTCGGCGGCAGCATTTATGAAAATATCACGATCTCCGCGCCGAACCTGAGCGTCAACGAGGCCTGGGAGGCGGCCGAGATCGCCGGAATCGCGGACGACATCCGCTCCATGCCCATGGGAATGAGCACCGTGCTGCAGGAAGGCGGCGGCGGAATCTCGGGCGGCCAGAAGCAGCGCATCATGATCGCGCGCGCGGTCGCGCCGAAGCCCAAGCTCCTGCTTCTGGACGAGGCGACGAGCGCGCTGGACAACATCACGCAGAAGCAGGTCTCGGACGCCCTGGACAAGATGCGGTGCACGAGAATCGTCATCGCGCACAGGCTCTCAACGATCCGCCACTGCGACAGGATCCTGGTCATGGACGGCGGAAAGATCGTCGAAGACGGCAAGTACGAGCAGCTGATCGAGAAGGGCGGCGTGTTCGCGGAGCTGGTGGAGAGGCAGAGGTTGGACAAATAAGGGCGGCTCGCTTTGCGAGCCTTGATCGGAGACGGGGGCCCCGCGAATGTGCGGGCGGCTGAGCGGGCGGAGGTCCGTGGCGCGATGAGTTAGAGCGGCGGGCTCGTGAAGCCTGCCTGCGGAGGCCCGGCACATGGCGGGGCTGGCACAAAACAGGACAAGGGTATGAGTACTTTTGAAGAAATACTTGAAAAAGACGGGAAACTGGTCTATAAAACGAAAGGTGTAAGCATGAATCCGATGCTGTACCAGAACCGGGACCTGGTGGTGATCGAGGTCCCCAAGGGACGGCTGAAGAAGTATGATGTCGCACTCTACAAGCGCGGCAATAGCTATGTGCTTCACAGGGTCATCGGGGTGAACGAGGACGGAACTTACTCCATCCGCGGTGACAACACCTATAGTATTGAGACTGTGCCGGAGAGCGCAGTCATCGGCGTGCTCACCGCCTTCGTGAGAGACGGGCAGCAGCATCAGGTCACGGACAGCGACTATCAGCGGTATGTCAAGGCGTGGTGCGCGGCCTATCCGCTGCGGAGCTTCTATGTACATTTGAAGTGGCGGGCGCGCAGCGCGGCCAAGAAGATTCTCGGGAGATGAGGAGTGCGGCGCGCATGAACTGGAGGAATGGAAGTTTGAAATCATATTTGAAGTGGGTAATGCCCGGCGTGCAGGTAGTCGTGACGGCTGTGCTGCTGTTTATGCTCGCGTCGAGCAAGCTCCTGCCCGGAAAATATTTGGGAATTGTGGTGGCGGCCGCGCTGGTCATGCTAGGGATCACGTGCCTTCTGGCAAGAAGCAAAAAAAGCGCAGTGAGCTCGGCGGCCAGCATTGTGGCGATTTTTATGAGCGGTATGCTCGTATTCGGTATCATTTATGTGCGCCACATTGTCGGGACGCTGGAGAAGATTGCTTCTTCGGGCACACAGATCGAAAACATGGTGGTCGCAGTGCTCGACAGCAACGCGGCGCAGGAGATCGAGGACACTTCCGGGTACCTGTTCGGCGTGTACGAAGGCGCGGACAAGGAAAAATTGGACACCGTGACGGCAGAAGTGACCGAGGCCAACGGGGATGCAGAGCTTAAGAAGCAGTCTTTTGGCTCGCCTGTGGAGATGGCGCAGGAGCTGCTGGAAGGAAATGTGGACGCAGTGATCTGCAACAAAGCTTATATCGATCTTCTGGACGATGCGATCGCGGACTATTCCAGTCTGACGCGGATCATTTACGAGAAGAAATTCGAGACGGAGATCGGGGAGAAGGCGGCGGATGCGACCGGTTCCGGCGAGGGCGACGGCTCCGGCGAGTCAAAAAAGAGTGACCGAAAGGGCGCAAGACAGCCCGGGGTGAAGGTTACGGAGCAGGCGTTCAATATTTTGATCAGTGGTATTGATGTGAGCGGGCCGATCTCGACGACCAGCCGAAGCGACGTCAACATCATCATGACGGTGAATCCGCTGGAGCACAGGATTTTGCTGACGACTACGCCGCGCGACTATTTTGTCTTTATTCCAGGGATTTCCGGCGAGGAGCGCGACAAGCTGACGCACGCGGGCGTGTACGGCGTGAGGACTTCGATGCGGACGCTGGAGGAGCTGTATGATGTCGGGATCGGCGACTATATCAGGATTAATTTTGACTCGCTGATTCAGCTGGTGGACGCGCTGGGCGGAGTCGACGTCAATTCGGAGGTCGCGTTCAGTGCGGGCGAGTATAATTTCCACGAGGGCGTCAACCACATGAACGGCGAGGAGGCGCTGGTCTTCTCGAGGTCTCGTTACCAGTTCGGGTCGGGCGACAACCAGCGCGGCAAAAACCAGATGCAGGTGCTGACAGCGATTCTCGATAAGCTCCAGTCGCCGGAACTTTTGAAGAATCCTTCCGAGGTGCTGGACGTTGTCGGAAGGAGTATGCAGACAAGCTTTACTTCGGATGAGATTGCGGAAGTGATCGCGTGGCAGCTGGACAGCGGCCATGGCTGGGACATTGGCAGGCAGGCGGTGACGGGCACGGGCGATTCGCAGCAGACGTTTTCCATGAAGGGGACGGATCTGTATGTGATGTGGCCGGATGAGGAGTCCGTGGAGGCGGCGTCGGAGAAGATGAAGGAAATGTTGGAGTGATTGTGGGGGATTTGTGCCGCCGGACGGAGGTCCGGCGGTGTTTTTTTGTGTGGGTTTTGGCTTTTTTTGGGGGGTTGGTTGGGGTGTCGGTAGAGTGCTGATCAAGTGCCGGAGGAGGTAGTAAGTGCGGCACTAGAACAGCAGAAGCTAATGAAAACTGGCGGAGTGCTGATCAAGTGCCGGGGAAGGTAGTATGTGCAGCACTAGAACAGCAGAATGAGGCCCAACACCCCCAAAAACCATACTTTGGGCAGTTTATTGTCCTGACAAAAGGGACAAAAGGTCCCCCGGGAGAATTTATTTCCCAATCCTCTTTTTTGAGTTATTATATAGGATGAAACAAAATGGGTATTCCTTAAATGACCGTTATTGTTTATAGTGTTGTCTGTAACAACACATCTGTAAAACATTTCAAACCCCATGGAGGAAGGGAGAATTGTTAGCGCCGGAACCGGAAGGTTGACGAGGACAGCAGTGATCGAAAAGTTCGGCGGATGCTGCTGCGGCCGGCGGGTCGTAAGAGACAGATGAAAAAGCAGAATAAAGACTGTAACAGAGGATGTCTCAGCGCACGGGTTCCGAAAGGCGAACCCTCAGACAGACCGGGCGCACCGGTCAATAAACGTTGGAATCAGGAGGCTAGAGTTTTGGGTAAATATTTTGGAACAGACGGATTTCGCGGCGAAGCGAATGTAGTGCTCAACTATGATCATGCGATCAAGATCGGCCGTTTTCTGGGCTGGTATTACGGCGCCAGGATCGGCAAGAAAGCCAAAATAGTGATCGGCAAAGACACAAGGCGTTCTTCCTATATGTTCGAATATGCGCTGTGCACGGGCCTTATGGCATCGGGCGCGGACGCCTATATTATGCACGTCACGACAACTCCTTCCGTATCATATATCACAAGGACAGATGATTTTGACTGCGGGATCATGATCTCTGCGTCCCACAATCCTTACTACGACAACGGCATCAAGCTGATGAACCATAACGGGGAGAAGATGGACGAGGCCACGATCCTCGAAGTCGAGAAGTATATCGACGGCGAGATCCCGGAGATCCCCATGGCCAAAGACGCTGATATCGGCAGGACCGTCGACTATGTGGCGGGCCGCAACAGATATATCGGTTATCTGATCTCTCTGTCAAAATACAGCTACAACGGAAAGCGCGTCGGCCTGGATGTCGCCAACGGAGCGGCCTGGATGATCGCGAAGGCTGTTTTTGACGCACTTGGCGCAAAGACTTATGTGATGAACAACGACCCCGACGGATTCAATATCAACACGGACTGCGGCTCCACGCACATCGAGCATCTGCAGAAGTTCGTCGTGGACAACAACCTGGACGTCGGATTTGCTTACGACGGCGACGCCGACAGGTGTCTGTGTGTCGATGAGAAGGGCAATGTCGTCACCGGCGACCACATTCTGTATATCTACGGCCGTTACATGAAGGAGAGAGGAAAGCTACTCAATAATACAGTCGTGACGACTGTCATGTCCAACTTCGGACTCTATAAGGCTTTTGACAAGATCGGCATCGGCTATGAGAAGACCAAAGTCGGCGACAAATATGTCTATGAGAACATGGTGACCTACGGAAACCGCATCGGCGGCGAGCAGTCGGGACACATTATCTTCTCCAAGTATGCAACTACCGGTGACGGTATTTTGACAAGTATGAAGATGATGGAAGTCATGCTTGCAAAGGATAAGCCCATGAGCGCGCTGGCGGCACCGGTGATCGTGTATCCGCAGGTGCTCAAGAACGTGCGCGTTAAGAGCAAACCCGAGGCGCAGAACGATCCCGACGTGCAGGCGGCGGTTGCCAAGGTCGCGGCGGATCTGGGTAGCGACGGCAGGATCCTGGTGCGCGAGTCCGGCACGGAGCCGGTCATCCGCGTCATGGTCGAGGCGGGAAGCATCGATGTGTGCGAGAAGTATGTCGATTATGTCATTGACGTGATCACGAAGAAGGGGCACCTGGCGTAAAAAGAAGGTGCCGGCGCGCGCGAGGCTGAAATGCCGCCGCGCGAGGCTGTAGTGCCGCAGCGCAGGACGGAAGGCGTCGCTGCGCGAGGCGAAAATGCCACCACGCCGGACGGAAGATGATGCCGGCGGGCGGCGCAGCGGCTCGCCCCGCGAGCCTTGAAACAACTAACTGAAATATACAAAGAGGTATGGAGATGAGAGTAGTCATTCAGGATAATTATGATAACATGAGCAAATGGACCGCCAGATATATCGCGGCCAAAATCAAGGCACACAAGGAAGACAGACCTTTCGTGCTGGGCCTTCCCACCGGTTCTTCTCCGATCGGCGTCTACAGCGAGCTGATCAAGATGTATGAGGCGGGCGAGATCTCCTTCAAGAACGTCGTCACATTCAATATGGATGAGTATGTGGGACTTCCCAGGGAGCACGATCAGAGTTACTGGTATTTCATGCACTATTATTTCTTTGATCATGTGGATGTTCCGGCGGAGAACATCAATATTCTGAATGGTCTTGCAGAGGACGCCGAGGCGGAGTGCGCGCGCTATGAGGAGAAGATCGCTTCTTACGGCGGCATCGACCTGTTCCTGGGCGGCATCGGCGTGGACGGACACCTGGCTTTCAACGAGCCCGGCACTTCCCTGACATCCCGCACGGGCCTTCGCAAGCTGACAAGTGATACGAGGATTGTGAATTCTCGATTCTTTGACAATGATCCGGAGAAGGTGCCCGCATACGCGCTTTCTGTCGGAATCGGAACCGTAATGGACGCCAAAGAAGTGATCGTCGTGATAGGCGGCCACAACAAGGCGCGCGCGCTGGCCAAGGTCGTCGAGGGCGGAATCAGCCAGAAGTGGACCTGCAGCGCTCTGCAGATGCACCAGAATGCGATCATCTGCTGCGACGAGCCCGCTTGCGGCGAGCTGACGGTTGATACTTACAAGTATTATCTGGATATCGAGAAGGACGAGAGGCTCTAAGAGGAAAATTATATGTGTGGAATTGTTGGTTTTACAGGCCATAGGCAGGCAGCACCGATCCTGCTGGAAGGCCTGAAGAAACTGGAATACAGGGGCTATGACAGCGCGGGCATCGCCGTGAGAAACGGCGAGGAGCTGGCGCAGGTGGTCAAGGCCACCGGCAAGCTCAAGAATCTGTCCGAGAAGACGGACGGCGGCCATGCGCTGAAAGGCACATGCGGCATCGGCCACACGCGCTGGGCCACCCACGGCGACCCGACGCAGACCAATGCGCATCCGCATGTCTCGGGCAACTGCACCGGTTCCGCTTCCGGACCCGTGGAGTCGACGGTGGTCGGCGTTCACAACGGAATCATCGAGAACTATCAGGAGCTGAAGGACAAGCTGCTCAAGCACGGCTATCAGTTCTACAGCCAGACGGACACGGAAGTGGCCATCAAGCTGGTTGACTACTATTATAAGAAATACAAGATCGGCCCCATCGACGCCATCGCCAAGACCATGGTTCGTATCCGCGGCTCTTACGCGCTGGAGCTGATGTTCAAAGATTATCCCGGCGAGATCTGGGTGGCCAGAAAAGACAGCCCCATGATCATCGGTGTCACGGACGGCGAGACTTTTGTGGCGTCTGACGTCCCCGCGATCTTAAATTACACCAATAAGGTTTACTACATCGGCAACCTGGAGATGGGCAGACTTTCTCCCGGCAAAGCGGTTTTCTACGACCTCAACGGCGACGAGATCGAGAAGGAGCAGGTGGAGATCACTTTCTCCGCCGAGGCGGCTGACAAGGCGGGCTATGAGCACTTCATGATGAAGGAGATCAATGAGCAGCCCAAGGCAGTTCAGGATACTCTCGATTATGCCATTGAAAACGGCCGCATCAACCTCGGCAAAATAGGAATCACCGACGAGATCATCAAGGAGATCACGCAGATCCACATCGTGGCCTGCGGATCCGCGTGGCATGTCGGCACGGCGGCGCAGTACATCATCGAGGATCTCGCACGCATTCCCGTGCGCGTTGAGCTCGCCTCCGAGTTCCGCTACAGGAATCCGATCCTGAATCCCAACGACCTGGTCGTGATCATAAGCCAGAGCGGCGAGACGGCGGACAGCCTGGCGGCTCTTCGCGAGGCCAAAGACAGGGGCGTTCGCACGCTCGCGATCGTCAACGTCGAGGGCAGCAGCATCGCCCGCGAGGCGGACTTTGTCTTCTATACGAAGGCGGGCATCGAGATCGCCGTGGCAACGACCAAGGGCTATATGACGCAGCTTGTCGTTACCTACATGCTGGCCGTCCAGTTCGGCCTGGTGCGGGGACATATTGATGAGCAGCGATATTTTGACTACATTAAGGAGCTCTACAAGATCCCGGCGGGAATCTCCAGGATTCTTGAGGAGAAGGAGAGGCTGCAGTGGTTTGCGGCAAAATATTCCAGCATGAAGGATTCCTTCTACATCGGGCGCGGCGTCGACTACGCGGTGTGCCAGGAGGGAAGCCTGAAGATGAAGGAAATCTCCTACGTGCACTCCGAGGCGTACGCGGGCGGTGAGCTCAAGCACGGCACGATCAGCCTGATCGAGGACAAGATTCTCGTGGTCGGCGTGCTGACGCAGAGCGACCTGTTTGAGAAGACCATCAGCAACATGGTCGAGTGCAAGAGCCGCGGCGCGTACCTGATGGGCCTGACGACTTACGGTCATTATGAGATCGAGGAGACGGCGGACTTCGTCATTTACGTTCCTCGCATCGATTCTCACTTCGTGGGAAGTCTTGCTATCGTGCCGCTGCAGCTGCTGGGCTACTATGTGGCGGTGGCCAAGGGTCTCGATGTGGATAAGCCGAGAAACCTGGCGAAGAGTGTGACAGTAGAATAATCATTGATCATTTAGTGAGCAGTGGGGAGCCTGCTGCACCGAGGACCTTTCTTTTTTTGAAGGGGGCCGGTGCGGCGGGCTCTTTTTTGCGCGTGCGGCGAGTGCATTGAACCTGTTTTCGAATCTTAATTCATCTCATCCGTGGCGCGGATTGTCTATTTGTCATGATATAGCATTCAGTGTATAATTAAATAAGGTTTTACTTTGAGCTGTTTACAGAGCTTGAGGGGAGTACATAATGAGAAAGGTATTAGGAATTTTTCTTTCCATGACGCTTGCGGCATCGATGCTCGTCGGCTGCGGAGGCGGAAGTGCGGCTTCTACGTCTGAGCAGCGTGCGCGTTCGCGCGAGCCAGAGCACGACCGGTTATGAGAGCTATGCGGATCTCATGAACCTGGCTCCGATTGCGGAAGGTACTGCATTTAAGCTCAGATAAAAAAGCGGCGCAAGGTTTGCGGCACGGGCGGGGGATTTCTCCCCCCTGTGTCATGGGCTCCGGCAGGTGATCCTGGGGGCTCGCTATTTTGACGGAGGTTTGGCCATGGAAATGGATCTGAAGAAACTGGAAGAATTAATTCGCAATCTGGATCTTGAAGAGTCGGGCGGCAAGCGCGATCTTTTGCCGCTTTACGCAGACAGCAAAGCTGTGGACGCGCTGGTCGGGTATCTGGCCGAACCGTTCCGCGGAAAAATTGATTTTGTCTGTTCTCCCGAGCCTCTCGGGTTCATCATCGGCAGTATGCTGGCGCGAGAGCTGGGCGTGGGGCTTGTGGCGATCCGCAGGAACAGCCAGTTCTGGATCGATCCGGAGGAGCATGTGACGGCCTCTTACATCAACCACCGCGACAAAGTCACTTCCCTGATCACAGAGAGGAAGCTTCTTCCCGCGGGCAGCAGGGTCCTGCTGGCGGACGACTGGATGAGCACGGCCGCCACGATGCAGGCATGCACCAATCTGATCGAGGACGCCGGCTGCAAAGTGGTCGGAATGGCCGCCGTCGGCGCTAATTATCAGTCCGGGGCAAAAGATCTGATCGATTCGGGAAGTGCAAGAATCGTATATTGCGAGAAGTAAGAAGTACAGTTTGCTGTGAGAAGTAAGAAATATACCATACTTGCGGGCGCGATTATGGCCTTTATCTTCCTTCAGTCAGCGCTTCCCGCCGATCTGTCGAGTCAGGAGAGCGGCGTGATCGTCGACCTGATCATGAGATTCTTCGAGAGTATCCTGCCGGTCGGGCGGGAGGCAATCGTCTTTGCCGTGCGCAAAGGGGCACACTTTACAGAGTATCTGATCCTGGGGGCTGTCCTGGTGCAGGCGGTGAAGGAGTGGAATTCGGAATCGAAGCTGCCGGGAGTTTCTTCAGGGGCTGAAGCGGCGCCTGATCCTAGGATGTCGGCGGCGGGCGGTGCGCTGGCCGCGTGGCTGATCGGAACGGCGTACGCAGTGACGGATGAGTTTCATCAGTCATTTGTGCCAGGAAGAAGCTGCGAGTGAAAGAACGAAAAATTTTTCGATGGCTCATGTGAAAAAGAGGGGATTTTGTAACTGCATAGTGTTGTTTAAAAACCCTTCTTTCAAAAAAGTCGTGAAAATCTGCGCGTCGAACTAAAAACAGACATATAAAACGTTTAAGTAATTTGAGGCTTCTTGCAGAAGATAGTTCCGATAAGGATCTTGAAAAGGGATTCTTATCGGAACTTTTTGATTTGTCTTTATAGGCGAGTGCCGGGAGGGCATTGCGGAAGCCAGAGATTGAGCAAGTGCACTGTACGGGGAAGTTGGGAGTTCATTGCAGACAGTCAGTCCTGAAACAGCCCCAAATGGACGCAAGCATTGTAGATTCCGTCGTCGTCGACGTTTGTGGTGACGTAGTCAGCCTTGGCCTTGAGTTCGGGGCAGGCGTTGCCCATCGCTATTTTGACCCAGTCGGAAGTGAACATGGACATGTCGTTGAGGGCGTCGCCAAAGACGACGGCGTCTGCGTAGTCGGCGCCGAGTTTATCCATGATGCACTTGATGCCGACGGATTTGTCGGTGGGCTCGACGAAGAAGTATTCGCGGTGGAAGCGGCACCAGGGGAGGGCGGCGAGGGCCTCGAGCATCTGCTCTTCGCCGGGGAGGCAGGCGATGTAGACTTTGTAGATCTCGTCGTAGTCGCGGGGGTCGAGGCCGGGGACGACGCGGGTCTTCATGTAGACGTCGTGGGTGAAGTCCTCGAAGCGGCTGTCGGGCGCGGAGCGGTAGACGGTGTTGTCGACCTGGAGGGCCCAGGGCATGCCTTTGGCGATGCATTCGTCGACCAGGCGGATGACCCGGTCTTTGGGGAGGGGCGCCGCGCCGTAGAATTTGTCGTCGATCGTGATGCCGTAGCCGCCGTCGCTGATCATGTTGGTGAAGCCGAGTTCGTGCATGCAGTTGACCGCCAGGGCCTGGAGCCGGCCGGTGGCAATGCACAGAAAGTGGCCGGCCTCGCGGCATTTGCGCAGGGCCAGGACCGCGGAGTCCGGTACGTAGGAATCTCCGTAGCCGCCGGCCAGGAGCGTCCCGTCTATGTCAAAAAACAGATATCTTTTTCTGGGTGATGTGTTCTTTTCTGCTGTGATTCTTTCCATGTGAAGCTTTTCCTTTTTTGTGGCAGTTAGTGTGGTCTTCTTCTAATCATACTATAGGAGGTGCGATTTTTTGACAGAAAAGTTTGTTTGACTAGGGCGAGTGACGGAAGATTTTGGGAAAATGAGGCGGGCGGGGGCTGCCAGCGATGAATGGCGAGAGTTGCGGTAGGAAAAATCAGCAGGAATTACAGGCATTGAATGGCGGGAAGAAGCTTAAACTGCGAGTTGCTATGACAAATCAGGGATTTGGTGTATAGTATCAATCTAAGTAGCAATCACTCTGATTGGCGGGCAGCCTGGCTGTCCGGATGTGAAAGGAGGGATGGTGAATGCGCGCGATTGCAATTGCTTTCGTAGAGTTCAATGTGGTTCTGGGCGGAATTCTTTTTCTGAGCACAGTGGTAAAGTGGTATGCACTGAAGGCGAAGATTGAGGGAAACGGCTGGCGGTGCATGAATCCGTGTGACGTCCTGACGCTGGTCATCTACTGCGTGCCGGTCTTCGGGCCCATGAGCTTTCTGGCGCTCATGACGACGTTGGATGAGGGAGCGGTCACGAGGAGGACGGACGCGGACAGCGTGATTACCGTGGCGGTGGGACCGATGCGGTTTGTGTTCGCGGAGGAAGGCCGGCAGAAGAATGGTGACCGGGGGACGAGTGAGTGATATGAGAGTGTGATGCCGGCGGGAGGCGGAAGTCTCAGGCCGGGGTGAGTGAAAATAAGCGGGGAGGCAGAAGCCTCAGGCTACGTTGTGTGAAGATTAGTGAGGGCAGTTGCATTAAGCGAAAAGGTTTCCTTTTGAGGATCCTGCGCTGGTGTGACAAGCCCTTTTTATTTTGCTGAGCTGATACGATGGTGCTGAACAGGTGCCGGAGGAAGATGCATCTACGGCACCAGAACATCATTATAGGTGAAATGAGAGGCTAGTGCTGAACAGGTGCCGGAGGAAGATGCATCAGCGGCATCAGATCATCACTCTGAGTGTTATGAGATGATTCTGCTGAACAGGTGTCGATTCCCCACAAGAATTCATCCCCTTCCTTCAAGAAAATCAGAAGTTTCCCATCAGGAAATCTTTGGTAAGCCCGAAGAACTCCCGGAACATGTTGTTGGGCAGGAACAGGAGATCGGAAGGCGCCGCGATGGCATATACGTTGGTCAAGCCTTGTCCACGGGCCAGCGCAAGAGCGCGTGTGACGTGGAAATTGTTGGTGACGATGGCGGTGGGAGCGTCAGGGGAGGACATGAGGGCCTTGCTGTACTGAATGTTTTGGACGGTGTTGAGGGCTTTGTCCTCGACGATGATGCGGTCTTCGGGGATACCGACACTTACGAGGTATTGTTTCATGCCTTCTCCTTCGGAGAAGGGCTCGGTGGCTCCTTTGCCGCCGGTGACGATGCAGGTGGTGGAGTCGTTTTCGCGCAGGTACTGCGCGGCGGCGTCCAGGCGGTACTTGAGGACGGCGCTGGGGCCGTCTTCGCGGACCTGAGCGCCCAGGACGATCAGATAGTCCAGGCCGGCCGGCGCGCGGCTGCCGAAGCCGCGAAGAACAAATCCTTCACAGATTGCGAGCAGGAGAATGCCGGCGCACATGGCGATGAGGAAGAGGGTGCGCACTATTTTGGGAATTCTTGCGACGAGGCCGCTGCGCAAAAGGAAGCCCAGAATCAGAAAGAAGGCGCCCAGAGCCAGCCACACGACAAAAAAGTTTGTGCCGCTGCGGATCAGGAGGACCATGATGCCGTACAGGACGCATGCAGTGCCGAGTATTGTGAGTAGGATGACAGATAGTGACATTGTATATTCTTCCTTTGATATTTTGATATCCATGTGCGAGCCGCCCACACAAAATATTATACACGATGGACTGATAATGCAAAGCGCCCGGGTGCGGCAGCCCGCACGCAACGCAGCAGTCCGCCCGGGGCACGGCAGCCTGAAACCCGTGAATCATCCGCGCGACATCTGTGCCCCCAAAGAAGCCGCCATATGCTATAATGATTTGAATATCATGTTGAAAGTCAACAAGGCAAACCCGATAAAAACACGGAGGAATCGATCAAGTATGAATAAAGAATTTACAATCGGCGTACTGGGCGGCATGGGAACCTATGCGACCATCCATCTGTTTGAGCAGTACGCGGAGATTTTCGAGGCGGAGAAGGAGTGGGACAGGCCCCGCATGATCATTGACAACCGGTGCACCATGCCCAGCAGGGTGCGGGCTTTTCTTTATAATGAGAACGTGGACAAGCTGGTGGACCAGATGGCGGATTCCATGCAGCGGCTGAAGGATGCGGGCTGCACGCGGATCGTGCTGGCCTGCAATACTTCGCACCTGTTCCTGCCGATGATCTACGAGAAGGTTCCGGGACTGGAGCCCCTCGTCATGCACATCATCAAGGGCTGCGTGGAAGCGCTGTCAAAAGATAGTGTAAAGGAAGTTTATCTCCTCGGAACCGAGGGAACCATCGACTCGGGCGTCTATCAGAAGGCGCTGGAGAAGGAGGGTATCAAGTGCAGCGTTCCGGCCCAGGAGGAGTACACAAAGCTCCGGGACTGCATCGAGGCGGTCAAGCAGAACAAGTACACGGACGAAGTGAGAGAGACTTTCCTGGATCTGGTGAACAGGGCGGAGGTCTGTATTTTAGGATGTACGGAGCTGCCCATCATTTACGAGAGATATAAGGACGGGGTGACCTGTAAGAAGGTCTACGATCCGCTGGAGATCGCGATCAGGACTCTGAAAGAGGAATATGATGCTTCGAGATGAGATTACCGAGCCGATCAGGCCGATCCCGCAGAGGCGTGTGATCGAAAAGATGAACGAGTATATGAGTCGGCGGGATTACGCGGGCGCGGAGAGGCATCTGCTCTACTGGCTGGCGGAGGCGCAGCTGGGGCGGGACCGGGACGGGCAGCTCATGCTCAGAAATGAGATGGTCGGCCACTACCGCAAGACGGGCCAGAAAGACAAGGCTATGGAGAGTGCGCGGGAGGCGCTTGCTCTTTTGGCGGAGATGGGGCTTGAAGACGCGGTCATCGCCGGGACGACGTATATCAATATCGCGACGGCCTGTAATGCGTTTGGCGACTTTGAGCGGTCGCGGGAGCTGTTCGAGAAGGCGCGGGCGGTCTATGAGGGGAGCGAGCATGTGGAGCCGCAGCTTCTGGGCGGGCTCTACAACAACATGGCGCTGACCTATGCGGCCCTGGGGCGGTATGAGGAGGCGCTGGCGCTGTACGAGAAGGCCGTGGGCGTGATGGCGGACGTGCCGGACGGGGAGCTGGAGCAGGCGATCACTTTTCTGAACATGGCGAATGCTGTGGAGGCACAGCTGGGCATGGAAGAAGGGGAGAGCCGGATCTACGGGCTCGTGGACCGCGCGGAGGAGCTTCTCGAGAGCAAAGGCCGGGAGATGCTGGGGCCGGAAGGCGGGAGCACGGAGGCTTCCGGCGAGGGCTCGGCGGACGGAGCTGCTGGCGGAGCCGGCGGGCGCGGGGCGCAGCCGAACGGCAGTGCCGCGAAGGAGGCCGCTTTGCCGCTGCGCGAAAAGAGCCGCGAGGAGCGGGTGCGGATCGGCTACTATGCCTTTGTCTGCGAGAAGTGCGCGCCGACCTTTGAATATTACGGGTATTTTCTGACGGCCGAGGCGCTGAAGGAGACTGCCGAGAAGATTTACAGAGAAGAGTGAAACGCCGGGAAGACGGCGGAAGATGGGAATATTGTTTTATGAAGGGACTGGAGCTCGCGAGAGCTTATTATAAGGAATACGGTGAGCCCATGCTCCGGGAGAAATTCCCGGAACTGCTTCCGCGACTGGCCGTGGGACTGTGCGGCAGCGGGTCGGAGTGCTGGGGATTTGACGATGTGACCTCCCGGGACCACGATTTCGAGCCGGGGTTCTGTATTTTCCTGCCGGGCGAGGAGGTCGTGGACCGGAAAGCCGCCTTCGCGCTGGAGAGGGCTTACGCTGCGCTGCCCCGGGAGTTCAGGGGCTTTAAGAGGTCTCTCGTGTCGCCGGTGGGCGGCGCCAGGCACGGAGTGATCCGGACGAGCGATTTTTGGGCGGACAAAGTAGGGAAGCCGGACGGGCAGCTCAGCCTGACGGACTGGCTCTTTATTCCGGACTATGCGCTGGCGGAAGCCGTGAACGGGGAGATCTTCACGGACGGGTACGGCGAGATGACGGAAATCCGGGAGAGGCTCCGCCGAATGCCGGAAGACGTCCGGCTCAAAAAGCTGGCCGGCCAGCTCCTTCTCATGGCGCAGTCGGGGCAGTATAATTACCGGAGGTGCCTTGCCCACGGCGAGACCGGGGCGGCCCAGCTGGCGGTCTGCGAATTTGTCAAAAGCTCGATGGCCGCAGTTTTTTTGCTGAATAAGGTGTATCAGCCCTATTATAAGTGGAGTTTCCGGGCCATGCGGGCGCTTCCCAGGATGTCTCTGACGGCGGAACTTCTGGAGTATCTTTTGACAACTGACAATGAGGCGGAGACAAGCGAAGAGAAGAGCCGCGTGATCGAGTCCGTCGCGGAGGACGTCATCGCGGAGCTGCGCGGGCAGGGGCTCACACAGGCGGACTGCGGGGATCTGGAGAAGCACGCTTACAGCGTCAATGACCACATAGCGGACGGACAGATTCGGAATATGCATGTGCTGGCGGCGGTGTAGTCGGGGGTATAGACTGTTTGGAAAGTATGGACTATATGAAAAATGAGAAACTGAGAAAAATACAGATCGTCCTCACGGCGGCGCTTTACGCGCTGTCCTGTCTGGCGGCCTACCACTGCAATCAGGCAAAGAGAGAGCCCATAACGAGAAAGGCCGTCGCTCTTTTTGACGGACTCCTCATGCTGGGGACTCTGATCGGGGCATACTACCTCATCAAGTGGATCGCGGCGGCGGTGCGCCGCGCGGAGCGGTCAGGGGTGATCATTGGTGCCGATTCCGTCGGAAGGATCGGGGCGCAGGCAGCCGGAAGCGGAGCGAAATCGTCCGGAAAGGCCGGCGGAAATCCTGGTGCAAAATCGCCCGGAAAAGCCGGCGGCAAGGCCTGCGAGGGCTTCAAGCCCGGCTGTCTCTACATGCTCTTTGAAGAGCACGGAATGCTGAAGATCTTTCTGGTGGTGTTTGCGATCGGGCTGTTTTTTGCCTGTTTAAAATATCCCGGGATCGAGTCGGGCGGAATGAAATACGCTTATCAGCAGGTCATGGGAATGGATACGCTGGTGCGGGATCTGGCACCGGTCAAGTATCCGGGAAGCTATATTACGGGGCATCATCCGGCGGTCATGACAGTCCTGTTCGGACTCTTTATCAAGGCGGGAAAGGCGGTCGGGCACCTCAACTGGGGGAGCTTCGCGCTCTCTATTGCAATATGCGCGCTCAACTCATTGGGAATGGCCTATGTGCTGCACTATTTTCACAGGCTTCTGAGGCCTGTCTATTGGGATGTGGTGTTCTTGTTCCTGTGCCTGAATCCGATGTTCGCATCATTTAATACGTTTATCATTCTGGACGGGCTGTTCGCAATCGCCCTGGCGGTCTTCTGCTGCCTGGTGCACAGGGTCTGGAACAACCCGGAGGAGCCGGCCGGCTACCGGTGGCTGACGGTGTGCGGCGTGGTGATCCCGTTCATCAAGAACCAGGGCATTTATATCGTAGTGCCGACGCTTCTGGCGGTAATGCTTCTGCGCAGAAAATATTGGAAGAGGATACTGGTCTGTATGGCCATGCCGATCCTGATCTTCAATATTCTGTTCGAGGGGATCGTGATGCCGGCGTGCCGGATCGCGCCGGGCGGAAAGCAGGAGATGTATACGGTCCTGTGCCAGACCGTGGCAAATGCTATCGGGTCGCATCCGGAAATTCTGGAGAGCGAGGAGTACGAGGCGGTGCACAAGGTCTTCCCGATCGAGGACTGGTCGGTCTACGACAGGGAATTGTCCGACCCGATTAAGTTCTCTTATAATCCGAAGACGACCTCGGCGGATATGAAGGAGTTTATGAAGTCCTGGTTTAAGATCGGGCTGAGGTATCCGGGCAGTTATGTCGACGCGATGATCTGGCAGACGTACGGCTATTACAGTGTGGACAAAAAGACCACCGGATGGATCTGGCGAGGGTCCGATATCGTGATCTCGAACGAGGGCGACACGATTTCCGGTCCCAGATTTCGTTTCAATGATCACCTGATCGATTTTATCGTGGTAGTTACCGACAATTTCAAGCAGAGATGGCTGTTCAGCATTCCGTATTCCATGTGGATGAGCCTGTGCAGCATCGTTCTGTACAGGAAAAAGCAGACAGATCTGATCTGGTACCTGCCGGTGGTCCTGCAGTGGCTGATCTGCCTTCTGTCGCCGGTCAACGGATGCGGCCGGTACGCCTATGTAGTGTACGTGATGACGCCGTTCATCATGGCGGTATGCCTGGAGAGCGCGACCGGGGCTGTGGGGAGCGCGGCTAAGGCCGCGAAGAGCAAAGCCGCGGCGGCGAAGACGTGAGCTGCGCCGGGGCTGCCCGGCTCAGAATCGGAGAAAAGGGAAGAATATGAAAATACACGGATTGCAGAAAATGACTCTTTTGGATTTCCCCGGCCGCGTGGCCTGCACGGTCTTTCTGGGCGGGTGCGACCTGAGATGCCCGTACTGCCACAACTATGAGCTGGCGACGGGAAAGGTCCCTCCGGTGATGGAGGAAGAGGAGCTGTTCTCTTTTTTGGCAAAGAGGAAAGGGCTTATTGACGGCGTCGCGATCACGGGCGGGGAGCCGTGCCTGCACAGGGACCTGCCGGATTTCATCGCGCGGATCCGGGAGATGGGCTATGCGGTGAAACTGGACACGAACGGGACGCATCCGGCGTTACTGCGGGAGGTCCTGGAGCGCGGGCTGGCGGACTATGTGGCCATGGATATCAAGAACTGCCCGGACAAATACGCGATGACGACGGGGCTGGAAGGGCCGGATCAGCATATGGATCCCGATATTTTGGAGAGGACAGTTCTGCAGCCGGTCCGGGAGAGCGTGGAGCTTCTTAAAAATTCGGGGATCGATTATGAGTTCCGGACGACGGTGGTCGACCAGCTCCATGAGGCGGCGGATTTTGAGGAGATCGGAAAGTGGATCGAGGGGGCAAAACATTATTTCCTGCAGTGTTTTACCGACCGGGATACGGTCCCCTACGGAGGGCTGAGCGCGCCCTCGAAAGAGAAGCTGAAGGCCTGCGCGGAGAGGGCCGGAGAGTATGTGAAAGACGTCCAGATCAGGGGCGTAGACTGAGTCTTTAGGCCCCATAAAAAAGAATATTTGCAAAACACCAGATATTGACAGAATATTTAAATCACCACTAGATATTGACGAGTTGTCCCCTTCGTGGTACTGTAATTGTGTTCGCGGTGGTAAGCCGGCGGACAGACGATGAAACATTACGAGAAATACAGTACCGCATGAGGGGGTTTTTATTATGTATCAGGTTACAAAACGAGACGGACAGGTAGTTGACTTTTCAATAAGCAAGATCAGCGATGCGATCACAAAGGCATTCGTTGCGATTGAGAAGCAGTATCATCCCAGTATTATCGATCTGATCGCACTTCATGTTACTTCGGATTTCGAGCCCAAGATCAGGGACGGCGTGATCGCAGTCGAGGATATCCAGGACAGCGTCGAGAAGGTGCTCTCCGAGTCCGGCTACGCAGACGTCGCTAAGGCCTATATTTTGTACCGCAGACAGCGCGAGAAGGTCCGCAATGTCGGTTCCGCCCTGCTCAACTACAAGGATCTTGTGGACAATTATCTGAAGATCAACGACTGGCGCGTGAAAGAGAACTCCACAGTTACCTATTCCGTAGGAGGCCTGATCCTGTCCAACTCCGGCGCGATCACAGCTAACTACTGGCTGAGCGAAGTATACGACGACGAGATCGCCAAGGCGCACCGCAGCGCCGCGATCCATCTGCACGATCTGTCCATGCTGACCGGCTACTGCGCAGGCTGGAGCCTGAAGCAGCTGATCCAGGAAGGCCTGGGCGGCGTACCGGGCAAGATCACTTCTTCCCCGGCCAACCACCTCAGCACACTGTGCAACCAGATGGTAAACTTCCTCGGAATCATGCAGAACGAGTGGGCAGGCGCGCAGGCGTTTTCCTCTTTTGACACCTATCTGGCACCTTTCGTCAAGGTGGACAACCTGACCCAGAAGGAAGTCAAGCAGTGCGTGCAGTCCTTCATCTACGGCGTGAACACGCCCAGCAGATGGGGCACACAAGCGCCTTTCTCCAACGTCACTCTGGACTGGACAGTTCCGAACGACCTCAAGAACCTTCCCGCGATCATCGGCGGCAAGGAGATGGACTTCACCTACGGCGACTGCCAGAAGGAAATGGATATGGTGAACAAGGCCTTCATCGAGATCATGATCGAAGGCGACGCCAACGGCAGAGGATTCCAGTATCCGATCCCCACTTATTCCATTACCAGAGATTTCAACTGGGATGAGACGGAGAACAACAAGCTTCTCTTCGAGATGACAGCAAAATACGGCACGCCCTATTTCTCCAACTACATCAACTCCGACATGGAGCCCAGTGATGTCCGCTCCATGTGCTGCAGATTGCGCCTTGACCTGAGAGAGCTGCGCAAGAAATCCGGCGGCTTCTTCGGCTCCGGTGAGTCCACAGGTTCCATCGGCGTTGTCACGATCAACATGCCCCGCATCGCTTACCTTGCGGCGGACGAGGAGGACTTCTACAAGAGACTGGATGAGCTGATGGACATCGCCGCCCGCAGCCTTAAGACCAAGAGAACCGTCATCACAAGGCTCCTCGAGAACGGCCTGTATCCTTACACGAAGAGATATCTGGGAACTTTCAGCAACCACTTCTCCACCATCGGCCTGATCGGTATGAACGAAGTCGGTCTGAACGCCAAGTGGCTCCGCGCGGATATGACGAGCCCCAAGACCCAGAAGTTCACACGCGACGTGCTCAACCACATGAGAGAGCGCCTGTCCGACTATCAGGAGAAGTACGGCGACCTGTACAACCTCGAGGCAACTCCCGCGGAGTCCACGACCTACAGATTCGCCCTTCACGACAAGGAGCAGTTCCCGGACATCATCACGGCGAACATGAACGGGAAGCCCTATTACACGAATTCCTCTCACCTGCCGGTGGGTTACACGGAAGATATTTTCTCCGCACTGGATATCCAGGATGATCTGCAGACTCTGTACACATCCGGTACCGTATTCCACGCGTTCCTGGGCGAGAAGCTGCCCGACTGGAAGGCCGCTGCGAACCTGGTCCGCAAGATCGCCGAGAACTATAAGCTTCCTTACTACACAATGTCTCCTACCTATTCCGTCTGCAAGGACCACGGCTATCTGACCGGCGAGCAGTTCACCTGCCCGATCTGCGGACAGAAGACAGAGGTCTACAGCCGTATCACGGGTTACTATCGCCCCGTCCAGAACTGGAACGACGGCAAGGCCCAGGAGTACAAGGACAGAAAGGTCTACAATATCGGTCACTCCCACCTGACGCACGTAGGACCTCTTCCGGCAGCGGATGACAACACGGAAGCAGTCATGGAAGCGATCAACGAGCGCGGCTGCTGCGGCGCCATGGAGCCGATCATCGCAGGCGAGAAGCAGGTTTCTGCAGTAAATGAGCCCGCAGCTGAGACAAAGGCACCTGTGGCTGAGGCTAAGGCACCTGCGGCTGAGACTGCTGCACCTGCGGCTGAGACTCCGGTCGAGACCAAGTCCGGTGAGTCCGTGAAGTTCGCGGTTAAGCCGGAAGGCTCCGTGACAGCGCTCCTTTTCAAGACTCCGTCCTGCCCCAACTGCAAGGCGGCGGGCGCGATCCTGGACAAGGCAGGCATAGAGTATGAGCCTCTCAACGCCAACGAGGAGAGAGAACTGGTGAAAAAATTCGGCATCAAGCAGGCGCCGACCCTGGTACTGGTCAACGGAGATTCCTTTGAGAAGTATCGCGGTGTGTCCGACATCAAGGGATGGCTGATGCACAAATAATGCAATGAGAAAACATGCGCCCGGCAGTAGTAATATTGTCGGGCGATGTTTGCTGAAAAGAAAGCATGAGACAACAAAGGTAGACGGCCATGGGAATTGTTTTTTTAAGCTGTTTGTTTTGGGGCTTTATCCTGTTTCTTCTATGGACGGTCAGGCCGTCTTCGGGATTTTACAATAAGACAATGGCGGACTGGGACAGGAAATCCACGATCGTTACGATCGTGCTCATTGTGCTGCTGATCGCGGGAAGCTCTTATCTGATGTCGCTGATCCATCTCTATAACGGCAAGAAGCCGGATCACAGAAATCAATATGAGCTGATCACGGAGGCATTTCTCAAGGGACAGCTGTATTTTGACTACGACGATATCGACCCCGCGCTTCTGGAAATGGAAAACCCTTACAGTTACGGGGCGCGAAAAGAGGCGGGAGTGAAGTTTCACTGGGACCACGCCTTCTATAAGGGAAAGTACTATATGTACTTCGGCGTCGTGCCTGTCTTTTTGGTTTTCATGCCTTACAGGCTCCTCACGGGGATGAGCCTGACGACCTATCATGCGACGCAGCTCTTTACGGCACTGACAGTGATCGGCCTGTTTGTGATCTTCCGGTTTCTTGCCATGAAGTACATGAAAGATCTGCCCATCGGCCTGTACCGGGTGCTGGCCACGGTCTTTGCGATGATGAGTATCATGTACAGCACCTCCAAGCCGGCCCTCTATCAGACGGCGATCTCGTCGGGAGTGTGCCTGGAGATTTGGAGTCTGTTCTTTTTCCTCAAGGCTGTGCTGGATACGGAAGACGTGAACCGGGCGCTTGTGCGCGCGGCCCTGGGATCGCTTCTGGGAGCACTCGTCTTCGGATGCCGCCCGACGGTAGGCCTTGCCAATATTGTTGTACTGCCTCTGTTAATCCTTTTCTTCAAAAAGCACGGAATCAGTGCGGAACTGATCGCCAAAACAGCTCTTGCGGCACTTCCTTATCTCCTCGTCGCGGCGGGACTTATGTGGTATAATTATGCGCGGTTTGAGAATCCGTTCGAATTCGGGCAGAGCTATCAGCTCACAGTGGCAGATCAGACCGGCTATTCGGGTATGACCGCGCTATTAGATGTAAAGAGAAACCTCAAGGGCATCAAATACTGTTTCCTGTCTATGCCGCACCTGAGCAGGGAGTTCCCTTTCGTGGGAGAGGGCGGACTGTTCATGATGTATCCGATCCTGTTCTATATTCTGATCGGGGCAGTGAACGAGCAGACAAGAAAGCGCCTGAGAGAGTCCGGCCTTATGGGGTGGATCTGCACGATCGCCGGGACAGTTATCCTGATCGTAGTGATGAGCGTGGTCTGGACGCCAAAGCTGGAACTGCGATACACGGAGGACTACACCTGGATGCTCTGCCTCATTGCATTTACAGTGATAGGATTTATGTTCCAGACTATGGAGTTTAAGCGCGCATTCTGCGCCCGGGTCTCTTATGTGACACTTTTCTCGGGGATGATCTGCGTGCTGGTCCTGCTTAACCAGATGATGGGCAAGATGAACGAAGAGGAGCTCGCTCTGGTCTACAGGGCTGTCAGGTCAGTGACGTTCGGACTAATCGGATAAATCGGTAGGAGGAAATTCAAATGCATGATATTATTGTAGTCGGCGGCGGCGCCGCAGGAATGACGGCAGCACTTTACGCGCAGCGCAACGGAAAGAGCGCGCTGGTCATCGAGAAGAACGGGTTCGGCGGGCAGATCACTCACTCGCCCAAGGTGGAGAACTATCCGGG
This sequence comes from Lachnospiraceae bacterium, assembly GCA_045546175.1. GTDB lineage: Bacteria > Bacillota > Clostridia > Lachnospirales > Lachnospiraceae > CAG-791. Next base: position 7,521 of record JAZQCI010000060.1, on the reverse strand, counting down.
AACGCTGCAGATGAGCGGCAATGAGTTCGCCGAGAAGATGCTGGACCAGATCCTGGCCCAGGGCGCCGAGATTGAGTTCGAGAACGTCATTTCCGTGGAGGACCGCGGCGATGTCAAAATAGTGCGCACCGAAGAAGGCGGAGAATACGAGGGCGGCGCTGTCATTCTGGCGACGGGCGTCAAGCACCGCATGCTGGGACTGGAAGGCGAAGAGGACCTGGTAGGAGAGGGTATCTCCTTCTGCGCGGTCTGCGACGGCGACTTTTACGCCGGGCGGCGCGTGTGCGTGGCCGGCGGCGGCAACTCGGCGCTTCAGGAGGCCATTCTGCTGTCCGAGAAGTGCAGCGAGGTCATTATGCTGCAGGATATGGATTTCTTCACCGGTGAGCAGAAGCTTCAGGACGTCCTGTTTGCGAAACCCAACGTAAGGGCGTTTACCGGCGTCGGCGTTGTAGGATTTGAAACGGCAGACGGCGAGCTGACCGGTGTGGTGATCGAGAATAAGAAGACCGGCGAGAGACAGACCGTTTCCTGCGACGGACTCTTCGTGGCGATCGGACTGATTCCGGAGAACGAGCCCTTTAAGGAGCTGGCGGACCTGAACGGGTTTGGCTATTTTGACTCGGACGAGCGCTGTGAGACGAAGACGCCCGGCATCTACGTGGCCGGTGACTGCCGCAGCAAGGGCGTTCGGCAGCTGACAACGGCTGTGGCGGACGGAGCGAGCGCGGCCCTGGCGGCCTGCCGGTATCTGCAGATGAGGTGAGACCGCCGTCCGTAAAGGCTCGCAGGGCGGGCCTTTAACTCGTTACGGCCATCGGGGGCTGTTGCTGTTACGTTTACCTGTTCGGAATCACGGAGCATATCGATTATGATACCGATTGTAATACCGGCCTATGAACCGGATCAAAGACTGATAAACCTTCTTCAGGACATGCTGGACAAAAAACTGGGACCGGTCATCATCGTGGATGACGGAAGCGGCAAAGACTACGCCGATCTTTTTGCGCAGGCGCAGGAGATTTTGAGAGAGCTGGGCGGAACGGTGCTGACGCATGAAGTCAACCGCGGGAAGGGGCGCGGCTTAAAAACCGCGTTCGCGCACATTCTTGAAGCTTACCCGGACGCGGCCGGCTGTGTCACCGCGGACTCCGACGGGCAGCATACTGTGGACTGCATATTGTCTGTCAGGCAGGCTCTTGAAGAAAATCCGGACAAGCTGATTCTCGGGGTAAGGCGCTTCGACGGCGAAGGAGTGCCGTGGAAGAGCAGGGCCGGCAACAAGATCACCGAGAAAGTTTTCGCCTACGTATCGGGAGTGCATGTGACCGACACGCAGACAGGGCTGCGCGGCATTCCGAGGAAGTTTATGGAAGAGCTTCTCGATGTGCCGGGTGAGCGGTTCGAGTTCGAGACGCAGATGCTGCTCGAGAGCGCGGGGAAATATACGATCCGGGAAGTGCCGATTCGGACAATCTACGACTCGCGGGACAACCATCAGACCCATTTCAATCCGTTCGCGGATTCTGTCAAAATATACAGGATCCTGGCCGCACGCTTTTTGAAGTATATATTTGCTTCCTTTTCTTCCTGCGTGATCGATCTGGTGCTGTTCGCGGTATTTTGTCGAATTCTCAAGGGAAAGACGCCTGCCTATATTGCCTTCTCAACGGTGCTTGCCCGCGTCATTTCGGCGATTTATAATTATCTGGTCAATTACAAACTGGTCTTTGGCAGCAAACAGAAGGTGGCAGTCTCCGGTTTGAAGTATTTTGTTCTGGCCGTCGCGCAGATGAGTCTCAGCGCCCTGCTGGTCACGGCAGGAAGTTCGATTCTTACCTTCCTGCCGGAAGTGGCTGTAAAGGCGGTCGTGGACACGATACTGTTCTTCATCAGCTATAAAGTGCAGCAGAAATATATATTCTGAGAATTATGGGGCGAAATTAAAAGAGAGCTTCGGGAGGGAAATCCTGAAGCTCTCTTTTTTTATGTTAAACCGGTTTTTTGTCGATCCGTGGTTTAGTCAATCCGGGTTGGAATCACTCCAGGTTGAGCCTTCTGTCCAGAAGGAACCAGGTGAGCACACCGAAGAAGATTATCTGTACAGCCATGAAGAGCATGCTTCCGCCCTGTGCCAGGTAGAGGGCCCGGATGCTGTCGGACTCAATGATCTGCTCAATGGAGTCGAAGAGGCCGGAATATACGCCGAGGCTCCCGCAGATATTGGCGAGGATCGTCCCGATCACGTTGAAACCGATCAGGGCCACGACGCTCATCAGGATCCGATGATCGCTGAACTGATGGCCGATGGCGATGCCCGCGTAGATGCGTGTGATCGAAGCGGCCGCGCCCAGGATCATCATCAAGAGGAACAGGACGGTAGCGCCGAGTCCGTTCCGGAAGTTCTCTATGAATTCCGGGCTGGTGATGGCCCGGAATACTTCGCGGAACGGGCCGATTCCGCCGGCTCCCAGAATAGTGAGCACAATGGCGAGGACCGCGGTGACCGTGCTCATGGCGGACCAGAGGATCACGCTGATGACCTTGGAAGCGATCAGGGTTCCGGTGTCTGTCGGGAGGGAGAACATCAGGTAGCCCTCCACGCCGAGCAGGTTCTTATAAAAGCGCGTGACGGAAAGCACGCAGGTCATGACGACGATGGACATCATCAGGATGCCGTAGAGCATGAAGAGCAGTACGCCCGGCAGTCCGCTCGTGAAGTTCTCGGGCATAAAGCGAAGGCTCAGCCCTGTGATGAGCGCAAATCCCAGCATGGCCGCGTAGAGCGGCAGCATGATGCGCCCGAATGCTTTTGTCTCATATCCGATTAATTTTACCAGCATCTGTATACCTCCCGGAAATACCCGTCGATGCTCATGCCGGTTCTCTCGCGCAGCGCATCGGCGTTCTCGTGCAGTGCAAGGCTTCCGTTCTGCAGGAAGACGACTTCGTCGAGGATCGGTTCCACATCCGTGATCAGGTGGGTGGAGATCAGGACCAGCGCCTCCTCGGAATAATTGGTCAAAATAGTGCGCAGTATATACTCTCTGGTGGCCGGATCGACGCCTGCGATCGGCTCGTCGAGCAGGTACACCTTTGCTTCTCTGCTCATCGTGAAGATGAGCTGGACCTTCTCACGGGTGCCCTTGGACATGTTGCCGATGGGCATCTTGTCCGGAACGCCCAGGTTGGCCAGCATCTCGGCCGACTTGGCCGGATTGAAATCCGGGAAGAAGTCCAGGTAGAATCTGGTGAGTCCGTCCAGGTTCATCCAGGGCGGAAGAAAATCGCGGTCCGGCAGGTAGGAGACGATCGCCTTGGTCTGCGGGCCGGGGAGCATGCCGTCCACGGTGATGGTGCCCGAAGTGGGGGTCAAAAGGTGCTGGGTGAGTTTGATCAGGGTTGTCTTTCCGCTTCCGTTGGGGCCGACAAGACCGACGATGCGGCCGCTGTCGAGGGAAAGATTGATATTTTGCAAAGCTTGTACACGGCCGTAGTTCTTCGAAAGTGCTGTGCATTCAAGAATACTCATTTTCAGAATTCCTCCTTCGTTAAGTTATCCCGCTGTGATCTCTCTCGATCCACGCCCGGACCGATTCCGGGATCTGTTCATCGCTCAGGCCGAGAGCGCGGAGCCTCTCGACGAGTTCGGAAATGATCTGCTCGCTCATAGAGTACCTCAGCTGTGCGAGATGAGGAGCGTCCTCGGTTATGAAGCGCCCGGCCGTGCGCTGTGCGTTTACGAGGCCGCACCGTTCCAGTTCCGCCAGGGCTCTCTGCATTGTGTTGGGGTTGACGCCCGCCTCCAGCGCCAGATCGCGGACGGAGGGGAGACGCGAACCCGGCGGATAGGCGCCGCCGGCGATCTCACCCTTTAAAATATTCACGATCTGGAGGTAGATGGGGGTACTTCCGTCAAAGTTCCATGCCATGATTTCCTCCGTTTTATGTTGTGAGTAGTGTATGAATACCGCTGTCTTACTGTACTAAGTGGTTAATACAATAAGACAGTACAACGACTTACAGGGAATGTCAAGGGAATTTTGCAAAATTATGCACAGTGAGGAGATTTTACAGAAGGGGCGCGTCACTGATCCTGACGCAGCCCCAGAACGAGCAAATAGACAAAGATCGGCTGCAGCAGGAAAAGGAAGTACACATACCGCAGGCTGAAGGCGACGGGAGTCGCCGCCATGACAGTAGCCCAGCCGGTGAGAGACGGGATGAGCGGGATCAGGTACTTATACTGCCTTTTCGTGAGCAGGATGACGAACATCAGGAGCACCAGCCAGAAGAGCGCAGCATAAGAGATGTATCTTCTGGGCACGAGTGTCGTCGCTATGGAATAACCGAACAGTTTCTTGAACCAATCGGTCTGCTGCATCTTGCCTTTGAAGAACATGCGGACGCTGACATAGCCGTTGCCGGTTGTTTTGGCGGTGCTCCAGAAACCGAATGTCGCCAGGCAGTATGCTTTTACGGCTTTGCCGGGGTTGTCGCGCACGAGGCGGGCGTAGACTTTCAGGAACTCTGACGAATTCCGGTTGAGAAATTCCCGGTCAAAATCGTCATGCCATTTGGTCTGGTCCACGGAAAGCGGGTTGTAGGCTTCTTTGAGCGACTCTTTGGGGATCAGCCTGTCCAGAAAAGCCTGGTCCTGCGCGGAGATCCTGCCGTCCGTCACATCGATGTAGGCAATCTGCTGGAGCGGAATGCCGTAGGTCTCAACCTTCTCGTCGACGTTCAGGCCGAAATGGTCGTAGACGGGGCCGGTGATGATCAGCGAAAAGGCCAGGATGCCCGCAAAAACCGCGGTGAGGGGAAGAAGTTTGCGGAGGCCATATTTTGACAGGAGATAGAGCAGGAGAATCGCTGATGAGGCGATAAAAATATAGAGCCCGTTGTTGCGCAGAAAGATTATGAGCAGAGACGAGACAGCAAAAGAGACAAGATGCCCGGCCGGCACTTTCCCAGCGGCATAGATTGTCTCGTGACCGCAGACCACGCCGGTCATCCAGAGCGTGTAGGCAAAAAGGGCCAGGCAGAACAGCGTGTCTTTCCAGAGGGAGGCCACATAGAGGGGAACAAGCGGCACGAAGGCAAAAAAGAGTGCTGACACAAGGACAATTATCCTGTCGGCGTTCTGCCTGCGCAGCTTGAAAATATAATAGGCGTACACGGCGGCTGCGACCAGATACTGCAGGGCAGAGAATATCTTGAGATAAAGGTCCCCGGGGCCCAGCAGGTTTCCGATGGTGTATACCGCGCGCCACATAAATGTATAGAGTACCGGATGGTGGTTGGTCAGGACTTTGTCTCCGATTGCCTGCCGGATGACGGAATTGGTGTCCGAAAAGACGCCGAAGGGGACAAAGGTGAGCGCATAGGGCAGCCAGGCGATGAGCAGGAGGGCGAAAACAGCAAGGAAAAAGGCTGTGCCGCCGGCTTTATTCCGGCGCGGATCGCCGCCGGGAATCGCATCCTGCGAGGAGTCGGGGGCAGTTCCGGCATGATCACTCTGCGGGCGGGCAGCGCCGCGCGCGAGTCCTTTGCTCAGGACAGAGACGACTGCTATGAGAAACGAGGACAAAAGCGTAGTGAGAGCCAGCCAGGCCACGACATCAAACCAATGAAAATCAAAGATCGAGACATCCTTAAGGTGTCCGGAGAAAGCGCCGTCCATTCTCAGTACGAAATGCTTTGAGACGATCAGCATGCCGGAAAAGAGGGCGGCAAACAGCACTATGAAGATATTGTTCCGGATAGATCGTAAGATTTTCATACTAAATGTCTTCCTTTCAAGATGCCTTCATTATAAACGGCAGGATTAATCTTTGCAATTCAAGGCTCGCAAAGCGGGACGCCGCGCCGAGTGCCCCTCTGCCGTGCATGCCGGCTATCTCACTTGCATGATCTGCCGGGATGGTATATAGTATCCGTATGTTCACAAAATTATTATTAGGAGGTGTTCGTGAACATTCAAGAACGCGACATTATGAAAATATTGATGGACGGCCCGTTCGTGAACCAGCGCGCGCTGTCCGAAGAGTCCGGGCACTCCCTGGGCGTGGTCAACCGTTCCTTAAAAAATCTGGCACGGGAAGGATATCTGGACGACGCCATGTGTCCCACTGCCAAGGCAAGGGAGCTCGGCGAAGAGATGCGGCCCCGAAACGCGGTCATTCTGGCGGCCGGGTTCGGCATGAGAATGGTGCCCATCAATCTGGAGACGCCGAAGGCTTTCCTGGAGGTGAAAGGAGAGGCACTGATCGAGCGGCAGATCCGTCAGCTCCACGAGGCGGGAATTACGGATATCACGGTCGTGGTCGGCTTCATGAAGGAAAAATTCGAGTACCTGATCGATGAATTCGGCGTCCGATTAGTGGTCAACCGCGATTATTCCGCGAAGAACAACCTGTTCTCCATGAATCTCGTGGCGGACAGGCTGGGTGGGACCTATATTGTCCCCTGCGACATCTGGTGCCGGTCGAATCCTTTCAGTGTCCACGAGCTCTACTCCTGGTACATGGTGAGCGACCGGGAAGACCCGGACAGTGACGTGCGTGTGAACCGGAAGAGGGAGCTGGTGGTGACTGGCGTGGCGGCGAAGAGCGCGGGCTCAAGATACGCGGGAGAGAGAAGTTCCGGGGCAGCGGGCGGTGCCGGCGGCCAGATTTCGGAGGCCGGGAACGCGATGATCGGGATCGCCTATCTGGACCGCGACGCGGCGCAGAAGGTCGCTGCCCGCATCTGGGAGCTGTGTGCGCTGCGCGGACACGACGGGGATTTCTGGGAAGAAGCACTGTATGAAAAGTCTGTTTATGAAAAATCCGGAGGGGAAAAGGGCAGGATGATCGTTCCCGCCAGGGTGGTTCCGGACGGATTTGCCGTGGAGATCAACACTTATGAGCAGCTGAGGGAACTGGACAGCGGATCGAGTCAGCTGCAGTCGGAGGTGCTGGATGTGATCGCGCAGACTTTTGGTTGCGGCACAGACGAGATCACAGAGATCTCCGTCCTCAAGAAGGGCATGACCAACCGGTCGTTTCTGTTTTCGTGCCGAGGCGGCAAGTACATCATGCGGGTGCCCGGCGAGGGGACGGACAAGCTGATCAACCGAAGGCAGGAGGCGGCGGTCTACGAGGCGATCTCCGGAAAAGGTCTCTGCGACGACCCGGTTTACATCGACCCGGTGACGGGCTATAAGATCACGCGGTACCTCGAAGGTGTGCGGGTGTGCGACGCGGACTCGGTCGAAGACCTGCGGCGCTGTATGGGCAGGCTCCGGAGCTTTCACGAGATGGGGCTGAAAGTGGAGCACGAATTCGATATTTTCGGGCAGATTGAGTTTTATGAGGGCTTGCGTGAAGGCAGGCCGTCGGTGTACAGGGACTACGCGGCGGTGAAGGAGCGGGTGTTCGCGCTGAAGCCGTTCATTGAATCGCAGGTCACCGAGGGTCTTGACTCACATCGACGCAGTTCCCGACAATTTCCTGTTTTATACAGAAGACGGGCAGGAAA
>JAZQCI010000059.1:0-37225 GCA_045546175.1 Lachnospiraceae bacterium | reverse complement strand
CCATTAAGGGGGAAGAAATCTGTTAAAATGTGCGGCCTGTTGGAAAGGGGCAGGAGAGGGCGGTTTTCATTTCCCGAAAAAAATCTAACACAGGGAGCAAAGATATGTTATCAATCAACATGGATGATGTGTTGGCCGTAGTCAATAATATAAAAGGCTATCTCATCGCATTCGCAGTGGTTCTTGTCATTGCCATTATCGTCATGATCATAGCAGGCAAGATGAAGACACCCGAGAAGAAGCTGGTCCGCGGTGAAGCCGGGATCGCGATCTTCCTTGCGCTCCTCATTGTCTTAAATCTCATCTGCCGCGGACCGATGTCCAACCTTCTGGACCTCGCAACCGGCGGCGGCTCCATCGAGGAAGCCACCTCCGCCGAGGCGACTGCACTCGTCAGCACGATCACGGAGGAAGGCGTTGTTCTCGCACAGAACGATGATCAGATTCTTCCGCTTGCCTCCGGCTCCAAGCTGAACGTCTTCGGCTGGGCCTCCACGAACCCCTGCTACGGCGGAACCGGATCCGGTGCCCTGAACACCGCTTATCCGACGGTCGATTTCATCGCCGGCCTTAACAACGCGGGCATCGAGACCAACACCGAGCTGAGCGATTTCTATACCACCTACAAGGCAGACCGCCCTGTATGCGGTATGTGGGCACAGGACTGGACACTTCCCGAGCCCAACGTGAGCGCTTACACGGATGACATGATGGCGAATGCGAAGGAATTCTCCGACACCGCTATGATCGTAATCTCCCGTCCCGGCGGAGAAGGCGCAGACCTTCCCACTGACGTGCAGGCGATCATCGACGGAACCTATCAGGACGGAACAACTTACAGAGCGGCAACCTATGACGATGCCCTCAACGAAGGCAACGACTGGAACGCCGGCGACCACTATCTGATGCTCAACAACCGCGAGAAGGAAATGATGGCACTGGTATGCCAGAATTTCGAGAACGTCATTGTTGTCTACAACGGCTCCAACGCGTTTGAATTCGGATTTGTCAAAGAATACCCTCAGATCAAGGGTCTCATCTGGGCAGCTCCCGGCGGACATATCGGCATGACCGCTCTGGGCGAAGTCGTATCCGGTAAGGTCAATCCTTCCGCCAAGACTGTTGATACCCTGGTCTATGACCTCAAGTCCACTCCCTGGTGGAACAACTTCGGTGACTTCAACTACACCAACATGGACGAGTTCAAGTACACCTCTGTCGGATTTACCGGAACAGAATCCACTGCTATTCCTTCCTTCGTCAACTACGTGGAAGGCATCTATGTAGGCTATCGTTTCTATGAGACAGCAGCCGTGGAAGGCCTCATCAAGTATGAGGACGTTGTTCAGTATCCTTTCGGCTACGGTCTGTCCTACACGACCTTCACGCAGAAGATGAGCGACATCAAGGACGACGGCGCTTCCATCTCCTTCACGGTCGACGTCACCAACACCGGTACTGTGGCCGGCAAAGATGTTGTTGAAGTTTACTCCAATCCTCCGTACACAAACGGCGGCATTGAGAAGGCAAGCGCAAACCTCGTGCAGTTCGAGAAGACCGGAATGCTCGAGCCCGGCGCGACAGAGACCGTAAATATTACGATCAGCAAAGAAGAGCTGATGTCTTATGATGACAAGAACGCCAAGGGCTATGTCCTCGAGGCGGGCGATTATGAGATCTCCATCAACTCCGACTCTCACACCAAGCTGGATTCCAAGATCTACAAGGTCGCGGCAACAGAGACCTACAACGGCGAGAATAAGCGCGGAAGCGACCTGATCACAGCGACCAACCAGTTTGACTACGCGGCAGGCAATGTCACTTATCTGTCCCGTGCAGACAAGTTCGCCAACTATGCAGCCGCAACCGCTGCACCTGCGAGCACGGAGATGCCCGCCGATGCAAAGGCTACTTTCTACAACATCAGCAACTATCTGACGGCAGAAGCGACCGCAGCAGACGAAGATCCTAATGCGGCAGCGATCACGACCGGCGCTTCCAACGGCCTCAAGCTGGTCGACATGCGCGGTCTTGAGAAGGACGATCCCAAGTGGGATCAGCTGATGGACGAGATGACCCTCGATGACATGAACGCCGTGATCTCCCTGGGCGGATATCAGACGAATTCTGTAGACAGCATCGGCAAGGTCCGCACGAACGACTGCGACGGCCCTGCTTCCATCAACAACAACTTCACAGGCGTAGGCTCCATCGGTTTCCCTGTCGGCGTCACCATTGCGGCGACCTGGAACAAGGATCTGGCTTACAAATTCGGCGAGAGCATCGGCAAGATGGCAAACGAGATGGATGTCTCCGGCTGGTATGCTCCTGCTATGAACAACCACAGAACTGCTTTTGCAGGACGTAACTTCGAGTATTATTCCGAGGATCCGGTCCTCTCCGGATACATTGCGGCAAATGCTGTCAAGGGTTCTCAGGACAACGGCGTTTACGCCTACATGAAGCACTTTGCACTGAACGATCAGGAAGGCAACCGCTGCGATATGATCTGCACATGGTCCAATGAGCAGGCGATCCGCGAGATCTACCTCAAGCCTTTCGAGAAGTGCGTAAAGGATGCAGGCTGCCTGGCAGTTATGTCTTCCTTCAACTATATCGGCAACCGCTGGGCAGGCGGCAGCGCTTCCCTGTGCAAGACCGTCCTTCGCGACGAGTGGGGCTTCAAGGGATTTGTTGAGACCGACTACTTCGGCGTTTACGGCTACATGAGCGCTGACCAGGCGATCCGTAACGGCACGGACCTGATGCTGGTCAACTATCCTACAGCAACCAATGACGTGCAGTTCCGTGAGACCAACGGTGCACAGCAGGCTATGCGTGAGGCTGCCAAGAACATCCTCTACGTCGTCGCCAACAGCCGTCAGTACGATCCCGCAAACCTGAACACGGGCATGGCTAAGTGGAAAGTAATCATGTATGTGGTGGATGCGATTGTTGCGCTGATCTGCATTGGACTGTTTGTCAGGTTCCTGAATAACTATAAGAAGAGGAAAGCCGGAAAGCTGTATTGATGAGGAAGTGAAAATTTGCTTTCATGAGTCATCATCGCGGCCAAAAAAGTGATAGTGGTCTTTAAAAACCCTTCTTCGGTGGATATTCCACCGAAGAAGGGAACAGAAACAGGCCTATATATCTCTAAGGCAGTTATAGTGCCTATTTCCAAACCCTTCTTCGGTGGAATATCCACTGAAGAAGGGTTTTTAAAATGGGTATACAGAATTTTTGGCAGACGACAGACGGAGTAAGAAAAGAACATTGATCCTCCCCAATTCACCCTGGTTTGTGGAATTATCCACAAGGGCCATTAAACTGGCAATTGAGTTCGGATCAGGAATGATTCATAATACCCCATGTGTTGAATATTCATTAATATTCATTAGGTGGTAATAAAGAAGGCCTCACAGAAGGCATAACCGGAAAAAACGCCGCCTGCAGGCGGCAGATTGGAGAGAATCATGTTTTACGCATTACTTGCAGCTGTTCCTTTTTTGCTGGCGCTGGTGCTGATGGTGGGATTCAAGTTCTCATCGGGTAAATCGCTGATCATCTCGCTGATCGCAACGATCATACTGGTGCTGACGGTATGGAAGATGGATTTCCACACGGTGCTGGCCTATTTTGTCTACGGCGCGCTCAAGTCGCTGGATCTGCTGCTGATCATAAGCGGCGCGATCCTGCTGCTCAATACGCTCAAGCAGACGGGGATCATGCAGGTCATCAATGACGGATTCCAGAAGATCACGCCGGATCCCAGGATCCAGGCGATCATCATCGCGTATATGTTCGGCGCCTTCATCGAAGGCGCGGCAGGGTACGGTACGCCCGCAGCGCTGGCGGCCCCTCTGCTGGTGGGACTCGGCTTTCCGCCTGTGGCGGCCTGCTCGGTGGCCCTGATCTCGAACAGCACGCCGGTGCCCTTCGCGGCGGTAGGAACGCCTATGCTGACCAATATGACCAACCTGTCCAGCGCGGTCACAGAGCAGCTGGGCATCCCGCTGGATCAGTTTACCGCGAACGTGACGCACAAGACGGTCCTGTATCTGGGGCTGGCCGGTTTTATCGTGCCGATCCTGCTGGTCGTGACGCTGGTCATGTTCTATTCGACGGGAAGAAGGGTGAAGAGTATCGTGGAGATGATCCCCTTCTGCCTGATGGCATCCTGCTCCTTCGTAATTCCTTATTATTTCCTGGGAACTTATCTGGGCCCGGAATTCGCCTCGATCATAAGCGCCTGCATCGGCCTGGTGGTGACAGTGCTGGCGGCCCGCGCCAAGGTGCTTGTTCCTAAGCATGTCTGGTATTTCTACGATATCGAGCACGACGAAGTGATCATGCCCAAGGAGATCTTCGGAACCGTAAGCCGCAGGAAACTGTTCAAGGCCTGGCTCCCTTATCTGATCATCGCGGTGGCGCTGCTCCTCACACGTATCCCGGCTTTCGGGCTCAGAGCACTCCTCAATTCGATGGCCATTCACGTGAAAAATATTCTGGGCGTAGAGGGCCTCAACTATGACTTCGCGCTGATCTACAATCCCGGTCTTACGCCGTTCATCCTGGTGGCGATCGGAACCATGATCGCAAACCGGAAGAACCTGAGCAAAGAGGATGTGGAGCATGTCTTCGGCGCGACGGGCAAGCAGGTCCTGACCATCGCCATGGCCCTTGTCAGCGGCATCGCAATGGTGCAGATCATGCTGGGGAGCGGTCTCAATCACTCCGGACTGGACGGAATGATCACGCAGATCAGTACAACGATCGTGGCCAGCATCGGAAAGGCCTTCCCCTTCATCGTCCCTCCGCTGGGCGTCTTCGGAGCGTTCGTTTCCGGCTCCTGCACGGTGTCCGGCGTCATGTTCGGACCTCTGGAATTCCAGACGGCGCAGATCCTGGGCTTCCCGGCCGCTTCCATAATCGCCCTGCAGATGGCAGGCGGCGCGATCGGAAATATGATCTGCATCCACAATGTCGTCGCCGTCTCCTCTACGACGGAAGCGACGGGAAATGAGGGAAAGATCATTTCGATGAATATTTTGCCCTGCGCAGTGTATGTGGTGCTGGTATTGATCGTGTACTGCATCTTCGGATAGCATTATCGAGACAGCACGTAAAACCCAGGCCGATAGTCGGCTGCGGGTACATCACGAGATAACGAAAGAGAATAGAAGAAAAAGAGCCGCAGAGTCTCCGGTCCTGATTCAGGGAGGGAGGCCGGCGGCTCTTACTTGCCTTATGAAATAAAATTCTTTATAATATAATCTGGATTGATATGAGCACAGAAAGGAGAAACTTATGAAGGGGATTGTGTTGGCCGGAGGTTCAGGTACCAGATTATACCCGCTCACGATGGTGACATCCAAACAGCTCCTGCCTATTTTTGATAAACCGATGATCTACTATCCGTTGTCTGTGCTGATGAACGCAGGCATCAGGGATATTTTGATCATCTCTACGCCTCAGGATCTGCCTCGCTTTGAGCTGCTTCTCGGAAACGGGCATCAGTTCGGCATTCAACTCTCCTATAAGGCGCAGCCCAGCCCGGACGGACTGGCGCAGGCCTTTTTGATCGGCGAGCAGTTCATAGGGGACGACGCGGTGGCCATGGTGCTGGGGGACAATATTTTCGCGGGGCACGGCCTCAAGAAGAGGCTCAGGGCGGCCGTTGACATAGCGGAGAGCGGCGACGGGGCCACGATCTTCGGCTACTATGTGGACGACCCCGAGAGATTCGGTATCGTGGAATTTGATAAGAGCGGAAAGGCCGTCAGCATCGAGGAGAAGCCGGAGCACCCCAAGAGCAATTATTGCGTGACCGGGCTGTATTTCTACGACCGCAATGTCGTGGAGTACGCGAAGTCCCTGAAGCCTTCGGCGAGAGGGGAGTATGAGATCACGGATCTCAACCGGATCTATCTTGAGGACAACCAGCTGCATGTGGAACTGCTGGGGCAGGGCTTTACCTGGCTCGACACAGGGACCCACGAGAGTCTTGTCGACGCGACCAATTTCGTCAAGACCGTGGAACAGCACCAGCACAGAAAGATCGCGTGTCTTGAGGAGATCGGCTATCTGAACGGATGGATCACCCGGGAGGACGTGCTCAGGACTTATGAAGTAATGAAGAAGAACCAGTACGGCCAGTATCTGATGGACGTCCTGGACGGAAAGTATATTGATGAACTGAGATAATGCGCTTGCGCGGGACGCCGGTCGTCCCCGGGAGCGGGAAACCGATAAATACAGGAGTAAACAGTGGATAAGATCGCAGTATTGATCCCTTGTTACAACGAGGCGAAGACAATCAGAAAAGTGGTATCGGACTGGAGAAAATCTCTTCCGGAAGCTGTCATCTATGTCTATGACAACAATTCAAGTGATGGAACAGCGCAGATCGCAGAGGAAGCGGGAGCGGTAGTAAGACACGAATATCAGCAGGGAAAAGGCAACGTGATTCGCAGAATGTTCAGGGAGATCGACGCGGACTGCTATATCATGGTGGACGGAGACGACACCTATCCGGCGGAGTACGGCAGGCAGATGGCAAATCTGGTCCTGGAGAAAAAGACGGATATGGTGGTTGGAGACAGGTTGTCCTCAACTTATTTTGAGGAGAATAAGAGACCCTTCCACAACTTTGGCAATTCTCTTGTGAGAGGCAGTATCAACCGGCTTTTTGATACCAATATCCGGGATATCATGACGGGCTACAGGGCTTTCAGTTATCTGTTCGTCAAGAGCTTCCCGGTCCTGTCCAAGGGATTTGAGATCGAGACGGAGATGACGATTCACGCCGTCGAGAAGAATATGAGGATTGAAAACGTCATCATCGAGTACAGGGACCGCCCCGAGGGGAGCGAGTCCAAGTTGGATACTTATTCGGACGGATTCAAGGTGCTGGGAACGATCTTCCGTCTCTACAAGAACTATAAGCCGATGAGCTTTTTTGGCGGACTCAGTGTGATCCTGTTCATTCTGACATTGATCATGTTCGTTCCAATTTTCGTAGAATATGCCCAAACAGGCCTGGTCCCGAGATTTCCCACTCTGATCGTGTCGGGATTTGTCGGACTCGGAGGCGTTCTGTCCCTGTTCACGGGGCTGATTCTGACGACGATGGTCGAGAAGGAGAGGCAGGAATTCGAATTCCGGCTTATCGTTATTGAGAATATGTATAAAATAATGATAAAAAAATAGGCCCGCTGAGCCGGAAAGTATACATATTATTAATAGAAAAAGCGATAGGAATGTATTATAATATTGCAGTTACAGAAATCTTACGGTTTTTGTGATATACTTGTAGCGTAGTTTGTCGCAGCAGGCGCAGAGGAAAGCGCGGAAGCTGTGAGGTAACACAGGAGAAGGCGAGTGGCTAAGAAAGTACGTGTTTTACATATCGCGGAAGCGCAGGGAGGCGTGGAACGATACTTGGTCGCGTTATTGACTAAGCTAAAACAGAATTATAGTGATCAGCTGGAGCATATTCTCGTGTGTTCAGATTCTTTTGACGCGGGCAAGTTTGAGGAGATTGTTTCCAAGGTAGAACATGTCGGAGACATGCACCACGCGATCGACGCGAAATTTGATTTTCGCAGCATTATGGCCGTGAGGAACCTGATCAAGAAGTATAAGCCGGACATTGTCTACTGCCACAGTTCCAAGGCAGGGGCAATCGGCCGTATGGCGAATGTCGGACTCAGGAACAGGCGCGGAGAGAGAAATGTATGCCTGTACAATGCGCACGGCTGGGCTTTCAATATGAAAGGAGCCAGCAAGAGCCTGATCCGTTCCTACGTGATGATCGAGAAGATGCTCGCCCCGATCACGGACAGCATCGTATGTATATCGGAATTTGAGAAGAACACGGCGCTCTCCCACGGGATCTGCGATCCGTCTAAGCTCAATGTGATCTACAACGGCATCGATCTGGATGAGGAGAACATCGTTCACACCAAGCCTGCGGATATGCAGGGCATCCCGGAGAACGCGTTCATCGTGGGAATGGTGGGACGTCTCGCG
Organism: Lachnospiraceae bacterium; assembly: GCA_045546175.1. Taxonomy (GTDB): domain Bacteria; phylum Bacillota; class Clostridia; order Lachnospirales; family Lachnospiraceae; genus CAG-791. The sequence continues at coordinate 29,191 of JAZQCI010000059.1, read as the reverse complement.
AAGCAGAAGGCCCCGGACATCTTTGTCAAGGCCGCCTCGGTGATCAAGAAAAGGATTCCCGAAGCATTTTTCGTCATCGTCGGCGACGGGCTCAACCGCAAGGATACGGAGAGACTGGTCAGGGAATACGGCCTGATGGATTCTTTCCTGATCACGGGCTGGGTCGATGATCCCTTCAATTACATCTGCAACTTTGATGTGGCTATGCTGATGAGCAGATGGGAAGGGTTCGGCCTCGTTCTTCCCGAGTACATGCTGACCCGCAAACCGATCGTGGCAGCCAATGTAGACGCGATCCCGGAGATCATCCAGGACGGCGTAAACGGGCTCCTGGTGGAGCGGGAGGACTTCTACGGAGCCGCGGAAGCGGTCATCAGGCTTCGCGACGACGAAGGGCTCAGAAATTATCTCGTAGAAAACGGATTAAAGATCGTCAAGGAGAGGTTCGACGTGGAGAGAACCGCGCGCGAGCACAGAGATTTGTTCCTGCGGCTGGCCGGCAGAGAGGTAAATAACAAATAACTCAGGGGAGATGTCCCCCGCCTCTGCTGGAAATGGAAATTAACAAACTTTCTCAATGGCGGGTGACAATCCCTCACTGAGTTATAGGATGCACACGCGTGCGGAAAGGAAGATGCTGCCTTTGGGCAGCCCGCACGCGGCGCAGCGGCTCGCAAGGCGAGCCTTGAATGTATGGCATGTCGGCGGAACCGCAGCGTTCCGCCGGCTTTTTACGTGCGGCAACCCGCACCTTGATAAATGGCCCGAAATCCTATACACTAAACTTTGAACTTTCAGAGGAGGCACGCACTGCAGGCTGAGAATGTGGTTCTGAACACCTGCAGCTGCGAATGAAAAAGTATTATGATCACTGTTAAAGATATAGAAGAAAAGTCCATGACGCCTCAGAAGAAGGCCATGGCCAAGAACGACCTATTCGCGTTTTATATAGGAAGACCTCTTTCCTATGTGCTCACAATTCCTTTTTTATACACGAATATAAGCCCCAATACGATCTCGATCATCTCGATCGTGCCTGCGGTATTCGGCTTTCTGGCCGCCTGTGCCGCGAGAACGAAGGCCGGAATGATCGCCAGCTGGCTCATGTTCTTTCTGTGGAACCTGCTGGACGGCGTGGACGGCAATGTGGCGAGATATAAAAAGCAGTTTTCGAAGCTGGGGAGCGTCTATGACGCCATGGCAGGATATATCGCCTCGGCGCTGATGTTCTTTGCCGCCGGGATCATGGCGGCGCACAGCAAGGGTCCGCTGATCGACAGAGGACTGATCAGTGCGGAAACTCTGATCATCTGCGGCGGGTTGATCGCGATCGTGGACCTTCTGCCCAGGCTGGTCATGCACAAGGCGGTCACTACGATGATGGACAAGGAAGCCGTGAAGGACGTCATGGACAAGGCGGATTACGGGCTCGTGAAGACGATCGCCCTGAACCTGCGGTCCTGTGCCGGCGGCGCGCAGTTCCTTCTCCTTGTGGCGATTCTCCTGAATATTCTGGACCTGTATACCGTGTGCTATCTGCTGTTCAACACAGCGGTCATGATCATGTCACTGAGGTCCGTGCTAAAAGAAGACAAATAAAGAAGATAATGGAAAAAAACACTATGAATATCGCAATCATTATCGCAGGCGGGACCGGCCACCGGATGGGGCAGGATATCCCCAAGCAGTTCATCAATGTCTATGACAAGCCGGTTCTTATTTACACGCTGGAGGGCTTTCAGAAGCATCCCGAAATCGACGCCATCGAGGTGGTCTGTATCGACGGATGGCACGACATCGTATGGGCTTACGCCAAACAGTTCAATATTGACAAGCTCAAATGGATCGTGTCCGGCGGAAATACCGGACAGGAATCCATCCGAAACGGCGTCTACAACCTGGAAGGAAAGTGCAGCGACGACGATATCATCATCGTACACGACGGAATCCGTCCGCTGGTAGACGCGACCGTCCTCTCCGACGTCATCGTCAAGTGCAGGAAGTACGGCAACGCCGTGACTTCTCTTCCTTATAATGAGCAGATCTTTGTCGTCGACGACGAGATCAGCACGGTCAAGTATATCCCGCGCGAGACGCTGCGCAGAGTATCGACGCCGCAGGCCTACAAGTTCGGCAAGCTGGACTGGGCCTATCACGAGGCTTTCGAGAAGGAGATCGGGATCTACGGCTCCTCCTACACCAACACGATGATGGTGGAGCTGGGGGAGAGGCTCTATTTTGCCGCCGGTTCCGACAAGAACATCAAGCTGACGACCAAGGACGATCTGGAGATGTTCAAGGCCTACCTGAAGTCGGACAGTGACAACTGGCTCAAATAAAGGGAAAGTGATGAGTTTATATACAAACGCATATTATATGGAAGATGTCAGTCGTACCGCGCAGCTGGATCTGCCCTGGGAGAAGCTCTCGGGCAAGGCGGTCCTGCTCTCGGGCGCGACGGGAATGATCGGCAGTTTTCTGGTCGACGTCATCATGGAGCGAAACGAGCGGGAAGGCATGAACTGTCGGGTCTACGCGCTCGGCCGGAGCGAAGAGAAGGCCAGGGCCAGGTTTGAAGGGCGCGCAGACCACCCGCTGTTCACGTTTATCCCTTATGACATCAACAGACCTTTTGTCAGGGATGACATCGGCGCGGTGGATTTCGTGCTGCACCTTGCGTCCAACACACATCCCATGCAGTATTCGACAGATCCGATCGGAACGATCACGACCAACATTATCGGCCTTCAGAACATGCTGGAATTTGCCTGCGCGCACCGGGCAGAGCGGTTCGCGTTCGCTTCTTCCAACGAGATCTACGGGGAGAACCGGGGCGACGTGGAACTGTTCAGTGAGGATTACTGCGGCTATATCAACAGCAATACACTGCGGGCCGGGTATCCGGAGAGCAAGCGGTGCGGCGAAGCCCTCTGCCAGGCCTACAGGAAGCAAAAGGGGATCGACGTCTGCATTCCGAGGCTGACGCGCTCTTACGGGCCGACTATGCTGATGTCGGACACCAAGGCGATCAGCCAGTTCATCCGCAAAGGCATAGCGGGAGAGGATATCGTCCTCAAGTCGGCGGGCACGCAGTATTACAGTTATACGTATGTGGCGGACGCGGTGAGCGGCCTTCTGACGGTCCTGCTTCTCGGAGAGAGCGGAGAGGCCTATAATATCGCGGACGAGGCGTCGGACCTGCAGCTGAAAGACCTGGCCGCGCTGATTGCTCAGAACGCGGGCAGGAAAGTGGTCTTCGAGATCCCGGACGCCGAGGAGGCACAGGGGTACAGCAAAGCGACCAAGGCGAGACTGGACGGCAAAAGGCTCCGGGCACTGGGCTGGAAGCCGGCCTATGACATCGAGAGCGGGATCCGCAGGACCATGGAGATCCTGGGACAGAAATGATTTTGAACGACGTGAGGAGCAGTGAGAAAGATGAGTAAGACGACGCAGCAGGATTTCCCGATCGATTTCGTTCTCTTGTGGGTGGATGACAGTGACCCGGAATGGAGAGCGCTGAGAAATCAATACGCGCCGGAAAAGAAATTCCTGATCGACGAAGGGGAGGCCAGATATCGCGACTGGGGCACACTGAAGTATTGGTTTCGCGCTGTGGAAAAGTTTACGCCCTGGGTCAACAAGATCTATTTCGTGACCTGCGGGCATGTTCCGTCCTGGCTGAACATGGATGCGGAGAAGCTGGTTCATGTAAAGCACTCCGACTATATGCCGGAGGAATATCTTCCGACCTTCAGTTCTCACCCCATTGAGCTCAATATTAACCGGATCAAGGGACTGTCTGAGCATTTTGTCTATTTTAATGATGACATGTTCATCTGCAGGAGTATACCCAGAGAGGTCTTTTACAGAGACGAAAAACCTGTTCATCAGGCTCGGCTCCATGCGGTCAGACCCGGTAAGATCGGGGCCATCATGCCCCATATTTATCTCAACTGCACGGAAGTGATCAACGAGCATTTCGATATGCATCAGGTTTTGAAAAAGGATCGGGATAAGTGGTTCTCGGTTCGAAAAAACGGGATCAAGACTGTCATGGAGAATGCCTACTGCAGTCAGTTCAAGATGTTCCCGGGCTTCAAGGATGAGCATCTGCCGGTTCCGATCCTCAAAAGCACAATGGATACGATCTGGGAACTCAACGGAGAGAGACTTGACGCGACCTGCCGGCATCGCTTCCGCGACGTCAGGGATGTCAGCCAGTATGTCTTTCGCTACTGGCAGCTGGCGAGCGGTAATTTCGTCCCGGAGAAACTCAGTTATCTGGGGGCGCACTACACGATCACTTCGGACAGCAGGGAACTGGACGATCTCTGCCGCCATGTAAGCAGCGGAGATTACAGGATGATGTGTCTCAACGATGCCGACGGCATCCATTCCCAGGAGGAATTTCTGCAGGCGAAGCAGAGGCTTCTGGAAGCTTTTGAGACGCTGCTTCCGGAGAAGTCCTCGTACGAAAAACAGGACGGGGTAACGGGAGAACGCGCATAAGAGCGGAAAACAGGAAGCTGCCGGGAAGAGAAATCGCTGCGCTGCAGCGCTTTGCGAATCGGGGCGGGCACAAGACGATTCGACTTGGAGAGGAAGAATGGATATGAAGACGTATCACCTTCAGCGTGCAGGCTGCCTGTTATTTCTGGGATACACTTTTTTGTTTGATCTGATCGAGAAGATAGCAGGTCACAAACTGCCCTTCGCGATGGTCCTGGCTGCTGCCGCGCTCTATTTTGCAGCGCTGCTCAAAGGAGAGAAGGTATATCTTGTACCGAAGGCATTTATTGCCGCGATCATGCCCTGGATTCTGTTTATGCTGCTGTTTTTGATCCCCCGCAATCAGCATATCGCGCACCACAATTACTGGTCGACGATCAGATGGTGCCTTGCGGTGATCATCATGATTCTGGCGGCTTTAAAGCCGATAGATCAGAAGGGGACAATGCGGATCATGCTTCTCTTCAGTATGGTCCATGTAGCGGCAACGTGGGTTCTGTATTTTGTCCCGACGCTGTACGAGAGACTCTACAGGCTGTGGGGAAACTGGCCTGTCGGCACGGAGCGCAACTTTCAGGTCTACAGGGCAGGAATCACCAACAACTACGCCAGAAATACGATCGGTCAGATCCCGGCTTTATTTCTCATGGCGGCCCTGATTATCGTGATTCTTATAAAATCGGACAGGATGACGAAAACTGAGATGGCCCTGCTCATAACAGTGGCGATTATCGCCGCAATCACATTTGGCTCGCTGCTTCTGACAGCCAAGAGAACAGGGATTCTGTTCGGGACTGCAGCAATCCTGTTGGGGACAGTAACTTACAGATATAAAAAAATCCGTATAGCAAGGTTTGCCGGGCTGGGAATCGTGGTGCTTATTTTGCTGCTTGCGGCCTCCAGATTTTCGGCGCCTCTGCAGCTGATCATAAATCGTTTCCTTGAACTGGGAAAGGATACCTCCACCACGAATCGGATCAAAATGTGGAAGCTGGCACTGGAGATGTTCGCAAGGCATCCTGTGATCGGAAACGGGTGGGAAAGTTTTAAGTACGAGTATTACTTGAGACTGAGCACCAGAACCGGCGGTTTGTATGATTATCTGGACGCGCATAACGTATACCTGCAGGTTCTTGCCGAAACGGGAATTCTGGGTTTCAGTCTTTTTATGACCTGTATCGGCACGACCTTTCTTATCACTTACCGGATCCTTCGAGCCCGTGACAGGATTGCCGGCAGGCTCGACAAAGCGGCTGTTCTGTATGCGTTTATGTATCAGGTGTATTTCATTCTGTACTGCGCGACCGGCAACTGCCTGTACGATATTACCTTTATTCATTATACGGCAGCGGCCGGGCTGATGTATGGCGTCTTCCTTAAAACAATCAGCTGCCCGGAGCAAAGTGCGGGACAGGCGGGGATTAAATATGAAACTTATCGGTATTTTGACATTTCACAGAGCATCTAATTACGGAGCGGTCCTGCAGGCTTATGCGCTGCAAAAAGTCATCTCCGACCTGGGGAGAGAAGCGGTCATCGTTGATTACCGCTGCAGGGCGGTGGAAGAAGGTCACAGGCCATGGGGGCTGTTTAAGCGGCACAGGTTTCCCATCGTGATGCTGCGCTGTCTTGTGGCCGTCAGGAAGGACATGCTCTTTGGTAATTTCCGCAGGAACCGGCTCAAAATGTCCGCGCAGATGAGCGCTGACGATCTGGAAAAAAACAGGGATAAGTACGCCCTGTTCGTGACCGGATCTGACCAGGTGTGGAACGATGTTTTTTCGGGCATGGATCCCGTCTATATGCTCACGTTCGCGGACGACAGGCAAAGGTATTCTTATGCCTGCAGCCTGGGATTTGATTCTTTTCCCGAGGGGACCGAACAGCTTTACAGGGAGTGGCTTAAGGGGATGCAGTGCATTTCTCTGAGGGAGACCAAAGCTGTGGACCTGGTCAGGCATCTGGGGTACGACGCGAGAGTGGATCTTGATCCGACGCTGCTCCTTGACCGGGGCAGGTGGAAGGCATTTATGAAAGCGCCTGACCTGCAGGAACCGTATATTCTTGTCTACACAGTGAACGAACCCGTTCATCTGCTGGAGGCGGCCAAGGAGCTGTCTGCGAAGACAGGGATCAAACTCTTGTATTTGAACAATCAATACAAGAAAAACAGAGATATCACGAGAATCCGCTACAGCACTCCTGAGGAATTTGTCGGCTGGTTTGCCGGCGCCGAGTATGTTTTTACCAATTCCTTCCACGGCACAGCTTTTGCCGTCCTCTTTCGGAAAAAGCTGAAGGTGGAACTGGAGACTTCCAAAAAGTTCAATGTAAGGAGCAGAGACCTGCTCATGAGCTGTGCGCTGACGAACTGCGTCCTGAAAGAAAACGAAGAAGAACTGAAATTCGATACAGACTGGGCCGAGGCGGAGCGCAGGCTTGAGACGATGCGCCATAGTTCCATGGATTACATCAGGGCGATCGTGTCCGCAGCGGAGCAGAACGAGAAGGAATAATTCTTATATGAGTCGAGAAGGTAAGCTTGCCAAAAACACACTCATACTATCAATAGGCACATTTTTACCCAAACTTGCATCCATCATAACGCTTCCCGTACTCACCGGGTGCCTGACCCAGAGCGAGATGGGAACCTATGATGTGATTCTTATCCTGGAATCACTGTTTCTGCCGACTGCAACTTTACAGATTCAGACAGCCGCCTTTCGGTTTCTGATCGATGCGAGGGATGACAAGGAGAAAGTGAAGGAGATCATGACCACTATCATGGTCTTTGCGGTCCCGGTCTCGATCGCGGCGCTGGCGGTTCTGTATTTTGTAATGGGAAAAGTAAACAGGATGGCCCAGATGGACAGCAGCGTCCGGATCCTGATCTGCATGTATTTCTTTATTGACAGTCTTGTGAGCATATCGCTGCAGATGGTCAGAGGCATCAATGACAACATGGTCTACTCGATCAGCGCGATCCTCTCGTCCGTGGGAAAGATGATCTTTGCTGTGATCTGCGTCTACTGGCTCAGAGCAGGACTCAAGGGAACGGTCATCTCCCTGCTTATGTCCGTCGTTTTCGCGCTTGCCTTTCTTATTTTCAAGGCCAAAATATACAGGTATATCGACCTGCGGTATTTTAACAGACGAAAGCTCGGGGAGATGCTGCGCTATTCCTGGCCCATGGTGCCCAACTGCATGTCTTCATGGATCATGCGCGTGTCGGACAGATTTGTGGTCATCTTCTTCATGGGGATCGAGGCCAACGCAGTGTATGTGGTCGCCAACAAGATCCCGGGGCTTTTGAGCATCGCCCAGAACACTTTTACCATGGCATGGCAGGAAAACGCGTCGGTAGTGTCAAAAGACCGTGACGCCAGTGAGTATTACTCCTCCATGTTCAGGACTATGTTCGATCTGATGGCCGGATTTTTCGGCCTTTTGATCGCGGCCACGCCCGTTTTGTTCAAACTTCTGATCCGCGGAAATTACGCGGCGGCTTACAAACAGATCCCGATCCTGTTCCTCGGTATGTTCTTCTTCAGCATGTCGACTTTCCTCGGAGGGATCTATGTGGCGTACAAAGAATCGAGAAGTGTCGGGATCACGACTACGGCAGCGGCGGCCATGAATCTGATCGTGGATATCGCGACGATCCGCTGGATCGGCCTCTATGCCGCCTCCGGATCCACCCTGGTCAGCTATCTGTTCCTGTTTATCTACAGGAGCATCGATGTGCAGAGGATCGTGAAAGTCAAATACAGCCTCACGCATGTGCTGGCCATACTGGCGATCATGACTTGTGAGAGCGTCATGTGCTTTATGCAGATGCCGGTGCTTAACGTGATCAATCTGGTGCTGGGCTGTGTCGTCTTTATGGTGATCAACAAGTCCTTCGTCAGAGCGGTTCTGCGGAAAGGAAAGGCTTATTTGAATAAGAGAAGAGGAAGGTCCGGCATGGGGGACACGGTTGAACAGGCCGTGTCGACCGGACAGGAGGATCTGTCCGATCAGGTACCGGCGTCCGACAAGGCTCCGGCAGCGGATCCGCCGGCCCTTGTGCCGGATAAGAGCAGCTGCTGCGGCTGCAGCGCCTGCTATGCGGTATGTCCCGCGGGGGCGATTGAAATGAAGTCGGATGGGGAAGGTTTCCTGTATCCTGTGATCGATCCCGGGCGCTGCGTGCGCTGTCACAAGTGCATGCAGGTCTGCGTCTTCAAGCGGGACCGGGCGGAGAGAGGATACGGAGAGTGATACGGTAGGTGTGAACAATATGGAAAATACACTTGTCTATGCCTGCAGGACCAAGGACAGGAAAATACTAGAGCGAAGCTCATCCGGCGGTGCGTTTGTTGCGATCTCTGACGTTTTCCTGGAAAGAGGAGACGCCGTTCTGTGCGTGCACTACAACTATGAGGAGCACCGGTCGGAATTTGCGCTGGCCTTAAACAAACAGCAGCGGGACGCCTCCTCGGGCTCCAAGTACATGCAGGCTTACGCGCTGGATTCCTGGAAAGAGGCGCTGGCATGGCTGAAAGAGCACCCTGATAAGCGGCTCCTGTTCACTGGGCTGGGCTGTCAGGCGGCCGGCTTTATGCAGTATATGAAGATGAACGGGATGAGCGATCGGATCTTCACCGTCGACATCATCTGCCACGGGGCGCCGAGTCCCATGATCTGGGCGCAGTACGCCCGCTCCCTGGAAAAGGGAGGGAAGCTGAGCGACCTCAATTTCCGAAATAAGAAGACCGGATGGAGCAAGTCCGTGGGAACCGTCCGCAGGAATGGGGAGGAGATCTCCATTGCAAAATACAGAAAAATCTACTCCGACCGCCACACGATCAGGCAATCCTGCTTCAGCTGCCCGTATACCCGAATGGACAGGGAGACGGACCTGACGATCGGCGATTTCTGGCACATGGAGAAGAGCATGCCGGACTTCGTGGACGAGATGGGGACGAGCCTGGTCCTGATCCACACAGAGCGGGGCAGGGAATTTTTTGACTCGATCAAAGAGAAGCTGGAATACCGCGAGAGCAACACCACAGACTGCTGGCAGCTCAACCTGCAGGAGCCCACGAAGCCTTCGGAGAACAGGGACAAGTTCTGGAGAGACTACAGAAAACACGGAATCGAGTATGTCATGGACCGTTACGGAGTGGTTCCCGTATGGCGCAAGGTCGGGAGAAAGATCAAGGGCCTGCTCAAGTGAAAACAGGAGAATCGTTTAATTGTCAACATATGTGATCAGTGATATACACGGCGCTCTGCCGCAGTTTCAGAAGCTTCTGAAAAAAATACGTTTTGCACCGGACCAGGGGGATGAGCTGTATCTTCTGGGAGACTATATCGACTGGGGGGATTACCCTCTGGAGACGCTCCTGTTCATCATGCATCTGGACAGGTCCAGCGAGCGCGTGCACTGCCTGCGCGGCAACCACGAGGAGATGTTCCTCTCGATGATGGAGATCGGAAGCAAGGGAGGAACGCAGGATAATCCGATTGCGCAGAACTGGCAGATCAACAACCGCGGAAGCGGCACCTGGGCGGAATACAGCCGCCTGGACAGGCTCAAACAGTGGGAGATCCGCAAGTGGATCCGGGAGCTGCCTTACAGCTTCAGCGTGTGGGACGGCGAGAAGCACTACATGCTGGCCCACGCCTATCCCTATCACCTTGACGCGGGTTACAGTCCTCTGGAAGCCGGGCTTCGCCGAAAAGACGCGGTCTGGAGGCGGCTGGGACTGCGGGAGGATCCTTTCGCGGATCACAGAGGGGATGAGAAGTACCACTGCCTTATCTGCGGACATACGATCACCGACTATTATTTCACCAAAATGAAGGCCGAAAAGAACTGGCCTTTCCGAAAGCCCAGGGCGACCAAAAGGAACAGGATCTTCTACGGGGAAAAGTACGTCGACATCGACTGCGGCGCCAAGCTCCTGTCCTGCGCGGCGGACGACTCCGAGTCGATCCGCAAGGCGGCAGAGAGGGCCCAGCTGGCCTGCCTGCGGCTTGAGGACGCGGAAGAGTTTTACGTCCGATGAAAGCCGGAGCGGCAGGGGAAGATTGACATTTATGTAAAAAAAACTCATACTTGTTTTAACTCAGGTGGGAAGTCTCCCGCCTGTATAGGCGGTGAGCTGGTCCCCCACTGAGTTAAATGATGCACACGCGTGCGGAAAGGAAGAAGCTGCCTTACAGGCAGCCCGCACGCGGCGCAGCGGCTCGCTCAGCGAGCCTTGATTGTCCGCTGAGCGGGCTCACGCGAGAATGACAAAAGATCAGTCATGGAAGGAATATACTAGAATTATGATCCATTTTGCAGCCAAAATAGAGAGAAATGACCCGTGCTGGTGCGGCAGCGGCAAGAAGTACAAGAGCTGCCACATGCGCTTTGATGAGAAGATCAAAAGCTTCCAGCTCAAGGGGCATATTACTCCGGACAGAAGTATCATCAAGACTCCCGAGCAGATCCAGGGAATCAAAGAGAGCGCCAAAGTCAACATGGCGTGCCTCGACGCCGTCGCAGGGGCGATCCGTCCCGGCATGAGCACGGAAGAAATCGACAAGATCGTCTACGAGACAACGGTCTCCATGAACGCGATTCCGGCTCCGCTCCACTACGAGGGATTTCCCAAGAGCGTCTGCACTTCCATAAATGAGGAGGTCTGCCACGGCATTCCGGATGAGGTCCATATCCTCAAGGAAGGCGACATCATCAACGTGGACTGCTCCACGATCTACAGGGGATATTTCTCGGATTCCTCGCGAATGTTCTGCATCGGCGAGGTCTCGGAGGAGAAGAAGAGACTTGTGCAGGTGACAAAAGAGTGCGTCGAGATCGGTCTCGAGAACGTCATTCCGTGGACCTTCCTCGGCGATATGGGAAGCAAAGTCCACGAGCACGCCGTGAAGAACGGCTACTCGGTGGTCCGCGAGATCGGCGGCCACGGATGCGGCCTTGAGTTCCACGAGGATCCGTTTGTCAGCTATGTCTCCAAGCCCGGACAGGAGATGCTGATGGTACCCGGTATGGTCTTCACGATCGAGCCCATGGTCAATATGGGGACCGACGAGATCTATCAGGACGACAAGAACGGCTGGACCATCTACACCAGGGACGGAAAGCCCTCCGCCCAGTGGGAGATCCAGGTGCTTGTCACGGAGACGGGACACGAGGTGCTCTGCTGGTGACAAAAAAATGCGCTCAGCACAGATTCCGATAAAAATGAGAGGGGAAAAGACCTATGCAGAATAAAGGAAAATATTACATCACAACAGCGATCGCCTATACATCAGGCAAGCCGCACATCGGAAATACCTATGAGATCATCCTGGCGGACTGTATCGCCAGATACAAGAGAGCGGACGGCTACGACGTCCACTTCCAGACGGGAAGTGACGAGCACGGCCAGAAGATCGAGTCCAGAGCCGCGGTAGCGGGCAAGACTCCCAAGGAATTCGTCGACGGCGTGGCCGGAGAGATCAAGAGACTGTGGGACCTGGTAAACACGTCCTACGACCGCTTTATCCGCACGACGGATGAAGACCATGAGCGTCAGGTTCAGAAGATCTTCAAGAAACTGTACGACCAGGGCGACATCTACCTGGGCTATTACGAGGGAATGTACTGCAGAGAGTGTGAAGCTTTCTATACGGCTTCCCAGGTCGTCGACGGCAAATACTGCCCCGTCTGCGGCGGCGAAGTGCACCAGGCCAAGGAAGATGCCTACTTCTTCAGAATGAAGAAATACGCCGATCGTCTGATCGAGCACATCAACACACATCCGGAGTTTATCCAGCCGGTATCCCGCAAGAACGAGATGATGAACAACTTCCTTCTTCCGGGCCTGCAGGATCTGTGCGTGTCCAGAAGCTCCTTCACATGGGGCATTCCGGTGGACTTCGCGCCCGGACATGTCGTCTATGTGTGGCTTGACGCCCTCAGCAACTACATCACCGGTATTGGTTACGACGCGGACGGAAACAGCAGCGACCTGTACAAGAAAAATTGGCCTGCGGATCTTCACCTGATCGGCAAGGACATCATTCGCTTCCACACCATTTACTGGCCCATCTTCCTGATGGCGCTGGGCGAGCCCCTTCCCAAGCAGGTATTCGGCCATCCCTGGCTGTTGCAGGGCGGCGAGAAGATGAGTAAGACCAAGGGCAACGTAATCTACGCGGACGACCTTGTGGACATCTTCGGCGTAGACGCGGTTCGCTATTTTGTCGTGCACGAGATGCCCTATGAGAACGACGGCGTGATCACCTGGGAGCTCGTGGTCGAGAGGATCAACTCCGACCTGGCCAACACGATGGGCAACCTGGTCAACCGCACCATTGCGATGAGCAATAAATATTTTGACGGCGTTGTGGCGAACAAGGGCGCGACAGAGCCCGTAGACGAAGAGCTCAAGGCCTTTGTGACGGCCGCCTACGACAAGGTCGAGGCCAAGATGGACGAGCTGCGCGCGGCAGACGCCCTGACGGAGATCTTCGCCGTCTTCAAGAGACTGAACAAATACATCGACGAGACCGAGCCGTGGGTACTGGCAAGGGACGAGGCCAAGTCCGACCGCCTTGCGACCGTTCTCTACAACCTGATCGAAGGCATCACCATCGGCACGGCCCTCATGGCACCTTTCATGCCTGAGACGGCCGACAAGATCGTGAAGATGCTCAACACCGAGATCCGCGATTTCGAGACGCTCGGCACTTTCGGCCTGTATCCTTCCGGAAACAAGGTCACGGATAAGCCCGAGATCCTGTTCGCCCGCCTCAAAGAAGCGGACGTCATGAAGGACGTCGAGAAGATCATGGCAAAACAGAGAAAGGAAGCCCAGAAGCAGGCGAAGCTGGAGGAGAAGGCCAAAGAAAAGGCTTCTGAATCCAAAGCTTCCGAATCCAAGGGCTCCGAGGAGAAGGCTGCCAAGGCAGACCTGAAGGAAGAGGCCTCCGCAGAGGTCAAAGAAGCGCCCGCCGTGGAGAAGAAGCCCGAGGTCACCATCGATGACTTCGCAAAGCTCCAGTTCCAGGTCGGCGAAGTCATCGCCTGTGAGGAAGTCAAGAAGTCCAAGAAGCTTCTCTGCTCCCAGGTCAGGATCGGCGGCGAAGTGCGCCAGATCGTGTCCGGAATCAAGGGGTACTACAGCGCGGAAGAGATGGTCGGCAAAAAAGTGATGGTCATCACGAACCTCAAGCCCGCCAAGCTGGCAGGACTTATGTCTGAAGGCATGCTCCTGTGCGCGGAAGGTCCCGACGGATTGCTGGCACTGATGACTCCGGAAGCCGGAAAGGACATTCCGGACGGATCGGAGATCGGCTGAAGATAACAGCTTGAAAAGAATGATTGGCTGAGACGGCAGAAGGCCGTAAAGACCAAGAACAGAACAGGGGACCGCAGGGCGGTCCCCGTTTACAAAATACATGGACAGTAACCGGCAACCCTGCATCTGGGAGGGGAAAACGGATGAAGAAAAGAGCGGTGATGATCATGATGACGGTGATCCTGAGTTTTACGAGTGTGATGAGCCCGGTCTGCCTCGCGGCGGCGTCGGAGGGCACGACACAGGAGGAAACCGGCAGCGCGGAGGACAAAGAGAAAGGGGATAAGAGTATTCTCGAGCAGGGAATGGAAACGGCCGGCGATCTCTACGATAAGGTAGACGAAAAGCTGGACGGAGTGGACAAGGTCTCTCTGCGCAGAGAGATCAGGGAAGCGCTTGAGCAGATGGATGAGATGGGAATCTCACCCGCGGCCGTCGCCGAGAAATTCTTCGGGATCCGGCCGGCTGAGCCGAGCAGCGGCAAAAAACCGGGCGACACGCTGATCGAGGACGCGGAGAGAACGGTCAGAAAGAGCACGGAAGGATTCTTTACGGTTCTCTGGGAAGGATTCCTGGATACGCTCGGCAATATGATCACGACAGGCATCAGTGTTTTCGGCAGCCAGGAAGGACACAGCGCCAAAGGAGGAAGCAGCCGTTGAATATTTTCGAAGAGGGAAGCCCGTTTCAGAGGTTTCTTAACAAGGTGGCGGATCTGCTGATCCTCAACCTGATCACACTGGTGATGTGTGTCCCGATCATTACGATCGGCGCCGCCCTTACGGCGATGCACTACGTGCTCCTGAAAATGGTGCGCGGGGAAGAAGGCTACATTGTGAAGTCTTTCTTCCGCTCTTTCAAGAGGGAGTTCGGGCAGGCCACTATTCTGTGGATCCTGTTCGTGGCGCTGGGCGCCCTGATGGCCTCGAATATGGTCCTGGTGCTGGAAGGCACCGGCCACTATCCGATCTGGCTCCCCAGTTCCATTCTGGTGGCGGCGGTTCTCGAGCTTATCATCATGATCTATACTTTTGCGCTGCTGTCGCGGTTTGACAACAGCGTCTACCACACGCTTCTCAACGCGGTGACGCTCACCTTTTCCGAGCTGCCCAGATCGCTCGCGATGGCGGTGATCACGCTGACGCCCGCGATCGCGTTCCTGACGACGACGGTCCTGCTCCCGCTCCTGGTCCTGTTCGGACTCAGCGTCCCGGGATACGCCTGCGCCATGGTCTACGACCCGATCTTCAGAAAGATCGAGAAGCAGGCCTGGGAGGATGAGAACGCAGAAGAAGCGGAAGACTAACAAAATGAACAAATGGAGAGAGGAATTCTGTACAACATTACGAAAAACAGAATTTCTCTCTTTTTTGATGACAAATCATCACCAAGACACCCAAAAATCTTTTGTGAACTTAGGCAATGGTCGGAACGGTTTTTTTTGACTATACTATGAACAGTTCAGAAAACTATTGTCAATTCATATTTTTTTAAAGGAGTTTACAAATGGCAAGCTTATCACTTAAGGATGTATGCAAGGTTTATCCCAATGGCTATAAGGCTGTTCAGAATTTCAACATGGAAATTGCTGACAAAGAGTTTATCATTTTCGTAGGCCCTTCCGGATGCGGAAAGTCCACCACTCTGAGAATGATCGCAGGTCTGGAAGATATCTCTTCCGGTGAGTTCAGGATCGACGGCAAGCTCATGAACGACGTCGAGCCCAAGGACAGAGACATCGCGATGGTATTCCAGAACTACGCTCTGTATCCTCATATGACCGTTTATGATAACATGGCATTCGGCCTTAAGCTCCGCAAGGTACCGAAGGACGAGATCGACAAGGCTGTTAAAGAGGCAGCAAGAATCCTTGACCTGACGCACCTGCTTGACCGCAAGCCGAAGGCTCTTTCCGGTGGTCAGAGACAGCGTGTCGCTATGGGACGTGCGATCGTTCGTAATCCTAAGGTCTTCCTTATGGACGAGCCTCTTTCCAACCTGGACGCCAAGCTCCGTGTTCAGATGAGAACTGAGATCGCGAAACTGCACCAGAGACTGGGCACCACCATCATCTACGTTACACACGACCAGACAGAGGCTATGACCCTTGGTTCCAGAATCGTCGTTATGAAGGACGGTATCGTTCAGCAGATCGATTCCCCTCAGAACCTCTATGACAAGCCTTGCAACCTGTTCGTAGCAGGATTCATGGGATCCCCTCAGATGAACTTCGTAGATGCAGTTGCAAGAGTAGATGGCAACAAGGCATATCTGGATGTCGAGGGACAGTCCATCGAGCTTCCCGCTGACAAGGCCAAGGCTGTGATCGACGGCGGCTACAACGGCAAGACCGTTACTTTCGGTGTCCGTCCCGAGAACATCATCGAAGTCAAGGGCGAGAAGAAGGTAGCTTATCAGTTCGAGTCCAAGGTCAACGTATACGAGCTTCTGGGCGCAGAAGTATTCCTGTACTTCGATCTGGGCAGCGCTAACATCACTGCAAGAGTTGAGCCCACAACAAAGGTTCGTCCCGGCGATACAGTGAAGTACACCTTCGACACCAAGAAGATCCACATCTTCGACAAAGAGACTGAGCTTACAATTGCAAACTGATCTGTAAACGCCATTTGCATGGCGGTATACAAATAGGTTATTATTAGGGTGCCGCACTAAAGGGATAGTGCGGCACCCTTTTACGTAAACGATACGCACGCGGCGCGGCGGTTCGCTCCGCAAGCCTTACATTTAGGAGGAAACGAATGGTTTCATCACAGATCATCAGAGGATGCCTCGAACAGCTCAAGGCGATCACCAAAATCGAATTCTGTGTGCTGGACACAGCCGGCGGGGTCGTTGCGCAGACGGAAGGCGTGACGGTGCCCGGAAGAAACATGGTGAGCGGTTTTGCGCAGTCGGCTGTGGACAGCCAGATCGTCGGAAACAGTTACTTTCTCAAAGTTATGGACGACGAAGAGCTGCAGTTCGTCCTGACGGCACAGGGAAACGCCGAGCACACCTTTATGGTGGCCAGGATCGCGGTCAGTGAGATCGAGAATCTCATCGTCGCGTACAAGGAGAAGTTTGACCGCAACAATTTCTTCCAGAACCTGCTGCTGGACAATCTGCTGCTGGTGGATATTCACAACCGCTCCAAGAAGCTGCACATTGTGAACAATGTCCGCAGGGCGATCATACTGTTTGAGATGGACGCCGATTCGGAAGCAATCGCGTCGGAGATGCTCTCCGGCCTGTTTACGGTGCAGAACGGCGATTATCTGACGGAAGTGGACGAGAACAGCGTGATCCTGATCAAAGCGCTGGATGAGAAGGAAGGCTATAAAGAAGTGGAAGAAGCCGCGAAGACGGCGGTAGACATGCTCAACATGGAGGCCATGATCAAGGTGCGCGGCTCCTACGGGGCGATCACAAATGAGCTCAAAGACCTGTCGCGCTCCTACAAGGAAGCCAGGATGGCCATGGACGTCGGAAGGATCTTCTACGCCGGAAAGAGAGTGATCTCTTACAACGAGCTCGGCATCGGGCGCCTGATCTACCAGCTTCCGCCCAGCCTGTGCAAGATGTTCATCCAGGAGATTTTTGACAAAGAAGAGATGGCGGAATTCGATCAGGAGATCCTGACGACCATCAACAGCTTCTTTGACAATAACCTGAATGTGTCAGAAACAGCCCGGCAGCTCTTCGTGCACAGAAATACGCTGGTGTACCGCATTGAGAAGCTGCAGAAGAGTACCGGGCTGGATATCAGGACCTTTGAGGACGCCATGACGCTCAAGATCGCCCTGATGGTAAGTGCCTATATGAAAGAGCTGGAGCGCAGGAACGGGCGTTAACAGTTGTTCTCAGAGGCCGGTCCCGTCGAAAGCGGGAATGTAGCTCTGGGAGGCCGTCTCGCCGTCCTGGACGAAGCCGTTGGTGATCCCGATGGAGATCGCGTAGTCCACGAGCTCATCGTACTCCCGGGCCGTAAGCTTGCGGCCCAGATTGGGATCGCCGTAGACCTGGGGCATAGGAGTGTACTGGTTCATCAGGCTGATGAAAATGCTGTCTCCGTAAGTGGAGTGGAGGTAATCCAGGATGTCCCTGGAATCCTCCGCGCAGCCCGGCAGAGCCAGGTGCCGCACGATGACGCCCTTCACCATGACGGGATCATCCTTGTCGTCCTCGGCGTCGATGGAGGATGAGCCGTCCGCGAACAGGGGACGGGGACATTGCCGGACCATTTCCGCCAGCGCCTTGGAGGCGTACTGGAAGTAGTCCGGGGTGTGAGAGTAGGCCAGGGAGATCCTGGGCGAGATATACTTGAAATCGGGAAGCCAGATGTCCACCAGGCCTTCAAGTGCCTTAATGGCTTCCACGCGCTCATAGGCGCCGGTATTATAGACGACAGGGATCGTAAGACCCTGTCGTTTTGCTTTTTCCAGGGCCGGAATGACGATGTAGAGGTAGTGGGAGGCCGTCACCAGGTTGATGTTCTCGGCGTCCTGCTCCTGCAGCTCAAGAAAGATCTCGGAGAGCCTGGACGGCTCGATCCTGGTCCCGTACATGGCCTTCGCGATCGCGTAATTCTGGCAGTACACGCAGCCCATGTTGCAGCCGGAGAAGAAAACGGCGCCGCTCCCGCGGTGTCCGGAGATCACCGGTTCCTCGTCAAAATAGAGAGCCGCCCTGGCGGCGTACAGCTGGGCGTCTTCCTTGCAGTAGCCGACTTCACCTGCGGCTCGGTTCACTCTGCAGCTCCTCGGACAGAGCGTGCAGTCCGTCATATCCATAATATTGTCTAAGCTCATATCGCAACCTTCCGATGGTAATGAGGCTCGCTCCGGAGGCATGAAAAAGCTCGCAGGGCGCCTCTAAAGATTTAAAACGACACAAAAACTGCTCTCCGCGGCGGAACCTTAACCCGTTACTGCTCTCACTGCTCCGCCAGGCACCCTCACGGCACATGATAGGGCCCGCTTAGTGCTGCTTTGTTCCCAATCTGACACGGTTCACGGGGAATCATTGCGTAAGACCCAAACTTCATCACAGCAAGCGGCAGGCAGCTGTTAAGGCTCCGCCCCGAAGAGCAGGGCGAAAAGGCTCGTAAATCGAGCCACGGCGCCGCGTGCGTCTGTCGTCAGACAGCTTTTTCGCACGCGTGTGCATCGGTTAACGCAGTGGGAGATTACTCACCTGCGTTAACTGTAGTGCACGAATGCACCCATATGTGTAAATATAGTGGATTGAGCCGGTAAAGTCAATCAAAAGATGATTGGCCATCTGCGTCGGGAGCCGGCGCCTGCGCGGCGGCTTTCTTGCGCATCTTATTTCTCTGACGCAGTTCCTTGAAGAACCGCTGCAGGATCGCGGTACATTCCTCCTGCATGACGCCGGTCTCCATCTCGACCTGGTGGTTAAATTCTTCGTTCTGCAGGATGTTCAGCAGTGTGCCGCCGCAGCCCGATTTGTAGCTGGGCGCGCCGATCACGACCCGGTCGATCCTGGACTGCACCAGCGCGCCGGCGCACATCTGGCAGGGCTCGAGGGTGACATACAAAGTACACCCTTCCAGGCGCCAGTCGCCGACCTTCTTGTTGGCCTTGCGGATCGCCGTGATCTCTGCGTGAGCCAGAGTGGTGTGGTCGGTGTTGCGCCGGTTATAACCGCGGCCTATGATGCGCCCGTTCTCGACGATCACGGCGCCGATCGGAACCTCTCCGATGGCGAGCGCTTTTTCGGCCTGCTTCAGGGCGGCTTTCATGTATTTGATATCTTCTTTGGAATAAATAGTATCGGTTGCCAAAGCGGCCTCTCTTTTTCTCTGGTGTCCGCCCCGGAGATGAGTAAAAAACGTACCGGTGAGCGGTCTCTCCGGTACGCTTTCACTCTTTTTCCGGGGTTCCGGATCAGTTATCGAACTGAATTACTGAACTGAATTACTGAGTTTAGTTATCGAACTGTGTCAGGTTATAGAGGTTGATCAGGGCCATGGTGTGGTCTACGTACTGGCTGCCGGTGGCGTAGCCGTCATTCTTGATGTTCTGCAGGTACTGCCTGGGGCTTGTGACGCCCTTGAGGTTTGCGTATCTTGCGAGCTGAATGAACTCGAAATAGCCCTTAACGCCTTCTTCCATGTTGTCATAGACGCGGAAATTGCTTCTGATCGTAGTGAGCGTTCCCGCGGAATACTCTTCTTTGGTTGAGAGATTGACGCTCTTGCCTCTCCAGAGGGTTCCGCACTTAAGTCCGAAGTAGTTGTGATACTTGGCGGAGAGGGAGGATTCTCCCCAGCCGCTCTCGTGAATAGCCTGCGCGATAATGGGGCTGTACACTTTGATGCCGTACTGCGGCGCGTACTTGCGCACGTAATTGGCGATCTGGATCACAAACAGCCTCCTGGAGTCGGAGAGGTCGTTGAGCTTGCCGACGACCTTTGTGATCTCTTTGGTCGTGGTCTTCTGCGCGGCAGCCTTCGTGGTGCTCTGGGACTTTGTGGTGCTTTCGGTCTTCGTGGTGCTTTCGGTCTTCGTGCTTGCCGCCGACGTGGAAGAACTGCTGCCGGAGGAAGAACCCGAGGTCTTTGCGGTCGAAGCGGAAGAGGCGGAGCCGGTGGAAGTTGTCTTTACAGCCTGGGCGGCAGCCGTCTTGGTATTGGTCTCAGCCGCGGCGGATGATTTTGCGCTGTCGGACTTCATGGTCGTGGTCTGCGACCCTTTTGCGGCCGCGATCACTGTGGAAGGAACACTTCCGAGCAGGTCGCCGTCCTTACTGAAGCTGTATTTTTTGCCCTGTATCGTGACAGTGCCGGTCGCCGTGGCGCCGGTGGCCGTCAGGTAGTAGTATTTGCCTTTGTAGTACAGCCATTTGTTCTTGACGACGTTGCCGTTTGTGTTGCGATAATACCATTTTCCGTTCGAGAACTCCCACGCCGCAATGACATGGCCGTTTGCGGTGAAGCGGTATTTTTTGCTGCCGACATTGGCCCAGCAGGGACCCTGGATCATGGATCCGTCTCTGCGAAGGTAGTACACGCGCCCGTTGCTGAAAGAGAGCCAGCCGGTGAGCATGTGCCCGTCTTTCTTGTCGAGATAGTACCATTTGCCGTCGTCTTTCACCCAGCCGGTGAGCATGTGCCCGTCGCGCTTGTCAAAATAGTACCATTTCCCGGCGTCTCTGATCCAGCCGGTCTTATTGGTGCCGTCAGAGGTCTTGTAGTAGGTCCTGCCGTTTACGGTGGTGAATTTTCCGAGTGTACGGACGCTGCGGGCTGCCGCGGACTGCTCGGAAATGACATAAGCTGTGTCCTGAGCGGTCAGCGCAGTGGCGTCGAAAGCGGCCTGGGCGGTCTGCGCAGGAGCAGCGGCCTGCACGGCCAGCGCGGGTGCCAGTGCGGGCGCCGCGGTGGTCAGCATCATTGTTACAGCTAAGTAGGTGTAGGTTTTTTTGAACATAAGCATCCTCTTTAAATGAAACATGAAACACGCATCAATCGTCAAATCTGGTTAAGTTGTAATGTTTGATCACGTTGTAGACGTTCTGTACATAATGGGTGGATGTCGCATAACCGTCTTCTTTGATCTTCACGAGGTAATCGTAAGGGTCGGTCTCGCCGATCAGGTTGTTGTAGCGGGTCCTGTTCTTGAACAGGAAGATGAAATATCCTTCCACACCTTCTTCCATGTTGTCGTATACACGGAAGTTAGCGCAGATTGTCGTGTAAGTGCCGGGCGTGTACTCCTCGCCGGTGCGGAGATTGACGCTCTTTCCTTTCCAGAGAGTGCCGCACTTGAGGCCGAAGTAGTTGTTATATACTTTGCCGAGGCTGGACTCGCCAGACGCGCTCTCCAGGATGGCCTGCGCAATGATGGGGCTGTATACTTTGACGCCCCACGCCGGCGCGTATTTTTTGACCAGCGGCGCAATGCAATCGATGAATTCCTGCGTGTTGTTGTAGGTGTAGTTGTTTACAACGAGCGACCCGTCGCTCCCAAATTCGTACCGCTTGCCGTCGATGGTTCGGGTTCCGGTAGCCATCCGTCCGTTGCTGTCGAAATAGTACTTTTTGGAACCGAGTTCCAGCCAGCCGGTTTGCACCCTGCTGTTCTTAAAATAGAACCAGTAGCGTCCGAACTTCTTCCAGCCTTTGGTGGCGTAGCCGTCCTGGCGGAGATAGTAAGTGATGCCATCGACTCTCGTGAATCCGGTCTTCTGTCGGCCGTTCGCGGCCAGGTAGTACCTTCTGGAGCCTACAGTAAACCATCCGGTCTTCATCTTTCCGTTGGAGAGGAAGAGAAATCTTTTGCCGTTAATTGTCTGCCAACCGGTTCGCATATCGCCGTTGCTGCCCGTATAGTAGAGGCTGCCGCCATAGCGGACCCATCCGGTCCTCCTGACGCCGTTCTGCGTGAAAAAATAAGTTTTGTTGCCGATCGTGGCTTTGCCGGTTACCATGGTGTGATCATCGCGGAAGTAGAAGTATTTGCTGCCCCTCTTCAGCCATCCGGTCACAAGGGCGCCGTCGCTGTCTGCAAAATATAAGTTGTTTTCGAACCCAATCCAGCCATAGCGAAGCCTTCCGCTGTTGTTGAGGAAAAACGTTCTGCTTCCGAGCGTCAACAAGCCGGTCGCCTTGGAGCCGTCACTCTTGATGTAACTCCAGTTGCTGCCCGAACCTTCCCAGTGAGGCTTCACCACTTTCGCGCTGCCTGATTGAGAGTTAACCTTGGCGTCCGCATTTGCCGTAACGGTCGCGGCATCAACGGAGATGGTGCCGGTCATTTCGGCGGTTGCAGCGGGGTCGGTAGCCTCGACTGCTGCGGCAGGGGCGGTTGTTGTTGCTTCTGCGGCGGGGTCGGTGGTTTCGACTGCTGCGGCAGGATCTGTTGTTGTGGCTGCGGCGGCGGGGTTGGTAGCCTCGACTGCTGTGGCAGGATCTGTTGTTGTGGCTTCTGCGGCGGGGTCGGTGGTTTCGACTGCTGCGGCAGGATCTGTTGTTGTTGCTTCTGCAGCGGGGTCGGTGGTTTCGACTGCTGCTGCAGGAGCTGTTGTTGCTGTTTCTGCGGCGGGGTCGGTAGCCTCGACTGCTGTGGCAGGGGCGGTTGTTGCTGCAGCGGTGGGATCTGTTGTCTCAACTGCTGCGGGGGCTGTTGTCTCAGCTGTTGCTGCAGGGGCAGCCGGCTCAGCTGTATCTTCAGTCTGTGTAACTTCTGCGGCTGCTTCAGCTTCCGCGCCTTCCGTGATCTCTACAGTCTCTGCGGCAACCTCAGCTTCCGCGCCTTCCGTGATCTCTACAGTCTCTGCGGCAACTTCAGCTTCCGCGCCTTCTGTAATCTCTACAGTCTCTTCGGTGACTTCAGCTTCTTTTGCCTGGGGCATCTCTGCTACTGTTTCAGCGGAAGCAGATGCTGCTGCGGTTTCATCGGCATTGATTTCAGAAGTTTCTTCTTCCTCGGGTATGACAATAATCTCAAATTTAATAAGTAAGGGATTCTGTTCAGCGTCTGCTGAGATGTTGAGAGAGATCTTGCCGACGCCGGCAGATTGTGCAGTGATAACGCCTTCATCGTCGATGGAGATGATCTCGGGTGTATCGCTGCTCCATTCAGATAGGACGGGAGAGTCGGAGCCCTGTTCAATGAAAGCAGTAAGCCTGCGGGTTTCACCGACTTTTACAATGTACTTTTCGGCTTCTGTCTCTTTTTCGGACTCTGTCAGAGCAACATCATTTTCGTCTTTTACTACAATAACCAGGGGAGTCTGCTGAGTTGCTTCAGAAATTTCAGAAATAGTATCGGTCTCGGCTGCAAATGCCTGTGTGGTATAAAGACCTGCTGAAACAGGAGATATTGCCAGGCATCCGGCAAGAATTAAAGCTATTTTGCGTTTCATAGAAAAACTCCCTCCGTGAAATATTAACGACATTTACATAGATTATAACGAAGAGATGACAAAATTGCAAATATTAAATAGAAATTTTGTAACAAATTCTTAATAAATGTGATTTGCGGGGAGTTTGGAGGTGTTGAAGAGAGGAGATTTAGCCGGAAACAGAGGGAAAAATGAGGGCTGCATGATACGGCGGCGATCAGTGCGGAGGAATAATATGCATAAAAAATGAATATATGCAATGGGAAATTTTCTCATATGTGTCTTTCAAAACCCTTTGTTCTCAAAAATGCAAATTTCAGGGCTCATTCAAAATGGATTATGCATAATATGTATAAAAAACTGCATATTCAGGAATGTGGAACTAATGGATCAACACTCGTTAAACAATATGAATGATATGAGATGACCGCAGAAACTTATGCATTGAACTATTCTGAAAGAAGTTTTATAGAACAAAAAAGTGATAAGAAAGCAGTGTTAATATAGTTTTCTGCAACTGAGGATTGAGTCAACCGATAAGATGAAGAAAATTTTCTGTTCGTCGGTTACTCCTGGCCGGAGATTGCTGATTTCTCTTATGCTGACGCTCAAATGGTCGTGGAGGTATCTCCACAACCACTCCGGCGTCAGTAAGGCTTGATTATTCTCAAAATGACGCTCGAGTGGTCGTGAAGGTATGTCAGCAACCACTCCGGCGTCAGTAAGGCTTGATTATTCTCAAAGTGACGCTCAAGTGGTTGTGGAGGTACCTTCACAGCCAGATTCCTTTCAACACAACAAAAAAGCTTGTGAAAACATTGTTCTCACAAGCTTTTTGCTTCGTGCGCCTCCAGGGACTCGAACCCTGGACACCCTGATTAAGAGTCAGGTGCTCTACCAGCTGAGCTAGAAGCGCATATTGATTTGTGTCTTGAAAAAGATTTCTTATTCGCGACGCAAGTGTTATTATAGGGGAAGAGTTTTGGAAATGCAAGACTTTTTTATTATTTTTTTCATAGATAGTTTTTTCATGAATTAATACCGGATGAGGAAAGATATGATATTTGATACACATGCACATTATGATGATGAAGCTTTTGACAGCGACAGGGGAGAGCTGCTGGAATCGCTCCCCGGCGCGGGGATCGGAACCGTTGTGAATATTGCGGCATCTCCGGAGAGTATTGATGAGTGCCTGGAGCTCGCCCACAAGTATTCGCACGTCTACTGTGCGCTGGGAATTCATCCCGAGCACTGTGCGGAGATGTCAGATGCTCTTTTGGAAGAGATTAAGGAAAAGCTTAAGGATGAGCGGGCGCTGGCAGTCGGCGAGATCGGGCTGGACTACTATTGGCCCGAGCCGGATCACGAGATCCAGAAGTATTGGTTTGCCAGGCAATTGCAGCTGGCCGTGGAGGTGGATCTTCCTGTGGTCATCCACTCGAGGGAAGCGGCTGCGGACACAATGCGGATCATGAAAGAAAATAATGCCGGAAAGACCGGCGGCGTGGTACACTGTTATTCTTACAGCGCTGAAATGGCTAAAGAGTTTGTCAAGATGGGTTATTATATCGGAGTGGGAGGAGTTCTGACCTTCAAGAACGCCAGGAAGCTGGTGGAAGTCGCGGAGCAGATCCCGCTTGAGCACCTGCTTTTGGAGACAGACTGTCCGTATCTGGCGCCGGTTCCGTATCGCGGAAAGCGCAACAGTTCTCTGTATCTGCCGTATGTGGTGACGAAACTGGCGCAGATCAAGGGGATCTCGGAAGAGGAAGTGATCCGCGTGACGGAGCAGAACGCAGTAAAGACGTACCGCTTGTGAGGCAGCAGGTAATTCACGAGATTTATAAAAGCACGCATTCACGCAGCTGTCAGCACAAACATCACACAGAGGACACCCCGCAGTTTCATGCGGTGTACACACTAATATAAGAGGGTTATATGAGAGAAATTTTGGCTTCACCGGGGGCGACCCGGTATATTTTGGAGAAATACGGGATCAGGGCGCGCAAGAAGTACGGGCAGAACTTTCTGATCAATGCGGACCTGATCAGAGGCATTATTGATGCCGCGCAGATCACGGAGGAGGACTGTGTTCTGGAGATCGGGCCGGGAATCGGCAGCATGACGCAGCTGCTCTCGAGGGCGGCCGGAAAAGTGATCTGCGTCGAGATCGACGAGAGCCTGCGGCCGGTGCTGGCGGAGACGCTGGAGGACTGCGACAATGTCAAAATATTGTGGCAGGACATTCTGAAGACGGACCTGCGGCAGATCTGCGAGGATTATAACGGAGGAAAGCCGCTCAAGGTGGTGGCAAATCTTCCTTACTATGTGACCACGCCGATCCTGATGCAGCTTTTGGAGCAGAAGAATGTGTTTACAAGCATCACGGTCATGGTGCAGAAGGAAGTGGCGGACAGGATCCGGTCAGGCCCGGGAAGCAAGGAGTACGGGGCGCTGTCGCTGGCGGTGCAATATTTTGCCGAGCCGGAGCTGGCGCTGACGGTGAGTCCTTCCAATTTCATACCGCGGCCTGGCGTGGACAGCTGCGTCCTGTGCCTGAAGGCGTACGCGGAACCGCCGGTGGAGTGCAGCGAGAAGGTGATGTTCGCCCTGATCCGGGCGGCTTTCAACCAGAGGCGCAAGACGCTGGCCAACGCGATCTCGCACGGCTATACGCTGGGTGGAAAGCAGTACACCCGGGAAGAGGTGACGCAGGCGCTGGAGAAGATGGGACTGCCGGCGACCGTCAGGGGAGAAGCCCTGTCGCTGGAGCAGTTCGCGCAGCTCTCGCTCCTTATGGACCCCGAGCGGGCTGGCAATTGATGGGCAATTGAGGCAACTGAAGGGGCATTGTTTTTGACATTGCCATAGGCGTATGATAAACTGAAATATAGTAAATTTGCCCTGTTTTTTGAAAGGTGAGGGCCGGTTTGTAGTAAATTGTGACGAGTAACTGACCGAGGGCTAAAGTTGGATAAATATGAACTTAAAGTTACGATCAGTGAAATTGATTCACTGATCTCAAGACGCCGTTTTAAGGATGCGGCGGAGGTGGCTGATTCGGTGGACTGGCGCAGAGTGAAGAATGTAAGGACGCTCTGCAGGATCAGCGACGTCTATAAAATAAATAAAAGATATCATGACAGCAAGAGGGTTCTGGAACTGGCTTACGCCAAGAGCCCGTACGGAAGACAAATCATTTTCTCATTGTGTGAGCTCGAACTGAAACTGGGAAACTATGTGAGAGCGCTGCAGCTCTATAACGAATACATCAACGTGGCGCCTAGAGACGCGGACCGCTATGTACTGCAGTACAAGCTGTACAAGGCCCAGAACGTGAGCATAAACGAGAGGATCGCCGTCCTCGAGGAGATGGCCAGATATGATTTCAGGGACAAATGGGCGTATGAACTGGCAAAGCTCTATCTGGAAGCAGGTGAGAGAACGCTGTGCGCCTCCGAGTGCGACGAGATCATTGCTTTCTTCGGATACGGCAAATATGTGTACAAGGCACTGGAGCTCAAGGCCTCCTTTACGGAGCTGACTGCGAAGCAGAAGGCACTTTACAGAAAGATGAACGGAGAAGAGGAGGAGATCCCGGAGACAGAGAGCGCGGCGGAGCCGGAGAACGAAGCGGAGCCCGCGGGAGCGCAGGAAGGTGATTCCCAAGGGGAAGTCCTTGAAGGAGCCGGACAGAAGAATCCTGAGGCTGGCTCGGAGGAGCTGCTCGGGGAACCGGCCGGGAGCGCCCGGACGGAAGGCGACAGTGCAGAAGAGAAGTCCGAAGGGACCGCAGCTGCACGGCAGGAAGCAGATTCCGACAGCGGAATATCCGCAGAAGGCCCGGCAGAGTCCGGCAGCGGGCTGTCCGGGGAAGACACTGCAGAGGCAGGCGGCCGGACCGGGGCGCAGCAGAGTCAGGACGGGCAGGGATCGGAGCCCGCGGAGCAGAAGCTCTCCGGGGAGCCGGCGCAGCAGCCGGCGGAACCCATTCCCGCTCTCAACAGGGACTCGGAGACCGCGGAAATCCCTTGGGAGTACGAGGAATATGAGGTCAGCCCCAGAGAGCTGAAGAGAAAGAAGACGGCAGACAAGGACCGGGGAAGGAGCCGCAGGCAGGATTCCCTGTCAAAAAAGAGCAGGAACAGGGCGCAGGCGCCCGAAAGAACCGCTGCCAGTCCGGCCGCGCCGGATCATGCGGTGTTTGAGGATTATGCCTTCGAAGTGGGCGGCATGGACGAGTCCATGTTCTCCCAGGAGAAGATGCAGGAGACGGTCGCCAAGGGACTGCGGGACCTCGAAAACTACGACACGGTCCTCATGCAGGAGACCGACGGACAGTACGCCATGGTCATGCAGGAGGAGCCCAGGCCCGACAAGCAGATCACGGGACAGCTCAGTCTCGAGGAGATCATGCAGGAGTGGGAGAAGGTCAAGCGGGATTTCTACGAATCCAACGGTCTTGAAGCGGACGAGCCCGAGGAGCCGGCGGAGCAGACGGTAGAAGTGCCGCCCATGATGAGCACTTCGGGATCCGGTGAGGACAGATCCGCCTCGTCGGGAACCAAGTCCTGGGATCCCAGAGAAGTCCATAAGGCGCTCCAGATCAGAGATAACGACGAAGGGAACGCGGGATATGACACCAGCCTCTTTGTCACGGAAGGCGGGGGAGATTTTCCGGAGGAGTTCACTGTTGAACAGATGACGCTCACGACGGCTGACAGAAAACGCAAGCCCACCGGACAGATGTATCTTCACTCCGAGGACTCCATCCGGCAGCTGACGGACGCTCTGGGAAGGATCTTCCTGGAAGGCGGCAGAGGAAATGTCGTGATCACCGGAGACGAAGGCGCGGGAACGCTGAGCCTCTCGAGAGAACTGGTGCTCAGGTACCGGCAGATCAATCCCAATTTTGTCGGGCAGATCGCCAAATCGGAAGGCAGATATATCACCAGGGAGAACGTGGTGCGCGTGATCCCCAGAATGCCCTTCGGCGCGCTGATCATAGAGAGAGCTTCGCAGATGTCCGAAGAGGGCGCGGCGGCCCTGTGCGAGATGCTGGCCGTCCCGGAGCGCAGCATTCTGGTCATCATGATCGACAGAAAGGGCGTCATGGACGCATTCCTGAGCGATCACCCGAGGCTCAGGGACATGTTCCCGGCCAGAGTGGATATAGCGGCGCTGAGCGTGGATACGCTTCTGGGATATGCCAGGGAGTATGCCGGCAAGCAGCAGTGCGAGATCGATGAGTACGGGATCAGTGCTCTGCAGAGCAGGATCATGTCCATGCAGACGGTAGAGCACAGCGTCACACTCGAAGACATCCGGGATATCGTCGACGAGGCAATCTACTACGCAAGGCGCAAGACGATTTCGAGCCTTGTGGATTCTTTCTCCCGCAGAAAGGGAGGAGCACAGAGGATTATTCTGAGGGATAAGGATTTCCTTCATTATTGAGATACATTAATATC
>JAZQCI010000058.1:0-4602 GCA_045546175.1 Lachnospiraceae bacterium | reverse complement strand
CGCTGACACGTCGTAAAAACGTGTCAGCGCCGGCCGTCCTCTTTTTCACTTAAAAATGTGTCAGATGATACGTCCCCGTGACACAAAATGTGTCACAGCTCTTCGCCTCTGGACTCAATCACCTTCTTATACCAGTAGAACGAATCCTTCCTGCTTCTGGAGAAGTCCCCCGTGCCGTCATCATGCCTGTCCACATAGATAAATCCATATCTCTTGGCATACTGTCCGGTGCCCGCCGACACCAGGTCGATCGGCCCCCAGGTGGTGTATCCGATAAGCGGAACGCCGTCTTCCATCGCCTCTCCCATCGCTTTGATGTGCTCCCTGAAGTAAGCGATCCTGTAAGGATCGTGGATGGAGCCATCCTCTTCCACCTTGTCAAAGGCCCCAAAACCGTTCTCAACGACCATCAGAGGCACTTTCGGGTAGCGGTCGTGCAGAAGGTTCAAAGTATAGCGGAGCCCGTCAGGATCGATCTGCCAGCCCCAGTCGGAGGCCTTCAGGTAAGGGTTCTTTCCCGTCTTGATCATATTTCCGGCCGTCGTCTCGGCATCAGGGTCCTCCGTGACGCACCCGGACTGGTAATAGGAGAAGGTGTACATGTCCACAGTCCCCTCCTTGAGAATGTCCTTGTCCTCCTCAGTGATGAAGGAGGGATCGATCCCGTTCTCCTTAAAGAAGCGGAAAGCGAAGTCCGGATACTCGCCGCGCACCTGCACATCTCCGCAGAGATTATTCCTGATATTGTCCTCCTTCTGCGCCGCGAGAACGTCCTTGGGATTGGGCGTCAGCGGATAAACCGTGACATGGCAGATCATGTTGCCGATGATAAAGTCGGGATTGATCTCATGCCCCATCTTGACCGCCAGTGCCGACGCCACGAACTCGTGGTGGAGCGCCGTAAAAGTCTTCTGCACATCGCGCCGCAGCTCCGTGAGCGGGATCCTGTGGTCAGCGCCAATATCCCTCTCGTCCATCAGGCCCAGACCGTACAGATTGCCGATGCCGCCCTCTCCCATGCAAGGGATGTTGATCTCATTGAAGGTCAGCCAATATTTGACCTTATCCTTGTAGCGACGGAAGACCGCCTCCACATAGCGCAGGAAGAGATTGATCGTCTCTCTGGAATAAAAGCCCTGGTATTTGGTCACGATATTCCACGGAATCTCATAGTGGCACAGCGTCACCAGCGGCTCGATTCCGTACTTCCTGCACTCATCGAACACCTTGTCATAAAAGGCCAGGCCCGCCTCATTGGGCTCCTTGTCGTCCCCGTTCGGGAAAATTCTGCCCCAGTTAATGGACAGCCTGAAGCACTTGAACCCCATCTCCGCAAACAGCGCGATGTCCTCTTTATAGTGATGATAGAAATCAATCGCCTCGTGGCTGGGATAAAAAGCCTTCGGATCCGTCTTGGGCAAAAAAGTCCTGGGCGTATTTACATCTCCACCCAGCAAAAGGTCCGGCACGCTCAGTCCTTTGCCGTCCTCCAGATAAGCGCCCTCACACTGATTGGCCGCCACAGCGCCGCCCCACAAAAAGTTCTCGGGAAATTTCATGCTAACCTCCTCATTGCAATTGTTATAGTAACCTGTTTATGTTCAAAGCTCACAGAGCACCCCGCCGCGCGGGCCGCTCCGGAGCTCCATGCCCCGGATTTTACTGTCCGTCACTGAAAAAATATCGAAAGCGTCACTGAAACACCGCCGAAACCATCACTGAAAATACCCGCTCACCACCCGGCAGACGCCGTCCAGGTCGCCGAAAGCCGAATAATCCGGGATCTCCATTACTTCCCCTGTGATCTCATTGACTTCCTTATTCACCCCGACTTCCAGCGGGATATCCGGCGTGACGCCCTGCTCGAAATCCGATCCGCTCCCGTCCGCCAGCTTGAACTTGCATCCTGAAATAGAAATCTCGAATCCCTCGCTCAGAACGGCCTTCTGAATGCTGCAGCTGCCGCCTCCCGACCGCTCTCCGATCACCATGCCGCCCTCCTCCTTCACAAGGAAGGGGAACATATTCCCGCAGGAGAAAGACGCGCCGCTCGTCATGACCGCGTAATTGAAGTCGTAATTGACCTTGTCGTCCTCTTCGTTGATCTCTCCGTCCAGGTTCCTGTCCACGTCAAAATAGACCCTGAACGCCTGCCGGCTCTGCTCATTATATCCGTTCAGATAATCGCGCCCCGTCATCAGCGAGAGCACGCCCATAGCCGCATCGGAATACCCTCCGGGATTTGTGCTGAGATCAAACACGACATTCCTGATCTCGGCGTCCTCGGAAGCTTTCATCAGCCCTCTCGCGGCCACTCCCATGGTGTCCTCGGGAAGTTCTCCCCCGCCGCTGTAGTACGAATTCCATCCTGTCGCATCCACCGTAAAGCCATTCAAAAGGATAACCGCCGTATCGCCGCATTTATAATATTTGTTCGTCGAGAGCTCCTCGGGGCGAACGCTGTAGATCCCGCCACTGGCCGCGCTCAGTTTTCCCACAAATTCCGATATCTCAAGGTTGTCAAATTTCGACCAGGTATAAGACCTGAAATCCTTGTACTTGTCCGTCTGGTCCGCGTCGACCACCCCGATGGAAAGACTCGTGCTGTTGTGCCCGTCCTCCATAGGTCCATCCGAAAGCTTGAACATGGCAAACCAGAAATCCTTAAAGTCCCTGGACGCAAGCTCCCCTCTCAGCGCCTGCCCTTCTTCGCCCCAGGCCGCCAGCGCCTCGTCCAATCCCTCGCCGCGCAGGATCTCCGAATCGAGCTCAGTCCGCCCGGGATACCCGTACATGTACCGGAAGATGAACCCCAGTTCCGCGTAGCTGTACGCCGCCAGGTCCTCTGCTCTCTCGCTTCCGGTCAATATTTTGTCAAAATATTCCGTGCTGAAGTACCCGTTGTCCACCTCATAGGCCGACTTCTCGCGGCACACATACAGGCAGTCCCCGTTGCAGACCACCCGATTCTGCGCGATATCGGTCAGCCAGGACGACAGGATCGCCACCGGAAACCACACCTCGTCCGCATCCGCGTGCAGCGCGATCCCCAGCTTCCCCAGTTCGAACACGACCGGGGTCGGCTCGTCTTCGTACACCACCTCGCGAAGCCGCAGATAGGGCGCGTCGCTGTCCTTGAAGGATCCCGCCTTCCCTTTTCGCGCCTCCTCAAACCGGTTCTCAAAGGCCGGCATGTCCTGCGCCGACACCGTCCCCTTCCCGATATCCACTACTGCCTGCGCGCCCGCGGCGTTGGTCAGGGTATAAGCCCCGTCTTCATTCGCCTCCACCGTAAGCCCGCCGCCCAGCATCAGGTCAAAATATCCCCTGATCCCCATATAGGGCACATTGGGACTCTCTTTATAAAACCGCACGGATGCCGTCTGCTCCTCCGATGCGTTCCCTGCGACCCGGAGGATCTTTTCCGTGTACTCCTCTGTCTCAGTGACCGACAGAGGACTGTTCGTTTCGGTCAAGTTCTGTTCGGGAGCAGGTGTGTTGTCCTCGGGCGGCTCCGCCTGACCTGCCTGCTGATCTTCAGATCTTTCCGAGAGCTCCTGCGCGTGCGCGGTCTGCTCCCCGTCCCCGGAATCAGCCGCTGTATTATGTACTATTGTAAAGGCCAGCAGCGCGCACAGTATAACTGCTGCGATCGCCGCCGGATATAGTTTTTTATTCATTCCAACCTCGTACCAAAACTCATTCTGATTTGCGTTGGTCCGCTCTTTTAATTGTATCACATCAGAAGCCGGAAAAATGGCAAAAAAAAGAACCTGCTTCATCAGCAAGTTCGTTTCATATCTGCCGGCAGCGGGGGTCGAACCCGCACTCCCTTGCGGGAACGGGATTTTAAGTCCCGCGCGTCTGCCAATTCCGCCATGCCGGCAAGCCGTATAAATAAGACCGCCTTGACAACAGTCTTTATTGATGTACTGAGCGGCGGTCATAAACCGCCGCTCTCAAAGCCGTTCAAGGCTAAGTGGACCCTCGGGGACTCGAACCCAGGACCGACCGGTTATGAGCCGGGAGCTCTAACCAACTGAGCTAAGGGTCCATAACAGGCTGATTTACAATCTGCAAATCCGACCTTCAATTGATTGAACTTCCTCAGGAAGCTCTACAGTTAATGTCATACATTTACTGTCTATGACTCCGACGGGAATCGAACCCGTGTTACCGCCGTGAAAGGGCGATGTCTTGACCGCTTGACCACGGAGCCTTATATGCCTCTTCAGCTTATCCAGTATAGCAGAATTTAACGCTGTTAGCAACCGGATTTATCATTAAACGTCGCGTGCAGGTTTTCTGTATACCGGTAAAAGAAAAGACAGCAGATGATCTGCTGTCTCAAACGCCCCGAGCAGGGCTCGAACCTGCAACACCGCGGTTAACAGCCGCGTGCTCTACCATTGAGCTATCAAGGCAAAATATTCTGTACCTTCAAAACTGAACACCGAAGAGTTTTTTACTCTTTCCAAGAACTTAAGGATAAGCTTCCGACCTATTAGTACGTGTCAGCTGAATGCGTTGCCGCACTTACACCTCACGCCTATCTACCTTGTACTCTTCAAGGGGTCTTGTGATGTCTCATCTTGAGGGGGG
>JAZQCI010000057.1:0-2485 GCA_045546175.1 Lachnospiraceae bacterium | reverse complement strand
ATAAAACTATTCAGCACTCACGTCCCAAATGCTTTCTCCGTGTGCTGAATTAAAGTAAATTATAAAGCCTTCCAAATGTCTTTGCAAGATTGTGAGGGATTGTAGTATCATTGCTTGTATCCGGCAAAATACTGAGACCTGCCGGATACGAAAGGATACTTAAGACTATGAATAACGAACTGACACGTAAAGACATAGAAGAAATGCAGGCGGAGATCGACCGCCGCAAGCTCGTGGAGCGCCCCAAACTCCTTGAAGAAGTCAAAGAGACCAGAGCCCAGGGCGACCTGAGTGAGAACTTCGAATATCATGTGGCCAAGAGAGCCAAAAATCAGAATGAGAGCAGGATCCGTTTTCTCGAGAGAATGATAAAGACCGCAAAGATCATCGATGATGACACGGCAGAGAATGAGGCCGGCATCAATAAGAAGATCACCCTCTATATTCCGGAAGATGATGTCGAAGAGGTCTACACAATTGTCAGTACCATGAGACAGAACAGCCTGAAGGGACTGATCAGCGTGGAGTCTCCCCTTGGAAAGGCGCTGCAGCACCACAAAACGGGCGACACAATTACAGTTAAAGTCAACGCGAACTATTCCTATCAGGCTGTTATCCGCAAAGTGGAAGATTCCGATGAGGCAGAGTCCGCATCCCTCAGAAATTATTAAGGCAGGTTGACTTTCATACATAAAAGCGTTACACTTTAACTTGCCAAAGTACAAGGAGGACTTACTAATGCCTATTACACAATTTTTGGAGAGAAACGCAGAACAGTGGCCCAATGATGTGGCTCTCGTGGAGCTGAATCCGGACATCAAGGTCCCGAGACTCACAACCTGGAAAGAATATGAATTGATCCAGCCCCTTCACGAAGTTGCAAGCCGCCAGGAGATCACATGGGCGGTGTTCAACGAGAAAGCCAACCGCGTGGCAAACATGCTGATCGCCCGCGGGATCGTCAAGGGCGACAAGGTCGCGATCCTGCTTATGAACTGTCTGGACTGGCTGCCGATCTATTTTGGCATCCTTAAGACCGGCGCAATCGCAGTTCCCCTCAACTTCCGTTACAGCGCGGATGAGATCGAGTACTGCGTAAAACTCGCGGAAGCGGACGTCCTGATCTTCGGCCCTGAATTCATCGGCCGTGTCGAGGAGATCGCAGACAGCATCTCCCGCAGAAGACTCCTTCTGTACGATGGACCCGGATGCCCCTCCTTTGCAGAGGATTTCGTCTCCCAGACCGCAAATTACTCCAGCATTGCACCGAATGTGACGATCACCGACGAAGATTACGGCGCGATCTACTTCTCCTCCGGCACGACAGGATTCCCCAAGGCCATCCTTCACACCCATGCGGGTATCATGCATGCGGCCATCATGGAGCAGAAGCACCACGGCCAGCAAAAAGACGACTGTTTCCTCTGCATTCCGCCCCTCTACCACACGGGCGCCAAGATGCACTGGTTCGGAAGCCTGGTCTCCGGCGGCAAGGCCGTTCTCCTTCGCGGAACGACCCCCGAGACCATCCTCAAGGCTGTCTCCGATGAAAAATGCACCGTTGTGTGGCTTCTCGTTCCGTGGGCCCAGGATATTCTGGACGCCCTGGACAACGGCAGTGTCAAAAAAGAGGATTACACCCTCGACCAGTGGCGCCTGATGCACATCGGTGCCCAGCCCGTTCCTCCGTCAATGATCAAGCACTGGATGGACTACTTCCCTAATCACCAGTACGACACCAACTACGGCCTGTCCGAGTCCCTCGGACCCGGCTGCGTGCACCTGGGCGTCGAGAACATCCACAAAGTCGGCGCTATCGGCAAGCCCGGCTACAAGTGGGAAGCCAAGATCGTCGACGAGCACAGGCAGAAGGTCGAACAGGGAGAAGTCGGTGAGCTCGCGGTCAAGGGCCCCGGCGTCATGGTATGCTACTATAACAACCCTGAGGCCACCAAAGAGGTCATGGACGATGAAAGATGGCTCTACACCGGCGATATGGCCATTGAGGACGAGGACGGCTTCATCTTCCTGGTAGACAGAAAGAAAGACGTCATCATCTCCGGCGGTGAGAACCTCTATCCCGTGCAGATCGAAGACTTCCTGCACACCTATGAGCCCATCAACGACGTAGCCGTCATCGGCCTTCCCGACAAGCGCCTGGGCGAGATCGCGACGGCGATCATCCAGCTCAAGGAAGGCTTCACCTGCACCGAACAGGATATCAACGACTTCTGCAAGAAGCTGCCTCGCTACAAGAGGCCCCGCAAGATCATCTTCGCGGAAGTACCGAGAAATCCTACCGGCAAGATTGAGAAGCCCAAGCTTCGCGAACAGTATGGCGCAGCGTTCCTGGTGGCTTCGGAGAATGAAGTGAAGAAATAAAAAGAAACCGGAGCGGCTTTTCATACAGCCGTTCCGGTTTTTTATTCAATGTAGAACGGGGACGTATCCGCTGACACATTTATGTGTGTCAGCGGATACGTCC
>JAZQCI010000056.1:0-27854 GCA_045546175.1 Lachnospiraceae bacterium | reverse complement strand
CTCCTTCCCTGGCAGCGGGGGCAGGAGAGGGGGGTGATGGAAAGACCGGCGGATATGAGCAGGCGGCTCCTGGGGAGCCAGAACCTGAGCCTGAGCCGGAACCCGAGCCGGAACCTGAGCCTGAGCCGGAACCCGAGCCGGAACCGGAACCCGAGCCCGAACCGGAGCCCGGGTCCGACGGAGAGAATTCCGGGACAGGAGGAGCAGGCGACCCCGCCCAGACAGATGACGGCGGGGAAGGCGAGAGCGGATCCGGATCTACAGCAAGCGGCAGTACCGGCAATACGGGCAGTACGGTCGATGAGACGTACGCCAGTACCGGTGAGGAGGCATACGGCAGTACCGGTGAGGGGGCGTACGCCAGCACCGGACAGGGAGCGACAGACGAAGCGGCCGCGCCGGAAGGAAATACAGGCATGACAAACGCCGCGGCGGCAGCGACAACGGCGCTTGTTCCGACCAAGGTGAAAGAAGAGGATAAGCCGGAGGGCTATGAGGAAGCGGAGCAGCATGAGGGCTCCAATGAGGACCTGATCGCGCGGCAGCATATTGTGACAGATATGCCCAAGATCCGCAGGGATTTCCGCTTTACGAAGGTTGACAAGGTCCTCGCGTTCAGCGCCCATGGCCTGAATATTCTCGAGGAACAGAGCGACGACGCGAAGGTCGTAGGAACCATTGCCAAAAACGGCATTATATACGAACTTGAGGAAGAAGACGGCGGCTGGATCTATGTGGAATCCGGAAATGTCCGCGGATTTATCCGCGAAGAGGATCTGATCCGCGGAGAGGAAGCAGATGAGATCATGGAATGCCTCGAGAAGCAGGCGGAGCGCATCTCGGCAATGCTTCCCGAAGGACTCTCCAGAGAAGCCTATTTCTTCACGGCACAGGACACAGTTCCTTATTACGAAAATGATGCTTTTGTCTTCCGCAGAATTACGACACAGGACACAGTGATCAAAGCGCAGGCGGCCAAGGCCAAAGCGGAGACCAACATTCTGGAAGATCGCAGCGGGGAAGCCCGTGTCACGGGCGTCCTTGAGGAGGACGGCCTGGTCTATGTGATTGAGGACGCAGGCGAAGGATGGCTCTTCGTGGAATCCGGCGACGTCAGAGGATTTGTTCGCTCCTCCGACCTGGACAGAAGCGGAGCCGTGCAGGCACAGGTCGAGGAAGAGGGCGAATCTTCATTCTCGCTTGCCGCAGAGAAGATTGAGCCTTCAGAAAACAAAGCGACTTACTATTCTTTGGCATCCGTCAAAGAAGGGACCAAATACAATGAAGTGCGAGAGAAGATTCTGGACAAGGCACTTTCCTGCGTAGGAAATCCTTATGTCTGGGGAGGCACCAGCCTGACACACGGGGCTGACTGCTCGGGATTTGTGCAGACGCTGTACTCCATGTTCGGATACAAGCTTCCGAGAGTGGCAGCGGCGCAGTCGACAGTCGGCACACAGATTCCCGTGAGCGACGCGGCGCCGGGCGACCTGATCTTCTTCGCGAGGAACGGCTATGTGTACCATGTGGCTATGTATGCGGGAGACGGCAAGACGGTCGAGGCCTACAGCAGCCAGTACGGGATCATCACGAAAGAGCTCAGTGACAGAGATGCTGTGTGGGCGACCAGGATCATTGAGGATTGAGTTCCGGGGTTATATTTAGAAATATCAGAATATCGTAATACTTGAAAAGGGATGTCGTATACGCGACGGGGGGTGGAACCCTGTGCGTAATACGACATCCCTTTTTATGGTAATGACTCAGTTTGCGTTATTGTCCTCTTCGGACATAACCACATCTTCAGAACGGTTATTGCTTTCGTCCGCTGCCGCAGGCGCCGGCTCATCGTTCACCGCCGCAGGCTCATCGTCCGCCGCCGCAGGCGCAGGTTCATCGCCCTCCGCCGATTCACTGCCTCCGGCATCTTCGACAGGACCCTCATCCTCCGAACCCCCTTCACTTTCCGTTCTCCGCCGCTTACCCGAGCGGTGCGACAGGATCATCCAGAATATGAAGAGAAGCAGGCTGGCGGCCGACAGGCACAGGCCGTAGAGAAGGCCGGGTGTCTCGTAGCGCAGCTCGATGGTGTGGTGTCCGGGGGAGAGCCACAGGCCGCTGAACATCAGGTTGACATTTTCGAGGACCGCCGGGGAGCCGTCAACATAGGCTTTCCATCCTTCTGAATAGGGAATGGTCAGGCACAGGAGCTTGCTTCCGGAAACGGTGATCTCGCCGGTGACGCCGGTGGAGACGAAGCTGCTTTTGTTCTGATGGATCTGTACATTTTCCAGAGACTCTGCTGCAAGCTGTGCTGCTTTAGCCTTGTAGGTGGTCAGCGGCTCGGAGATGACAGAGACCTCATCAAAGCGATACACGCCCCGGATGGGGAAGGTCAGTTTGATGGAATCGACTTTGCCGTCAATCGTGTAGGAATTAAGGAGAAAGTCCTGTCGCCCGGAGTAGAACTGCTCGTCGTCCGGAAGAACATAATTGACCTCGTTGGTAGTTACTGTTTTTTTATTGCTGCAGAAGTCAGCGGTGATCTTGACGCCTTTAGCGGGGAAAGCGGTCTTTTTGTGCTGATAGAGCTGATACTGCTCAAATTTGGAGAGGTCGTTATACATTTCGGAAGTATACTGGTCGTCCGGGTCGTATTCGCTGCTTCCCGTGTAGAGATCCTGCAGGTAGGTCTCCTTGAACTGCGTGTTCTTCAAGTAGAGATAGCACTCTCCGGAGGTGCAGGGTTCAAAAGTCAGCTCGACCTGGGCGCCGCCCTCGAGCGCGACGAAGGTCTGATCGTTCGGGTGGGAGAGATTGTTGCTCTTCCAGGTGATTTTATAGGGAACCGTTCGGCATTCGAGGCCTGATGAGAGAACCTCGGCCGTGCTGCTGTCCTGCAGCGCGCCGGGCGTTTCCGTCACGGCATGCGTCAGAAGGATTTCCTGTCTCTGCGCCGGTGTGAGCGCGTCAAACTGCTCGCGGGTGATCGTCTTATCATAGGTATAGCCCAGAGAGAAAGGGCTCGTATTGCCGTAGACAGAATTAGCGGTCTCCGGATCCAGGGCGACGTCGGAGTAGCCTGTGGGAAGCTTCTCCGGATGCAGGCAGTAGAGGTAGCTCACGGAAGCAAGCTGATTCAGGATCGCCCGATTGTCGAGATTGGTGAACTGCCAGGCGTTGTTGTTGACATCCGAGACAGCGAGAGAATCCAGGTAATCCAGAACATAGGGGCTGTTCACACTCCAGAAGGACTGGGTGGTGGAGAGCCCGCTCAGGATCGACGTGTTCTGATACCAGAAGCCGGGTTCCGTGTTGGAAGCCCTGACAAAGGAAGTGCCGTCATAGTCGATCGTGTCGGCAATCTGCGTCATATCATTGATCCACATATTGCGGTCGTTGGCAGGAGAGGCGCCAAGTCCTTCCCGGAACGGCGCAAGATTGAAAAGATCCTTATAATCGGCGATCCTGTCATTGAAGCGGGGGTAGTTCTTGTAGACGCCGTTGGCGCAGATCCCGACAACCGTAAGGAGCAGGATTCCCCGCTGTGCGCGGCGGAAACGAGCCTGTGCGCGGCGGACGGCTTTGGGATCTTCCGCAGCACTCAGCGCTTCCGATTCTTCCGACCCGGCGACTGCGGGCACCTCGAACCGATTCTTCTGTGCATTGAAGAGATAGAGGAGCGTGATGCAGGTGAAGATGAAAGGAACCAGGAAATTAGGCTCGATCTCGTCCGCGATCACGAAGCACACGGCAAAATAGAGAGTGAGGCCGGCGACCATTGCCCTCTTCTGAAAATCAGTCAGGGTAAAGAGATGCGGCCACAGCTCGGCGACGATCATGGCGACCAGGGCGGAGTACGCCCAGCACCAGCGGTTGATCGGATAGGAAAAGCCGTTGGTGAGATAGCCGAAGGCCGGGATGAACAACAGTACCGAGTACAGCAGGAACTGCAGGCGCAGTTTAATAAAGCCTTTGACACTGAAAAGAAGGAGGACGCACAGAAGTGCGGTCCCCGCATAGCAGAGAGCGCCGTATTCGACTTCGTTGCCGGCAAGGAAGTCGAGGGGCAGCATGCTGCAGGACAGAGGCTTGTAGAAGAGGTTTATCGTCGGATGCAGGGCGATCCTCTTATTGCCCAGGACAGTGATAGCCATGGGGAGCAGGATAAAACCGCCCATGGCGACGCCGACGGTGC
Source organism: Lachnospiraceae bacterium (assembly GCA_045546175.1). Classification (GTDB taxonomy): domain Bacteria; phylum Bacillota; class Clostridia; order Lachnospirales; family Lachnospiraceae; genus CAG-791. The sequence continues at coordinate 23,656 of JAZQCI010000056.1, read as the reverse complement.
CGGCGGCGAACATGGTTCCGATCTGCGCGAAGCGGCGTCCGAATTCTCCTTTTTTGATCGGGAAATAGCGGAACAGAGCGTACATGACGGCCATCAGAACAATACTCACGATAAAGTAGAAATTGCTCACGGTCGCGAGAAAGATGGAAAGGATGAAAAGCCAGGGCTTTTGGCCGTCGCGCACTTTCTCAATGCCCAGAAGGACGAGAGGAAAGATGATCAGGGCGTTCAGGAAAATCGGCTGTCCGAAGCAGGTGATCAGGGCGAAACCGCAGAAAGTATAGATCAGGGAGCCGGCAAGGCAGCCGCCGTCGTGCTCTCTGCCCGGCCAGCGGAAGCGGCACAGCGCGGACATGGCAACGCCTGAAAAATAGTTTTTGACAAGGATCAGGGCGCAGTAAAACAGATAGATATACTTGGCCGGAACCAGGGCACTCAGCAGGTAAAAAGGGTCGCCCACGCCGTAGTAGGCGAGGGTGGACAGGGCGTCGGACCCGTAACCGATGCTGAAGGAATAGGTGGATATGGCCGCAAAATCAAAATGGATCAGCGCGCGAAGTGTCTGGCGGTACCAGCGGGAGATGAAGATCATTGCCTTGAGATGCTGGGTATACGAGTCGTGCGACCACACAAAGGTCTTCTGCAGTATGAAATACGGCGCATAGATAATAAGCGTCGTGACTATAAAAAGAAAAGAGAATCTGCAGTAGTAGGAGACTCTGTTTTTCAGCTTTGTAAAGTTCATTCCTGACCTCCGGATCTTAGGCTTTCGGTATATACCTTCAGTGTATCTTACCATATTACGAAAAATAAAAAAACTGCAGGGACACTTCAGTCCCCGCAGTGTTTCCTGTGATATTAATGAAAACTTTTTCAGCTCCCGCAGTGTTCCCTGTGATATTTCATGCAGTGGTCCATTACTTTGCTGCTGTTTCCTGTCATGGCAGCAGGAACTGAATGGAAGAGACCTCTCAGTTTACGCAGCCGTTTTGACAGGCCGCTTGAAGTCACCGAGTCGTTCGCTCTTTTTCCGCTGCTGCCGGAGGGCTGGATTACTTTTCCTTTGATCATCACCGGCACCTCCTTTCCGTTCGATCATAAAAGATTAAGGGCTCGCTTTGCGAGCCTTAATCTATCATGACTCTTCTCGGTAAAATAGGCACTATTTTGACCGGAATTAGGTGTTTTCCGACTTTTCGGGTCACCTCCAGACGACCCAGAGGAAGATATAGGCGGTTGTGACAGCGGCCAGGGTGAAGGGAAGGCCGATGCGAAGGAATTCCTTGAAGGAGACCTCATAACCTTCCTTGCGCAGCATGCCGACGGCGGTAATGTTGGCGGAGGCTCCGATGGGAGTCAGGTTTCCGCCCAGGGTGGCGCCGCTGAGCAGGCCGAAATACAGCAGGTAGGGCTCGATCCCGAGCGACGAGCAGACGCCGGTGAGGACCGGAAGCATAGTCGCTACGTAAGGGATATTGTCCACAAAGGCGGAGATGAGCACGGATCCCCACACGACGAGCGTATAGAGGAAGAACAGGTTTCCGGATCCCAGCTTCGCGATGATGGACGCCAGGTCATCGATGATTCCGACGTTCGTAATTCCTCCGATGACGACGAAGAGTCCGGTGAGAAGCAGGAGCGTCTCGGTGTCGACGGATTTTAAGGCGCTCTTGAAATGATTGACATCGCGGGTGCGGATCAGGTCGATCAAAGCAGTGAGCAGCGCCAGGGCAATACAGATCAGGCCGTTTGTGATGTCTGGCTTGTCTTTCTTAAAGGAGGCGAGGATCAGGCAGGCCACCATGGCGACCAGCATGACGGACGGAATGTAATTGCTGACTTCGGTCTTGGGGCCGGATTTCACAGGCGCGGTCTGCTTCCTGAAGAGAACGTACATGACAAGGACAGTGGAGAGCGCACCCAGTTCAACGGCGAAGAAGATGCCAGGTCTTCCCTTCATCCAGAAGAAGTCCAGGAAGTCCATGCGGGCGTAGTCGCCCAGAAGGATGGAGGTCGTGTCACCGACCAGTGTGGCGGCGCCCTGCAGGTTGGAGGAGACCGCTATGGACAGGAGCATGGAAACCGGAGAAATATTCAGGGTCCTGCATATAGCCAGAGCGACCGGCGCCACGATCAGCACGGTGGCCACGTTATCAATAAAAGCGGATACGATGCCGGCGAAAAGGGACATGAAGATCGTGACGTACATGACGTTGGAAGCCTTGTCCAGGATCTTGCCGGCGAGAAAGGCGGGCATTTTGGATTCAATAAAATAGTACACAAGCACCATGGTGCCCGAGATCATCATAAGGACGTTCCAGTTGATGATGGAAAACAACTGTGAGATCGGAAGAATTCCGGTGACAAGGTATACGAGAGCTATGCCGAGCGCTGCATGGGGTCGGTACTTGGGCAAAGCGATCATGATGATGTACATAAATATGAAAAGGATCAGCGCTGTTGTTTTCACGATTACCTCCAACTCTACTACACAACAGTAACGATACAGGGGGACTAACCGACATCGCCTTTTTCAAGCGTAAAAAAAGACTTCCGCCGTCTGAAAAGAACGGCAAAAGTCTTGCATACAGCTCACACTGTCCGGATACGGATGCTCTTTCGCGTATCTTCACGAAACGGGGCATCGTACTGACGAATCCGGATATTCCGCAGAAATCGTCTGAAATCCTGCGAAATCAGCTACTCCCTCTTACTGCAGACTATTCTAACAAGCAGTGCAAAAGAATGTCAATGGCGGAAACCGAGAATTATGATATGATGATGGGAGTAACTTCAAGTAAAGGAGCAGATTATGCAGATTATTGAAACGATCGCCCGGAAACTGGGCGTAAAGAACTGGCAGGTGGAGGCGGCAGTGAAGCTGATCGATGAGGGAAACACGATCCCCTTCATCGCCAGATACAGAAAGGAAGCGACGGGGACACTCACCGATGAGCAGCTCCGTGAACTGGGCGAGTCCCTGACTTATCTGCGGTCCCTGGAGGAGCGCAAGGCCAAAGTCATGGAGAGCATCGAGGAGCAGGGGAAGCTCACAAAGGAGCTGAAAGCGTCCATAGAAGCCGCGCAGACTCTGGTAGAAGTGGAGGATCTCTATCTCCCCTATCGCCCCAAGAGAAGGACGCGCGCCGGAATCGCAAAGGAGAAAGGACTGCAGGGACTGGCGGACTATATTTTGGCGCAGAAAAAGGGCAGTGATGTCAAAAAAGAAGCCCAGAACTATGTAAATGAAGAGAAGGAAGTGGCGGACGCGGAGGCGGCCATAGCCGGCGCCATGGACATCATCGCCGAGCAGATCTCCGACGAGGCGCGCTTCCGCGCCTGGATCCGCGAGAAGACGCAGGCAAAGGGAACTATCGTGACTGCGGAGAAGGCGCAGAAGAAGACGAAGGACGCAGAGGAGAAGGAGGACAAGACGCCCGCCAAGCTCAAGGAGCGGCGCAGTGTCTACGAGATGTACTTCGAGTATGAGGAATCGCTTCGCAGGATCCCGGGGCACAGAGTCCTGGCGATCAACCGCGGAGAGAAGGAGAACTTCCTCACGGTCAAAATAGAGGCGCCCACAGAAGATATTCTCTTCTATCTGGAGAGACAGGTGACCCACGGAGCGGCCAATCCCGATCCGGACACTTTTTCTTATATCAAAGCGGCGGTGAAAGACAGCTATGACCGCCTGATCGCCCCGGCGATTGAGAGAGAACTCCGAAATCAGCTGACGGAGGAAGCCGAGGACGGCGCGATCCGCGTCTTCGCCTCCAACCTGGAGCAGCTGCTGATGCAGCAGCCGATCGCGGGCAAAGTGGTCCTGGGCTGGGATCCCGCTTTCCGAACCGGCTGCAAGCTGGCGGTGGCGGACCCCACGGGAAGAATTCTCGACACCAAGGTGATCTATCCCACGGCGCCCCAGAACAAAGTCCGGGAGGCCAAGCAGGAACTGCATAAGCTCGTGACCAGGTACGACGTCTCCGTGATCAGCGTGGGCAACGGCACGGCGTCGAGAGAATCCGAGCAGGTGATCACCGAGTTCATCAAAGAAGAAAAGAAGCCGATCCAGTACGTGATCGTCAACGAGGCCGGCGCGTCCGTGTACAGCGCCAGCAAACTGGCAACAGAAGAGTTTCCGAAGTTCGACGTGGGGCAGAGGAGCGCGGCTTCCATCGCCAGAAGGCTGCAGGATCCTCTGGCGGAGCTGGTCAAGATCGATCCCAAGGCGATCGGCGTCGTCCAGTACCAGCACGACATGAACCAGAAGAAGCTGGACGGAGCTCTTACCGGCGTTGTGGAAAAGTGCGTCAACAGGGTCGGCGTCGACCTCAACACGGCTTCCTTCTCGCTCCTGTCCTATATCTCGGGAATCAGCAAGACGGTGGCCAAGAACATCGTCGCCTACAGGGAGGAGAACGGAGCCTTCGAGAACCGCAAAGAGCTTCTCAAGGTCACAGGACTCGGTCCCAAGGCCTTCCAGCAGTGCGCGGGCTTCCTTAGGATCCGCGGCGGATCGCAGCCCCTGGACGAGACTTCGGTCCACCCGGAGAGCTATTCTGCGGTGGCGGACCTGATGAAAGGGCTCGGCCTCGCCATGAACAGGGAGTCCTTCAAGGCGGCGGTCAGACTGGTCACGGATCCGGCCGCGAAGGCCGCGGAGCTGGGGATCGGCGAGCCCACCCTCAGAGATATCCTGCAGGAGCTTGAAAAACCCGCGCGTGACCCCCGAGAGGAGATGCCGGCCCCCGTCCTTCGCAGCGACGTTCTGTCCATGGAGGACTTAAAGCCCGGCCTTAAGCTCAAGGGCACCGTCCGCAATATCGTGGACTTCGGCGCTTTTGTGGATATCGGCGTCCACCAGGACGGCCTGGTCCACATCTCCAAAATGAGCAAAAAGTTCATCAAACACCCGCTCGAAGTGGTGCGCGTCGGCGACGTCGTGGATGTGACCGTCATCGGCGTGGACACGGGCAAGAAGAGAATCTCGCTGTCTATGGTGGAGGACTGATTTATGAAGGATTCGATTTTTAACACAGCGGTCTACGCGTCCGTCGCCCGCAAGGCGCAGGCGGAAGGAATCGTCATGCTGGAGAACAGGGATCACGCCCTTCCCCTTGCACAGGGAAGCCGCGTGGCGCTCTTCGGCCGCAGCAGCTTCCGCTACTACAAGAGCGGGACCGGCTCCGGCGGCATGGTGAACACCGACTATGTGACCGGCGTCCGGGAAGCCATCCTGCAGAGGGAGGCCTATGTCCTTGCGCCTTCCCTCGAGAAGGCCTATGAGGCCTGGCTTCCGGATCATCCCTTCGACCAGGGAAACGGCTGGGGCACAGAGCCATGGTTCCAGGAGGAAATGGTTCCCTCCGAGGAACTTGTGAGCGCGGCCGCGCAGGAGGCGGAGGCCGCCATCGTGGTCATCGGCAGGACGGCCGGCGAAGACCAGGACAACAAGGCCGAGGGAGGAAGCTATTACCTGACGGAGCAGGAGGAGATCATGCTCGGAAGGGTCTGCGCGGCCTTCCCAAGAACCATTGTCCTTCTCAACGTTGGCAATATCATCGATATGAAATGGGTGGCAAAATATAATCCCGCCGCCGTTCTCTACATCTGGCAGGGCGGCCAGGAGGGCGGAAACGGCGTCCTCGACGTTCTGACCGGCGAGGTCTCCCCCAGCGGAAAGCTCACCGATACCATCGCGTACAATATCAGTGATTACCCTTCCGACGCCAATTTCGGCGATCCCGACAGAGATTTCTATGCGGAAGATATCTATGTGGGGTATCGCTATTTTGAGACATTTGCCAGAGAAAAGGTCATGTACCCCTTCGGATACGGCCTGTCTTACACGACTTTCGAGATCAGCGGACAGGGCATGCAGAGCGTCGGCGACGACACGATCTCTTTCCGGGCGCGCGTGGTCAACACCGGTTCGGTCCCCGGCAAGGAAGTCGTCCAGATTTACTGCGAGGCCCCGCAAGGGAAACTCGGAAAGCCCGCCAGGGTCCTGTGCGCCTACAGAAAGACCATCACGCTGGACCCCGGCCAGCACCAGGACCTGCGCTTCAAGGTCCCGATCAGGGCCATCGCCAGCTACGACGACAGCGGCGTGACCGGGTTCAAGTCCTGCTGGGTTCTCGAGGAAGGCAATTATGTCTTCCACATGGGAAACAGTGTGCGTAACACCAAGGAATGCGGGAGCATTCAGCTGAGCGGCACGGCTCCCATCGAGCAGCTCGAGGAGGCCATGGCGCCGATTCGCTCTTTTGACAGGATGAAGCCGGTGCCCGGTGCGGACGCCGCCTCCGGGAATGCTTACGCGGTTTCCTACGAGCCCGTTCCGCTCAGGACGGTCGCTCCCCTTGAGAGGCGGGCGCAGAGAATGCCCGAAGAGATCCCTTATACGGGGGACCGCGGGTACCGCCTGTGCGACGTGGGCGACGGCAAAATATCGATGGAAACCTTCCTGGCACAGCTGTCGGATGAGGACCTGATCTGCCTGACAAGGGGCGAGGGCATGTGCTCCCCCAAAGTCACGCCCGGAACGGCCGCCGCTTTCGGCGGTGTGACCGACAGGCTTCTGGCTTTTGGCATCCCGCTCGGATGCTGCACGGACGGCCCCAGCGGCATCCGCATGGACTGCGGCGCCAAGGCCTTTTCCATACCTTCGGGCACCTGCCTGGCCTGCACCTGGAACCACGTGGTGGTCAAGGAGCTCTACAACTGGCTGGGCCTTGAGCTGCGCAAGAATCACGTCGATTCCCTGCTGGGCCCCGGGATGAACATCCACAGACATCCCCTGAACGGCAGAAACTTCGAGTATTTCTCGGAGGATCCTCTGCTCACCGGCAAAATGGCCGTCATGCAGCTGCGCGGCATGCGCGAGAGCATGGAGGTGGGCACCATCAAGCATTTCTGCGGCAACAATCAGGAATACCGCCGCATGAAGGTGGACAGCGTCATATCGGAGAGAGCGCTCAGGGAGATCTATCTGCGGGGCTTCGAGATCGCGGTCCGCGAAGGGGCGGCCACGTCGGTCATGACGACCTACGGCTCCGTAAACGGCGCCTGGACGGCCTCCCAGTACGACCTTCTGACCACGATCCTGCGCGGGCAGTTCGGTTTCGGCGGCATCGTCATGACGGACTGGTGGGCAGCGGGCAGTGAAGAGAACGGACCCGAGAGCATCACACAGACGTCGACCATGATCCGCGCCCAGAACGACCTCTACATGGTCACTTTCAGCTCGGAGAAGAACGCCAACGGTGATGACACGGCCCAGGGCCTCGCCGAGGGCAGGATCACCCGCGGCGAGCTGCAGAGGGCGGCCTATAACATCTGCCGGTTCCTCATCGACACGCCGGCCTACCTTCGCATGTACGGCAGAGAGACCGAGCTGGACAGAAAGCTGGCTCTGGTCCGCGAAGAGGAGGACAAGAGCAGTCCCATCGACATCCGGATTCACGTGGAAAAGACTTGTGAGTTCCCGGCGGACAAGATCCGGCCGAACAAGGGCACGATGAATACCATCGAGGCGCAGGTCGAGGAGCGCAGCGGCTCGCTCTGCGAGCCTTGATTGAGCCCAGAGCTCCGGTTGTATTGAGCAGGAGGTAGTCCTATGAAATTAATGGTTTTCGACGTCGGCGGAACAGAGATCAAGTATAGCGTGATGGACGGATCTCTCGAGAGAAGGGAGAGCGGAAGTGTTCCGACTCCTATGGGAAGTCAGGAAGAATTCTTCGATGTGCTGTGCGGCCTCTATGAGCCTCACAAAGGAGAAGTTGAAGGAATCGCCATGAGCCTGCCGGGCTTTATAGACAGCGAAAGAGGAATCTGCCTGGGCGGAGGCGCGCTGCGCTACAATCAAGGAAAGAAAGTGGCGGGGCCCCTCTCGGAGAGGACCGGAATGCCGGTGCACATAGCCAACGACGGCAAGTGCGCGGCCCTTGCGGAGCTGCGCGACGGCGCGCTCAGAGGCTGCCGCAACGCCAGTGTCTACATTATCGGGACCGGCGTCGGAGGAGGACTGATCATTAACGGAGAGATCCTGAACGGACAGCACTTCACTGCGGGCGAATTCAGCTTTATGCGGGTCTCCAATGCGGATTGGGACGATCCCGGAACGACGGCGGGCATGGTCTGCAGCACGACAGGGCTTCTCGATCTCAACCGGAGATTTACGGGCTTCAGCACAGATCCTCTGATCGACGGCAGGCAGTTCTTCGAGAGAGTGAACGCCGGCGACAAGAGATCTTTACAGATCCTTCAAAGGTTCTGCAAGCAGGTCGCCATGCAGATCGCCAACCTGACGATTTTGCTGGATCTGGAGAAAGTGGCGATCGGCGGCGGCATCAGCAAGCAGCCGATCCTGCTGCAGACGATTCAGGAGAGTCTCGATGAGATCTACGGGAATCCGAGTCCCTATTTTAACCCGGGGCTGCCCAAGACGGAACTTGTGCTGTGCAAGTATGGGAGTGAGGCCAACCAGGTGGGGGCTTACTATTATTACAAGATGGCAATGGGGAGACAATGAGTCAAAACAGTGCCGCCGGAGGGGACTCCGGCGGCATTTATTTAGCCTCAGGGCTGATTTGAGAAAGCGCTGTCGTTACAAAAACATTTTAATCTCTCGTCTGATACATGGTCCTTCCGTAGCCCTGCCACACGACGCGGTATTTTTGCGCTACGCACAGCTTGTTCAGGTCGGAACCGTCCGCGAGCAGAACATATTTGCTGCGGACCGTGCCGTCGGTGAGAAGCTTCTCCAGGACGTGGGTCTGGCAGACGTTCAGGGAAGTGTAAGTGGGCAGCATGTACTCCCACTGGAGGGCTTCGGACTCGGGAAGCTTGGCGATCGTGTTGTCCCAAGGGTCATCTTCGAGTGGAAGGACCCCGCGCAGCTCGAGCTTCAAGGCTTCTTCCTCCACGGTGGACAGAGTGTTCTCGTCCACCTGCGGCAGGCGGAAGTTCTGCGGGGCGCGAAGGACGAAGAAAAGCATGACCGCGAGAACGGCCAGCTCTCCCGCGATGTGGGAGGGCGTCGTTCCAAGCTCGATGATCAGGAGGCCGTAGGCCAGTGTCACAGCCAGCATCATGCGGTGCAGCTGTACCGGGCTGTACAGGACGACGTTGGCCTCGTAAATGGCGGCGCCGGCCAGCAGCATGAAGAAGATCACGGCGCGGCGGCCGTCCTTTTTGGCAGGCTTTGTGAACAGAGTCCGGACCAGTATGATCAACAGGATCAGGGACTGGGCAAAATAGAGAAGGGGAATACCTCCCGCCCAACGGCTGTCACGAAGATACCCTTTGATCTCTATGAGGGCGTCCAGGTTGGACCTAAGGATCTCCTTTATCATGATCACGGGCGAGCCGCTGCTCAGCAGCTGCTTCAAGGTCTCCGTCTGCGTGCTGTCGAAGAAATAGCGGGCGACATTGTAGCCCGTAAAGAAGAAGAACAGGCCAAGGGAAGCGGCCGCCGCCGCTGCGCAGAGCACAAGAAAGAATGCTTTGGCACCTGCAGAAAGACGGCTTTTCTTCCGGAAGATCATATAGACGGGGATCAGCAGCAGCGGGAAATAGTAAGGCCGCATGGTGTTCCAGAAAAAGACGATCAGGATCATCGCGGTAAGCGCCGCTTTCTGGGAGCCCACAGAAGTCTTCGAATTTGAGGCGTTCGGATTTTTGACCATCCACAGGACCAGCGCCGTGAAGAAGATCAGAAAGAAGTTGTAGCTGCTCTCGCTCATGCCGGACCAGATGTAGCGGCCCGCCACCAGATAGCTGACGAGAAACAGAGTGGTGAAAAAGCCCTGCTTCGCGCCGGGGCGAACCAGGAGCACGTAAAAGAGGCCGGCCAGGACGGCCAGGATCACGTTGCAGAAATAGATGAAGTTGTGGCCCTCGATCCCCGTTAAGAAGGAGAGGACAAAATAGGGTAGATACGTGAAAATATTGTAAGGCCCGTAGGCGAGATGGGCGGGCGCGTCCTCGTTGAAACCGTACATGCCCTGCGGATAGAATTCATACCGAAGGAGCCGGATCACGCGATAGTATCCGACCTCATCGTTCCAGGTGGTGTTCCAGGCGTCCAGGCGCAGTGCGGAAGTCCCGGTCAGAAGTTGCAGAAGGCCGGCGCTCAGAAAAGGCGCCAGCAGGATCAGGAGCCAGAAGAGCACCTGCGCGGGCCGGATCCGGTCATGTCCGGACGGGGATCCGGAAGCGGTTGTTGAAAAGTCAGACATATTATAAATACCTCCGTATGAGATTCTCTTTTTTTGCACACATCTACGCCCATTATACAACAGCATGGGCGGGGAAAAGACAAAATATTGCATCAGACAGACTGCCGAAGGAACAAAAATAGCGTATAATGATTACTATATGGCTGAAACAGGAGGATGTGGAATGGAAAAAACACAGAAGATAAAGATAGGCGCGACGGGCTGGGTGATGATCGCCATAAGCATCATGATCCTGTTCACCTGCGGTTTTCTCACGGCGCTGGTCGGAATCGACTATGGCCCCCATGAACAGATCGCGCTGAGTCTCACACCGGGAGATCCCGTCGGTCTGTTTAAAGCGCATCCGGAGCCTTTCTGGCACCTTCTCACATACGGTGTGGTGAAACTCCTGCACTGCAGGGTGGAGATCGCGGCCGGAATTGTCTCGGGCCTTCTGATCGTGCTGACGTATGTCATTGCTTTTGTCACGATCCGGAACACGGTTCCCGGATTGGAGGGACATGAGGTCGCCGGACTGGACCTGGTGCTTCATCTGGTCTCCGCGATCTATGTGCCCTTTTTCAACAAAGAACCTTTTCTGGGGCAGGGAACGCCCAACATCTGGCACAACCCGACGACGATCGCGGTCAGGCCGATCGCACTGCTGATCTTTGCGCTGGTCGCCTCCATGGTCATTCGGATGAGGAAAGAAGAGTTCGAGACGAACATCCCCGTCGGAAAGGCCATCGCCGCAGGACTTCTCCTGATCCTGTCCTGCCTCGCCAAGCCCAGCTTTGTCCAGGTCTTTTACCCGGCCATCTTCACGCTGATGGTGATCTGGCTGATCATGTTCAAGGGAAAGAATCTGAGAAACGCGATCCAGCTCATGCTGATGTGCCTTCCGTCCCTTGCGGTCATGATCCTGCAGTTTGTCATCGCGTTCTACAGCGGACATTCAAATTCCGGCGGCATCACCATCGCGCCGTTTGCCGTAGCCGGGGCGAGAACGCCCTCCATCGCGATCTCCATGATGCTGCTCCTGGCATTTCCGCTGCTCATGGTGATCCTCACGGCGATCCGGAAAGAGCTGACATGGGGCGATGCTTTGGCCTGGCTCATGCTCCTGTGGGGAACAATCTGGAGACTTCTGCTCGCCGAGAAAGGTGAGAGAATGTACCACGGCAACTTCACCTGGGGCTATATGCTGGCGGTATATCTGGTCTGGTACACGGCGGTCAGAAGCTATCTCAAGCTCTACTTCAGCGAGCAGATGACCGGCAACAAGAGGGGCGTGGGCTTCGTCCTCGCGACGGCAGTCCTTGTGCTGCATCTGGTGTCGGGCCTCTACTACCTGATTTATCTGGTGGTGCTTGGCCACGGGATGTGATGCGTGCCGGTCACGGGATGTGACGCGTACCGGCCACGGGACGTATTACATATTGCAGTCATAGTTGCAAAAACATACATGCGGAATCTTGCATGCGAAATTACATTTACAAAATAAGAGGAGATTTGAAAATGTCTGTTTTTAAAGGCGCGGGCGTCGCGATGATAACGCCCATGAAGGGAAATGGAGAGATCAACTACGAAGCACTGGGAGCTCTGATCGACGATCAGATCGCGGGCCACACAGACGCGATTATCATCTGCGGGACCACCGGCGAGGCGCCGACCCTGGAGGACGACGAGCACCTGGAAGCTATTCGGTTTACCGTCGACAGGACGGCAGGAAGGATCCCAGTCATCGCAGGTACGGGATCGAACAACACCGCCCACGCGATCATGATGTCCAAAGAAGCGCAGCAGCTCGGCGCGGACGGCTGCCTCCTTGTGGCGCCTTACTACAACAAGGCGACACAGAACGGCCTGGTGCAGCACTTCTCCGCAATAGCCGGGGCGATCGATATTCCCTGCATCCTCTACAATGTCCCTTCCAGAACCGGATCCAACATCCTTCCCGAGACGGCGGTCCGCCTCGCGAAGGAAGTAGACAACATTGTGGCTATCAAGGAAGCGTCCGGCAATATCAGCCAGGTGGGCAAGCTTGCAGCCATCGGCGAGGGAATCATCGACATTTACTCGGGAAATGATGACCAGATCGTTCCGATCTGCGCATTGGGCGGCATCGGAGTCATCTCCGTCCTTTCCAATGTGGCGCCCAAAGAGACCCACGACATGGTGGAATACTGCCTGACCGGCCGCTATGATCTGGCCGCGAAACTTCAGCACAAGGCGCTTGATCTCGTGAACGCGCTGTTTTGCGAAGTCAATCCCATCCCCGTGAAGGCGGCTCTGAATATGCAGGGCTTTGACGTCGGAACGCCCAGGCTCCCGCTGACAGAGATGGAGCCGGCGCACAAGGAAGCGCTCAGGAAGGCGATGATTGAGTTTGGGTGCCTGTAAGCGGTGTCTGATAGCGGCGGCATTTTACCGCGCATAGCGGTTCTTACCTCGGAACATGAAAAAGGCGTGTGAAAAACCTGAAGTTTTTCACACGCTCTTTTATTACACGATTTCTGTTTTTTGACCTGTCCGGAGGACAATTCGGATCAATCGCGGCGCTTTCCGGTGATGGAAAGGATGCGGATGAACAGGTTCACGACATCGAGATAGATATCCGCGGCGCTGTCGACGGCATTGTCGAGCGTCTTGGGGAACTGCTGCGCCCTGCTCCAGTCCAGTCCGATATATCCGCAGAAGATCAGAGCGACGACGTAGTCGATGATGGTCAGCGGGAGATGGAAAATAAGGCTGCCGATGAATTCCACAAGGATGCACCCGATCAGCGAGATGAACAGTGTCCTGCCGAGGCTCTTGAAGAAGTCCGGGTAAAGCATGGACAGGATGATCATCATTACGGTCACCAGCCCGGTGGCGATAAAAGCATAAGCGACGGAGTTCGCGGTGAAGAGATAGACGTAAAAAGTGAGCAGAAGTCCCATTGACGCCGCCATACCGCTAAATGCCGCAAAGCTCACAGCGGGGCTGTTTGATTTGTGGACGATGATTGAGCAGCCGATCGTGCCGATGAAATAGATCACCAGTACCAGGATATAGTTGAGACTGAGGATCTGGTATGTGAAAAAGGTTGCCATGACGACGTTGATCAGGACGCCCCAGAGGAGAGTCAGGCCGATCGTCAGGTTGTATGTCCGCTCGGTCACTGCCGTGCCGGCGTAGTTTTGCATTCGTTCAAGTCTGTATTCATCTGTTCCCATAATATAACCTCCATAGTTATTGATTACATATGTAATTATGTAGAGCGGGCATGTGGGATGCTCCGTTCCTGCAATATCATAATATTATACGAAATTTGTTTAATTTGTCCATGCGTATGTGCCGTCGGTCGCCGCGCGTCGGCAATTCCCGTATTGTGCCAATCAAAAAATCGTTGTAAAATACATCGTTGATGGTATATGACACAGGGGTATAGTCATAGAGATCAGAGAAAGGACAGAAAGAATGTTCAAATACGCATGTCTCAACAACATTTCGGAAAAAGGCCTCCAGACTTTTACGTCCGAGTATGAGCGGACAGAGGACCTCTCCAAAGCGCAGGGAATTCTGGTAAGAAGCGCGGCCATGCACGACATGGAATTCTCTTCGGAGCTTCTGGCGATCGCAAGAGCCGGCGCCGGCGTCAACAACATTCCGGTGGAGCGCTGTGCCAGAGAGGGCGTCGTTGTCTTTAATACGCCCGGCGCAAATGCAAACGGCGTAAAAGAGATGGTCTTTGCGGGAATGCTGCTCGCAGCGCGTGACGTTGTCGAAGGCGTGGACTGGGTCCGGGCCAACTGGAACAACAAGAATATCGCCAAGACGGCCGAGAAGGAGAAAAAGAAGTTCGCTGGCACGGAGCTGTCCGGCAAGCGGCTGGGAATCATCGGTCTTGGCGCGATCGGCGTGCGCGTGGCCAACATGGCAGTGGAACTGGGCATGGAAGTGTTCGGCTATGACCCTTATGTGTCCGTAGACGCGGCGTGGCACCTCAACAGAAAGATCACGCACGTTTTTGACCTGAATGAGATCTATGACAGATGCGACTATATCACCATTCATGTGCCGGCGCTGCCTTCTACAAAGGGTATGATCGGCAGGGAAGCCGTGAAAAAGATGAAGAAGGGCGTGATCCTCATCAACATGGCGAGAGATGTGCTGGTGGATGAGGAGGCGGTCATCGAGCAGATCGAGGCCGGCAGGATCCGCCGCTATGTGTCGGATTTCCCCAATCCCACGGTTGCAGGCAGAAGAGGCTGCATCACGACGCCCCATCTGGGCGCTTCCACTGAGGAGTCCGAGGACAACTGCGCTGTGATGGCGGCAGAGGAGCTCATGGATTATCTGGAGAACGGAAATATCCGCAACAGCGTCAACTATCCCAACTGCAGCATGGGCGTGTGCCGCTCTGCGAGCCGTATCGCGATCTTCCATGAGAATAAGGCCAATATGATCAACAGGCTGACCACCCTGATCGGCGAGAGCGAGATGAATATCTCCGAGATGGCCAGTAAGTCCAAGGGAGACGTGGAATATACGATGCTCGACCTGGATGCACCCGCGACGCAGGAGCTGGTGGACAAGATTGCGCAGATCCCCGATGTGTGGAGAGTGCGCGTTATTAAATAAGTATGTTCGGGGATGCCCCTGCCGCAATGAGCGGTGGGGGCATCTTTTTAGGCACAGACGCGCTTTTTCGCTATTTTGACTCCCAACCGACCGGATACCTCCGGGGCTATTTGTTGTTTTGGTAATAATCGGTTATACTGAGTTAAAGTGCGCAAAGCAGATTTCAAAACAAGTTCATTACAGCATCGGTATTCACAAAATCGACACATAGTAACGATATAGTGACTGACGAAAGGATTTAAATCATGGGCGAAAAAAACGTGATGTTTGACTATCTTAAATGGAGAGGCGATCTGACTTTTGACAAGGATCCGTTCAATATGGTGGACAATCTGATCCTGGCGCAGATGGCCTATATAGACTATGACGGCATTGTTCCCGAGACCCGCGAAGGCGCGGTGCCGGTGGCCGAAGTCTGCAAAAAATTCTGGGAGATGCACACTTTAGAGGAGATTAAGAGCAAAGGAAGATTTATCAGGCTCTCTCCCCTGCTGCTTGAGCCCGTCGCGAAGAGCACGCGGTACAAAAATATGCGCTTATGCGGCTATGTCAACTATGTCAGCAAGCACGCCGAGGCGCAGATGTCCGCGACGCAGTTCGAGCTGGAAGACGGAACCGTCTATGTGGCGTTTCGAGGAACGGACGAGACGATCGTCGGCTGGAAGGAGGACTTCAATCTCTCCTATATGCCCAGGACCGAGGGCCAGAAGATGGCTGTAGAATATATGGATCAATATTTCGGCGATACGAATCTCAGGCTCAGGGTGGGAGGCCATTCCAAGGGCGGAAATTTCGCGATCTATGCGTCCTCTTTCGCCTCAAAGGCGGTCAGAGACCAGATCATACAGGTGTACAGCAATGACGCGCCCGGTTTCCGCAAAGAAATTGTCAGCAGGCCCGAGTATAAGGAGACCATGGACAAAACGGTCACGATCATCCCGCAGGATTCCATCATCGGGCGCCTTCTTCACGCCGGCAGAAATGCGCTGGTCGTCAGAAGCACAAGTAAGGGAATCATGCAGCATGATGCGCTGTCCTGGGAGGTTCTGGGAAATCATTTCATCTTTACGGAGCGGTCCAGTGACAGCCTCTACATGGAAAAGGTCCTCAGCGGATGGCTCGAGAACGTCGACGACGAAGCGCGCAGGGTCTTTGTCGACCAGATCTTCGGCGTCATGCAGACGCTGGGCGCCGACACTATGAAAGATGTAAGCCAGGTGAGTTTAAAGGAGCTGGGAGAAGCGATCCAGATGATCCGAGGCCTCTCCAAAGAAGAGCAGGCAGAGATTGCGGACGTGATCAAAAAGCTTGTCGCCAGCAACAACCGCGCCATTTATGAAGAACTGGAGCAAAAGGGAGCGGTGCTGCAGGAGGCCTACAAAAAGTGGACGGATTATATAGATCATCTCAAGGAAGAGGCGCAGGCGGCAGAGAAAAAGGAGAAAAAAGAACAGGAGCCCGCTGCGGCAAAGCTGCCGCGTTCTCTTGAAAAACTGGCTTTGGCTTACCTGAAGTCAGGGAAGAGCATTAAAGGCGACAAAAAAGATGACACTAATGGAGAAGATCCGCAGTAACTGCGCGGGAAGGATCTATGAAGAGATCAACCCGGTCAGGAGAAAAAACGCCGTGCTGATCCCCCTCGTCGAAGAAGAGGGAGAACTGAGTCTGTTATTTGAAGTCCGCCAGGCGGGACTTCGCCAAGGGGGCGAGATCTGTTTCCCGGGCGGGAAGATCGAAGAGAATGAGACGACCGAGGAAGCGGCGGTTCGGGAGACGTCGGAGGAACTCCTGATCCCGAGGGAGAACATTGAGGTGATCGCGCCCATGCACATGATGACAGGCCCCGGGGGAGCGAAGATCAGCTCCTGCATCGGTATTTTGCACGATTATAAGGGGACCTTTTCCAAGCAGGAAGTGGACCGCGTCTTCACGGTGCCCGT
Source organism: Lachnospiraceae bacterium (assembly GCA_045546175.1). Lineage (GTDB taxonomy): Bacteria > Bacillota > Clostridia > Lachnospirales > Lachnospiraceae > CAG-791. The sequence goes on along the minus strand of JAZQCI010000056.1, from coordinate 6,870 downwards.
CCGCTGGTTCGCCTCCCACGCGCCGCGCGTTAGCTCGGGCGCCATGAAGGTGGAGACGGCGGAGGACTTCCCTTACGAGCTCATCCCGGGAGGAAGGGACTATCCCTGGCACAGCATCCCGCGGAAATTCTACTTCTACGAGAGTCGGGGAGGCGTGATCTGGGGCGCTACGGCGCAGCTTCTGTATCACTGCCTCAAAATGATCCTCAGAGAAGAGGAGCAGAATCCGGAAGAGGCGCCGGACTCGAAAGAGGTACCGGGCGGGGAACAGCGCCTATGAGCCGGAAACTGGAATATACGGTCCAAAAAGAGACAGCCGGAAAGAGCATCCGGCAGTTCCTGCAGGAGGAGCTTTCCTTTTCGGGACACCAGATCAGCAGACTCAAATTTCAAAAAGAAGGCATCCGGATTGACGGCGAGAAGGCCTATGTCAGCCATGTGCTGCGCGAGGGCGAAGTTCTGACCATCGGGCTCACGGAACAGGTGCTCCGAAGAGATACGCAGGGAGGAAAACCCGGCAAGATCTGGGAAGCGCCCGCGCCGGAGCTGGCAGCGCGTCCGCTCGAAGTCCTCTACGAGGACGAAGACCTTCTGATCGTCAACAAGCCGGCGGGAATGGTCTGCCATCCTTCGCCCGGCCACTACAGCGACACGCTGGCCAATCAGGCGGCGGCCCATCTGGGCGGGACCGGCACCGCGATGGATATGCGGGTGACCGGCAGGCTGGACCGGGAGACTTCGGGAATTGTGACTTTTGCCAGAAATTCGGAAGCGGCCGCCATGATCCAGAGACAGCGGGAAGACGGACGTCTCGTCAAAACATACCTTGCCCTGGCGCAGGGAGATTTTGCACAGGAAGAAGGCGTCGTGGACGCTCCGATCCGGAGAGAGGCGCCGGGCTCCCACTACATGGTGTGCGCCGCGGACGGAAAACCGGCGCGAACTTTCTACAAAGTACTGGCGCAGATGACCGGTCCGGACGGCGAGCCGCGAACGCTCCTGCAGTGCCGGATCGAGCACGGCAGGACGCACCAGATCAGGGTCCACATGGCGAAGATCGGGCATCATCTGGTGGGGGATCCGCTTTACGGCGTCGGACGCGCGGAAGTTCCGGCCGGCGATGAACAGCCGGGAGAGCGCCCTGCAGGCGGAAGCCTTTGTCCGGAAAAAATGCCGGAGGAAATGGGGCTGCACGCCTATCGACTGACGCTTTACAGGCCTTTCGACGGGGACAGAATAGAGATCACGGCAAAGGCGCCCGCGTGGGCGGGCGACGTCGAATCTCGCATCGCAGACAATATTCGTGTATAATATGTGTCACGGGGACGTATCAACTGACACACTGCTGCCTCTACAGACGGTGAAAGAACGGGTGTATAATTAGATGGAAACGAGAGAAATTCTTGAACTGGTCAGGAGCGGCGCGATGAGCGTCGAGGAGGCGGAGGGCCACTTCCGCAGGCAGCCCTTTGAGGACATGGGGTACGCCAAGCTGGACATGCATCGCAAGATGCGCTCCGGCTTCCCGGAAGTGATCTTCTGCAGCGGCAAACCCGACGAGTTCCTCGTCAAAATCTATAAGAGAATGGCGGAAGCGGACGGACAGGCTTTTGGCACAAGAGCCAGTGCGCACCAGTACGAACTGGTCAAAAAAGAGATCCCGGACATCACCTATGACCCGGTCTCCCGGATCCTGAAGCTGGAGAGGACGCCAAAAGAGCGAAAAGGGCTTGTGGCTGTGGTCACAGGCGGCACGGCGGACATCCCCGTGGCGGAGGAAGCGGCGCAGACGGCGGAATATTTTGGCACAAATGTGGAGCGCATCTATGACGTCGGCGTGAGCGGGATCCACCGCCTCCTGGCGCAGACGGACAAGCTGCAGCAGGCCAACTGCATTGTGGCGGTGGCGGGCATGGAAGGCGCGCTGGCCAGCGTGGTGGGCGGCCTTGTGAGCAATCCGGTCATAGCGGTTCCCACTTCGGTCGGGTACGGCGCCAATTTCGGCGGCCTGTCGGCGCTCATGACAATGATCAATTCCTGTGCGAACGGAATTGCGGTAGTGAATATAGACAACGGATACGGAGCCGGTTATATGGCGACACAGATCAATCGCCTGGCTTACGGAGGAAAGAGTGAATAATAGCGAGAGGATCCTTTATTTGGAATGTGGGACCGGGATCAGCGGCGATATGACGGTCGCGGCCCTTCTGGATCTGGGAGCGGATCCGGACAAGCTCCTTCGAGTGCTCGACGGGATTCCCGGACACGGATTTGAGGCCAGGATCAGCCGGGTGAAAAAGGCCGGCATCGACTGCTGTGACTTTGATGTGGTCCTCGACGAGGAGCATGACGGCCACGACCACGACATGGAGTATCTGTACGGACATCTGGAAGAGGGCCGGCACGGGGATGATCATGAGCATGATCATGATCATCACCATGATCACGACCACGATCACGACCATCATCATGACCATGAGCATCACCACGACCATCACCATGATCACGGACACCACCATCACCACACCGGGATGAAGGAGATCCGGGAGATCATAGGCGGCCTCGACATGACGGACGGCGCGAGGGCACTGGCTCTGCGCATCTTCGAGATTTTGGCGCAGGCGGAGTCGGAAGCTCATGGCGTACCGGTGGACGAGGTTCATTTCCACGAAGTGGGCGCGATCGACTCGATCGTGGATATCGTCGCGGCAGCCGTCTGCTTTGATGACCTCGGGATCACAAAAGTGGCCGTGACGGGGATCACGGAGGGAAGCGGCACGGTCCGCTGCCAGCACGGGATCCTGCAGGTGCCGGTACCCGCAGTGGCGGGCATCGCAAGGGCCCACAGGCTCCCGATTCGGTGCACGAACAGAAAGGGTGAGCTGGTCACGCCGACGGGCGCGGCCATCGCGGCTGCTCTTATGACGCAGGACACGCTGCCGGAGACTTTCGTGATCGAGAAGACCGGTCTGGGCGCCGGAAAGAGAGAATATGAGATCCCCAGCATCCTCAGAGCGATGGTGATTCAGCCTCTTGAGAGCGCGCAGGAAAAAGCTGCCGCGGCGGATACCGTCTGGAAGCTGGAGTGCGACATCGACGACAGCACGGGCGAACAGCTGGGATATGCTCTCGAGAAACTCTTTGAGGCGGGCGCCAGGGAGGCGCACTATACCCCGATCTTTATGAAGAAGAACAGGCCGGGCTATGAGCTCACGGTGATCTGCGATGAGGCCCATCGCCAGAAGATGGAAGAGGTGATCTTCGCCCAGACGACGACGATCGGCATCCGCAGACAAGAGATGGCGCGCACTGTTTTGACAAGGAGAGTCGTGAACGTGCAGACCCGGTACGGGGAGATTCCCGTGAAAGTCAGCGGGGAGGGAAGGACGCGCAGAGTCCATCCGGAATATGAGAAAGTCAGCGAGGCGGCGTCAAAATATGGAGCGCCGTTCGGAGCTGTCTACGATGAAGTCCTGATGAAGGCATACAGAAATGAGGATATTTCTTAACAAATAGCGGAAGGAGACGGTAAAAGTGGGTGTAAACAGAGATAAGCCGGATTTCGCGGAAGTCTATGAGCGCGAATATTCGTATGTGTACAACTATATTTATATGCAGGTGATGCACAGGGAGAACACGGAGGATCTTGTCAGCGAGATATTCATGAGGGCCATGGCCCATTATGACGGGTTCGATCCGTCCAAGGCCTCGACCCGCACATGGCTGTGCACGATCGCGAGAAACTGCCTGATCGACTATTTCCGCAAGAACGGCCGCAGAAAGACCGAGAACCTGGATGACGCTCCGGAGCCGTCGGAGATGGATCAGTATGACATCCTGAAGAATCCGATCAACCAGGAAGTGTACAGGCTGCTCGAGAAGCTTTCTGACGAGGAGAGAGAGCTGCTGAGTATGATTTACGTGCAGGAGCTCAAGAACCCGCAGATCGGACAGATCCTGGGAATCAACGCGAAGGCGGTCAGTGAGAGGCACAGGCGCCTTCTTGCTAAGCTGCGCGCCATGGAGAAGGGCAAGGACGCCGGGGATTTCCTCGATTTCACGTAGCGGTGAGCGTTGCGCGCCCTGACGGCAGTGCGCCCGGGGAAGCGGCGCCGGGACTCTCTGTGAGATATGTGAAAAAGTAAGAGACAAAAAAGTCGGCCTGTACCCGGAAACGGAACCGAGTACAGGCCGGTATTTTCGCTTTTTGCAGGCCGCTTATCAGAGAAACCGTTACGTGTTCCTTTTCAGGCAAGCTTCTTTCCGATGGTCAGCCGATTTTCATTGTCGGCATATTCATAGGAGAGAACATCGGAATATTTCTGAACAAGGAAAATACCGAGACCTCCGATCGGGCGCTTCTCGGCGGGAGCGGAGAGGTCGGGAGATTCCTTCTTCAGCGGGTCATAGGGCACACCGGTATCGCGGAAGGTCAGGTACAGCATATTGTTGGCTTCATCGAGAGAGAGATCAAGCGTGACAGTCCCGATGTGCTCGTTGTAGGCATAGCTGGCAATATTGATAAAGACTTCTTCCACGACCATGTCGAGTTCAAAAATTGTGCGCATGCTGCAACCGACAGGTTCGAGAAATGCGCGAACCTGCTGCTGTGCCTGCTCAAATCTTTCCGGTATAGCTTCGAAGACGTATGTCTGCGTACGCCCCGGAGCATTTATGCTGATCGCCTTATGGTCGCCCATATAACAATTCCTTTCAAATGAATGATGACAGCGGCGTATCAAGGTTCGTGACGCGAACTGCTGATTGCTAATATACTGTTATTATAGTACAGTATACAGTGAAATATGGCAAAAATTAAAGAAAAAATGGTCAGCTTTGTCCATGGATGCAAATATTTCGACTCGTATATAGTAATAAATAAAGCAAAGGGGGAGGCGAGATGAGCTCCATGAATCACAACTTAATCGACATGATCACTCGCGCTGATTTCAGTACAGAGACGAATTTCAAGGATGTTCTCAGAAAAAGGCTTTTCGAGAGCTCTTCAAATAAGAAATCCACAGTCTTACAGTTCCAGCGGCTTTCCGATGACGAACTGGGCATGGTATCCGCAGCAGGAGATGTGGATCTTCTCAGGCAGCAGGAACAACTTAAGAACGACAAGAATCAGTGATGAGAGCGGAAAAATGATACAGCCACGGCGCAGGAAACAGCGTGCCGTGGCTTTTTCCGTGTCCTGAAACGGTTTTTCGTTGTAATTCCTTTAAGGTCGTGATATAAATTTTATGCAGCGGTCCGGAATGCGAAGCATGAGGGAAGAACTGCTGAATGAGCATAAAAACACCCGATCATAAACAGATCACAGCGAAAGGAGTCGCCCAGAATGGACTATGGTAAGATCGCACTGCAGAAACATGCAGAATGGAAAGGCAAAATAGAGGTCACAGCGAGAGCTGCTGTGGACAGTGCAGAGGCGCTGAGCATCGCTTATACGCCCGGAGTCGCGACTCCCTGCCTGGAGATCCAGAAAAATCCCGAACTGAGCTATGAGCTCACCAGAAGGTGGAACACCGTCGCCGTCGTCACGGACGGAACGGCTGTGCTGGGTCTTGGAGACATCGGCCCCGAGGCGGGAATGCCCGTCATGGAGGGCAAATGCGTGCTCTTCAAAGCCTTTGGCGACGTAGACGCGATCCCTCTCTGCATCAGGACCCACGATGTGGACGAGATCGTTCGCACAGTGAGCCTCCTGGCCGGCTCCTTCGGCGGCATCAACCTGGAGGACATCGCCGCTCCCAGATGCTTCGAGATCGAGAAGAAGCTCAAGGAGTGCTGCGATATCCCGATTTTCCACGACGACCAGCACGGCACGGCCGTTATCACGCTGGCAGGCCTCATGAACGCCCTCAAAGTCGTGGGCAAGAAGATCGAGGACGTCAAGATCGTAACTTCCGGCGCGGGCGCGGCCGGTATCGCGATCATCAAACTCCTCATGGCCATGGGCCTTAAGAACGTCATCATGACCGACCGCAAGGGTGCGATCTACGAGGGCAGAGAAGGCCTGAACCCTGTCAAAGAAGAGATGGCCGCGATCACAAACTTTAACCACGAAAAGGGCACCCTGGCAGACGTGATCAAGGGCGCGGACGTCTTTATCGGCGTGTCCGCTCCCGGCACACTGACCCAGGACATGGTCCGCTCCATGGCCAAAGATCCCATCATCTTCGCCTGCGCGAACCCGACTCCGGAGATCTTCCCGGACGAGGCAAAGGCAGCGGGCGCGGCGGTCGTCTCCACAGGACGGAGCGATTTCCCCAACCAGATCAACAACGTGCTCTGCTTCCCCGGAATCTTCCGCGGAGCTCTGGACGTCAGAGCCAGCGACATCAACGACGCCATGAAGATCGCCTCCGCCAAGGCGCTGGCCGCGCTTGTCTCCGATGAGGAGCTGTGCGCCGAGTATATTTTGCCCAAGGCATTTGATCCGCGCGTCAAGGATGCTGTCGCGAAGGCGGCTGCGCAGGCGGCGCGGGAGAGCGGTGTGGCGAGAATTTAAAACTGGCGAGAATCTAAGCCAGGCGTAAAAGACGCAGAGGTCGATTTTACCCCGGAGGTCGGTTTAGGCAAAACCAGCCATATTTGTGAAAATAGCTCCCAAAAGACTCTGGAGAAACTGAATTTCTGATTGAATCAAGAAGACTTTTTCCATAATTTTAGGCACACGAGCGCTCTACGGAAAAAACATCTCCCAATCTCAGCCATTGGCGTGAGTTTCAAGGTGCAGATTGGGAGATGAGTTTGCAAAAATAGTTGTTTATGCCCAAAATATGACCGTACATCCGGCCACAGAGTGCTTCCGACACAGTGCAAGGCGCGCCCCCTCTCAAAGGGGGGGGGGGGTTGGTAAAT
>JAZQCI010000055.1:0-33266 GCA_045546175.1 Lachnospiraceae bacterium | reverse complement strand
CTACCCCCTGACCCATTTTAAAACAAATTGAGTCACCCGATACCTCCCCATGACTCACCCAAATCAAATTCTTCTTACTTGAAGTTCTTTTTGTTTGAAGTTCTTTTTATTGAAAGGGAGTTTCTATGAAGACTAAGTACTTATTCACCGTACCGGATCAGAAAAGAGTCCGCATGATCGTTCACACAGACTGCAAAAATGAGGCAGACGACCAGTTTGCACTGGTACACCATCTTCTGACGCCCAAATTCATCGTGAAAGGTATTGTGGCCGGGCACTTCGATCTGGGCGGCAAGATGTACAAGAGCGGCCGTTCTGCCACGGCAAGTCTTGAGGAAGTCAATAAGATCCTCGATCTCATGGACGCGCGGGAATACCGGTCCTATCTCGGTTCGCAGCTGCCTATGCCCGACGAGCATACGCCTGTGGATTCGGAGGGCGCCCGCTTTATCATTGAAGAAGCCATGCGGGATGATCCGCATCCTCTCTACATCGCCTGCCAGGGCGCTGTGACGGATCTGGCTTCCGCTCTGCTTATAGAGCCCCGGATCGCGAAGAGGATGACCGCTGTCTGGATCGGAGGGGGTGCCTACCCCGCCGGCGGCTTCGAATTCAATATGCAGCAGGATATCGCAGCCGCCAATGTCCTGATGAAATCGGAAATGCCGATCTGGCAGATTCCCGCCGATGTGTACAGGCAAATGTCCGTAACACTCAGTGAGCTGCAGCTGCATGTCGAGCCCTGCGGCGAAATCGGCAAGTACCTCTTCGAGCAGATGCTGGAGGTCAACGATGACGCCGCCGATATTCCCTTCTGGCCTAACGGGGAGAGCTGGGGACTCGGAGACAGCCCCACAATCGGTGTATTTCTGGAAGATCCGAATAACCCCGATTTCTTCGACGAGATTGCTGCGCCGACTATTGATTACGAGACCATGACTTACAATTATGATCATCCCGGCCGCAGAATCCGTGTCTTCAAGCACATCAATCCCAGGCTGATCCTGGATGACATGTTTGCAAAAATCAGAATCAATTTCGGATGACAGCGGTGATTCCCGGCACAGCCGGGGAAAAAGAACTGATAACCCGGAGAAAGAGCTCCAATATTCGGAGGTAGAGATGAATAAACCCGAACCCATCATGATCTTCAAAGTCTATGCGGATAACAAAGAAGTTTCCGACCTGGAATGCCCCTACGGCGCTGTTACCATGATCCCGTTTCACGCCACCGTGGAGTCGGACCTCTTCACGGGAGAAACTCTCCCCGGCGCAGTCGACGTGCAGATCGAAAATCCCGGCATGAGCCGCAATATGTGCGCCAAGTATATGTTTGAGGGGACAGACAGGAAGGGAAATCCCTGCAGGCTCTTCGTCAAGAACGACAGCTATCTGGCGCCGATCATGCGGGGCGAGCCCTATTTTGACGGATGTCCCATGTTTCTGACGGACAGCCCGGTGCTGGGACCGTATTTGTGCGCGCAGCACTTCCGCTCCGAGGTACAGGGCAGGGAGTGGGGCGTTGAGATTCGGATTTATGATGTGCTTTTGAAGTGAAGCAAGTTTATTTATTCTGATGTTTTGTGCCGCCGGAGCCTCTCCGGCGGCACTTCTTTGGTATTCTCTACAGTGTCCCTGCTCTTAACGTACGGTTGATCGCAGTTTCATTCACATGCTCAATACTCCATGTCAGCGCATTCCAGCCCTCTTCCCTTACCCGCAGTCCCCAGCATCAGCAGGTCGCAGTGACGGATCCCCACAACGTTCAGTCGAAGACACTCACGTCTCGTGTCATCCGCTGGATCGTTCCGTTGTATTTCATTAAAACCCTCCGTAGTGTTCAAGGCTCGCGGAGCGAGCCGCCTGTAGAGGCGGGAGACTTCCCACCTGAGTTAAAATGCCCGTGTGATATACTCGCGATACTGCCGCAGCATCTTCTCATCGTGATCCTCCATGAACTTCCGGATAAAACCGAGCAGTTCTTCCTTCTGCGCCGGGATCCTGCACTGCGCGTGGAACAGATTGGACGCGTGCTCATTCATGAATATCGTGTCGTTAGTCAGGCAACGCACCAGCTCATAGATCTCTTCCAGCTTTTCCATCTCGGTAGACTCCGTATAAAGGCCCTTTTCCATCGCACGGTACAGCGGCGTTCCGGGCACGACCGTCAGCATGGATGTGTTAACCATGGTGGGATGAAGACCATCATACAGTTTAGCTGTCAGCTGTGCGTTGGTCAGACCATATCCATGGCCGCCGGCACCGTTCAAAAAATTGACAATGAACGGAAGTCCCGCCGCATCGATCTTCTCCAACTGCTCCCTTGCCTGAGCCGCCGTATACCCCTTGTTGATCCGCTTTAAGACTGCGTCGTCACCGGATTCCACGCCGATATAGGGATTTGCAAAGCCAACGGCTGCCATGTTCCGCAGCTGATCTTCCGTCTTGTCATAGAAGTTGTCAATCCGGGCATAGCCGCCGATGGTCTTAACGGAGGGAACATATTTGTGCAGCAGCTCCGCCGTCTTCATCAAAACATCGTAGTCTGCCGCGTATCCGTCCGCGCCCTGCAGAAAGATTCGCTTCGGAGCCCCGAAGGTCGCCGGGATCTCCTTGATGTCCGCCTCGATCTCCTCTATGGTCGATTTTCTGAATTTCTGATCCTTGAAATAAGTACAGAACAGGCAGGTATTATGGGAACATCCTTCCGTTGTCTGCAGATATCCGTCCGCCGTCTCATAAGGCGGGCGGTTGATGCCTCCTGAAAAATGCATGATTCTACCTCCTTACAGTGTTCTCTTGTTCCGTCTGAATGCTGCCATCCGGTCCAGATTGCCGTGATTGATCTGGTGCTGCAACGCAGCAACGATCTTATCTTTTCGGGCAAGAAAATCAGGTCCGGTAAGATTAGCGCCGGAGATCGTATGGTGCGTGATAAAGGAGCAGTCGCAGGTCAGATTTTCGACAAATAACTTCAGTTCCTCCAGCATATCCTTCTCAGAAAGCGGATCGAATTCGCCTCGCTGTGCCTCCTCCAATAGAGGTGTGCCGGGGAACAGTGTCAGCCCGCCTGTGCCAACCAGCATCGGTTTGCACTGACTGAAGATCTTTGCAGAATTCAGCGCATGCTCGCGGCTGTGGGACTTGCCTGCAACACCGTTGAGGAAAGTCATCCAGTAATCGATCCCGGCTTCCTCCAGCTTGTGACATTGCTCCAGGATGTCTTCGGCGTGATACCCTTTATGTATGCGGTCCAGTGTCCAATCATCTCCGCTCTCCACACCGAGGGAAATCTCCCGCATGCCCAGCTCTTTGAGCTTTTTAAGCTCCTCCACCGTCTTATTCTTCAGATCGGTGACCCGCCCTGCCAAATATATGTACTCCATCTTCGGCAGGTATTTATGGATCATCTCGAAAATCGGAGCCAGCTTATCATAGGTCAGAACAAGCGGGTTGGCAGAAAGCAGCTGGATCGTTGTGGCATTCGGATCGAGCTCGGCAAGTTCCTTCAGGTCTTCCTCGATCCACTCCATCGGAGACATCCGGAAAGGGACTTCCTTGTACATGATGCAGAACTTGCATCTGTTGTGGGTACAGCCCTGGGTAATCTCTAAAAGCGGCCATGTGGGCCAATACGGGTTTCTATATACGGTTCCTGTAAAATGCATGATAATTCCTCCTTACAGTTCAGTCATAAAGTTCTCCATAGGCATGCTCCTAAAGCAGCCTCATACATCTCGTTGTTGCCGCAATGCTGCCCCTGCCTGTTTATGTTTATGGTCCGAGTTTACTCATGATGCTTGAGAGAATCTACATACAGAACTACAATTATGAAAGATAATCTTACATTATTATGTTTTTGTAAGAAGGAGTGTGTTTATGGCTGAAATCACTAAGATGTGGATCGCGGATAAGATGCGGGAGATCATGAAGCACAAATCCATTGACAAGATCCGCGTCACTGAAATCTGCAAAGCAGCAGACATCGAGCGTCCGACGTTTTACTATCATTTCAAGGATAAGTATGATCTTGTTGCGTGGATGTTCTGCACGGATGCTTACGGCACAGACATTACTTCCGTTTCCTCCGCTGCCGCAGGAATGAACAAGATGAAACAGGAGATTCTGTTTTATAAACGTGCCTATGAAGATTCCTCCCAAAATGCATTGTGGCACTACATGCTGGAATATTTTGTCCGCCGCTATACGGCGCTTGTAAAAGAAAAGCTGGGCACCGATCTTCTCGATACTCAGCTGGCTTACAGCATTCGATTCTATTGTATGGGCTCCGTCGGAATGACGCAGGAATGGGTGCTGAACGACAACATCACTTCTGCGGAGACAGTGGTACAGATGATGTTTCATTCCATGCCGGAAAATATGCGGAGAATACTGTTCTAGAAAAGCCGCTAATGTCAAAAGGGAACGGTTCTTCTGAGCCAAAAGAGCCGTCCCCTTGGATATACCCGTTGCTATTCGGTCCTTATTTTAATCATTTTGCCGGGGTGCTGAATTGTTGCCAAAGAATTTCGTGATTAGAAACGCCGGCGTGCAGCTCCACGCATGGCAATAACTGTTGATGACGGCGCCGCCATACGGGGACGCGTTCGGATCCTTGGGATCCCAGGTCTCCCAGAAGGTGTCCGCGCCTGCCTCCAGCATACTGCCCCAGTAGCTGCGCATGTGCGCGCGCGCCTGCTCTTTCAGGCCTGCGCGGAGCAGTGCCATGACATAGTAGTGGTGCATGTAGGGCGTCGCAAGGGGATACTCTTCGAGGGCTTTCCCAAGGACATCCTCTTTGTTCTCCTCACTGCAGATCCGTCCCATAAGCTCGGCGGATTCCTCCGGCGCTGGCACATCCGCAAGCACCATCCAGATCTGGCTGTGGGGAGAGATCTGCCCGTCGGAGACAAAGCATTTCTTATCCGTATCCCAAAACGCTTCCATCGCGCCTCTTCTGAGCTTCTCCTGCTGCTCCGTGAGCCAGCTGGCCTGGGAGTAATCGTTCTTCCTTCTTGCCAGGCGGCGGGCATAACGGATGGTGTAGATGATGACTGCCTGGGCTGCGGCGCGCTTTTCAAGGTCTTCCGTCCAGTCGATGAAAGCATCTTTGGCCGCATCTTTTGTCAGAAGCAGTCCTCCCTCGGGCGTCTCCTCGCACATCCGGATCGACATCTCGATCTGCTGCATGGCCACGTCATAGAGGTCACTGAGTGCCTCTGTGTCGTCCGTCTCCTGCAGATATTCCTCCAAAGCAACTGCGAAGAACAGGGAATAATCAAACAGCCAGGTATCGTCCGCCTGCACGGTGGGCTGCGTGAACACACAGGCCGCAACGCGTCCGCCCGGGAAACGGCTTCCGCCGAAGAGATAGAGGCATCGCTTGACCAGGTCGTTCTGCCTGAAGGTCGCGTAGTTGGCGGCCGCCTGCAGGCGCAGGTCGCCCATCCACAGGCGCCTGTCTCTCTTGGGCCCATCCTCGAATACGTCCTGCATGCAGTTCGCCAGTGTCCTGACGCCGGTCTCGTAGAGCCTTCTGTCGAGGGGATCCGCGATATTCACCTCCGGCAGTCTTTTGGCGTCCGAGGAGGTCTCGGTCCTTACTTCCGCGTGGCGCACGATCAGCTTATACTTGGGCGACGTGTCCATCATGGTGATCTTGAGATAGCGGAAGGCATAGCGGCGCGGCAGTGTGATCTGCGCGGGCAGAACGTCGACATGGATGTACTCCTCCTGGATCCAGCTGCGGGAGATCCAGCCCTTGTACTCCTCGGTATTTTCGCTCAGTTCCGCGATGTTCTCGGCGAACTTGAGCTTGATGTAGGCCGGCGCGTCCGGATGGCTCCCCGTGTAGGACAGTTCCAGCGTCAGATACCCCACAATATGGGTGCCAAAATCCAGACACAGGTTCTCTCCTTTGCCCAGTGCCAGGTGCGGAAGGCTGCGCAGGACGATCTCCTCCTTCTCGGGACTGTAGCGCTCTTTGAGCTTGAAGCCGCCCACCGGCTCCGCAATACTGTGGTGCAGCGGCGGTGCCAGCTCGGCCGCCTTGTCCAGAAGTTTCGCGTAATTGTGCGGATGAAAATCTTTAATAATACTGATCAGTGCCATAGTAATCTCCTACTGTTACAATCCATGTCCGTTATTCTACCGCATGTCCCTATGAATATGTGGTCCCCGCTGCCGCACTCCGCACTGCTGCCGTCCGGCAGAATAACTTCGCAGGTGCTCCCCAGCGGAACATGCACTTCAACATGATACTCTTTTTTCTCTTTGTCGATCTTCCAGGCCGCTGAGGCCGGTCCGAACTCTGTGATAACCTGTGCGGATGCGGAAGTAATTGGCTCGAAAGTCGCCGTTTCAGGCGAAGCCGACACATCCGCTGTCACAGGCGCACCTTCCGCCATCTCCGGCAGCCACACGAGCGGCGCCACACGGAATCTCTTATACCCTGCTTCCAGTGCCTCGATGCCGGCCACACGGCGGTAGAGGAAGTCTCCGACAGCTCCTGCCGCGTAGTGGTTGAAGGATACCATTCCGACTCCTCCGCCGGTATTGATCGTCCCGTCCTCGCGCAGCGCATCCCAGCGCTCCCAGGTCGTCGTGCCGCCCACCTTGATCTCGTAGAGCCAGGACGGGCAGGTGTCCGTCAGGAGCATCTTATAAGCATCCTCGACATAGCCGTTGTCCGCCAGCGCGAACAGGATATAAGGCGTGCCAGGGAAGCCGGTCCCGATGTGCCACTTGTTCTCTCTGACCAGGCGCACCAGGTTTGCCGCCGCCTTATCCTTATCTTCTCCCGAAAGGAGCCCGTAGTAAAGTGGCAAAACATAGGCCGTCTGAAATTCTTTCTTCACCTTGCAGTCCGCATCCATAAGAACTTCGCGGTAGGCCTTCGCGGTCTCTTCCTTCAGAGTATGATAATACTCCGCATCTGTCTCCCGGTCCAGTATGCGGGCGATTTTCTCCATAATGCCGGCCGAATAGGCCAGGCAGGCCGTCGCGGTATATTTGCCCCGCTTCATCCAGCCCTGGAAATCCGTGTCGGGCGCGCACCAGTCGCCGTAGTGATGACCGGCGCTCCACACTCTCTTATGGGCCCCGAGAGAGCCCAGCTCCGCCCAGTGCACACAGGCTGCAATATAGCGTCGCATGGTCGGATACATAGTTCGAAGGATCCTGCGGTCCCCGCGCACACGGTACTCCGCCCAGGGCGCCCAGATACAGCAGTCTCCCCAGTGGTCGACCGCATGGGTGAGACTCATCTCGATCTGATTATAGATCTTCACAGAGGGGACGATCATGGGGATTCCGCCGCCGCGGCCCTGCTCCGCTTTGACATCTAAAAGCCACTTCTCAAGAAATCTGCTCATGTCAAAGTTGAAGCACGCTGTCGGGGAAAAGAGTGCGATATCTCCGGTCCAGCCCAGACGCTCGTCCCTCTGCGGGCAGTCCGTCGGAATATCCGTGAAATTGGACTTGGCGCCCCACTGAATTGCGCTCTGCAGACGGCTTACCAGCTCGTTGGAACAGGTAAAGGAGCCGTTCTCCTTCACATCGGAGTAAAGAGCCAGCGCTGTGAGTTCCAGATCCTCTTCGTCTGCTCCGGTCACGCCGATATAGCGGAACCCCATATAGGTGAAGCGGGGCGAATACTCCTGCTCTCCATCTTTACAGATATATTCCAGCCTCTGTTTGGCCGTGCGAAGCGGCTCATAGCACAGCTCTCCGTCAATCAGGACTTCCGCGTGGCGGAAGATGATCTTTTGCCCTCTTCTCCCCTTGATCTTCGCGCGAAGGACGCCTGTAAAATTCTGCCCCATGTCGTAGATCCGCTCTCCGGATGGTGCTGTCATCACGGCAACAGGGCGCAGTTCTTCATGGACACGGACAGGTGTGCCGTACGCCGCGATGAGATTGGGCGTCTCCACATAATTCAGCGATTTCGTGGTCACCGCTGCCGCCGCATGCCAGTCCCCAGCAGCTGTTTCCGCGCTCGCGTCGTATACTTCTCCGTCGTAAATGTCGGCCTCGCGAAGCGCGCCGTCCATTGTCACCGTCCAGGAATCGTCCGTGCCGACGATCTGCTGCGATCCGTCGCGATAATTGATGCGAAGCTCGCACAGAAAAGCCTGCTTGTTTCCGTAGACGCGGTTTCTGCGAAAATAAGTGTAGGAGCCGACTGCCCAGCCGCCGGTCACGACCGCATCCAGCGTCATCTCCTTACGCATGTGGTCCGTCACGTCATACACCTGATATTGGATCTGATTGCGGTAGGAAGTAAAGCCGGGCGTCAGATAATCTCTGCCGACCTTCTCGCTGTCTATGGAGAGCTCATAGAGCCCAAGCGCAGTCACATAGACTCTCGCGCTCTCGATCTCCTCTGCCGCCTTTTCAAGTTTTACGCTCTTTCGGAAATTCATGGGCCTGGGCGAAACCTTCTTCTCTTTAAAAGTATATCCGCCGTCCGTGATCCAGAAAGCCTCAAAGGGGAGTCCCATCCTTCCGGTCTCGAAGGAGACTTCCGCCTCCGCTGTCTCGCCGAAAACATCGGTAACCCGCAAACCGGCTTTATAGGAAGTCATAGGATGCAGCGCCGGTCCCTTGTAGACGATGCCGCTCTGCCTCTTTGTCCGGATCTTCCACTCGCCCACTTTAAGCACGGCTTCCACGATCTCATTATCATTGCGGTCGCTCTCCGCGTACCAGGAAAAGGCCGGCCTCTCGCGGTCCGTCACGCACCCCTTGGCAAGATGTTCCACTTGAAACGACGTGATCTTAAGCATGTTTAAGTCCCCCTATGTCATTCCATCAATTTATGTTCAGCATTCGCTAATTACCAGATTTCTGTCGCGCAGCACGATGTGCGCGGACTTATCTCCGACCGGCACCACACAGTCCAGCTTGTCAAAATATTGCACCGCCGGCTTGACCTCATACGTCTTATACCCCGGCAACGTCGGACGCACGCCAAGGAAATATTTGCCGAGCAGGTAGATCGGGCTGGCACCCCAGGCGTGGCACAAACTCTTTCCGAAGGGATCACCGTACATGCCGTACTGCTCCCTGCCTTTCTGTGCGGGATCAAACAGTTCCCAGAAGGTCACTGCACCGCGCTCCAGCATGCCGCCCCAGTAGCTGTGAAGTGTCTGCCAGATTGTGTCCAGATCGCCCATCTTTCCCAGCGCGTCCAGTTCAAAAAATTTAAAATAAGGCGTCGTGATCTGAGCCACCTTATCGTTATATAACACGTTCTTCCGGATCTGTTCTCTCTGCGTATCATCCGCAAAATCAAACAGTACGGCGAAAATATTGGCGTGCCGCGTCACATTTTTCCTGCCGGACGTGAAACTGTCGATCAGAGCGCCCTTCTCTTTGTCCCAGTAATGCGCCAGAATCGCTTTCCGAAGTTCATTGGATTTCTTTTCGTAGAAGGCGGCGCGCTCTTTCAGGCGCTGCCTCTCTCCTGCCGGCAAGGGTGCGCCATAAGGCGTCACATGATCCGCAGGCAGAGGCCTTCCGTCCGGGCCGAGGGCGGGCTTTGTGTATGTATCATCAGAGTTTGATCCGTTTTCAGGATCTCCCCGATCTGCCAGAAGATCAGCGCAATAGGCCATTACCTTACAGCATTTCCACAAAAGCACCTGCTCCGCTGAGATCGGACCGTCCTTGTCAATATCCGCCCAGTCGATGTAGATCCAGTCGCGGTCCCGGCCGCGCACAAATCCGTACTCGTCAGTCTGTGCAAAGAGAAGATCCATAGCCGCTTCCATCTTGGGGTACATCTCGCGGATATAGCCGATGTCGGCATCCATCATGTACTCATTTTGAATGCTGATCAGCCACAGCATTGTGTAGTCCACGATCGTATTGATGTGCTGCCGAATTTCAGTATTGCCCCGCAGTGCTCTGGACGTCCGCTTGTCGATCTCTTTGTCAAAATAGATGTACGGATTGAGCATCATGCTCTGATAAGCATCGCCAGACCAGACCCAGCGATCGCGCTTTATTCCATCGATGAAGAAGAGACCGCTGCAGAGTTCATAGGTCCTCGCCGAGACCTCCCAGATCTTATTGATCTGTGCGTCATCACAAGAGAAGGCGGCACGCACCTTAAGCGGAACTCTCCGATGAACCGCATGGACCTTGACCTCCTCCGGCCTGATCTCCGGCAGATAAATAAAGCGGAAGGCGCGCTTTCTCAGTTCAGTTCCAACTGTCGCATTTTCCTCTTTGTAGTAGCAATAGACGGGATCCAGGGCTTCGTCCTCGGACTCGCCGTAGATGATGGAGAAGGTGCGCCGTTTGGAGTCTTCCTCTTTTTGAAAAGTAATAACAGGCCTTCCGTCCACCATCTGTCCGAAATCGATCAGCGTGCCGCCCTCTTTTTCCGCAACAGACTGTGGCCGCACAATGATTTTCTCATACTCCGCTTCATTCGGATCCTGCTCTTTTTTCGTATAGAGAGACGATGTGCCCACCGGCACAGCCTCAAGGAAGTCGTCGACGCCCCATGTTTCATCGCTGTGGATGTTTCCATTTTTTATATCACCGGAGATATCTTTGTTTGCCGCATGGTTTTCTACATAGATACAGGGAAGACCCGTCATGTTTCCAATAAAAACTTCAATCAGATGCGCACCGACGGGAATTGTGATTTCTTTTTCAAATGGGAACTTTTCCCCATCCACCTGTACATGGCCGATTCCTCTGCCATACACCGTGAATGTCTCGGCTTTTGTCAGTTCATATTTGCGGAAGAAGCGCAGGTTCGGCCGCCAGTCGTCCATCTTCCAGAAGGCAGGCCAGCCCAATCCTCGCTCTTCTCTGCAGAAATTCTGCTTCATGCCGTGATATATTTCAAAGTCTCCCGGATACCAGATCCAAACTGTGTTGTTCATTTTGATTCCTCTTGTTTCATTCATTCCCGGTTAATATAGCCCTCTTGTCTTATGCTCTTCCGGCCTCTATTCCGCTTCAGGCTTTCTCTGGTACTGAGCATAGCACAGCCTGTTTTCCACATTCCTCATTATCCGCAAACGTCCCAAATAAGTACGCAAATGGATATCCTGTCAGTTTTCATCATATCAAAACACTCTATGTTTCTTTAAGGTCGTCATTCGTTTTATCCGGGGACTTTATTTGCATAGTCTTCTGCCCTTTCGCTGCCCTTACGATACCTCCTAAGGGCGCGCTAAGGGCATTCCGCACCTCTTACTGACATTGCTGGTAAGTGAAAGGAACGGTTATATATCATTTCTGTCCTATTTTTCTATATTTTGCATATGTTGCAAGATCATACATACCAAACGACTCATCCGACGGCAGGTCAGAGAACGCAAGCCGATAACGATTCTTCAGCCAGCGCACTTGATTTTCAACCTGTTCTTCTGACAGTGGATTCTTCCTCGTCTCATAGGTCGTTATCATATTGATCCCCGGAAACCAATGATGGTCCATATAGTTAAGGATTCTGCCTCTTGTCCGATGGAAATACTTCTCATTATCCATCGCGCCAAAATGCTCCCATGCATATTTTTCAGCAATAGTGATTGGCACAAAGAAATCCGGAAACGATTCTTCCCCGGACAAGAGTATCTTTTCCTCATAGTGAAACAGGATTCCCACTTCATAGAGCCAATCAGCAATGATGACTTCAGACTTAGACCGTACTTTGAAGCCAAGTTTTACTGTAAACTGCAGGTTTTCGGGAAACTCCTTATTCTGCTGATAGTCACCATTGTACCATTCAATGATTTCCGAATACTCTTTTTGCAGAAATGAAATAATGAACTGACTATATGGAGATTCCGTCTGAAAGAATTCTGCCGGTACACGGGGACAATTCCGCAGCCCGCCCAGCAGCATCTTGATCGACTGCTCCGGTAAAAGTTGCTCCTCTTCCCTTCTCAGGCCTGCCACGTTTACCAAGTTGTGTTCGTCTGCAAGCAGCATAGAGCTTCTCTGCTGTTCGGAGAATTGCTCTATGATCAGAGTACTGATCACATTCAACTTTTTCTGGATATATTGGATACAAATGATCCGATACAAGTTGACGGCAAGCTTTTCTGCCATCTCCTTTTTGTTTTTGCTTAGATCACTTGTAACGAGACGACCGTTCACTATTTCTCTTATACGCCATCGTATGCCATTGCCATGTTTTTGGCAGATCAGAATTCCCGAAGGATTGTCCCATGAGAACAGTTTTCTCAAATGATGTTCACGAATCTGCTGTAGTATATCTCGCTCTCTTTGTAAATCGCTAATAAGCATGAATCCCCCTGACATGAAAGAGCAGTCAAATACAAACGCCATGAACACATCCTTGGCGCTTTAATTGCCTGTTTATGAATTGCTAAACCGTTTTGGAACTTCGCGGATATCGCATAGAATTTTAAGAATTTCAGAGATTTCATATCCATAAGGACATGACTTATAGTCAAAAGATAGCACATCCTACTATTAGACACAAGTAATACGTGCTAAAAGCTTCTGCCACCTTGCCTTTTTCCTGTCCTTACTTCCCCGGCGCCCTTTTCCTGCCCTTACAGCACTCCCGAAGGGCACGGTAAGGGCATTCCGCCAGGTTTCGTTGGTTTCTGCCCTTTCGCTTCCCTTACGATACCCCCTAAGGGCACGGTAAGGGCACGCCGCCAGGTTTTGATGGCTTCTGCCCTTTCGCCGCCCTTACGATATCCCCTAAGGGCGCGCTAAGGGCACGCCGCCAGGTTTCGATGGCCTTCTGCCCTTTCGCTTCCCTTACGATACCCCCTAAGGGCGCGCTAAGGGCACGCCGCCAGGTTTTGATGGCTTCTGCCCTTTCGCCGCCCTTACGATACCTCCTAAGGGCACGGTAAGGGCTCCTCCGTAACTCACAAGTATAAAAGCCAAAAAAACGCCCCCTGCGGCTCATGCGGGCAGACCCGAATGACCGAAGGGGGCACATTTATAACTTAATCAACTGTTTTCACAGTCATCATTCCTTCACAACACTCATAAAGCTGCTGATCAGGAACAGGAGCCAGGCGATGTCGCCGCAGACCGCGAACGTGATGTAGGTCTGCAGAAGGCTGAACTGGTAGAGGCCGGAGATCACGTAGCCGATTGCGTCGACCATAACGGTGAGACTCCAGGCGAGGCCTGCCATCATCAGGACTGCCGCGCAGAAGCCGCCCCAGTTTGCGATCTTGTTGCCGGTCACCGCGCCGATCACCAGAGCCGCGACCGCGACAACCGCCGCCGCGATCATGAAACCGTATGCGCTGGTCGCTTTATTCATGGCGCTGCCATAGAGGACAATGCTGATCACACTGACAACTGCTGCCGCCGCAAGAATGTAGAATCCGATACTCTTTTTTGCCTTTGTATCATTCATGGTAACACCTCCTTACGCTGCCTTCTTGCCGGACTTAAAGCCCAGGAAGAGGAAGAGTGCCGTCAGAACCGCCGTCACGCCTACTGCCGCATAGATGGCTGCCAGCCACCAGGGAGTGACCTTGACAATCTTGGATGTATTGCTGATGCCGTTCATGACATTGGACTTCGCTGCGGAGTACAGCCATGTCTTGAGCGTGTACTGCATCTGCTGCTGGAAAGCTGTATCCTTGGCAATCTCGTCCTTGGCGTTTTCCATGGTGCCAAGGGTCGTGCCCTGCCAGTTGGCAGCGCTGCCCAGCATTGTGCCGCCGCCTGCATAAACGGTGTCGAGCCAGTTCATGTACATAGCGCCGTTGACCATGTCTGTGACATAGCCGCCCTTGTAGCCCCACTCAGTACGGGCGATCTGCTCAAGGACGCCGCTGTATGCGCCGACATAAGTTGTGCCGATACGGTTGAAAGCGGTCATGATCGTACCGGTCGCATTGGTGGACATAACCTTCTGGAAGCAGCGGAGCTCGTTCTCACGGGCCGCCTGCTCGGTCATGAAGGTCGAGATACCGGAGCGGTTGAGCTCCTGGTGGTTAAATGCGAAGTGCTTGACCTGCGTGATCATACCCTTTGCGGAAGCTGCCTCACAGAAGTTTGTAGCCATCAGGGATGTCAGAACGGGATCCTCGGAGTAATACTCGTGGTTTCTCGCGCAGTAAGGAGTTCTGTGAAGGTTTGCGCCGGGGGCGATACAGATGGTCTCTTTCGCATACAGGGCGTCCTCGCCGTACAGCTCTGCCTCACGTCTGATCAGGTCGATGTTCCAGGTCGCCGCCACAACAGGCTCTGTGGGCATGGTCGCCATGGAATATTTAGCCTCTGCAGACTTGGAGTCTACGTAGAAAGGATTAGAGGAATCCGCAGAGGTCCAGCGTGTGCCGTATCCTGCCACCTGATCATAAGCAAAGCCCAGAGGACCGTCGTTCATATAGGTTCTGGGAAGGAGGACGGAGTCGATGTTCTCGATATCGTCGCCTGCCCACTCGATGAACTGGATGGCTTCATCCAATGTAATCTGCTGCACCAGCTGATCCCACATCGGATCGTTAAAATCTACGACGCCGCTGAAGTTGCCGTTCTCATCGGTCTGCATCATGCTGACCAGCATCATGCCGTTGTCTGCACCCCATGTGACGCCTTCGCCGTTCTCGTTGAGTTTGTAAGTGCTGTTGGTAAGGCCCACCATCATGTCTGCTGTAGGAGTGATGCTCTCCACAGTCTTCCAGCCCTTGGACCAGTCTGCTCTTGTGGTGTACTCAGCCGTATCCGGGATGAGCTTGTTGATGTCCGCATCCTGAATCGCATTCGTCACGCTTGCGGAATAGGTGTCGAAATCACCTGTCGCCAGGTTCCAGACGATAGCATTGTCTGCGGAGATCTGCTCGTCTGCGTTGACAGAGATCAGGTTGTCAGTGGAACCTGTCTTGTTTGCCAGAATATTGTTGAGGGCATTGTGTGCGCCGTTACCGATCGCGAAGTAGTAATCGCCTGCTTCGAGGACCCATGCGCCGACTGTGCCGTCTGTCTTGGTAACAGTCTCGTCATAGCTTGCGAAGAGCTGCGGATCGATCTCTACCGTTACGGTCTCGCTTGCGCCGGGAGCCAGCTCGGAAGTCTTGGCAAAGCCGACCAGCTGCACTGCGGACTTCTCAAGGCCGCCGTTCGTGTAAGGAGTCTGCACGAAGAGTTCTACGACAGATTTGCCTGCCACGCTGCCGGTATTGGTAACTGTTACCTGTGCGCTGCCGACCTGGCCGACTGCGACGTTCACAGAATCGAGCTTCTGCTCGAAGGTCGTGTAGGAAGAACCGTATCCGAAAGGATAGGAAACTTCATTTGCATAGGACCATGCGCCGCCGTTCGAGGAACCGTCTGCTGCAGCCGCATTGCCCCGGCCAAGGATCTGATCCTCATAGCGGGTCTCATAGTACTTGTAACCCTGATAGATGCCTTCCGTCTCCACAACATACCAGTCGCCCTTGTTGTCGGTTGTGAGCTGCGCCACATCGCCGGATGCCGCGCCGTTGTTGGAGTTGTTGCTGTAGACAAAGAGACCGAAGTTCTGCATTGCAGGTGCGGATGCGGAATTGACCGCGTAAGTATCCGGAAGATGACCGGAAGGGTTGGCCGCGCCGCTCAGAACGTCAGCCACGCCGAGGAAGCCGTATACGCCGGGCTCGCCTGCCCAGACGATGGCGTCGATCTCGTCGTCGTTCTTGAGTTCTTCGAGTTCAAGCGGGTTGTCCGCGTTGATGAGAACAATGACTTTGGTGCTGTGCTGTTTTGCCAGCTCGATCATATCCTTCTCATACTGGGAAAGAGCCAGCGGGCGCTCGAAGGAGTCGCCTTCCGTGCCGTTGAACATAGTCGGCTCATAGTCGGCCGCCTCAGAACTGTCGCGCGTGATCACGCAGACCGCCGCTGAACCGTCCGCGGAGGCCAGCACATCGTCTGTATACATAGAAGCAGGAAGCTCTCCTACCAGGTAGACAGCCGGCTGCTCCCAGGTAGCTTCAAAGGAAGGCACAAGGCCTGCGCCGGGGAAGAATGTCTGACGAGTATAGGCAAATGCCTCCTCGCTTGTCAGAAAGCTGATCATCTGCTCGTTGAGCTGGAATCCCTTGGCGAACATGGCGTCGATGAGGTTTACGTCCTGCTGTCCCTCGCCTGCCGCCGCCGTGGAACCGATCATACCGCCGCGCGCGCTAAATACGCTGTTGTGTCCCCAGAGCGTTACGGGCTCTGCGGAAGCATCCAGCGGAAGCGCGCCGTTATTCTTTAAAAGTACGGTGCCCTCTGCGGCGATCTGCTCGGCCAGCTGTGTTTTAGCGGCGAGAAGGTCGCTGAGCGAATCGAATTCGGATTCAAAATAGTAGCTGTCCCCTGTTGCCTCTCCTGTGTCCTCCAGCCTGTAGCTGACTGTTCCGAGTCTGGAATTGATGAACGCGGAACGGGTAGGAGCGTAGGAAGCAGCCACAAGAGATACCGCGCAGAGCGAAGCGGTAAAAGCCGCGAGCCCGCGCATAAGTCCTTGTTTCATAAGTTACCCCTCCTCTTTGTTGGGCGGACCGGTAAGGAGCCGCCGATTTTCATTGGTTTTCAAAACCAGTTTACCTGTTTTTTTCCTGGTCTCTTCAATGTGTTCGCAAATAGACATTTTGCGTCCGTGAACGGTCTTCAGTGCTTGCGTATGAACACGTCCACTTTAGCGAGCACGTCGTCGCTGTAGAGCATATCTGTCGCATGTCCCTCGCCGCGGATCAGAAGGAACTGCGTCCTTTCTTCTCCGATCACCCTGACCAGATGCTCATAGAGCCTCTGCGACTGCAGATAAGGGACCGTGATATCGCAGTCTCCGTGTACGATCATGACGGCGGGTCCCTTTTCCGGACCCAGGTTCTCGTCCAGGAAATAGTGCGGATCGAAGGCCTTGCGGTCATCCTCTGTCATGTCGTCGAACTCTCTGCGCAGCCAGTAGGCTTCCACAGACGAAAAGCCCTCAAGCGTTTTCTTGTCGATCCAGCTGTTGGCTATGTCAATGACCACACGCGGGATCTCCAGCTCTTTCCAGTCGCTGTCGCTCGTCCAAATGGTTCCCAGGTCCGCTGCGCCGTAATAGTCAATCAGAACTGCCGCTTCACCGGTATAGAACTTTCCGGCAGCTTCATCCTCATCCTGCCCCAGATAGCGCACGCCCATGAACTCCTTTTCATTGGAGAAGGCCTCCGTCATGGCAAGATACCCGCCGGCGGACTCGCCCCAGATCGCGATCCGGGAGGCGTCATAGCCGTACTCCTGTGCATGGGACTCCAGGAATCGCACCGCGGCTTTTACATCCTCCAGTCCTGCGGGAAACGGCGCCTCCTGTGCCAGCCTGTAGTTGATCGATGCGCATGCATAGCCGCGTTCCCGGAAATACTGATACATGAGGATTACCTGGCGCGACTGTGAGTCGTTACTGATAAATCCGCCGCCGTGGACCAGAACGAAAAGCCGCGGTTTTTCTGAGTTAACTTCTGTGTCTGCGCCTGAATCCGGTATGTACAGGTCCAGGTACTGGCTCTCGGAATCGCCCGCATAAGGCACTCGCTCATACACTCTGCCGCCGCTCCACGCCGCGTTCTCATCAATATCCAGTTTCCGGGCCGTCAGATTTCTGAACACGGCGTAAGTCGCTTTGTTATAGATTCCGGCCGTGATCACGGCTGCTGCCGCGATCGTGCCGGCTATGATGCCTGCTGTCTTTTTATTCATCTTCTTATCCCAAGAACTTTCCTATAATGCTGTTCTTACGTTTCTCCTGCGCCTCCTGATACTTTCTCTCCTCCTCTTCGAAGTTGAGACCCTGTTTCTCGCATTTCTCCTTGAGCTCGCGGATGCGCTCTTCTTCCGCTTCGCGGTCCGCCTGCTCCTGTTCGAGGCGGGCCCGCTCCTCGGGATCGACCCAGGTGCCGCCCTCCGCCAGGACTGCCTCTTTCTGGCGCTCGATGATGAGACGTCTGTCCTCTTCGCCGTATTTCTCGACGTCGAGCTTCCACAGAAGGATGATGGAGATCACAAAGGCGATCACGTCAACGGCCAGGTAGACAAAGGCGAGAACCTGCTCGGTGCCGCCCAGCTGGCGGTAGATCACGTCGCCGGTCCATGTCGTAATGTCTTCAATCAGCGTCACGGTTTGGGGATCCACCGGGTATCCCGTGTTGACATAACCGGAATAGGAAAGCATCGCGTTGATGATGCCCATTCCCAGGCCGCCCAGGCCGACCATGATCGAGCTGTACAAAGACATGGTAAATCCGTCGGAGCGGAAACCGTTTTTGGCTTCCAGATGGTCCAGAATATCGGAGATCAGCGCCAGCATGACATACTGGGCCGGAATGATTCCGATACCTTTGAGCACGACGGCCGTGCACACGATCGGGAAGCTGTTGACGTTGAGAAAGCCGACCAGGCCGCCCAGCGTCGCAAAAGCGAGGCCGATGATGATCGCGCGCTGCTTGCCGAGCTTATTAGCCAGAGGCCAGGCGATGACCATTCCGATCGCGGAAGGCAGGCCGCCGACCAAGCCGAGCGTGGACATCATGGCCGCCGAAGTGCTCTCGGGATCCGCGGAATTCATGACATTGTCAAACATCCATCTGGCATAGAAACTCATGGAGCTGTTCTTGCACAGCTGTCCGAACTGGAAGACCAGGATGAAGATGATGACCATCCACCAGTATTTGTCACTTGTGCAGGCCTCGATGTGCTTTTTGAGAGGAAGCTTTTCTTCCTTGATTCCCAGTGCCATCGTCTCCTCTGTGATCCTCTCTCTCGTGAAGTAATACTCAAAGATGATGCCGGCTGCGGAAAGCAGTGCCAGCGCTATGGAGAGGATTCGCCAGTTTGTATAAGAGGCGTCCACGTCGATGCCGCCCGGCCCGGATACAAACATGAAGGGCTGCAGAAGGATCGGGACCAGAATACTGGCGCCGATACCGGCAGCCGCCACTGTCGAGGCATTGGACAGCGTTGCCAGAAGGCCTCGCTGATTCGCGTTTCTGGTCGAAAGTGAGACCATGGAGCTGTGCGCCGTATAGTAACACGGGTAAGCTATGGCGTAGTACAGGTTGTAGGTCACGGCGATCCAGATCATCTGGATTCCATTGGATCCGGATCGGGGCGTCATGAACATCAGGAGGATGGCGACCGCGATCATCGGGATCGACAGGAGCAGATAAGGACGGGCTTTCCCCGCCGATGTTCTTGTGTTGTCGATCCACTGACCTACCAAAATATTGCCCGCGATGACGATAATGCATGACAGCATGGGCAGCAGTGTCGAGAACAGGCCGAATTTCGTCCATCCCAGCACATCCACATAGTAGCGGTTGAGGTAGGAGCCGAAGATCGCGTTGGAGATCATGGCGCAGAAGGGCGCGACCAGATAACCGAAGGCCATCTCCTGTATTTTGACATTGGAAGACTTGATCCTTGTCTTCAGTGCAGGGTTATCAAATATCTTGCTGTTCATTATGTCTCCCCTATTGAATGAAATCAGGCTGCGCCTGTACCAATGTATTATGAATCTCTCACCTGATCGGAATCTCGCAGACCGTATCGCCCATCTCATCCGTCACTGTGACGCGCACCGCGCCGCTCTCTCCCGCGCGGACCACTGCCATCGCCTCGCCGAAATAGGTGCGGACCGTATCTTCCGTATAATTGCCCTTTACATAAGGGTTGGCGCTGCCGAGTCCCAGAAGCTCGCCGTTCTCCACAGTCACCTTCAGGTTGTGGATGCCCTGGGGCTGCCAGATGCCGTCATTGTCCGTATACTGCAGGCGGACGAAGCTGAGGCCGCCCTTCTTTACTTCTTTCTCTTCAGCTGTGACGCGAAGGACGGATTCCTCTCCTGCTGTCTTCATGCTGTAGCGGCCGATCTCCGCGCCGAATTCGTCATAGGAGACCGCTGTGATCTCGCCGTCCTCATAAGGCACTTTCAAGCGGAACATGCATCCGTTCACAGGTCTCTTCCCCCGGCCGCATAACTTGCCGTTTACGAAGACCTCCACATATGCGGCGCGCGCGTACACTTCTATGTCCGCGGTGCGGCCTTCGCAGCCGCGCCAGGACCAGCTCTCGACGGCCTTGGACAGCTGCCAGCCGGTCAGCTGCAGCTTTTCATCCTCGTAGACGGGAAGAACGCCGATCAGCGGTCCCTGCTCTCTCTCCAGCGCCACTCTCGTGTAGGCCGCCTCCGCACGGGGCTTGCCCAGAAGATCGATTCTTCCGTTGCCGCCGGTCATGTGACTCTCGTCCTCGGTGAGCAGATAGTCCTTGAACTCCGTGGCTCCGATGCCGGTCTCACCGATATAGTCGATGCCGGCCCAGACAAAGTCACCGATGACATTGGGGTTGTCCCGGGCGATCTCCCAGAAGAGCCAGGCGTCCTTGCAGAAAGTCTCGGATCCTAGGATCAGGCGCCTGGGGTATTTTTTGACGTCATGTTTGTAGCGCCAGATTCCGTAGTTGTAGCCGGCTATGTCCATATTGGCAAAGGCGTCTTTGGTCTTCCAGTCGCTGGGCGGGAGCGTGGCGCCGAACTTCATGAAGCGGTCGCCCATAAGGCACGCCAGCGTGTTGTAGAACTCACTGCCGACAGGCTTTTTCTTCTTGCCGTCCGCCTGCACTTTTTTGGCTTCGTTGACAGCCTTATCCGCCTTGTCGTCGCTGTAGACACCAAAGCCCATGGAGTAGAGGAAATTGAAGAAAATATTGACGCCGCAGGTCACGGGCCTGGTCGCGTCCAGGCTGTGCAGGTACTTTGTCATCTCGCCCGTGAGCGCGATTCCCCTCTTCTCGGAAGTCTCCGCCACTTCGTTGCCGGTGGAGTACATGATCACGCAAGGGTGGTTGTAATCCTTGTCCACCATCTCGCGCAGGTCCGCCTGCCACCACTTGTCATACAGATCCGCGTAATCGTGTTTGGTCTTGTGAATGTACCAGCAGTCCACGAACTCATCCATCATCAGCATTCCCAGGCGGTCGCAGGACTCCAGCATGGTCTTGGAGACCGGGTTGTGGGCGGAGCGGATCGCGTTGTAGCCGTTCTCCATGAGGATTCGGACGCGGCGCTCTTCCGCCTCGGGATAGGCGCAGGCGCCCAGAATGCCGTTGTCGTGGTGAATGCAGGCGCCGCGCAGGATGACGCGCTCGCCGTTGATGAGCAGGCCCTTTCCGGCCTTCCATTTCAGGGTCCGGATTCCGAAAGTCTCTTCCACCACATCTTCGCCGAATGTGACGCGGCAGGTGTAGAGGTTGGGAGTCTCGGGGCTCCAGAGCTCACCGTCCTTTACTTTGAAGTGGAACTCGGCAACGGCGCCGGAGCCGGACTGCTCGCTCTCTTTTTCATATGTGCTGATGAGGCGTTCCTGATCGGAGCCGCCCTTAAGATTCGCCTTCTCTCCCTTCAGGATCTGGACCCGCACCTTGCCCGGCACGGATGTCTTTACGGTCACGCTGATCCTGCAGGTCTCATGATCCAGTGTGCGGATCCGGACGCCGTTTACCGGAATATAGGCGTCTCTCCCCTCCCAGAGCCATACCGGCCGGTAGATGCCGGTGCCGGAATACCAGCGGCTGTTGGGCTGGTCGGAATTGCTCGCCTTGACCAGGATCTCGTTCTTCTCACCGTATTTAAAAAATGCGGAGGCGTCTACATAGAAGTTTGAATAGCCGTAAGGTCTCTCTCCCGCTTTCTCGCCGTTGATATAGACTTCCGCGTTGTGATAGACGCCCTCGAAC
This sequence comes from Lachnospiraceae bacterium, assembly GCA_045546175.1. GTDB lineage: Bacteria > Bacillota > Clostridia > Lachnospirales > Lachnospiraceae > CAG-791. The sequence continues at coordinate 11,552 of JAZQCI010000055.1, read as the reverse complement.
TCGAGGATCTGGGACTTCCCCTGGTCCTCTGCCGGGACCTCCACGGTCCTGCGATACTCGTAATCATATCCGGCGAAGAAACCGATGTTGCCCTCTCCGAGGCTCTCCGCGATCCTCGGCTCCGAGATCATCGCGTCGTGCGGAATTGAAACGGCTTCAAAGCCGCTGTCCGTAGTCACGCAGCGCACTTCCCATCCCTTGTTAAAATCCAGTTTTCTCATATCTTACCTCTCTAATCCCCGTTGATAATGTATCTGGTTCAGCCCCGGCTCCGGGTCTTGTCCGCCCGGAAAATGCCGGATAATATCATCTCTTATATAAGCATAACAAAACCGGCCGCCGGGGCCGGTTTTCGTTCGTAAACGGTTATTGTTTGTTCGCAAAAAGAATGGCGGAGACTACTGCTGCTGCGGAATCAGCACATGGACCTGGAACCATCCGTCTTCTATTTTCATCATGGCGCTGCCGCCGTATTTCTCGGCCGTAGCGCGAATGCTGCGCACCCCGAAGCCGTGATATCCGATCTCGTAATTCTTACTGGTCTTCGGAATCCCCTCCTCGAAGGAAACGTTCCCGTTAAAAGTGTTCTGTGCCAGAATCTTGAGAAATCCTTTCTGCGTGCTCACATAAAGACGGATATGGCGGTCTTCCTGCTCTTCCACCTTGCGGGTCCCCTCGATCGCGTTGTCCAGAATATTCCCGAACAGTGCGCTGATGTCCATCTTGTTCATGAAGCCTAAAGCGCTTCCGTCAGCCATCACATGAAAGTCGATCCCCTCTTCCATGCACTGCAGCATTTTCGTTCCGAGAATAGCGTCAAGGACTTCGTTCCCGGTGTGCGTCTGTGTCTCGAAACTTCGGATCTCATCTTCCATCCGGTCCAGATACTCGTCCCGCTCCGAATCACTCGTACTGCTGCGCAGTACGCTGATCTGGTGCTTGAGATCGTGATATTTTCTGTTGACCAGCGCTATGCTCTCCTCCGACACTTTATAGGAAGCATACTGCATCTCCAGGACCTGGTTGAGTTTCTCCGACTCAAGCCGGGCGCTCAGCTGACACACCATGAGGTGATAAATTCCCGATATTCCCACGGCTCCAAGGTCTGAGAGCGTCCTTATGATGAAAAGTTCCTGCACGCCGGAAGCCGTGAAAGCCGTTCCGCGGAAAAGATAGCTGAGATTACTCAGGGTATAGAAAAAGACAATAACGGCAAGGATCGCGGTGACGATCATCGAATTGATCTCCGGCCGTCCTTGCGTCTTCAGTATATATCGCTCCGCCATGTAACATATTCCGAACACGAGAATCCATGTCGGCAGAAGGAACAAAAGATTGGTCCTCATATTGAGCGGCATCTTCAGCGTCGTCAGCGCATAATAAAAGAGCTGCCAGTCCAGCGCCGCCGCAAATTCTCCCACAATGAATGCGCGGGCGCCGTAGTACACGTTCTCTTTGGGAGAGAGACTGCAGCAGATCCTGATCGTCAGACAGATCACGCCAAAAGCGACAACCATACAAGGTATAAAAAATACGACAGGGAATTTATGCGTCACTGTCATGAACAGGCATAGGACTGCCAGGATCAGGCACTGTTTTGCCCAGGTAAGCGGGGTCCTTCTCCCATTAGACAAAACCGAGCCGAATACCATGCCTGCCAGCCAATAGGAAGCCGCATAGTAAACGCCCGGCGTATTATACAGATCAACAACCGGAGGATTAGGCATTTCGATCACCAAAGTTAAGGCTCGCAGAGCGAGCCGCTGTTGTCACTGCGTCAGATACTCATTCATCGCCTGCAGAAAAGCTTTCTTGCGCGCGCGGCTGACAGGAATTTTTTCCGTGCCCACGATGATATCATTTCCCGTCATCCCGTCCACATGGGCCAGATTGACGAGAAAAGCTTTGTTGCATTGAAAGAAAGGTTCCCCCTCCAGTGCCTGCACGGCTTCCCGCATGGATCCTTTGGTCTTAATGTCCGCTTCCGACGTGTGATAACAAATATAATGGTCAAGCACGTCCACATACCGGATCTTCGAAGTGTCCAGCTTGACCGTGCCGCTTCGAATCCTGACTCGGATATACTTTTTGCTGCTCTCTACACGCTGTCTGAGCGCCCGCTCCATCACATCCTCAAAAGCCTTGTAACTGACGGGCTTGAGCAGATAGTCCAGCGCCTGGACTTTATATCCGCGGATCGCGTAGTTTGGATTGTGCGTCGTGAAAATGATCGCCACATCCCGGTCCATGGCCCGGATCTGCTCCGCCGCGTCCATGCCGTTTAAGAGAGGAAGCTCAATATCCATGATAATAAGATCGTATCCGGCGCGCGCGCCCTCCACGATCTCGTCTCCGTCTGTATATAAGTCCGCTTTGCAGCTGATGTTCTTCTCTTTGCTGTATCTCTCAATGAAAGACTTGATCAGCTGTCTCTCTTCCGCATTGTCTTCCACGATCGCGATCTTGATCATTACAGTTCACCCTGCACTTTACAAACCGACATTTCCCCCTATCAGGTAAAATGGAAAAATGTGAACACTCTCTCGCATAATAGTATTTTCGTACAAAATTATGACAAATTCAAGTAATCCTGTCTTCCGGGATCTGCAAAAAAGCGCACGCCCCGGAAGGAGCATGCGCTTTTTCTGATCTTAAATGTAACTGCTTACTTATCGGCATCAGGCCTCTTTCTTCACATCGAAGAATGCGTTGAGCGCCGCCAGAACTGCCGCGGCGACAAGTGCCGCGATGGCAACGATCGCGCTCTGCAGATCCGCCATGTTCTGCGCGTTGTTCTCAAAGGTCATGATCGCTGCCACGCCGTTGATCCTGCTGTTGACCAGGGTCAGAGCAGCTACGACCAGAAGGGCGGGCGCCGCGACGGGCAGGATGTCCGTCCAGGCTGCCTTCGGATTCCCCAGCACAAGCCACACAGCCAGTGCCGCGATGGCCACTACCGCGCAGCCGATCACAACGGGATCTTTGCCAAGGCCGGCAAAGTAAGTGGTATTGGAATTCGTGATGTAGTTAATCAGTCCTACGACAGCCGCCACGATTGTGATGACGGTCATGATCGATCCGAATAATGCTCTTTTCATCTCACTTTACCTCCTTCATGCTTTTTTGCTGCGAAAATACATCACTGCGCACAGAATCGTGATCAGGCCGAAGGCGATCTCAAGGCCCATGATCAGCTTGTCGTACCAGGTCTTCACGGTCTCAAGATGCGCGCCGGGTACGAGGCCGTCCATGGCGTTGGAGTTGGCCAGCGCGTAATTCTGCTTCTTCATGGCATACTTCAGAGCCTTCTGGAGCTCGCTGTCCTTACCGACGGTCTCGACGTTCCAGTTGAGGTTCGGGTAGTAAGCCGCGACTGCCGCCAGGTTGTTGTCGCCGGTATTGCAGGACATCGTGATACCGTTCATAACGGCCTCCTTGAGGGACGCATAAACGGGATCCATGATGAAGTCCTCACTGATGAGGCCTCTGAAGCCGAACTCTCCGTGAAGGATGTTCTTGATCAGGCCTGTGTGTGCGTTGTCGGTGTAGCAGCCGGCGCGGTTGTAAGCGGTCATAACGCCGAGGCACTTTGCATCCTCAATGATGGACTGCTGCGCGCGGATATCGCCTTCACGCGCCTTCTGCTCGGTCATGAAAGGTGCCACGCCGGTTCGGTTCATCTCCGTGTCATTGAAGCAGAAGTGCTTGACGGAAGCGATGACGCCGTACTGCAGTTCTCCCTTGCAGACTTCCGCGCCCATGAAGGAAGAAAGGACCGGATCTTCGGAATAATACTCGAGGTTTCTCGCGCAGTAAGGCAGACGGTGAAGGTTGGCCGAGATGCCCCACAGGATCGCGCAGTTGGACCACAGAGAATAGTTACCCACTGTTTTGCCCCACTCAAGAGCGAGGTCCTTGTTGAATGTCTGTGCCACAACGATGTTGTTGGCCATTGTGTTGCCCATGAAGCCGGCGTTGGGATCGTTCGCGTCGATGGCGCAAGGGTCGCCGCTGTCCTTGTTCTTGTTGGCGTACTGGCCGAGGGGATAGTTCGCATAGCCGGTAGGGCCGTCGTTCTGGATCGCCTCAGGAGAGGAAATCGAAGGGATCGTCTTGGTACTGGTTCCGCCGAAGGCCGTTCTGATCAGCGCCTCGGACAGATCCATCTGGTCGATCAGCTGGTCCCATCTGGGATCGTCGAAATCGGACACGCCCTTGAGGTCAGCGAGAGTCAGGCCGTTGTCCGCATTCCATGTCACTTCGCCGCCGTCTGTCTGATACTGGTAGACGTCGTTGTCCATGATCGCCACCATCTCGTCAGTCGCGGTCAGGTCTCTGTAGGTCTTGGGGAACGTATTCGCCCAGTCACTTCTGGTCAGGTAAACGGCTGTGCCGGGCATCCAGTAATTGATGTCCATGTCAGCCAGCTGGTTCTCGACGTTTACGCCGGACTTGGTGGTCGCGAAGGTCTTGTTGTCAAGAGCGGCCAGGTTCCATACCTGTACGTTCTCTGCGTCGCCTGCAGCAGTCATGCCGTTGTCCACGGTTCTGCCCTGCGCCGCCAGCACGTTGTTGACTGCTTCGTGAGCGCCGTTGCCGACGGTGAAGTAGTAGTCACCGGCGTCCAAAATATAGTTGCCCTTAGTTCCCGCCGCGTTATCCGCAGTGGAATCCCAGCTTGCCAGGTACTGAAGGTCTGCCGTGATGGTAACTGTCTCGCTCTTTCCGGGCTCGAGGATCTGAGTCTTGCCAAAATCCAGAAGCTGGATCGCGGACTTCTCCACGCCGTGCTCGATGTCATACTGCGTGTAAGGTGCGGAGACGTAGAGCTGTACGGCGTCCTTGCCCGCGACATTACCGGTATTTGTGACGGTAACTGTGGCGGTCGCTGTTTTGGCAGCCAGGTCTACCTTCACGTCGTTAATCTTCTGGTCGAAAGTTGTGTAAGAGAGGCCATATCCGAAGGGATAGGTCACTTCATTCTGGTACATCCAGGCGCCGCCTGTGCTTCCCACTTCCGAATCCGCCGCGCCCTGGTCCAGGACGAAGTCCGCATAGCGGGTCTCATAGTACCTGTAGCCTGTGTAGATGCTCTCCGCCTCCACGATCGCGTCGTTCATGGAGATGGCGGGATTCGCGTTGGTCCACTGCAGGTCGCCGTAGTTCTGGGCCGCAGGGCTCAGAGAGTTCTTTACGGCATAAGTGTCGGTCAGGTGACCGGAGGGGTTAGCTGCGCCGCTCAGGATATCTGCCACGCCGTAGAAACCGTAGCTTCCGGGTGTGCCTACCTGGAGGATCGCGTCTACGCCGTCATTGTCGGCGATCTCCTGGATCTCCATAGGGTTGCCGTTGTTCAGCAGGATGATGACCTTGCCGCCGTTTGCGGCCTTGGCCTCTACTGCTGCCGCGATGAGGTTTCTCTCATCGTCGGACAATCCCAGCGGATCGGTCTGGTTGAGGCCGTCAGCGGGATCTACGCCGGCTTCACCGGGTGTGTAGTCCGCGTTCTCGGAACCTGCGCGGCCGATTGTGATGATCATCACATTGCTGGCGTTCAGGCTGTCTCTCCAGCCCGCATTCGCGCTGTCCAGCTCTGCGACGGACGGCTCTTTGTCCTTGTAGACGCCGCCGACCGAGGGAGCTGTCAGGTTCAGGTACTCCGCAGTGCCCGTCCAGGTGGCCACTTCCGACTTGAAGATGCTCTTGAGCGCGTCGCTGTTGTACATATCTTTCAGTGTCGCGTTGAGCGTGAAGCCTCTTGCTTCCAAGGCGCCGACAAGGTCAACCGTATCGGCTTCCGTTCCGTGGTTCTCTGCCGCTGTAGGGCCCAGAATCGCGCCCTTGTTGGGGAAGTAGCTCTGGAATCCCAGAAGGGATACCTTGCCGATCTCTTCCGCGCTCAGGGGAAGCGCCGCGTTGTTGTTCTTGAGCAGAACGCTGCCTTCCTGGCTCATTCTGGTTCCGATATCCTGCATGGCCTGTACTAATTCAGTCGTGCTGGAGTAGTCGGAAGAATACGTGTACAGTTCCTCCGGAGAAGCATTTGTCTCGTTGACGATCTGGGTGCTCTGTGTTCCGATCATCTTGTCGATGTCGGTGCGGTGCGCCGTCACGATCGTCGAAGCAGTTACTGAAGCAGCCAGAAGCATTGCGCCGGTGGCTGTCAGGCCTCGCCAGACTTTTGATTTGTTATTGCCCATTTGTTCCTCCCTCCCTTTACATATATCGGGTTTACACGTTGTGTATCTTAGCTTCAGTATAGCATCGGGATTTTGCGGCAATATTTATTAGCGCAAAGTGCTTGATTATTTCCGTAAAGTGTCCATTTTGCAGGGGCGTTATTGTTTTATAATAGGGAGGAAGAATTACCTGAGTCAGAAGGAGCAGCCAGCCATGTCCAAATGGCCCGCCCGGTGCCGGCGTTCAGACAGCAGAATATCCATAACAGCTACTATCGCCGCGGTTCTCGCCGCGCTTATTTTGCTGTGCACCGGCTGCAGCGGATCTGTCTCCTCCCTGTTTTCTCCGGCACGCGCAGGGCGCACGGTACGGGTCGTCATTGAGGACAATCCGCAGATGCGGGTCGAATCTTCCGTTTTAACTGTCGAGGAAGGGTCCGATCTACAGTTTACGATCACTCCCGCGCAGCACTGCACTGTCCGGGGGACCGATTACCGCGACTATTCGCTGGATCCGGCGCAGGACGGGCAGTACATCTGTACTCTGCATGATGTCTTATTCGACACCGTGGTCTCCGTGCTCACGGAGGAAAATCCCTATACGATCCGCTATGAGGCGAACGGCGCCGCGGCGGCCGCTTCGAGCGGCCTGACCGATACCTCAGGGAATGTTTCTCATGCTGGGGATGTTTCTAATGAGAAGATTTCCTATCTGGAGTTCTCCTATCCGGCCGCGCACCTGCGCGTCAACACCGAGCAGGGCACGCATCTGTTTGAACGGGAGAACTATATTTTGACAGGCTGGAACACCTCGGCGGACGGCAGCGGGCAGCACATCGGCCTGGGAAGCCGCGTCCGCGTCGGGCGGGGCGAGACACTCACGCTGTACGCGGAATGGGCTCTTTGCAACGACGAGTCCGATTTCCTATATGAAAAAGGGGCGAACTCCGTGACGATCACCGGGTTTAACGGTGGGAACAGCGGTACCCCGGAGGCCGGCGGCGAGCAGGCGCGGCCGCAGACTATCCCAGAGGTCACTGATACCTCTGAGGTCGTTGTGATCCCTTCCAGGATCGACGGCCTCCCTGTCACCGGGATCGCCCAGGGCGCCTTCCAAGGCGTCACCTGTAACCGCGTCGTACTTCCCCCGACGATCAGCTTCGTGGAGGTGCACGCCTTCGATGGCTGCACGCTTAGCGAACTGGTCCTGTTCGACTCCGTCTCGGAGATCACGGACCACGCCTTCGCAGGCTGCGAAAACCTCCGGACGATCCGCATCAATGCCTGCGTCCCGCCCGTCTACAGCGGGAGCTACTATGACACTTTTCCGGACAAATTTGACCGACTCTCCGCACTCTCAGATGATGCCAAAATAGTCCTCTTCTCCGGCTCTTCCACCCGCTTCGGCTACGACAGCGCCTACCTGGACGACGCCTTCCCGGACTACGAGGTCGTCAATATGGGCGTATTCGCCTACACAAACGCGCTGCCCCAGCTGGACCTGATCCGCGGGCAGATGAAAGCGGGCGACATCCTGATCCACTCACCGGAATTTGACGCCGCGGGGCGGCAGTTCTGCACGACCGACGCCTTCGATGACAAGTTTTTCAACATGATCGAGGCGGATTACGATCTTTTGGCCCGGTTGGACTACAGAAATTACGAAGGCGTTCTCAGCGCCTTCACGACCTACCAGAAAGTGCGGCGCGGCATGGAGGCCAAGTCCTATGCGGTCTGCGCGTCGAATTTCGACGAGGACGGGCAGCCGGTCAGCTCTCCCTCCTACAATGAATACGGCGATTACATCGTATACCGGCCAAATGCGGAGGACGACGCGCCGATCTACGATCTGCCGGTGAACTACACAGTCGGCGCTTTCTCAAAGACCGCCTACATCGATCCTCTCAACGCGGTCTACGACAAGTTCGCCGCGGACGGGATCCGTGTGCTCTTTACCTATGCGCCCCGCAACAAGTCCGCTCTCTCAAAGGAGAGCGACAGCGCCGCGCTGGCCGCGCTCGACGCCTGGCTGCGCGAATCGCTGCACGCCGAAGTGATCTCCCCCATAGAGGATTCCCTCTATCCCGGCCGCTATCTCTTCGGCACCGACAATCATTTATCAACGGACGGCGTTTCGATCCGCTCGGAGAGGATCCGCCGCGATCTGGAGGAGGTGCTTGACGATGCAAAATAGTGCCCCATTCCTCACAATCCTCCTGCTGCTCCTTATGGCCGGTTTCGCGGTCCTGTTTCCCGCTGCCCTCTACATGGGCTTTTCCTATGACACGATCGCCGCAGTGCTCCTTGTCATGCTGACGATCGCCCTGGCTGCGCTGTATTTTGACTGGAAAAACAGGAAAGGAGGCGGATCGTGAATTTTACTTCTCCTCTCTTTCTGATCGGATTTCCTCTGGTCTGTTTGATCTACAGAAAACTGCCGGACACTTCGCGACGCCTCCCTCAGCGCTCGTCGGAGCGGGCGGCGCGAGATGGCGCCGCGCGGGGCCTCCTATCCCGTCAGACTCTCCTTCTCCTTGCCAGCTGGCTCTTTTATATGGGAGGGAGCCTGAAGAGTTTTCCCCTGCTCCTTCTGGTGACGCTGGTCACATACCTCGGAGGTATCGCAATCGAAAAAACAAAGGAAGAAAAGAATGGCCGCGCCGGCGCGATCCTTGCCCTTGTGCTGTGTTTCGTGTTCGGGATCCTGTTCTTCTTCAAATACTTCGGATTTGTGCAAAATACAGTCTTCCACCTGATCGGTACTGACAGCCGCGGTCTGCGGCTCCCTCTGCCGGCGGGAATTTCCTTTTACTCCTTCCAGTCGCTCTCCTACTGCCTGGATGTGTACCGCGGAAAGCTCCGCGCCGAGCGGAGCTTCAGAGACTTCGCGCTCTTCGTGTCCTTCTTCCCGCAGCTTGTTGCCGGTCCCATAGAGCGGGCGGAGGATCTTCTCCCGCAGCTTGGGGCGTGCCCTTCGCCGACGGAATCGGACACCCGGACCGGAGCGCTCTATATCCTGCGCGGGTTCTTTAAGAAGATTGTGATCGCGGACTTCGTCTCCGCGTATGTGTCAGCCTTATTTGACGCGGGGCGTTACAGCGGGCCGCTCACTCTTTTGGCGGGCATGCTGTTCGGATTTCAGATCTATGCGGACTTCTCGGGGTACTCGGACATCGCGCTGGGCGCCGCCCGGCTCCTGGGGATCCGTCTGCACGTGAACTTTGACAGTCCTTATCTGGCGGACAGCATTCGGGATTTCTGGCGGCGATGGCACATCACGCTCACGAACTGGTTCACGGATTATGTGTACATCCCGCTGGGCGGAAGCCGGCGGGGAACTGCCGCGCATGTACGCAATATCCTGATCGTATTCCTTCTGAGCGGGTTCTGGCACGGGGCGGACTGGCACTTCGCGGCGTGGGGGCTCTATCACGGCGTGCTGCTCTCGTGCGCGGTTCTGTGGGAAAAGGCGCGCGGGGCGGGAGCCGGAGGAAGGCGCGGCCCTGCCCGCCTTCTGCGCACTGCCCTGACGTTCCTCCTGACGAGCCTGGGCTGGATCCTCTTCAGAGCATCCTCCGTGCGGCAGGCACTTTCCATGTATGCGGGGCTCGCCAAAGGATGGACCGATCCGGGAATTCTGCGCGCCGCTCTGCTCTCTGCAGGCGTGCCGCTCGGCGCAGCGTCTCTTGTGCGGATCGCCCTGGTCCCCATCCTGCTGTACCTGATCCGGACGGTTCCCGAGAAACACTCGTCCGCGAAAAAAGACGGGCTCTTTGAAAACAATATTTTCGAAATTATTGCTTTCCTTATGGTCGCCGCGATCCTTGTCTCCTGGATCGGAAATCTCGCCGGCGGCACAGGAAATGACTTTATTTACTTCCGATTCTGAGAAAGGAAGCCATGAAACGTAAACCATTTTTCCTTCTCTTATGTCTTGCACTGCTCCTGCCGTTGCTCTTCATGAGCGTCTGCGCGGTCGGAATCCCTGCCAAATACGACGCCACCTACATGGGGGAACTCAAGTACAAAGCCCGGCGCCTCAGCTCTGTCGCGGGGCCGAAAATCGTCCTGGTCGGCGGCAGCGCCGCCGCCTTCGGCGCGGACAGTGCTCTCATCGAGAAAGAGTTCCCGAACTATGAAGTGGTGAATTTCGGCATGTACGCCGCGCTCGGAAGCCGCATGATGCTGGACCTGGCGCAGCGCGGCATCGGCGAAGGCGACATCGTGATCTTCATGCCGGAGATCAACGAACAGACCCTGTCCGATTTCACGGACGGCGCCTACGCCCTGCAGGGACTCGACGGCGCCTGGCATCTGCTGGGGCAAATCCAGCCGGACCTCTACCCTTCCGTCCTGGGCGCAATGCCGGCCTTTGCCATGGAGAAGCTCCGCTACCAGCTCGCCAAAACAGTGCCTGACCCGGGTGCCCTCTACCGCCGCGACTCCTTCAACGAATACGGGGATGTCGACAGCGAGATGGTCTCTCAGAACATCATGCCGGAAGAGTATGACCCTGATCTTCCCGTGGTCATGAGCGACGCACTTCCCACAGAAGAATTTGCCGATTATCTCAACGACTATTCCCGGAAACTGGGCCAAAAAGGAGCTTCCTTCTACTACCACTTCTGCCCGGTTAATGAGCTTGCTGTTGCAGGTGGGGCTCTCTCCGGCTCAGACAGACTTGGATCCGCCGAATCAGCGGGCAGCGAAGGACAAACCAATTCGCTCTCTCTTGCCGAGCAGAGTGCTCTGGCTTTTTATGCGCACTTGGACAAAGTCCTCGATTTTCCTCTTCTCGGAGATCCACGGGAAGCTGTCATGGAAGCCGGGTGGTTCTATGACACCAACTTCCACTTGAACCGGGCGGGAAGGACCGTCTTTACCAGACAGCTGGTGCGCGACCTCAAGGCTGCGCTCGGTGACACGTCCCTCACAGAGATCGATGTGTCCGTCATGCCCAGAACACTTGCCTTTTCGCAGATGTCTGACAAAGAGGACTCTGTCCTGAGGCGCTCAACCTACGCCGGCAACACGGAAATCACACAGATCACGGTTCCGGAGACGGTCCGCCGCATCGAGGACGGCGCCTTCGACGGCTGCACTTCCCTTGAGGCCATTTACCTCGAAGACGGGGAGCCTTCACAAATTCTTGTGGGGCGCCACCTTCTGGACGGCACAGACGCTGATCTTTTTGTTCCTGAAGAATCTTTGTCAGCCTATCGCACTGATTACCGTTTCTCTCAGTATGCGGACAGAATTCGGGCGCGTTGATCCTTCGGGCCGTTTTTGGGGGTCGAAAAATTAGTCATAGCTATCAGCTGATTTCTGAATACCCTTTTCTTGTTCCCTTCTTCGGTGGATATTCCACCGAAG
>JAZQCI010000054.1:0-27027 GCA_045546175.1 Lachnospiraceae bacterium | reverse complement strand
TCAGGTGACACATAATGTGTCACCGGATACGTCCCCCTGACACATTTTTGATACAGCAAAAGGCCGCCACAGAGTGACAGCCTTTCTGAATCTCTTACAGTTCGCAGTTACCCACAGTTCTGGGGAAAGGCAGCACGTCTCTGATGTTGCCCATGCCGGTCAGGTACATGACGCAGCGCTCGAAGCCCAGGCCGTAGCCTGCGTGGCGCACGCTGCCGTACTTGCGCAGGTCGAGGTAGAACTGGTAGGTCTCCTTCTCCATTCCCAGCTCATCCATGCGCTTCTCCAGCTTCTCCAGGTCGTCCTCACGCTGGCTTCCGCCGATGATCTCGCCGATGCCGGGCACCAGGCAGTCCATAGCCGCGACAGTCTTGCCGTCCGGATTCTGCTTCATATAAAACGCCTTGATCTCCTTGGGATAATCGGTCACAAAGACAGGGCGCTTGAATACTTCCTCGGTGAGGTATCTCTCGTGCTCGGTCTGCAGATCGCATCCCCAGTAGACCTTGAAGTCGAAGTTCTTGTTGTTCTTCTCAAGGATCTCGATGGCCTCCGTGTAGGTCACATGGCCGAATTCGGAGTTTACAACGTGCTCAAGGCGCTCGATCAGGCCCTTGTCCACGAACTGGTTGAAGAACTTCATCTCCTCGGGCGCGTTCGCCAAAACATAGCGGATGACATATTTGAGCATGGCTTCCGCGTTCTCCATGTCGTCCTGCAGGTCCGCGAAGGCCATCTCGGGCTCGATCATCCAGAACTCCGCCGCGTGGCGGGTCGTGTTGGATTTCTCGGCGCGGAATGTGGGGCCGAAGGTATACACATCTCTGAAAGCAAACGCAAATGTCTCGACGTCCAGCTGTCCGCTGACGGTCAGGTTTGTAGGTTTGCCAAAAAAGTCCTGTGAATAATCGACTTTCCCGTCCTCAGTGAGAGGAAGCTGATCCAGAGGAAGCGTGGTCACCTGGAACATCTCTCCTGCGCCTTCTGCGTCACTTCCCGTGATGATGGGGGAGTGCACATAGACAAAGCCTCTTTCCATGAAGAAGGAGTGAATCGCGTAAGCGATCAGCGAGCGCACGCGATACGTCGCGGCAAAAGTGTTGGTGCGGGGACGCAGATGCGGGATCGTTCTGAGATACTCGAAGCTGTGGCGCTTTTTCTGAAGCGGGTAGTCGGAAGTGGAAGCTCCTTCCAGTTCGATCTTTTCAACCTGCATCTCCAGGGGCTGCTTCGCGCCGGGAGTCAGCACTATTTTGCCTGTCGCAATGATTGCCGTTCCGACGTTCATCTTGGCAATTTCCGCAAAATTCTCCAGTTCACTGCTATAGACCAGCTGCAGGTTCTGGAAGCACGAGCCATCCGCGAGCGCGATAAAGCCGATCGCCTTGGAATCGCGGTTGTTGCGGATCCAGCCGCCTACCGTCACCGTCTTGTCTGCATAACTTTCTTTCCTGTCAAAAAGCCCGCGTACCGTCACGAGCTGATAATCCTGTCTCATTTCCCCACTCCTTTGTTTCTGTTATGTATATACTGTTCAGCGTCCCGAATGCTCCGCGCTGATCACTGTGCAGCCTCTGCTGCGGGCGCTGCCGTATTGCCTGTTGATCCTTCCTCCGCTGCGGGCGCGACTACGGTAGTCTTGCTCTTGAGGAAATCCATGATCTTTCTCTTGTCGAGAATCTCTCTGTAGGCCTCGATATCTTCTCTGGCCACTTCTTCCACAGATGTAAATCCGCTGTTGCTGACGGCAACTTCCAGCTCTGTCTGGAACGCGTCATCCGACAGGGTGAGGCCTTCCTTATCGCCGATCGCCTTGAGCATGATGCTCTTCTTGACATTCTCGACAGCCATGTCGTTAATGTCCTGCATATAGCTCTCTTCCGTGGATCCGTAAGCGATCTGCATGAGAGTCTTAAGATCGATGCCGTACTGCGTCGCGTAAGATGTGAGCTCATTCACGATCGCTTCGCTGTTTCTCTGCACCATGGCCGGCGGAACATCTTTCTTAAATGTGGTCTTCTCGCTGAGAGCATTTCTGATCGCCTCTTCCAGTCTCTGTGTGTACTGGCTCTCATTTTCCTCGACCAGATAATTTCTGACGTATGTGCGCAGTTCGTCTGCGGTGCTCACCGGATTGCCGAACTCATCCGTGATACCCAGATCGGTCACAAACTGGTCTGTGAGCTCCGGCACCACATACTCCTGAATGGAGTTGATGGTTACTTCAAATTCCGCGTCTACGCCCGCCTTGGTGCTGTCGCCGTAGTCCTCGGGGAAGGTGAGTTCCAGTGTCACCGTGTCGCCAACCTTCTGGCCGACCAGTCCGCTCTCAAACCCCTCGATAAAAGAGTTGGATCCGATCTCAAGATTGTACCCCTCTGCGCTTCCGCCGTCAAACTCTTCGCCGTCGATCCTGCCGACGTAATCGATGTTGACGACGTCGCCTTCCTGCACGGTCGTCCTCCTTGTCACTTCCTTGAGTTCTCTCTTCGCCTGTCTCTGGCTGTCGATCATCGCTTCGACTTCTTCATCCGTAACTTCGGCTGCGGGCGCGACTTCAACAGTGAGTGACGCATAGTCAGCCGGAAAGTCCACGTAGTCAGAAGCTGTGATGCCGGACAGATACGCAGTGGGATCATTCATCCACTCTTCTTCCGCCGCCACTTCCGTCGCGGCTTCTACTGTCGTCGCCGCCGTCGCAGACTCTGTCGTCTGGGTGCCGGAACTGCCGCATCCGGTCATCGCTGTTACGATTACAGCAGCAAGAACTGCCGCTACTGCTCTTTTTTTCATAAATTAATCTGCCTTTCTAGAATCTTCCCGCAAGATAACCAGTATAGTTTAGCATAATAGTCCGATTCTTAAAAGGTTTTTGTATTACACAAATATGAACTTACAGTGAAATTTTCGAAAAATATTCCTGTCTCCGCCATGAATTCGCTTGTTGCCTTGCCCTTCATTCAATGTTAAAATGCTAAGTAGCGTATCGTTAGGAGGGCATGGAATTGAGTAAAGTTTCAATTATTTTATTAGTGATCCTGGTCATATTGATCGGCGTTCTCGTATTTCTCTACTTCATGGGAAAGCGCCTGCAGAAGCAGCAGGAAGAGCAGAACGAGCGTCTTGAAGCCAACAAACAGCCGGTAGTCATCATGGCAGTCGACAAGAAGCGGCTCAAGCTCAAGGAGTCGGGACTTCCCGAGGAAGTGATCGCGCAGACGCCATGGTATGCGCGCCGCTCCAAGGTCCCGGTCGTCAAGGCCAAGGTCGGAGCGAGGTTCATGAACCTGATTGCAGACGAGAAGGTGTTCGATCTGATCCCGATCAACCAGCAGGTCAAGGCGATGGTCAGCGGAATCTACATCATGGACGTCAAGGGTATGCGCGGCAAGAAGCTCACGCCTGACACCACTGTCAAGAAGAGCTGGTGGCGCAAACAGATGGACAAGCTGCAGGAGAAAGCGGGCGCCAAGCCTGTCAAGTGACAGAATTCATTACAGCAGGAAACCGGTGGAAGCAATTGCTCCACCGGTTTTTTTTGTTCTCCGACTCGCGGGCTGCGGGTGCCTCACAAGGGCTCTGCCTTGACTGTCACCGCGCACTCGATCGGCTCTCCCCCCTGCAGATGCAGCGTGTAGGACACCCTCGCGTGGAAGTTGTCCCCGACCTGCCGCATGGCGAGGCGCTTTGTGTATATTTTCATCAAAATAGTGCCAAACCCGGTCTCGTACTCGCTCTCGAGCTCCTCCAGAGGCCTGAAGTACATGCTCGTGCGCACCGCGCCGCTTCTGATGATCCTGCAGAAGGTGTCGGCAAATTCCATCCTGGACTGTGTGACCGCGCCGGTCTCGGGATCGATGTCCTTATAAGTGAATCTATGAATCCCGTCTTCGATTTCATAAAGTGCCCGGCAGGCGGTCGTGTTTCTGTCGTTGCGACCATCCGCATCCGTCTGGTCACCCGTCACTGTCAGCCATACATCCCTGTGCACGATCATTCCCCTGCGTCTTCCTGAAGATGTTCCCTGATATAGCTCCACTGTCTGGCGATATGGCTGCGCGCCGATTTCTCCGCTACTTCCCGGTTTCCCGAGATGACAGCCTCGTAGAGCTCTTTATGCTCCCGGATCAGGTCTTCATAGTGTCCGTCCTCCCGGATGAATTCATACCGATAGCGGTAAATGTTGTCCGCAAGTCCGTCCAGAATCTTTCCGAGTTTCTGATTTTTGGCCGCTTTCAGGATCAGGTTGTGGAAGCGGACGTCGGAGTCCGCGATCATGATGCTGTCCTCGGACTGCGTGCTCCTGACAAAAGCATTGTAGGCCTCGTAAAGCTCCGCCTTCTCCTCCTGTGTGATCCGCTCGCAGGCAAGCCCCGCGCTGAGCTGTTCCAGCGCGCTTCTGACCTCCATCACATCCTGCAGGTCAGAGACCGTCATCCTGGACACTCTGGCCCCGCTCCCGGGAATGATCGTGACGAGGTTTTCCTGCTCCAGAAGGCGGATCGCCTCCCGGATCGGCGTGCGGCTGGTTCCGAGGATCTTGCCGAGTTTCACCTCCGTGAGTCTCTCGCCCGGCTTGATCTTTCCGGTCAGGATCGCTTTTCGAAGCGACATGAACACTGCATCGCGAAGCGGCATAGCTTGCTGTTCTTCTGTCATGGACATTCCTGCGGTCAATAAATTATTGTCTCCCATCGACATCCTCCATAATCCGGTAAACAAAACTGCAGACTATCACTTTACAGTCCTTCTCTTCATCCTGCGCCTCAAACGCCTGCGCTGCCCGCACTGCCTGATTCATATCGGAAAAAACAGCAAAAACAGTGGGCCCGCTGCCCGACATCTTCGATGTGAGCGCCCCCTGTCCGATAAAGAACCTCTCGATCTCACCGATCCTCGGATACATGGCCCCGGTCACTTCCTCCAGGACATTGCCGCACGCGCCGGCCATCCCTTCGAGGTCTCCTCTCCGGATCGCGTCGATCTGCGCGTCGATATCGGGGTGCCTGACCTGCTGCAGGCTGTCATATCTCTGATAGACCTCTGCGGTGGACACTCCCACCGGCGGTTTACAGATCACGAGCCCGCACTGCGGCGCATCGGGAAGGACCGTCAGTACCTCTCCGATTCCTTCCGAGAGCTGCGTTCCGCCCGTCACGCAATAAGGAATATCCGCGCCCAGCGTCACGCCGATCTTCTGAAGCTCCTCGTCGCTGACATGGGGCACGAACAGGTCTCTCACGGCCCGCAGCGCTGCTGCGGCGTCCGTACTGCCGCCGGCCATACCCGCCGCCACCGGGATCCTTTTGTTCAGGGTGATCCTGAGGTCTTTGCGGATCCCGTACTTATATTCCATGCGGCGCACCGCCCGCACGATCAGGTTCTCTTCTCCGACCGGGATTTCCCCGCTGTCAGAAGCGAGCGTGATCTCCATGGAAGGACATTCCCTGTCCTGCGTCTCGAAGATCAGCTCATCGCTGAGGTCGATCGTCTGCATGACCATCTTCACTATGTGATAGCCGTTTTCCAGTCGTCCGAGAATGTCAAGACTCAGGTTGATCTTGGCATACGCTTTTTGTTTTACTTTTCTCATAGAACAGCTCCTGTTAGTTCCCTTACTGCCGAAATATTATGTCTGACCAAATACTGTTCCATCCCGTCCACGACTTTCTGTGTCAGGCAGGGATCATGAAAATTCATCGCGCCCACGGCAACGGCCGACGCGCCCGCGAGCATAAACTCCACTGCGTCCTCGGCGCTCGCGATGCCGCCCATACCGATGACCGGGATCTTTACGGCGTTTGCCGCCTGCCACACCATCCTGACGGCAATGGGCTTGATGGCAGGTCCCGACAGTCCTCCCGTCTTATTGGCAAGTACGAACTGCCTCTTTTCAATATCGATTTTCATTCCCGTGATCGTGTTGATCAGTGAGATGGCGTCCGCTCCTCCCGCTTCCGCCGCCCTGGCCATCACCGTGATGTCGGTCACATTGGGAGTGAGCTTCATGATCACGGGCTGTTTTGCCGCCTTCTTGATCTTGGCCGTGATCTCCTCGAGACACTTCGGATCCTGTCCGAACTGGATCGCCCCCTGCTTTACATTGGGACAGGAGACGTTGATCTCGAGCATGTCCACCGGCTGGTCCGCCAGGCGCTCCACAACGTCCAGATATTCCTCTTCCGTGTGTCCGCACACGTTCACGATCACTTTCGTATCGAACTGCTTCAAAAAAGCGAGGTCTCTCTCGATAAAGACATCGATCCCGGGATTCTGCAGTCCGATCGCGTTGAGCATGCCGCCGTACACTTCCGCGACGCGCGGCGTTGGATTTCCCTCCCATGGCACACTGGCGACGCCCTTGGTCACAACGGCGCCAAGATGATCCAGATTTACAAATTCCGAGTATTCCATACCGGATCCGAATGTCCCGGAAGCGGTCATGACCGGATTCTTAAGTTCGACGCCGGCAATGTTCACGGACATATCCGGCCTTCTGCTGCTCTTCTCCATCAGATCGCCACCTCCTGCGCGTCAAAAACCGGTCCTTCCGTGCAGATCCTGGCATTGCGGACGTGAGAGTGACTGTCCACCTCGACGGTTTTCGTCACACATCCCAGGCAGGCGCCCACGCCGCAGGCCATCCTTTCCTCAAGGGAGATATAAGCGGGAATACCCTTCTCCTGCGCGAACTTCTTGACCGCGCGCAGCATGGGCATAGGGCCGCAGGCGCACACCGCATCCGGCTCCACTGCGTTTTCTCTGACCGCGTCCAGCACATTTCCCTTCGTGCCGACGCTTCCGTCCTCCGTAGCGATCAGAAGCTTTCCGTAAGACGACAGTTCCTCAGTCAGAAACAGATCGCTGTTTCTGTAGCCCATGGCTGCCGTCACATCCGTCCCAGGGATCTGCGAGAGCGCGGCCGCCAGTTCGACCATGGGCGGAATGCCGATTCCGCCTCCCAGAAGCAGCACCTTTTTCCCAGCCAGTTTCTCCGGGTCATAGCCGTTGCCGAGAATTCCCAGCATGTCCACCTTGTCGCCGGTCTTCTGCGCGGCAAGCGACGCCGTTCCGGCGCCCGCCGTCCGGAACACGAAGCGCAGCTCCCTGTTTTCCGCGTCCCATCTGCATATACTGATGGGCCTGGGCAGGAGCCTGGACGCGTCATTGGGGTAGAGTCCCGCGAACTGTCCGGGCTTTACCTCCTCCGGCATATCTTCTTTCCGGTATTGCAGCGTCATGCTGAAGATCCCTTCGGCGATACGCCTTATATCCGTCACCGTCATTGTTGTCTTTTTTTTCATATAGATCCGTCCCGTGTCCTGTCCCTTGTCATTCCTGCGCGATCAGCGCGCTGTTTCTGTGATAGGTCTCCATCATCAGGTCTCTCACCTTATCGGGAAGCTCCTTCTGTGCGTTCCTGTCCATATCCGCTGTCTCGATCGGCTCGCCGAACTCGATCACGACGGGCGCCCGCTTCAGCCGCGGATAGTGGTCTTCGAAAATATCGCCCATTCCCACCAGCGTGACAGGCACGACGGGGACCTTGGCCTTAGTCGCTATTTTGAAGCTTCCCGCGTGGAAAGGCAGGAATTCGCCCTCCACCTTGCTTCTCGTCCCCTCGGGGAAGATGAACATGGAAATACCGCTCTTAACATTCTCAATGGCCGCCAGGATCGTCTTGAGACCCTGCCTGGGATCCTCGCGGTCCAGGAACAGGCAGTGGATCTCCTCCATGATCAGAGTGATCGGGCTTCCCTGGAGCTCTTTTTTGGCGACAAAGCCGCAGGGATACGTGATCAGGGAACCCGCCAGGATGATGTCGAAGATGCTGCGGTGGTTGCCTACAAAGAGCACCGGCTTATCTGTCGGGACTCTCTCGAGGCCGATCACCGTAGCCTTTCCGCCTGCCAGAAACCAGATCCCTTTCATGGCAAATCTGGCGTATGCGTGGCGAAAGTTTGTGCAGGATCCCGGACTGGCCTTTTCAATCAGCCAGGTGATCAAGTGCAGCGGCAGGTCGATCAGGATGACCAGGGCCGCGAACAAAAGCGCCAAAAGCGCGCGTATAACCCACATATTCTGTTAATTCCTTTCTATAACTGCATACTATATCAAAGTAATTATACCAGAAAATACAAATTCTGCCACCATACCGCGAGCGTCATACATGGTATACTGGTATTAATAATGCAAGAAGTGTCTGTATTCGTTTCACGGTCTGCAAAGGCGCGGAGATCCCCGCCTTTCCCGGACAAAGAAGGGAGAACTTATATGCTGATGATCCGTAACAGTTACCTGATCGATCCCGCTTCCGGCACAGAAGGAAAGCGCGACATTCTCATCGACAACGGCCGCGTCGTCAAAATAGAGAAGAATCTTCTTCCTCCGGCCGGCACCCCGGTCATCGATGCCGGCGGCATGATCGTCTGCCCCGGCCTCATTGACACACACTCCCACTTCAGGGATCCCGGCTTCACTTACAAAGAAGATCTCTCTACAGGCGCGGAATCCGCCGTTAAGGGCGGATACACCACGATCATCCTTATGGCCAATACCAAGCCTCCCGTGGACAGCGTCCCTGTGCTGCAGGACATCCTCGAGAGAGGACGCAGGCTCCCCGTTCGTCTCTACAGCTGCGCCAATGTGACAAAGGGCATGGCCGGAAAAGAGCTGGCTGACCTCGCCGCGCTGGCGGAGTGCGGCGCGGCGGGCTTTACGGACGACGGACTTCCCATCATGGACGGCGCTGTCCTGCGCTCGGCCTTGGAGATCGCAAAAAAATTGAATCTCCCCGTCAGCCTCCACGAAGAAGACAAGAGCCTGATCTCCGAGAACGGCGTCAACGGCGGCGGAAAGGCTGCCGCGTTCCTGGGTCTTGCGGGATCGCCGCGAGAAGCCGAATACACCCTGATTGCCAGAGATGTGCAGATCGCCGCCGAGCTTGACGCGCCGCTCTGCGTCCAGCACATCAGCACGGCGGAAGGCGTCGACTATGTGCGCCGCGCGCGCAGAGGCCACCCCAGCATCCACGCGGAGGCAACGCCCCACCACTTCTCGCTCACGGAAGACGCGGTCATCGCGCGGGGCACCCTGGCCAAGGTAAACCCTCCCCTTCGCACCGAAGAGGACAGGCTGGCCATCATCCGCGGCCTGCAGGACGGCACCATCGACATCATCGCCACGGACCACGCCCCGCATGCGACAGCGGAAAAAGAAAAACCTTTCGTTCAGGCTCCCAGCGGCATGATCGGCCTCGAGACGGCCCTCTCTCTCGCTGTCAAGAATCTCGTTCAGCCGGGACATCTCACCATGATGCAGATACTGGCCTGCCTGACCTGCAATCCGGCCGATTTCTATCACCTCGAGGCCGGGCGACTCGAGCCGGGCGCGCCGGCAGACCTGACGATCTTCGATCCCGACGAGGAGTGGATCGTTCCTTCGGAATTTGCTTCCAGATCCTGCAACTCGCCTTTTATAGGCGATAAGCTTCCCGGCGTGGTGCACTACACGATCGTGGGAGGGGAGGTCGTATACCGCCGATAGTGTCAGGGTGTGTCAGGGGGACGTTTCCGGTGACACATTTTTGGCTGTGACAAGAAAAAGGGTCCGGTGACACATTTTGGATCAAAATGTGTCGCCGGACCCTTCCCTTGTCACGCCGACAAAATGTGTCACCGGATACGTCCCCGTGTCACACCTCTTAAAAGCTTCAGGAGATCCTGTCTCTCACAAACGCACACAATTCCTCAAGCGCCATCCCCCTGGAGGCCTTAAACAGAAACGCCGTATTCGGCCCGACCAGCTCCTCAAGGACTTTCTTAGCCTCTTCCTTGTCCGCGCAGGGCCGCACGTCCTCCATGTCGCACTCGAGCGCCGCCTCCGCCAGCCATCCGGCGCGCGTCCCGACGGTCACCAGTGTGTCGATCGGCAGCTCCGCCGCGTATACGCCCACCTCCCGGTGCAGCCTCTCCGCGAAGGGCTCCAGCTCCAGCATGTCGCCCACCACGGCCACTTTGCGCTCCGCCGGCGCGTTCGCCAGGATCCCCAGCGCTGCTTTCATGGACTGCGGGTTGGCGTTGTACGTATCATTATAGAGAAGGATCCCCTTTCCGGGCTTCTCGACGTCCATGCGCATGCGGGTCGCCTTGAAGTCGCGGATTCCCGCCGCGATCTCCTCCTCAGACAGGCCAAAATATTGCCCGACCGCAGCCGCCGTCATGGCCGGATAGATCATGTGCCGGCCAAGGCTCGGGATCTCGACCGCGAAGGTGCCGGACGGCGTCTGCGCCTCGCACCGGACCTCGTCCGGAAGCGTATCGTCTATATTCACGGCTCTGTAATCACAGCCTTCGGATTCCCCCGCCCAGTGGAAAGTAAATCCGCCGGCGTCAATTCCGGCATACATCTCCGCAAAAGGACGCCCTTCGTCGCCGTCAGCATCCTTAACTCTTTCCGCACCGGGGCGCAGCGTCGCAAGAAGCGCGTCATCCCCGTTCAGGACGGCCGTCCCGCCTTTTTTCAGCCCGCGGAAGATCTCGCATTTGGCGCGCAGGATGTTTTCCCGGCTGCCGAGATTGCCGATGTGGGCGTCTCCCACATTCGTGATCACCGCCACGTCGGGCTGCGCGATGCGGACCAGATAGTCGATCTCGCCCAGATGATTCATCCCCATCTCCAGGACCGCGATCTCGTCCTCCTTGCTCAGGCAGAAAACAGTCATAGGGAGTCCCACATGATTGTTCAGGTTGCCGGCGGTCTTGAGGGTTCGATATTTTGACGAGAGGACGGACGCCACCATGTCCTTCGTGGTCGTCTTGCCGACGCTTCCCGTGACCGCCACGACGGGAATCCCAAGTTTGCGGCGGTAATAAGCCGCAAGGTCTCCCATCGCCCTGGTCGTATCCGGCACCAAAATACAGAACTTTCCTTCCGGTACCGCCTCGGGCGCTTTGCTGACGAGGCACCCTTCCGCGCCTTTTTCCATGGCGCCGGGCACAAAGCGGTGCGCATCCAGGCGTTCGCCTATGATCGCGACAAAGAGGTCGCCCGCCGCCGCTTCGCGGCTGTCCGTCTGCACATTTACTATGAATGTGCTGTCCGCGTCAACATTTCCCAGAAGCTGTCCGCCGACCGCCTCAAGAATTTCCTTTACACTGATCTTTTCCATTCTTTCCCTCTCAGTTCCGGTTCGACTCGCCCGCCGCCGCGAAAAGCCGCCCCTTACCTGTTAAGTCCGTCCTTCACAATGATCTCGCACAGTTCCTCGTAGGAGATTCCGACAGCCGCCGCCTCCTGAGGCACCAAGCTTGTGGGCGTCATGCCGGGCAGCGTGTTGACCTCAAGGAACCATGCGTTGTCATATTTATCCACGATGAAGTCACTGCGGGAGTAGGTGCGCAGGCCGAGCACTTCGTGCACGCGAAGGGCCATGTCGCCCATCTGCTTCTCCACCTCGGGCGTACAGCGCCCGGGACAGATCTCCTCGGTGGCGCCGGCCTTGTACTTGTTCTCGTAATTGTAAAAATCCACCTTGGGAACGATCTCGACCGAGGGGAGCGCTCTGTCGCCCAGGACGGCGCATGTGAATTCCCTTCCTTCGATCAGCTGCTCCACGAGAATATCCGGGCCGAACCGGAGACACTCCTCCACTGCGGGGCGCACCGCGTCCTGGTTCGTGACGATATAGACGCCTACCGAAGAACCGCCGGTGGGTGTCTTGACCACGCAGGGCGCCTCGATCTTCGCCGCGATCGCCTCTGCGGACTTTGCTGCGTCCTCCTTACTTGTGATCGCGCCGGCATGGAAGGTCTTCCAGGCGGGCGTGCGCACGCCCTTGTCCTTGACCATCTCCTTGGTCAGCATCTTGTCCATGGCGATGGCGGCGCCCAGATACCCGGATCCGGTGTAGGGAATGCCCAGCATGTCGAAGGTCGCCTGCACGCGCCCGTCCTCTCCGTTCATTCCGTGAAGCGCCACAAATACGATATCCGCCAGACGGCAGATCTCCAGCACGCCTTTTCCGAACAGCGAAGGGCTCTTCCACTTTCTCGACTCTCTGACTTCCCTCAGGTCCGGTGCCGTCCCGTCAAAAGACAGCGCCTTGAGCTCCGGCAGATTCTCAAAGAGGGTCTCCGGCTCCTCTGTCACATCCTCAAGTCCCATAAACAGGTCGACAAGCACCGCCCGGTGCCCCCTGCTCCTGAGTGCCCTGCATACTTTTGTTCCCGACAGGAACGATATATTTCTCTCTGTGCTCAGTCCTCCGCACAGAACTACGATCTTCATATTGACCTCCTGTTACCGGCTGGTGTTATCCATTTGCATCTTGATTTAAGGCTCGCGAAGCGAGCCGCGGCGCCGCGTGCGGGTTGCCTTAAGGCAACATCCGCCTTTCCGCACGCGTGTGCATCAGATTATTCAGTGGGGGCTTGCCCCCCTGAATTATAGCATATACGTTTGCTCATTGCCTATAAACCGTGATTACGGAGTTCTCCCCTGTGACAAGGGTTGCACTAAGGCCGGTCATACCCCCTTCGCCCGACTCAGCCCTCGATATTAGCACCGAGCCTCTCCAAAGTGGGTAAGGCCTGCACTAAGGTCGGTCATATCCCCTTCGCCCGACTCAGCCCTCGATATTAGCACCGAGCCTCTCCCGAATGGGTAAGGCCTGCACTAAGGCCGGTCATGTCCCCTTCGGACGACTCAGTCTCGAAGTAGCGTGGAGCTCCGAAGGGGATATGACCGGCCCATTAATCAGCCTTATCTATTTCACTCTTATGCGTTTTTCGGCCTTCTCCCCCTCCTCGCGGGAATAAAGACCTTCTCAAGATGCCAGATCTCCTGCGCATACTCCTCGATCGTTCTGTCAGAGGAGAACTTGCCGACGTTGGCCACGTTCATCATAGCCATGCGCGCCCATCTCTTGGGATCGTTGTAAGCGGTCTCGACAGCTCTCTGCGCCGCCGCGTAGGACTCGAAGTCGGCGAGGATGAAGTATCTGTCCGCGCGGTCGGTTCCATGTCTGTTCAGCAAGGAGTTATACAGCGGGCGGAACAGGTCCGGATCCTCGGGAGAATACGTGCCGTCGATCAGCTGCACGAGCACTCTGCGGACATTCTGGTCCTCATTGAAGATTCTCTTGGGATCATAGCCGCCGAAGTTCTCGTAGCGGATGACCTCCTCTGATGTCAGACCGAAGATAAAGGCGTTCTCCTCGCCCACTTCCTCGACGATCTCGACGTTTGCGCCGTCCATGGTTCCCAGCGTCACAGCGCCGTTCAGCATGAACTTCATGTTGCCGGTACCGGAAGCTTCCTTGGAAGCCGTGGAGATCTGCTCGGAGACGTCTGCCGCCGCGATGATGATCTCCGCGTTGGATACTCTGTAGTTCTCGATGAACACGACCTTGATCTTGTCCTCGATGGTGGGATCGTTGTTGATCACATCCGCGACGGAGTTGATCAGCTTGATGGTCAGCTTGGCCGTCTTGTAGCCGGCTGCCGCCTTGGCTCCGAAAATGAAGGTTCTCTTCTTGAACTCCATGTCCGGGTTGTCTTTAAGCTGATTGTAAAGGTACATGATATGCAGGATGTTCAGGAGCTGTCTCTTGTACTCGTGCAGTCTCTTGACCTGTACGTCGAAAATAGAGCGGGGATCGACTTCGATTCCGTTGTGCTCGAGGATATATTTTGCCAGGCGGACTTTGTTCTTGTACTTGATGTTCATGAACTCTTTCTGCGCCTTGGCGTCGTCCACGTAGACTTCCAGTTCCTTCATCTGGGACAGATCCGTGATCCACTCGTCGCCGATCTTGTCGGTGACCCACTTGGCCAGGTTCTGGTTGGCGTGAAGAAGGAATCTTCTCTGCGTGATGCCGTTGGTCTTGTTGTTGAACTTCTCGGGGAACATCTCGTAGAAGTCCCTGAGTTCCTCGGTCATGAGGATCGCTGTGTGCAGCTCCGCAACGCCGTTTACGGAGAAGCCCGCGACGATCGCGAGGTTAGCCATGCGGACCTGTCCGTCATAGATGATGCCCATCTTGTAGATCTTGTGGCCGACATCCACGCCCGTGTTGTCATAGCGGGCATGAATCTCTCTCTCAAATCTTCTGTTGATCTCCTCCACGATGGAGTAGATACGGGGAAGGAGTCTGGAGAAGAGCTCGATGGGCCACTTCTCAAGCGCTTCCGCCATGATGGTGTGGTTGGTGTACGCGCAGCTCTTTGTGACGACATTCCATGCCTCGTCCCATGTCAGAGCGTACTCATCCATGAGGATGCGCATGAGCTCGGGGATCGCCAGCGTGGGATGCGTGTCGTTGAGCTGGAAGACATACTTCTCATGAATCTTTCTGATGTCGTCGTGTGTCTTCATGTACTTCTGGATCGCGCACTGGAGTGTAGCGGATACGAAGAAGTACTGCTGTTTGAGGCGCAGCTCCTTGCCCTGGATGTGGTCATCGCAGGGATAGAGGACGTTGCAGATCGTGCGGGCCAGGTTCTCCTGTTCTACGGATTTCTGGTACTCACCTCTGTCAAAAGAGTCCAGCTTGAAGCTCACTACCGGCTCCGCGTCCCAGATTCTCAGGGTATCGACGAAACCGTTGCCGTAACCGATGACCGGAAGGTCATAGGGAACAGCCTTGACAGCGCTGTAGCCTTCCTGCTTGAACATGGTGCGGCCGTTTCTGTCCAGATAAGAGGTGACATAGCCTCCGAAGTGTACTTCCTGTGTGTACTCGGGTCTTCTGAGCTCCAGCGGGTTGCCGTTGTCCAGCCAGTTGTCCGGAACTTCCACCTGGTAGCCGTCTCTGATCTCCTGCTTGAACATACCGTACTGGTAGCGGATGCCCGCGCCGTAGGCGGGATAGTTCAGAGTTGCAAGGGAATCCAGGAAGCAGGCTGCCAGTCTTCCGAGACCGCCGTTGCCCAGCGCCGCGTCGGGCTCCTGATCCTCGATTGCGTCAAGCTTGAAGCCGAGTTCCTTGAGTGCCTGCTTGATGGGCTCGTAAGCCATCAGGTTGATGGCGTCGTTGCCGAAGGCGCGGCCCATGAGGAACTCCATGGACAGGTAAACTACCTGCTTGGGGTCCTTCTCGTCGAAGACCTTCTGGGTCCTCATCCAGCAGTCAATGATCTGATCCTTCAGGGCCATGGCGGAAGCCTGGAAGACCTGCTGGTCCGTAGCTTCCTTCATGGTGCGTCTGTACATGGTACGGACGTTGTACTCGACACTTCTTTTGAAGAGATCCTTATCGAAATTAAACGTGGGTCTTTTTACCATTCTTTGTTTCTCCTCTATGACCCGCGGCGCGAACCGCTCCGATTCTATCCCGGTTCGCTGCCCGCGCCTCGGGCCGCTCATGTTTTCTGTGCTCGCCGTTGTCAGATCTTCTGAACGCCGATCGTGACCTTCTCGCCGTTGATATCCCAGGCCTTCTCGTTTGCCAGGGGCTCATCCTGCTCGATCTTATCCGCCAGGACTTTGCCCGCGATCGCCGCCTCGTTGGCCGCCGCCACTGCAGACAGCTTTTTGTTGCCGCCGAGGGAGACGCGGATGCGGTCCATGACCTCGAACCCGGACTCTTTTCTCATCGTCTGGATCTTGCTGATCAGCTCGAATACATAGCCTTCCTCGATCAGCTCAGGCGTCAGGTTCGTGTCCAGAACAACGGTAATCGCGCCGTCTTCCTGGCTCACATAGCCTTCCTTGCGGGCCGTCTCGATGAGAAGATCTTCCTCAAGAAGCTCTACGGCGACGCCGTTCACATCCAGGCGAAGCGCACCCTCGCTCCTGAGCGTATCCATGGCACTGTTGCCGTCCAGTTCTGCCAGATACTTTCTGATTCCGCCCAGCTGTTTGCCGTACTTGGGGCCCACTGTGCGCAGCTGCGGCTTGAAAGTATAACTCGTGAATTCCCGGACATCGTCCGTGAAGATCACTTTTTTGACATTGAGCTCATTCCCAATGATGTCCTGGAAGAAGGCGTTGAGATCCTTCTGCGCCTTTACGAACATCTGCGCGATGGGCTGTCTGTTCTTGATATTGGAAGCATTGCGGCAGGCGCGGCCCATGACGACGATCCCCAGGACCTCGTCCATGCTCTCCTCTAGCTCCTTGTCGATGTGTGCCTCATCCGCCTCGGGGAACAGGCACAGGTGGATGCTCTCGGGAGCCGTCTCGTCGACGCTTCTGACGATGTTCTGGTAGATCTCCTCGGTCATGAAGGGGATCATGGGAGCGGCGCACTTGCACACGTTCACAAGAGCCGTGTACAGAGTCATATACGCATTGATCTTGTCCTGTTCCATGCCCTTTGCCCAGAAACGGTCGCGGCAGCGGCGGACGTACCAGTTGGACATCTCGTCCACGAATGTCTCCAGAGCGCCTGCCGCCTCGGGGATCCTGTACTTATCCAGGTTCGCATCCGTGTTCTTAATCATCGTATTCATGCGGGACAGGAGCCACTTGTCCATGACGCTGAGCTTATCATAGTCCAGCGTGTACTTTGTGGGATCGAAGTTGTCGATATCCGCGTACAAAGTATAGAAAGCATAGGTGTTCCACAGTGTTCCGAGGAACTTGCGCTGGCCTTCCTTGACTGTCTTGTCGGAGAACTTGTTGGGCAGCCAAGGCGCGCTGTTGGTATAGAAATACCAGCGAATCGCGTCCGCGCCGTGCATCTTGAGCGCCGTGAAAGGATCTACCGCATTGCCCTTGCTCTTGGACATCTTGTTGCCGTCCTCATCCAGAACCAGTCCCAGCACGATGACGTTCTCATAGCAGTGCTTGTCAAAGAGGAGCGTGGACTCCGCATGCAGGGAATAGAACCATCCGCGTGTCTGGTCCACCGCCTCGCTGATGAAGGCAGCGGGGAACCACTTCTCGAAGAGTTCTTTATTTTCAAATGGATAGTGGAGCTGTGCATAGGGCATTGCTCCGGAGTCGAACCAGCAGTCGATGACCTCGGGAACGCGGTGCATCTCTCCGCCGCACTCGGGGCACTTGATCGTATAGGCGTCCACGTAAGGTCTGTGGAGCTCGGTCTTAAGCGCTTCGGGGTTTCCGGAGAGCTCGGCCAGCTCTTTTTTGCTGCCTACGCTCAGCTGGTGGCCGCAGCCCTTGCACTCCCAGATATTGAGGGGAGTTCCCCAGTATCTGTCGCGGGAGATGCCCCAGTCCTGGATGTTCTCCAGCCAGTTGCCAAAGCGCCCCTCTCCGATGGTCGGAGGGATCCAGTTGATCTTCTTGTTGCCGCTCACCAGGTCATCTCTGACGGAAGTCATCTTGATGAACCAGGACTGGCGGGCGTAGTACAGAAGAGGCGTACCGCAGCGCCAGCAGTGCGGATAGTCGTGCTCGAACTTGGGAGCAGAGAACAAAATACCGCGCACGCTCAGGTCTTTGAGAACCTCAGGGTCAGCGCTGACCGCGCCCTTGTCCATCTCGGCCTGTGTGGGCTTGCAGCGCATGCCCGCGAAAGGAGTTCCCTCGACCAGGCAGCCCTGTGCGTCGACGAGCTGAACGAAAGGAGCGTCATACTTGCGGCCGACTCTCGCGTCGTCCTCACCGAAAGCAGGAGCGATGTGAACGATGCCGGTACCGTCTGTCATGGTTACATAGTCGTCGCAATAGACGAAGAATGCTTTCTTGTGCTGCTGCGCCGTTCTTCTGGCGGCTTCCTCATAGAGGGGCTCGTAGGACTTGTACTCGAGGTCCGTGCCCTTCATGGTCGCAAGGACTTCATAAGCCTTGCCGTCCGCCGTCGCTTCATACTTGTCCTTAAGAGGCTCCAGGACCTGATCCAGCAGAGCCTGCGCCATATAATAGGTATATCCGTCGATGGCCTTTACCTTGGCATACATGTCATCCGGGTTCACGCAGAGCGCGATGTTGGAAGGCAGCGTCCAAGGCGTGGTCGTCCATGCCAGGAAATAGGCGTCCTCATCGGTCAGCTTGAAGCGCACGATCGCGGAGCGCTCCTTGAGGGTCTTGTAGCCCTGCGCCACTTCGTGGGAGGACAGAGGGGTTCCGCAGCTGGGGCAGTAAGGGACGACCTTGAAGCCCTTGTAGAGAAGGCCCTTCTCCCAGATCGTCTTCAGAGCCCACCACTCGGACTCGATGAAATCATCGTAATAGGTGACATAAGGGTTATCCATGTCCGCCCAGAAGCCTACCGTGTCGGAGAAATCCTCCCACATCGATTTGTACTTCCAGACACTTTCCTTGCACTTCTCGACAAAGGGAGCAATTCCGTACTCTTCGATCTGCTCCTTGCCCTCGATACCGATCTCTTTCTCAACTTCCAGTTCTACGGGAAGTCCGTGGGTGTCCCAGCCGGCTTTCCTGGGGACCTGATATCCCTTCATCGTGCGGTAGCGCGGCACCATGTCTTTGATGACTCTTGTAAGAACATGGCCGATGTGCGGCTTTCCGTTAGCCGTGGGCGGGCCGTCATAAAACATATATGTGGGGCAGCCCTCACGCTCCTTCACGCTCTTTTCAAAGATCTTGTTTTCTTTCCAGAATTTCTGTGTGTTGTGTTCTCTCTCCACGAAATTCAGGTCGGGGTTTACTTTTTTGTACATCTTTCTCCTTCCGCCTTTCTCGTCAGCTTATTTAGGATGGAAGAAATACAGAATCCTGCACTCTCTCCACATTAACCATGAGATTATAACGTTTGCGGCAAAATACTGTCAAGGACTGTATCACAACTTGTCATAAAGTTGTAAAAACCTGTCGGGTTTCTCTATTTTGGCAGAATTGACATAAAACCTTCGGGTTCTTTGTGGCGATAAGTAAAAATACGCTTTCCGCGCGGAGCCGACGCATTTTCCGCATCGTCATTCTGCTCAAGTTTTCGGGCTTCTTTTGACCAAAAAACAGCCAAATAAATTGCAGAAGCCTGCCATTCGTAGTATCATCAATTAGATGGGTGTCTTGACACCACCACTCAGCTATCACTTAGGAGGATAAAATGGACAGACAAAACCTGACACTGCTCACAGATCTTTATGAGCTGACAATGATGCAGGGCTACTTCAAGAATAAGGAAGAGAACAAGACCGTCATCTTCGACGCCTTCTTCCGCAACAACCCGTTCGGCGGCGGATATTCGATCATGTGCGGGATTGAGCAGCTCGTCAAATACATCAAGGAATTGCACTTCAGCAAGCAGGATATCGATTATCTTCGAGGCCTCGGCATCTTTGATGAAGAGTTCCTCGCCTACCTGGCCGCTTTCCGTTTCACCGGAAGCATCTACGCGATCCCGGAAGGATCACTCATGTTCCCCAGAGAGCCCATGGTCAAGGTTATTGCTCCCATTATGCAGGCTCAGCTTGTGGAGACCGCGATTCTCAACATCATTAACCACCAGAGTCTGATCGCCACCAAAGCGGCCCGCATCTGCTACGCGGCCCGCGGAGACGGAATCATGGAGTTCGGCCTTCGCCGCGCGCAGGGACCCGACGCCGGAACTTACGGCGCCCGCGCCGCTGTCATCGCCGGCTGCGTCGGAACTTCCAACGTGCTGTGCGGACAGCTGTTTGACGTCCCCGTAAAGGGCACCCACGCCCACAGCTGGATCATGAGTTTCCCGGACGAGCTGACCGCCTTCAAGACCTACGGCGATATGTATCCGAATGCCTGCATCCTTCTCGCAGACACTTACGATACCCTTAAGTCCGGCGTACCCAACGCCATCAAGACCTTCCAGTACCTGCGCGACAAGGGCACCCTGGGCAAAGGCTACGGCATCCGTCTCGACAGCGGCGACCTCGCCTACATCTCCAAGAAGGCCCGCAAGATGCTCGACGAAGCCGGTTTCCCGGACGCGATCATCTCCGCTTCCAACGACCTGGATGAGCACCTGATCGACTCCCTGAAGAACCAGGGCGCGACCATCACCTCCTGGGGCGTCGGCACGCACCTGATCACGGCCAAAGACAACCCGTCCTTCGGCGGCGTCTACAAGCTCGCAGCGATCCAGAATCCGGACGGCACCTTCGAGCCCAAGATCAAGCTCTCCGAGAACACCGAGAAGGTCACCAATCCCGGAAACAAGAAGATCTACCGCATATACGAGAAGGCCAGCCACAAGATCATCGCCGACCTGATCTGCCTCGAGGAGGAGACCTTCACGACCGATCGTCCGCTGGTCCTCTTCGACCCGAGCGAGCCCTGGAAGAAGACTCGTCTGGAAGCAGACGAGTTCGAGCTCAGAGAGCTCCTTGTTCCTCTGTTCCTCAACGGCGAGTGCGTCTACACTTCTCCCAAGACCATGGATATCCGCAAGCAGTGTCTTGCCGAGCAGGATACTCTGTGGGAGGAATCCAGGCGTCTGGTCAACCCTCACCAGGTCTATGTCGACCTGTCCAGGAAGCTGTATGACACCAAGCTTCGCCTTCTCGACGAAGTCGGTGAGAAGCATCAGGGGATTCAGAGCTGATCGCGGAGCGACAGTGTTGAATTTATATGGAATAATACCGGAACCGGGCTCTTTGAGCCCGGTTTTGTGTTGTTCGGGGGTGTGTTATTCGTTTCTGGCGGTTACGGGGCGGCGGAGTTTGTGGAATGACGCCGGAATGGTTGCGGAGGGGGCTCGGCGACCATTTGAGCGTCATTTTTGCTCTTTCTGCGGCTTTCTGACGCCGGAGTGGTTGTGGAGGGTACTCCGCAACCATTTGGGCGTCACTCTGGCTCTTTCTGCATCTTTCTGACGCCGGAGTGGTTGCGGAGATACCTCCGCGACCACTTGGGCGTCATTTTTGCTCTTTCCGCGGCTTTCTGACGCCGGAGTGGTTGTGGAGATATCTCCGCAACCACTTGGGCGTCATTCTGGCTCTTTCTGCATCTTTCTGACGTCGGAGTGGTTGCGGAGATACCTCCGCGACCACTCCGGCGTCATTCCGGCTGCTCTCCGCCGTCGATCTCGTCTGACAACTCCCCGCCTTTCCATGCCGAGGTGCGTTGGATTATTTGAGTACTTTTTTCTTCTATAGCCCCCATCAGTTTTCCTGATTGCCGGCACATAGTAAAGAAATCAGGACATTTTACATACGAGTTGGATTATATACAAGAATTCTTCATCGGTGGCCTCAATTGTAAGAAGTGGACACCACACTGTATGGGGGCCATCATCTATATAACAACCCTTTTGATCCAACTCGCCGGAAAATAAGCTGATTTTTGCAATATTTTGGCTTCTTGCTCTTTTTTTCATGGGGGCAGACTGCCCAAAATCCCTTCATATAATCCAACCAAGGGCAGATTTCCCCTCATAGTTGTCAAATTCTTCTTAAGGCTGTCGCCCCACAAGATCATCAAATTCTTCCTGAGACTATCGCTCCCTCAAGGTCACCAAATTCTTCTTATCTCCCTCCCCTTCGCAATCTGGTTATATAAAAAAATAATTTTCTGGCGCTATTAATATATTCAGATACAGCTATACTTTGGTTAAGTTAGAAAACAGACAGACAGGAGGTCATTATGAATAGTTTAGACACAGCCGCAGAGATCAGCAGCACGAAGGAAGAGCAGCTGAGAAAGATGGTTTTTGCCGGAATCTTCGCTGCGATTACATATGTAGTATTTACGTTCTTATCCATCCCGATTCCCACGATTGCCGGCGATAAGGTCACGGTGCACCTGGGCAACGCATTCTGCGTGCTGGGCGCCTTGATCCTCGGAAGCGCCTACGGCGGCGTCGGCGGAGCGCTCGGACTTACGATCGCGGACCTTATGGATCCCGTTTATATCGTTCAGGCGCCGATCACATTCGTGATCAAGTTTCTTATGGGTGTGCTGGTAGGATTTATCGCGCACAAGATGGGACACATCACGACAGAAAAGGATCTGACAAAGGTACTGCGCTGGACAATAGCCGCTGTTGTTGCGGGACTTCTGTTTAACGCTATCTTCGATCCTACGATCCGCTACTTCTACAAGATCCTGATCCTGGGCAAGCCCGCCGCGGAAGTGTCCTTCGCGATCAATCTTGGGGTGACCGCCATCAATTCGGTGGTATCCGCCTTTATTACAACGGTACTGTACATGGCGCTGAGAGCGCCGCTCAAGAAAACAGGTCTGTTCTTCTATTTCTGAGAGATTGCTCTATGAGCATTTGAATATTAAGTAAAAAGTTGTCGCACAAACAAAGTGCCCCCTTCCCGGTAAGCAGGCTAAAACTTGCTGCCGCGAAGGGGGCCTTTTTGTTTTTAAAGTATACTGTGTCCTCCTGACACATTAAATCAGATACCTGCCCATGGCGATCAGGAGCTCCTCCAGCGACGACAGCAGGATCTCTTCGTCCCGGACGGTCACGCCGACGGCCTTGTAGCGGTACAGGAATTCGGGCAGCCCGCGGCCGCTGAATCCTTTGACGTTGAAGGAGAGCGTCTTGCTGTAGTTTCGCAGAAGGGAAGGGATGTTTTCCGCGCGGACGCGGGCAGCGGGGTCCATGTAGAAATGGATGGTCCCAGCTGTGCCGACGATCTCTGTGATCCCGATCCGGGCGGCGACGGAGCGGATGAGTGCGATGCGCAGGAGGTTTCCGGCCGGCGCGGGGATCTCGCCGAAGCGGTCGACCAGCTCTTCTCTGACTTCATCGTAGTCGTCCGTCGATTCGATGGCGGCGATCTTTTTGTAGATCTCCAGCTTCTGCTCTTCGTTGATGATATAGCTTTCGGGCAGGAAGGCGTCCACGCTTAAGTTTACGCGAACGGTGCGCTCTTCCTTTACAGGTTCGCCTTTGACCTGCTTGACCGCCATGTTCAGGAGCTTGCAGTAGAGGTCGTAGCCGACCGCCTGCATGTGGCCGTGCTGGGCTCTCCCAAGGACGCTGCCGGCTCCGCGGATCTCCAGGTCTCTCATCGCTATTTTGAAGCCACTGCCCAGATCCGTATATTCACGGATGGCGCGCAGGCGCCTCTCGGCCACTTCCCGGAGCATGCGGTCCTTGCGGTACATGAGGAAGGCGTACGCCGTCCGGCCGCTTCGGCCGACGCGGCCCCGCAGCTGATAGAGCTGGGAGAGGCCCATCTTGTCCGAGTCGTGGATGATGATCGTGTTGACGTTGGATATATCCAGACCGGTCTCGATGATGGTCGTCGAGACCAGGACATCGATCCCGCCGTCGATAAATTCATACATGATCTTCTCGAGCTGTTCCTCTTTCATCTGGCCGTGGGCGTAGGCGATCCTGGCCTCGGGGATGATCTGCTGGAGCCTCGCCGTGACGACGTCGATGTCGTTCACGCGGTTGTGGACATAGTAGACCTGCCCTTTCCGGGACAGCTCGCGGATGACCGCTTCCCTGACCATCTCTTCGTCGTATTCCATGACATACGTCTGGATGGGCACGCGCCCTTCGGGCGCCTCCTCCAGCACGGTCATGTCGCGGATCCCCACAAGGCTCATGTGCAGAGTTCTGGGAATGGGCGTCGCAGAGAGGGTCAGAACGTCCACGTTCTCCTTCATCTTCTTGATCTTCTCTTTGTGTGTGACGCCGAAGCGCTGCTCTTCGTCCACTATGAGAAGGCCCAGATTTTTGAATTTGATGTCCTTGGAGAGGAGCCTGTGCGTGCCGATCACGATGTCGCAGAGCCCCTGTGAGACCTCCTTGATGGTCTGCTTCTGCTCTGCCGATGTCCGGAATCTCGACAGCATTCCGATCGTGACGGGATATCTGTGCATCCTCTCGCAGAAGGTATTGTAGTGCTGCTGCGCCAGGATGGTCGTGGGAACCAGAACCGCCACCTGCATGCCCTCCTGCACGGCTTTGAAGGCGGCCCTTATGGCGATCTCTGTTTTGCCGTAGCCGACGTCGCCGCAGATCAGGCGGTCCATGATGCGGTCGCTCTCCATATCCTTCTTGGTCTCTTCGATGGCGGTGAGCTGATCTTCCGTCTCCTCATAAGGGAAGAGCTCCTCAAACTCCTTCTGCCAGACCGTATCCGGGCCGTACCGGTGCCCCTTCTTCTGCTGCCTTGCCGCGTAGAGCTCCACCAGGTCCTCCGCCACTTCGTCCACGGCTTTTCGGACCTTGGTCTTTGTATTCGTCCACTCCTGGGTGCCCAGTTTGTTCAGCTTGGGCTTGGCCGAGCCCGCGGAAGCATACTTCTGCAGGGCGGAGAGTTCTGTGGGCAGCACATAGAGCGTACCGCCTCCGCCGTACTCTATCTTGATATAGTCCTTGGCGATGTGGTTGACCTCGATCTTCTCCACGCCCCGGTAGATGCCGATCCCGTGGTCCTCGTGCACCACATAATCGCCCGCCTTGAGCTCGGAGAAGGCCTGGATCTGCTCGCCTTCATACTTTTTCTTTTTGGTCTTCTTTTTCTTCTCGGCGCCGAATATGTCCGACTCCGCGATGACCGCGAATTTGATGTCGGGATACTCAAATCCCTGCGCGATCCGGCCGTAGTAAGTCATGATCTCGCCGGGCTGCAGCCTCCGCTCGGGGTTTTCGCTGTAAAAGGCAGTGATCCCGTCGTTCATGAGGTCCTGCGCCAGCCTTCTTGCTCTGGTCCTTGACGGAGAGATCAAAATAGTCCTGTATCCCTTTTTCTTATAAGATTCCAGCTCTTTTTCGAGGGCCTCGAAACTCTTGTTGAAGGGCGACATGGACTTGGCGTTCATCGACACCGTCAGGTCCGGTTCCATGTAGCCGCATCCGTTTGCAAGACCCGCCACGCCGACGCACCGGTACTGCAGCATCTGCGCCGTCACGGCGTCCGCGGCCGTCAGGAGCTGCATCTGCCCGGGGATGATATACCCCTTCTCCGCGCGGCTGGTCATGCTCATTCGGAACTCTTCTTCCACCGCGCCGGCGTGCTGGCTGACCCTGTAGGGTTCGTCCACAAAGATCATGGTCGCCTGTCTCGGGAAAAGGTTCAGGAAATTCTCGGTATGCGGGTAAAAATAGTGAATATAGCTCTCGAGCTGCCCGTACTGCCGCCACTCCAGCGCCTCCTCTTCCATCTGCGCGATGGTCGTCTTCAGGCGGTGGGCCTCCTCCGTGCGGTTCTGCTCCCGGTAGAGCTTCTCTACCTTCTTTTCTTCCTCGCGGATCCGTTTAAACCCGTCTCTGAGCCTCGACTCGGACACGATCATTTCCGTCGCGGGGTAGATCGACACCGATTCCAGCTGCGCGATGGATCTCTGGCTGAGCACGTCAAAAGAGCGGACGGACTCCACTTCATCTCCCCACAGCTCTATTCTGTAAGGGTTTTCCTCTGTCAGCTCGAAGATATCCAGGATATCGCCGCGGACCGCGAACTGCCCGGGCTTTTCCACCTGGTACTGCTTCTCATAGCCCAGCTCCACCAGGCGCTTCGCGGTATCGGAGAGGTTCAGTTCGCCCCGCTTTTCCACTTTGATGACGCTCTTTTTGAGGACTTCCAGCGGCACCTGGGGCGTCATCAGGGCAGCAAAAGTAGTGACCACCGTCGCCGGCCGCCCTTCCATGATCCTGCGCAGGCACCGAATCCTCTCTTTGTCGAGCTCCCTGCCGCGAAGATCCGCCTGATAGAAGATCAAGTCCTTGGCGGGAAACATCACCGTATTCCGGTCATAGAAACGGAACGCCTCCTGGATCTCCTTGGCCTTCTGGTCGCTGTAAGTCACGATCAGACGGAACCTGGCCAGCGGGGCCAGCGAGGATTCCCTGCTCAGCGCGTAGACCAGGTGGAGCTTCTGCGCCTCCGCGCAGCCTTCCGCCAGGACGCACGCTCCGTCCACCTGCATGGCGTCTGCTATTTTATTGTAATTCTCAGATTCCTTCAGCGGAGCTGTTAACGTCAGCATTACTCTCGGCCTCCGGCGCCGCCTGCGGCGCGTCCTCCATCTCTTTGCGTTTCTTCGGCTTCTTCTGCTTTTTGGTATTATAGAGGTTCATGGCCTTGTCCGGGCCCTCTTTGATCGCGCATTCGCAGGCGTCCGCAGCCTTTACGAAAGCCTCCTGCACGATTTCCTTATCTTCTCCCGTGAAATGTCCCAGGACATGGTTCACCAGATCCGCGCCGGGCGCGGGCTTTCCTCCCACGCCGATCCGGATTCTCGTAAACTCATCGTCTCCCAGATGCAGGATGATGTTTTTAAGTCCGTTGTGCCCGCCGGCGCTTCCCTTCTTCCGGATCCGCAGATGGCCCACGGGAAGATCGATATCGTCCGATATGACGATCAGATGATCGGTGTGGTCCACTTTGTAATAGCTGCAGATCTCTCTGACCGCCTCGCCGCTCAGGTTCATATAAGTCATGGGCTTGACCAGGATCACCTTTTCACCGGCGATCGACCCCTTTCCGATCATCGACTTGCCAAAGCGCACCGGCCTGTCGATCTTAAAGCGGTCGGCCAGTTCATCGATGACTTTGAAGCCGACATTATGTCTTGTTCCCTCGTATTTGCCGCCCGGATTCCCCAGCCCGACAATAATATAGTAAGAATCCATTTTTACTCCGTTACCGGCTCGCTGCGCGCGCCTTAATTAATCAGTATTTTGCCCTGTGCTTTTCCTTACATACCACAAATCTGTGCCCAACGTCAAGAAAAGTATCGGCGCGGGTCTTTAGCCAGGCACGCGGCGATACTTTCCATGGATTCGATATTCAGCTATTTAGATAGATTTCCGTGCGATGCTATGCTGTCGTACCTGTAGATGAGTTATCTTCCTGCAATGCACTTCTTTCATACTCTTCCAGGATAATGCTCTCAAGCATTGCTCTGGTATCTGTATTGATGGGATGGGCTATGTCTCTATACTCGCCGTCTGCCGACTTCTTGCTCGGCATGGCAATAAAGAGTCCTTTTTCACCCTCGATGACCTTGATATCGTGTACAACGAAAACATGATCGATAGTAATAGAGACGACTGCCTTCATTTTGCCTTCTTTGGCAATTCTTCTAACTCTTACATCCGTCACCTGCATAGCGTTCTCCATTTCTAAATGGTATAACGTTCGCCTTTTTCCACCACGATCCTTATACCATTTTCACCTTTGTAACAGGAATTTGCCTGAATGG
>JAZQCI010000053.1:0-6453 GCA_045546175.1 Lachnospiraceae bacterium | reverse complement strand
GCGGGCCTCCACTGCCTTTCCTGCGGGAAGGACAGCGAGCCTGCTGTATCCGGATAAGGTTGCTTTTCCGTTTGTGGAGAAGAGAAAGACTCCCGCGGCGGAACAGCAAGCTCGGAGATTCAATCTCCGAGAAGCTGACTCCCTCTACAATCGGTTTCTTCTTTCGATCATATAGCCAAGAACTCCTAACAAAATACAACGGAATATATTTTATTGGGAAACTTGTGAACAAATCTTTGTACAGTCACACCGATTATCAGTGTAATCCACGCTGAATATAATGAGAGCTGCAATTAGGCGATGCTTTTTCCATAAAGCATTGCCATGCCTAAACCTCCGGAAAATATCGTCTCAAATTAGTCAGAAAAAGCCTTTTCCCGGAAGCCTTTGGGATATACTTCTGCAAATACAGTTGTTTATGCCTAAAATTCCCGTGTCCACTGTTATGGGTACAGTTTACCTGACCTCTCAGTCCATCTGTTCAGAGTATCTGACCCTTATCACCGGTCGGACGCCCATGGAGTTACTGCTTATCCCAGCCTGATCAGGCGGCCGACCATGGTCGGCCAGGGTTTTACGCGCCGCCCCGATAGACCCATTCCCCACCTATCATAGTGCCAAGCACGGGAGCGTCCTGAATATGTTCCGGGTCACATGCGGTAATGTCTGTTCCGAGTACGACCAGATCCGCTTCCTTGCCGGCGGCAATGCTGCCGAGCCGGTCATCACACCGCAGCTGGTAAGCCTCGTTCAGGGTCGCCGCTTCGATCATCTGCTCCACGGTGACACGCTCCGCCGGATCATGCAGCGTATCCGGCTGGCCGGGGAGCTGACGGAGGACGCCCTTCTGTATGCTGATAAGCGGATAGGCCGGACTTATGACGGGATAGTCGCTGGCGGAGGTCACAACGACGCCGGCGTCGAAAAAGGACTTCATCGGAAGCTGATGCTCGGCGCGCTCCTCTCCGAGAATAGCTGCCATTATATCAAAATATTCAGGTTCCATATCGAACCAGTGCGGATCTGTCACGGCCACTATGCCA
This sequence comes from Lachnospiraceae bacterium, assembly GCA_045546175.1. Taxonomy (GTDB): domain Bacteria; phylum Bacillota; class Clostridia; order Lachnospirales; family Lachnospiraceae; genus CAG-791. The sequence goes on along the minus strand of JAZQCI010000053.1, from coordinate 5,410 downwards.
AGCTTTGCCATGCGTGGAATATCCGCCCGGTCCACGACCTGCAGATGCGTGACGGCGTCCCGGAAATCATGGGGTCCCGTCTGCTCCAACGCCTTCTCGGCAGCATCCAGTGCCATGGCCAGCGCGCCGTCTCCGATGGCGTGGGCATGCACCGTGAAGCCGAGCTCATGGGATTTGCAATATATCTTTGTCAGTGTCTCCAGGTCAAAACGGAGCTGTCCGCAGTGCTGTTGCTCCTTGGACCAGGGATCGGCGTAGGGCTCTTTCATATAGGCAGTCGAAGGATTGCCGGGCATGGTTCCATCCACCTGAACCTTGATGTTGCTCAGCTCAAACATGGGGCCCTTTGTCTTTTTTCTGAGCTCTGCCGCGTGCTCGATCTCCGCGATGGGATCGTGCCCTTCCGCCTGGAAAACCTGGTAAGCGGCGAAAACGTGCATTTTCAGCTTTCCTTCCGCGTCCAGTTCATGACAGGCCAGTGCCGCATGATCCGTGCTGTCCCAGTTGATGATCGGATCCAGGACCAGAGTCTCACCGTTTGCCAGATATTCGTTCTGGTAGTACAGGACAGCCTCTTTGTACTGCTCCACCGAGAAAACAGTAAGCGGTTTCATAAGGTCTATAGCGCCTTCACGGAAATACCCGGTGGGATTACCGTCTTGGTCCCGGGTGATGATTCCGTCACTGACGTCCGGCGTATCCTTATTGATTCCCAGGCGGTTCATGGCGGCATGGTTCACCCAATAAGAATGATGCCCGGCGTCCGCAAGCACGACCGGCTTATCCGTCAGTCCGTCAAGAAGCTCCGCTGTCGGACCGTTCGGTCCCATGTCCGGCGTGGGGACAAACCCCGCTCCCTGAATGACCTCCAGTTCCGGATGCCTTTCGGCGAATTCTTTCACCGTTTTCAGATGTCCTTCCAGTGAATCGTGCGGGTCCAAGCGGACCGTAAAGAGCGCCTCCGTGCCTCCGGGGCTGATATGGCCGTGCCCTTCTCCGAAGCCCGGCAGGATGATCCCGCCTTCAAAGCGCTGCACTTCCGTGCCTTCTCCGATATATGCTTCTGCCCCTTTCTCATCTCCGACGAAAACAAATCTTCCGTCCGCGATCGCCGCAGCCTTTGCCCGCGGCTGTTTCCGATTGGCTGTATATAAATTACCGTAAATAACTTTGTCTGCTGTCTTAGCCATCTTTTATCCCCTTTTTAAGTGAAATAAGTCAGTAATTAAAAGTCAGGAGACAGCCATCTTCCTTCCGCCAAAATATACTTCAAGTCAGGAAATGGTCATCTTCTTTCCGCCAAAATATACCTCTCCGGGCATGATATAGCTGAGCCCCTCGTGCTCTGCCGTCATAAGGTCTTTGTCGAACACCAGGAAGTCCGCGTCCTTCCCCACCTCGATGGAGCCCTTGCGGGCTTCAATTCCAAGCTGCCTGGCGCCGTTGATGGTATATCCCAGGATCATTTCCTCAATGTTCATCTGCTCGCTGGCGGGAGGATATGCTTCGATCGTCCGGTCGAAATCATTAGCCTTGGTCTTCTCCGTGATCCAGCGCGTCATTCCGACTTCCATACAGAGGAAGGGATTCCAGCCTGTAAAATCCTCGTAATGAATGTCATCACTGGACCAGGTCACATTCGCGCCGGTGTCCCAGACCGACTTGCAGCGATACATGGAGAGCGCCCGCTTCTCACCGAACAGGGCACGCCAGGTCTCAAAGGGATAGCCGCCCATGTTTCCGGCGTGCCACCAGGGCGTATAATTAGCGTTGACGCCAAGCTCTGCAAAGCGCGGCAGATCCGCGTCATCCTGAAGTTCCAGATGGGCACAGGTCACCTTTACGCGGTAGCTGTCCCCCAGCTTCTTCCTGGCAATCTCCACGCCATCCAAAACATTGCGGGACGCGCCCTCGCCGACGGTATGCAGATGAAGATCCAGCCCTTCTTTGTTCAGTCTCAGAAGAACATCCGCGATCTGTTCCCCGTTAAAAGCGGCAACGCCCTTTTCATGGGTGTCCTCATAGGGCGTGACCAAGGCTGCGGTGTGAATCTTCAGAGTGCCGTCATTGAATATTTTGAGCGTGTGAACCCTCAGATGCTCCGTGTCATATTTGTCCCTGAAGCGCAGTAGCTCCCCCATTGCCTCCGGTACCTGCCTCGGCTGCGTGATCACATAGCAGCCGTCAATGTAAACCGGCAGCTTCCCCTGAATGTCCAGCTCACGGAGGCGGTCGTAGATACGCTCATGGAGCTTGTTGCACTCGGGAATGCCGGCGTCAAAGACTGCAGATATGCCGTGATCGACAGAGAAATTAATCCAGCGCATGAGGGCTGCGTCAAGCTGCTCATCGCTTAAGTCCAGGGCCTCGTCGAGAAGAAACGGCATTTCCGTCGCAGCCTCAAATACATTTCCGGTCACATGTCCGTCTTGTCGCACATAATAGCTGAGCCCGGGAATGGGATCCGGCGTCTCGTCCGTAACGCCGTGCTGCTTAAGAGCTTTCGAGCTTACCCAGACGCTGTGCGCTTCGCCCTCCATAACTACAATCTCGCCGTCCGGGTAGACCGCGTCGAGATCCTCCTTTGTGATGTCGTCCTCATGCAGGAATTTCCGTTCCAGAACGAACCGATAGCGCTTCCGGCCGGGATTCTGCTTAATGTAGTCCGCCATAAAGTCCAGAGCTCCCTGTTTGCTGTCGCATTCAACAAAGGGGCCCAAGTCCGTATACTCAAAACCCGCTCCCATGGTGACATGGACGTGGCTGTCAATAAGACCGGGCATAACGAATCTGCCGTCCAGGTCTCTGACTTCCCCCTCATACTCTGAGAGACCGGCTTCGTCTCCCACATAGACGAATTTGCCGTCCTTTACCGCAAGAGCGGCAGCCATTGGCCTTTCCTTGTCCGATGTGAAGATTTTCGCGTTTTTAATGATCTGATCTGCTCTCATAACTCTGGTCTCCTTCTAAGCAAGTAAAACTATCCTCTGTTTCCTACAAAGTTCTCTTTTTTAATTATATGCCCTTCAGACTCTTTTCTGAAGTTTTTATGACATCCGGCGCCAAATTATGAGAATATTTCTCTGAAATGCATTCAATCGAAGCCAAAATAGAGTGCTGTTCAGCGCCCCACAAAAAAGGCGGCTGCTTCTGCAGACATCCGCAAAAACAACCGCCCTCGATTATGGTTCCGGTTTTACTGTATGGAATTAGCTTATATTCCGATTTCTCTCTGCCATCTCAAAACCCAAGCTCCGTAAGCCAGCTGCCGACGGATTTCTTCACTTCCTCCTGTGCGTTCTGCGCGTCGTTTCCGCGAATCGCAAGTCCTTTCAGTACTTCCGCATTCGGGCAGGCGCTCTTAAGCTTATCGTCAAAACCGGACAGGCCGCTTCCTTCATGTGTGGAGAAGGGAATCAGTTTTTTGCCCGAGAAGTCATTGTTCTCAAAGACCGTGTACATAATCATCGGCCAGTCGCCCCACCAGACAGGTGCTCCGATGAATACCGTGCTGTAACCGCTAAGATCCGGAAGTTCACCGCTGTAGGCAGGTCTGGCGTTATCGTTCTGTTCCGCTCTCGCCACTTCTGTCAGGGCATCATAGGTCATCGGGTAGTGATCGTCGGCAGGAAGCACTTCGAACAGATCCGCTCCGGTCTGCTCCGCAATCATCTCCGCGACAATCGCCGTATTGCCCTTCTCGATCACGCCGACGGTATACTGCTCGCCGGTCCGGGAGAAGTAGATCACCAGTGTGTCGGAGGCGCTCCCTGCTTCCGCTTTATCAGCATTTGCGGCAGCTTCGCCCTGTGCTGCGGAGTCAACCTCTGTGCTGACTGCCTCTGCCTGTGTCTCTTCTGTCTGAGTCTCTGCTGCCGCTTCCTTCGCGGGCTCCGCAGCTGCCGAAGTATTCTGGGAAGCAGCGGAGCTTCCACATCCTGTAAGCATCAGCACCACAGCTGCAAATAAAGCAATTCCTTTTCTCATGTTCATCCTCCTCACATAAGTCCGTTTGAGGAAAACCAGCGCTGAACGCTGCCTTTAGAATTCGCGGCCTGGCTGCCGGTAATAGAAAGGCCTTTCTTCAAATTAGCACCCGGCGCGTATTTTTTGATATCCCTCTCGCTGGATCCCAGACCGCTGCCCTCGTTCGTGCAGAGGGGCAGGATCGTCTTGCCTGTAAAATCAAAGTGCTCCAGGAATGTGACCACTGCCATCGGCATTGTTCCCCAGTAGTTGGGATATGCAAGCACGACGGTGTCGTACTCATCGATGCTCTCCGGCATACTTATCAGCTCCGGGCGCGCTCCCGACCTTAAATCTTTCTTAGCCTGTTCGATGCAGGTCATGTAGACCGGTGAGTAAGGATCCTTCATCTCGATCTTGAAGCTGTCTGCTTCGATCAGCTCCTTCATGAGCCCTACTACGATCTCCGTGTTTCCGACCTTCACATAGCGCATCGCGCCGCCAAAATAGTTCTCATCTGCTCTTGAAAAAAATGCGATCAATGTCTTTGCCATGTCTGTATCCTCCGTTTAGTAAGCATGTCCTTTTCTGACTTTGTGAATTATCTTTCTGATGGCTATATTTTGGCACATTTCCATTGCATTATCCAATTGAAACAAGTTATAATTGATTTGATTTTTAAATAGCAAAAAGTGACAGGAATTCCCAAAGCCTAAGGTGAAAACGCATGAATACCAAACAGATCGACTACTGCATAGAGCTTGCCCGCACGCTGAACTTCAGCCGTGCCGCCGAGAACCTGTTCGTCAGCCAGCCGTCCTTCTCCTATCAGATCCGCCTTCTGGAAGAGGAAGTCGGCTTTGCCATCTTTGAGCGAAGCGGTAAGGGCGCATCCCTGACGCCTGCGGGCCGTCCAGCACCGACTGATCTCCTCCGGCAGGATTGACTACTTCAACAGCGCGGACCACGACACGACCCTCACCAATGTTGCTGCGGGAAAAGGTGTCTGCCTGGCACCCGGATTTCTAAACGATCACAGCGGACAGTTTGCCTGGATTCCCTTTGACTGCAAGGAAAACTTCTCCTGTGTCCTCTGTACGCACAAGAACGATCAGAGGGAAAGCCTTGACGCTTTCATTACCCAGTTAAAGGTGCTCTACAAAGAGGCTGTGGCGGTACCGTATTGATATTTCTATCAGATTATTCTAAAAGCAAAAGCTCGCGTACCATTAGTCGGTACGTGAGCTTTTCAGTTCACATCCGGAATCACCCTACCGGCATCCCCATAAACTCATCAATTGCCTTCAGCACAGGAACCGCATACTGTTCACCTCCGAAAAGCCACTGCTCGTGCTGCATATCAAACTCCCGGATATCCGGATCTCTGAAATACTTCTTATATCGCCTCAGGTACTTCTCCCCCATCTTATTTGCGTAGATGAAG
>JAZQCI010000052.1:0-19181 GCA_045546175.1 Lachnospiraceae bacterium | reverse complement strand
CCTTCTGAGGTAACGTCGGGTTCTGATGCTGTGGACAACAGCTCTACAGAGGCTGTCGCTGAGGATGCAGATCCTGAAAACAGTGACGCCGGAAAGAGCGCGCAGTCCACACAGGAGACTGCTGCTCCGGAAGAACCCGGTGCAGAAGCATCGACGGAAGCCCCCGCTGAAATAACAGCCGCGCAGGAAAGCACGGAGGAGACTGCTGCTCCGGAAGAACCCGGTGCAGAAGCATCGGCGGAAGCCCCCGCTGAAACAACAGCCGCGCAGGAAAGCGCGGAGGAGACTGCTGCAGAGCAACCCATGAGCTTTCAGGGACGCTCAGACTCCGGTGTCCGTGTGACGGCCAAGGCGCCTGCCGGAGCCTTTGGCACGCCGGTGACGATGACAGTCTGTGATGCCAGGGTGGATGCTGCCACAGAGGCGCAGATCCTTAGCACTGCGGACGGAAACCGGGTTCTCGCAGCCGTGGATATTACTTTCTGGGATGGCGAGGGTAATCAGGTAGAGCCCCAACGTCAGATCACCGTCACCATCTCAGCCGCTGCGCTGAATGAAGCGGAGCATCTTCAGGTGGTCCATGTGGATACCCTTGAAAGCGGTGCGGTAGACCGCAGCAGTGCGCCCGAACAGATCTCATCCAGCAGCACGGGCGGCGACACCGTAGTGCTGGTGACAGATGAGTTCTCCATTTACGCCGTGGTGGACGCCGACACGACCGAATCTCCCGCGCTGTTGACCTATTCCTTTTATGACGGTACCGGTGCGAAAATCAACGTCCAGATCTTAAAAGCGGGGGAGACGCTGTATGAGCCTGCGGTACCGGCCACGCTGGCCAACAAGCATTTTGCCGGCTGGTATGAGCAGGGGAGCAGTACGGCCTTTACAGATTTTGGCACGGTATCTGAGGTGACGGAGAGCCGGGAGATTGCACTCACGGCCCGTTACAGCGACGAGTTTGCCCATGTCATTTATCATGACACCGCAGGCAATGTGGTACGCACCGACACTGTGCCGGTCAACTCCACGGTCACTGTCCTGCCCGACAGTCCCATAATTGCCATGGACTCGCTCACCCTCTGTCATGAGGGCTGGTCAAAGACGGCAGGCGGGACGGAGGATGTCTCCGGCAGCCTCTCCGTGGGAACGCAGGATATTTCTCTCTATCCCATTATGCTGGAAGGCCATTGGGTCATCTTTGACAGCGACGGCGGCACAGCGATCAACAGCCAGTTTATTGATGGGAAGGCCAGCGGAGATGATCAGAAGGCACAAGAGCCTGGGGAGCCCTATAAGGAAGGCTTCACCTTTGCAGGCTGGTATGCGGATACTTCCCTTACCACTCCCTTTGATTTCAGCATGCCCATCACTGCGCCAACGACGGTCTATGCCAAGTGGACACCCAACGACAACACCCAGTATAAGGTGATTTACTGGATTGAGTACCAGTCGGATATCGAAAACGACAAGTGGGACTACAAGATGGTGGCCCGCATTGTGAATCAGAGCAAGACCGGCGCAGAGACGGAATACGACCCGGAGCTGATTTTTAAAAATCCCTATAAGCACAAAGACTATGGCTATGTGCTGAATGAGGAGAAGAGTGAGACCAAGACCGTGGCACCTGACGGCAGCACCGTGGTCAACGTCTATTTTGACTGTCAGACACGGAATATCTCCTTCACCTTCCCGGACAGGAACGGAAACAACGTGACCGTAAGCGCCCAGGTCAAGTACTCTGCGGACATGGGCTTCTTCTGGGACGAGGTCGCCTTGTACAACGATCTGAACTATTTGCTGGATGGCAAGCATGAGTTCCTCCTCCAGCCGCATGCGGTATCGGTAGATTCGCTTAGCGATATGAAGAAGATGATCTTTTATGCTGACGAGGCCGGCGCTTGGCGTTGGGTCAATTTCAATCTGGCGGATCGGGTTTTCTATGAGACGCTGGAGGGTGAGGCGCCCGACGGCAAAGTAGCGGTGCCCAACACCTCTGCCCGTATACTGGGCGGCTATAATACCGACACCCGGACGTATTATGAGGTGTCGAGAGATTATGTGTTTGGCGGAGCGGCCAAGGGCGTTGTGCCCGGTGACCCCACCGGCTTCAGCTGCTTTTTCAAGGGCTCGGATGGCAACTATGGTTATTCGACGGCCGGCGTAAGGACGATCTGGTATCACAATACCTACGGCACCGGACTGGACGGCTCCCGGGATCCGGATAAACGCTACGAATATAATAAAGACCCGGATGGCTTTATGGATATTTACTTTAAACGCCTGAAATATGAGCTGAACTTCCACGAAAACGGCGGCGAGGATTTGGAGAATTACGAGATCTACTACGAAAAGAAACTGGCAGGCTATGACCCCGCAGTGACGGATCCGGAGCATTACACGGTTGGCGTCTCCACAAGGACAAATCCGGACGGTCAGGTGCTGACCTTTGCCGGCTGGTACACGGACTTTGCCCTGACGGATCCGTTTGGGGGATTTGACTTTACTATGCCCGCTTACAACACTGATCTCTATGCCAAGTGGGCGCCCATAACCTATACCGTGACCTTTGATTCCAACGGAGGCTCTGCAGTTCCCGCTGCAACGGACGTGGAATACAGCCAGCGTGTCGTCAAACCCGAGGACCCCACCTATGATGGCCATAAATTCATGGGGTGGACGTTAGATGGCCGGCCCTTCAACTTTGAGTCCGGCATTACCCAGGATATCACCCTGGTGGCGCAGTGGATGAGCGTGGACGTCTATCCGGTGATTTATGATCTCAATGGCGGCACAGGAACCGGGCCGAAGGACAACGCGAAGTACTACGGCGATGCAGGTGTGGTCGTCCTGTCCCCCGGCGCAGATGTGACCGGCCCGGACGGAAAGGTGTTCCTCGGCTGGCTTGCGGATTCCGATGGACTGCTCTACTATCCCAACAGCACGGTCACAATGCCTGCCGCACCGCTGACGCTGACCGCACAGTGGGGCGAAGCAGGCGAACCGGTCTCGCTGATCTACGATTTCAATTATGCCACTTATGGCATCACGGCATATAATACGAAAGATACTTCCGAAACAGAGGATGGTCTGCCCAATAACAGCAAAGTCACGGTATCCGATTTCGCAGATTTCGGAAAGGAACCGGATGGATACGCTTTCCTGGGCTGGAATACCAAAGCGGACGGAAGCGGGGAGATGATTGACCCGGGCGATTTCATTTGGATCGACGGTGTACAGCCGCTGCCTAACCGGCTCTACGCCATATGGGAGAAGACAAGTGTGCCGCCATCCGACCCCACGCCCGAGCCTCCATCTGACCCGACGCCAACTCCCGGTCCAAAAGACAAACCCGGGACGCATGGAGCCGAGACTGGCGACGAGACAAGGCTTCTGACCTGGTCCGTTACATGCCTGCTGGCCGGGACTGGCCTGATGATGTCGATTCTCCGGCTGCGTCGGAAGCGTAAACACAAAAGCTGAAATGAATTAGGACCTCCGGCTTAGCCGGAGGCCTTGATTTACTGTACCACCCCCTGGGCAAGTTGGTAAGGATGAGATCCCCATTTCAAATCGGGATAGCAGCTCCCGACAAATCCGCTTGAAACAGTGCGTTTTGAGCGGATTTTCTTTTTACCTGGCAACATTTCGGTAGTGTCAAGAGTGGTAGTGTCAAGAGTTATGCGCAAATTCGTCTGCAGACCCTGCAAATGAAGTCAGCCAGCAAGAGAGGCATCGTCCTGTAACGCCTCCAGATGCTTCATGGCCTTCAGGGAGACCGTATCGCTCAGAGAACTTTTTCATATACCGGATAGGACTCTGGGGATGCATCGGGTTCGGACTGCCCTCCAGTGTGAATACCCGCTGTAAAATGCAGCTCTGTGACAGTTTCTGCTGCCGGCGTGGTTGCCGAGGTGCTCCGTTCCGGTGTGAACGCTGTGCCCAAGGGACAGACGGAGGCGGCGGTCGCACTGGGTATGCGCAGCGTCACTGTCTTTACCAAGATCGTGTTTCCCCAGGCGTTTCGTTACGTCATTCCGTCGCTGATTTCGGAACTCGTCATCGTATTGAAAGATACCACGTTTGCCTATGTGGTCAGCTATGCGGACCTGATGCAGAATGCACGTGTGCTCATCAGCAACTATGATGCGCTTCTCTCTGTGTATCTGGTGGTAGCGTTGATCTACATACTCATCAATTTGTTCTTACGGAACTATGTGGATTTATTCCCATGAACAAGCGGAGCCGCTGACATCCAAATCGACGTATCGAGCCAGGAGGATGCGACACTCATTTTCGAGCCGTTCTCTATAAGCGATGCAGCCTATGAATGCTTCGATCTGTATCAGGCGGTCGCAGATTCTGCCGGAAAGCGGCTGGAGGCTGATATTGAAGAGGAGATAAATGTTACTGCGGCTGAGAAAAATCGCGCATCCCTGACAGCGACCGAGACGGAAGAAGGGAGGCTTCGCTTCACACTCAGTTTACATAGTTAGGGGTGTCATAAGCAGCAAAACACGCTGCCATATGCAGGGCTCTTTTCGTTTGCAACGGCGCTTTATGATGCTGCGCCAATACCGCTCTGCAAGCTTTGAATCCTGAATGGACAAGGCCCATTGTCCATAGATCAAAAAAAGTCGTGCCAAAAACGCAAGATGAATTGCCAAAGTCATAGGACATTTTGTATAATTAATGCAAAATTGGCACGACTTGGGAGAACAATATGTACAGAGAGATAACACAGGAGTTGATCAGGTGGAAGGATAAACGCAGGAGAAAGCCGCTTATCCTGACCGGTGTCAGACAATGCGGAAAGACATATATCATAAATGAATTTGGAAATAGCCATTTTAAAAACATGGCGCACCTGAATTTTGAAGAATCCGAAAACGCCGGAGCGATATTTGAATATGATTTCAACGTGGATCGTATCATTACGGAAATAGGTTATTTAACCGGAGAGACAATTGTTCCCGGCGAAACTCTTCTTTTCTTAGACGAGATCCAAATCTGCCCTAAGGCCATTACAGCGCTTAAATACTTTTGTGAGAATAAGAGGGAGCTTCACGTAATCTGCGCAGGATCTCTGTTGGGCGTGGCAATAAAAAGAGATCAAATGTCCTTCCCTGTCGGAAAGGTAAACAGACTTCAGCTTTATCCTATGAGTTTTAAGGAGTTTGTCATTGCCTGCGGGCGCACGGATCTTGTAGAGATACTCAGTAAATGGCCGACAGACAGGGCGGTTCCTGATCTTTATGCAGCTCCGATGAAAAAGCTCCTTAAAGAATACTATATTATCGGAGGAATGCCGGAAGCTGTCCAGACATGGCTGGACACACATGACTACAACGAAGTCACGGACGTTCATATGGAAATACTGCTGGACTATGCAGATGATTTTTCAAAATATGCACCTGCGAACGAAGTCCCCAAAATCAGATGGATCTGGGATTCGATCCCGGTTCAACTGGCCAAAGAGAATAATAAGTTTGTCTTCTCCCATGTAAAGGCAGGCAAAAGATCTGCGCAGCTTGAGGATGCATTGCAGTGGCTTAAAGATGCCGGGCTCATTACCCAGCTTTTCCTGGTTGAAAAGCCGGAGCTGCCGTTGTCGGGATTTGCAGACAAAACATATTTTAAGGTTTACATGTCTGATATAGGTCTGCTGAGAACAAAAGCCGGTATGTCACCGGAAACCGTATTTGGAGAAACGGGTATGTACATCAGATTCAAAGGCGGATTTTCTGAGAATTACGTCCTTAATGAGCTCTGCAGCATAGGTGAGAATCCTTACTTCTGGCGTTCGGGAAATACTGCAGAAATAGACTTTATCTATGAAGATCAATCATACATGATACCGGTTGAGGTTAAGTCTGCAGATAATACGCAGGCAAAAAGCTACAAGCAGTTCTGTAAAAGGTATGAGCCTGTGTTCGGATTCAAACTATCGGAAAAGAATATTGCAGAGAACATGTGCGAAAGCACAAGGACTTTCAGCATTCCGCTGTACATGATCTGGAGCATAAAAAACTATTACTGTAATACAGAAGGTTTGGTAAATCCGAGAAATGGATAAGTACCAATTGTAAATAGTAACCAAAAGTTGTGTTTCATAACGAACATATAGCATAGTCAGAGGAGGCCGCGTTGAAAAAACTGATTACAGCGATGTTATGCCTGATGATCGCGGTTTGCGGATGCGGAGCGGGTCAAAGCAGCACGGCCGGCGTGGAGGCCGGGCAAAATACAGAACAGGTCTCCGAACAATCGGTCCCGGAAGTGGAAGCCGGTATTTAGTCGTTCTTATTGATTCATAACCCCCAAATCCCGAATGTGCAGCATTTGGGGATTGGGGGGTTATCTGTTATAATAACGGAAGATTTTCAGCACGATCAAAATAGCATGCAAGGGAGATTATTATGGGCACTGAGGACAGGAATATTACATCTGAAGTGGAAGCAGTATTGGAGCAATATGTGCGCCCGGCGCTCTCCGCACACGGCGGGGACATGGAGGTCGCGGGCGTGGAAGGAGGCGTCGTGTTCTTTCGCCTGATCGGGCGCTGCGCGGGATGTGCCGCCGCCGACCGGACCAGCGAAGATCTGATCAACAGAGAGTTGATTGAGCGCGTCCCGGGCATTAAAAAAGCCGTTCTGGTAAACGGCATCAGTCCGGAACTTCTCGAGCAGACATTGGCGCTCCTGCGGGAGCATCCCAGTTTCTGAAGAAGGACACCGAGTCGGAAACTATATTTGTCGTAAAAACAGTGCATTGGCTCTTTTTTTGTTATAGTTTAAAGGGAACACTGAAGAATATGGGAATGAAGGACGTGTCCGGCCCCTGACTCTATGAATATAACTATTTCAGTATAGCCTTGTGCGGCAGATCCCTGCCGCATGAGGCTTTTTTTTGCTGAATAGGGGCTTTGCGATTTAAGGCTCGTTGACCGAAGGAGGCATGCAAAATAAATGTTGACACGATGTCAGAATACGCTTATAATAAACATGCTGACACAGTGTCAAGCAAGCGAAAATATTGGGGGATAAAAGTAATGAGAAAAGTAACACAGGAAGAGATTGCCCGGAAGAGAGAAGAAATCATAAATGCCTGTGAACAGCTCTATCAGACCATGAGCTTCAGGGAGATCACACTCAAGGAGATCAGCAAAATCACTTCCTTTTCCCGGCCGACCATCTATAACTACTTTGAAACAAAGGAAGAGATTTTTCTGGGGCTCTTTCAAAGGGAATATGACCGCTGGAATGAAGATCTGACCGCCATACTGGACGGAAATGAGCGGCTCACGAAAAAGGAACTGGCCGATCGCATAGCCGGCTCGCTGGCAGGGCGGGAGCAGCTCCTGAAGCTTCTTTCCATGAACAACTACGACATGGAAGCGAACAGCCGGCAGGAACTGCTGAATACCTTCAAGCAGTCCTATGGAGGCTCCATGCATCGGATGTGCATGCTTCTGGGAAAGTTCTGTCCGGATATGAGTGTGACCGATATCCAGAACTTCATCTATATTTTTTTCCCGTTCATGTTTGGCATATATCCCTACACAGCGGTCACAGAAAAGCAGAAGACCGCTATGAAGGAAGCGGGGATCAATTACGTGTATCAATCCGTCTATGAGCTCACTTACGGCTGCCTGATCCGGCTCTTGGGCGAGTGAAGGGCGGATAAAAATAAAAAACATTTACAGCAAAGGAGGATGAAATAAGATGAGTAAGAAAACATTAGTAGCGGTGTTTTCCGCCAGCGGCGTGACAAAACGAGTCGGCGAAGAGATCGCCAGAGTTGCCGGAGCGGATTTTTATGAGATCGTTCCGAAGGACATCTATACACCGGCGGACCTTGACTGGATGAACAAGAAGAGCCGAAGCAGCGTTGAGATGAATAATCCTTCCGCAAGACCCGAGATCAGTGGCAAAGCCATTGATATGGTTTCTTATGACACCGTGATCGTCGGTTTCCCGATCTGGTGGGGCGTGGCTCCCCGTATCATCGAGACCTTCCTGGAAAGCTATGATTTTTCCGGTAAGAAGATCATCCCCTTCTGCACATCCGGCGGAAGCGGCGTCGGAAGAAGCGATACGGCCCTTCACAAGAATGTAAGCGGCGATGTGAAGTGGGCAAAGGGAAAACAGATCAACCGCGCGAATGAGACGGAAATCCGCCGCTGGCTGGATAACGTACTTTGATCAAGGAGCAGATAAGAACAGATAAGGAGGAACAGACAAATGGCTGAAAAGATCGTACAGACAGCAGGAAGAAATCAGTTAGGAGAATTTGCGCCGATGTTTGCGCATCTGAACGATGATGTGCTCTTCGGAGAGGTATGGAACGAGGAAGCAATCGATGTGAAGACAAAGTGCATTATTACGGTTGTATCCCTGATGGCCTCCGGCATTACGGATTCCTCCCTGACCTATCATCTGCAGAATGCAAAAGCGCACGGCGTAACTAAGGAGGAGATCGCCGCGATCATCACCCACGCCACCATGTATGTGGGCTGGTCGAAGGGCTGGGCTGTATTCAGACAGGCAAAGGAAGTCTGGAACGAAGAAGAGCCGGCATTAACAGATAAGGACAGATACCAGAACAGCATCTTCTTCCCGATCGGCGAGCCCAATCCTTATGGACAGTTTTTCGTGGGGCAGAGTTATCTGGCGCCTGTCTCGACAGAGCAGGTTCCTGTGTTCAATGTGACCTTTGAGCCCGGATGCCGCAATAACTGGCATATACACCACGCAAAGAGCGGAGGCGGTCAGATGCTGATCTGCGTAGGTGGCAGAGGATACTATCAGGAGTGGGGCAAGGAGCCTGTGGAACTGACACCCGGTACCGTGATCAACATTCCCGCAAACGTAAAGCACTGGCACGGCGCAGCACCGGATTCCTGGTTTTCACATCTGGCGATCGAAGTGGACGGCGAAGAGACCAGTGCGGAGTGGCTGGAAGCCGTAAATGAGGAAGAGTACAACAAACTGAAGTGATAGACGGAGGATTTGAATAAATCGGATGAAGGAGGGGACGGAATTATGTCCAAGGGAAAAACGAACAATATCATAAAAAGAATTGTGGATACGGCCATGACCGTCCTTCTTCTTTTCCTTATGGCCTACCAGATCACGGGGGAGCGCGGCAGCCTTCATGATTACAGGGCCGGCCACAAAGATCACGAATCTCGGGGCACTGAAAATCGCCATGGGGTGGAAGCGATTTGCCCTGTATATTCTTTTTGTTATGACATATTCATTCGTATGCGGGATCGTTGTGAACGTGATCGTGTAATCCCCGGCAATACACACGCGCGCGGAAAAGCGACGGAAGCAGTCGGCAAAATGAAAACGAAGATGGGCAAATGAAAAATGGAGTAAAGGGGCCGTAATAAGCCTCTTTACTCCATTTTTTTCAGTTCCGGCAGTACGGTCAGAAGCATTGTGGTCATGCAGGCCGTGCCGCCTATGACATTGGAGATGGGTTCGGCCATAAATACGCCGTCGGCTCCGAGGTGAAAGACGCCCGGCAGAAGGAGCGTGAGAGGTACGACCATCACGACCTTGCGGAAGAGGGAGAAAAAGATGGCGTGCTTTTTCTTGCCCAGCGCCTTGAAAGTGGTCTGTCCGGTGTACTGGAGAGACTGAAATACAAAGGCGAAGAAGTACAGATGCAGGGCGGGAATCGCGTCTTTCATCAGGGCGGCGTCCGTGCTGAACATGGAGATGAAAAAGGCCGGGAAGCGCTCGATCAGGATCCAGACAATTAATGTATAGCCGATGCCGAGGCAGCTCATCAGGAGCATGGCCCCCCGGACATGCCCGGGCCTTCGCGCGCCGTAATTATAGCTGATCACGGGAGAAGTTCCCTCCCCGATCGCGATGACCGGCGTCTCCAGAACCTGCCGGACGGAATTGATGATGGTATAGACCGATACCATGACTTCCCCGCCATATTTTGACAGTGTGCTGTTGCAGACGATACTGACCAGGCTGTTGGTGAACTGCATGACGAAGGCGGAAGAGCCCAGCCCGGCGATATCCAGAGCTGTGGAGCGGAATCTGTCGTCGGGATTTTGGCCCAGAAGCTGGGCGGGAAGCGCCTGCAGGTCCTTCAGGGGAGTCAGGCGCAGCTCGGCCTTTTTGCCGGTCAGAAAACGCAGCACGAAGACGGCCGACAGGATCTGGGACAGAATGGTAGCCAGGGCAGCGCCGCGGACCCCCATCCCGAAAGTGAAGATGAACAGGGGATCCAGCAGAATGTTGGTCACCGCGCCGATCACAACGGTGAACATGCCGGTGGAGGCGAATCCCTGCGCATTGATGTAGGGATTGAGTCCCGTCGCCAGCATGGTGAAAATAGTGCCAATGAGATAAATATGCAGATAGGCCAGAGCAAACGGGAGATTTCCCTGCGTAGCTCCGAACAGGCGAAGAAGCGGGGCGGCGAATATCTCGCCGGCAGCCGTGATCACCGCGCCTGTCAGGACGAGCATGGAAAACGCGACGTTCATGACTTCGGAGGCCCTTGGGAGATCGCCTTTTCCGCGCGCGATCGAGCAGAGCGGCGCGCCGCCCAGACCGAACAGATTTGTGAAGGCGGTGACCATGATGATGACCGGAAAGCAAAGACCGATGCCGCCCAGGGCGGAAGTGCCCTCGCCCGGGATCCTACCGATGTAAATGCGGTCCACGATGCTGTAGAGAAGGCTCAGGACCTGCGCGACCAGCATGGGGAGTACGCTCTGTATGACATTACTGAAGATTTTTCCGTTTTTGTAATCTACTTGTTTCATTTGAATTCGCTTTCATGGGCTCAAAAATCAAATGAAGTTTAACCGCAAAACCGGAAAATAGCAAGATTTTCGTACAGACTTATTTAACTGACTATTTTGACCTTTTTTTCGGGGTGCTGAATAATCACAAAAAAACTTTCATTTCTGCGCCGAATATCATATTATAAAAGCAGTGACCAATAATACACTTTTTTAAGGAGATGATTGTCATGAATATTTCAAACCTTCAGAAAGCAAGATACAGCTACGCACCTAAGCTCCCGGGTATGCTCAGAAACGGCATTTCCGAGATCTGCGTAAAAGACGGAGCTCCTACAGAGAGCGTTGCGGATCAGGAGAAGATCAAGGCTCTGTTCCCCAATACTTACGGGAAGAACGAGATCACATTCCAGAAAGGCGCCAACACATCGAAAGCCAAGAAGCAGGTTGTCGGCGTGATCCTTTCCGGCGGTCAGGCCCCCGGCGGACACAACGTTATCTGCGGCCTTTACGATGCGCTGAAAGCGACCGACAAGGACAACGTTCTTCTCGGCTTTAAGGGCGGCCCGAGCGGACTCATTGAAGACGATTATATCGAGATGACAGATGAGTTCATCGATCAGTACAGAAATACCGGCGGCTTTGATATCATCGGCTCCGGCAGAACGAAACTTGAGACGACAGAGCAGTTCGAGATCGTGGCACAGGTCGCTAAAAAGCACGGCATCACCGCGATCGTGATCATCGGCGGCGACGATTCCAACACAAATGCGGCAGTTCTTGCCGAGTACATGGCGGCGCACAAGACCGGCGTTCAGGTCATCGGATGCCCCAAGACCATCGACGGCGACCTCAAGAATGAGGATATCGAGACTTCCTTCGGTTTCGATACCGCAACAAAGACCTACAGCGAAGTCATCGGCAATATCGAGCGCGACTGCAACTCCGCGAAGAAGTACTGGCACTTCATCAAGGTCATGGGCCGCAGCGCCTCTCACGTCGCACTGGAGTGCGCACTGCAGACACAGCCCAACATCTGCCTGATCGGCGAGGAAGTAGCTGCCAAGAAGCAGTCTCTCTCCGAGATCGCGGACCAGATCGCGGATTCCGTGGCAACTCGCGGAAACAACGGCGATAACTTCGGCGTTGCGATCATTCCTGAGGGAATCGTAGAATTCGTTCCCGAGTTCTCCAAGCTGATCGCCGAGATCAACGAGCTCCTCGCGGGCGAGAAGACCGATCAGTTCAATGCGCTTCCTACCTGGGAAGAGAAGTACGCCTTCATCGAGAACGGCCTCACCAAAGAGTCCATGGCTGTTTTCGCGATCCTTCCCGTCGGCATTCAGCAGCAGCTCTTCCTCGAGAGAGACCCTCACGGCAACGTACAGGTATCTCTGATCGAGTCCGAGAAACTGTTTGCGGAACTGGTAAAGAACAAGCTGGCAGAGCGCAAGGCGGCAGGAACCTACAAGGGCAAATTCTCCCCTCTGACACACTTCTTCGGCTATGAAGGAAGATGCGCGTTCCCGTCCAATTTCGACAGCGACTATTGCTATTCCCTCGGCTACAATGCCTTCATGCTGATCCAGTACGGCTTCACAGGATACCTCTCCAAGGTTTCCAACCTCTCTGCACCGGCAGAAGAGTGGGTAGCAGGCGGCATGCCCATCACCAAGATGATGAACATCGAGCGCAGAAACGGCGAAGACAAGCCCGTTATCAGAAAGGCACTCGTTGAACTTGACGGCGCACCTTTCAAGTTCTTTGCGGCAAACAGAGCAAAATGGGCGGTGGAGACTTCCTTCGTCTATCCCGGCGCTATTCAGTACTACGGACCTGCTGAGGTCTGCGACGCCACGACAAAGACGCTGGCTCTGGAGCACCAGAAGTAAATCCGGCTCCCGAAGCAGGAACTGATTTGGATCAGATCCCCGGAAAGCTTTCGTTAAAGGCTTTCCGGGGATTCTTTGACAGAACCGGGAAACAGTTCCTTCGGCGGCAGAATGCATAACAGAGAAAGGAAGCAGAGAAATGAAGCACTATATCATCGTGAAGTTTACAGAGGGCACAGATGTGCAGGCACTTGTGGAACCCGTTCGGGCGATCTTCGAGGAGACGCTGTCCATACCCGGGATTCACACGCTGGACATCCATGTGTCCAACTCTGACATTGCCAATCGTTTCGACCTCATGATCGTCTTCGATATGGACAAGGAAGCGCTGCCCGCGTACGCCGCATCGGAGCCTCATCTGAGGTGGAAGAGGGATTACGCGGACAGAATTGCCAAAAAAGCGATCTTTGACTGCGATTAGTAATAACTAACAACGTAATTAAATATTTTCTAACTTTTTTTGTCCAAGCTTCATAAATATTGAAAAGATATAGAGGGGTATGTTAGAATTATGGCACGTACCAAAGTCCAAACTTATAAAAGGAGGATAAGTGTCATATGCAATACACAAAAGAAGTAGAAGACATGATTTGCGTCGCAAAAGGCCCGAATCATGGTCCTGCTCCGATTCCTGAAGAGGGAAAATGGGTCCAGGCAAAAGAAGTTAAGGACATTTCCGGTTACACACACGGCATCGGCTGGTGCGCACCGCAGCAGGGTGCCTGCAAGCTGAGTCTGAACGTCAAGGAAGGCGTGATCGAGGAAGCCCTGGTAGAGACGATCGGATGTTCCGGTATGACACACTCGGCAGCTATGGCGAGTGAGATCCTTCCGGGAAAGACCATCCTGGAAGCGCTCAATACCGACCTGGTATGTGATGCAATCAATACTGCTATGCGTGAGCTGTTCCTGCAGATCGCATACGGCCGCACACAGTCCGCATTCTCTGATGACGGTCTGCGCATCGGCGCCGGCATGGAAGATCTCGGCAAGGGACTCAGATCCATGGTAGGAACAATGTACGGCACAAAGGCAAAGGGAACCCGTTATCTTGAGATGACAGAAGGCTATGTTGTAAAGATGGCCCTCGACAAAGATGACCAGGTTTGCGGCTATCAGTTCCTGAGCCTTGGCAAGATGATGGATGCGATCAAGGGCGGCATGTCCCCGAATGAAGCTTACGAGAAGAATCTGGGAACATATGGACGCTTTAAGGCAGAGGACGGAGCGGTCAAGTGGATCGATCCGCGCAAAGAATAAGAAGGAGGTGCAGCAATGGCTTTGTTTGAAAACTATGAAGGACGTATGCCCCAGCTGCAGCCCGTTCTTGACAAGTACGGCTTCGCAAGCTTTGAGGATGTAAAGGCTTTTACCAACAGCAAGGGCGTAGATGCTTACAGTATCGTAGAGAGCACACAGCCTATTTGCTTTGAGAACGTAAAATGGGCTTATGAGCTCGGCGCAGCGATCGCTATGAAGGAAGGCGCCAAGAAGGCAGCCGACGCTGCTAAGTGGATCGGCGTAGGACTGCAGGCATTCTGCATTCCCGGATCTGTCGCAGACCAGCGTCAGGTCGGTATCGGCCACGGCAACCTCGGCGCAATGCTGCTTGACGAAGAGACCGAATGTTTTGCATTCCTTGCAGGACACGAGTCCTTCGCAGCTGCAGAAGGCGCGATCAAGATCGCTCTGAACGCTAACAAGGTTCGTACGAACCCGCTCCGCGTCATCCTGAACGGACTTGGCAAAGACGCAGCTATGATCATCAGCCGTATCAACGGTTTCACTTATGTGCAGACCAAGTATGACTATCTGTCCGCAGACGTCAAGGAAGACCACGCTCTGACCATCGTCAGCAAGACCGCTTATTCGAGCGGCGATCGCGCGAAGGTCAACTGCTACGGCGCAGACGACGTTCGTGAAGGCGTTGCGATCATGTGGCACGAAGGTGCGGATGTTTCCATCACCGGCAACTCCACCAACCCCACACGTTTCCAGCACCCTGTAGCAGGAACCTACAAGAAAGAGCGCTGGGAAGCCGGCAAGAAGTATTTCTCCGTTGCTTCCGGCGGCGGCACAGGCCGTACACTGCATCCCGATAACATGGCAGCAGGTCCCGCTTCCTACGGCATGACCGACACCATGGGCCGTATGCACTCCGACGCGCAGTTCGCAGGTTCTTCCTCCGTTCCCGCACACGTCGAGATGATGGGCTTCCTCGGTGCAGGCAACAACCCTATGGTCGGTATGACTGTAGCAGTTGCTGTTGCTGTTCAGGAGGCAATGTCCAAATAATACACAACAGTGGTGTGAGAAGGCCCCCGAAGATCACTTCGGGGGTCTTTTGTTTACTGTTAAGGTGTGTGGCGCGTAAAGCTGCGCCGCGAACATTATGATTATGCCGGAGGTTATCAATATGGATCATGCAGAAAAGGCCAGGGCTCTGTTCCTGGAAGGTTATAACTGCGCGCAGGCAGTATTCTGCGCCTTTGACGACCTGACCGGGCTGGACCGGGAGACGTCTGCGCGCCTGGCTTCCTCCTTCGGCGGAGGCATGGGGCGCATGCGGGAAGTCTGCGGCACGGTGAGCGGCGCGCTGCTTGTTCTGGGGCAGCTCTTCGGCTATTCAGACCCCAAGGACCCGCAGTCCAAAACAGACCACTACCACCTGGTACAGGAATTTGCCCGGCGCTTTCGGGAGATCAACGGCACGATCATCTGCCGGGAACTCCTGGCCGGCGTAAAGACAAAGCCCGGAAACGAGCCGGAGGAGAGAACGAAGGAGTATTACGCGTCCCGCCCCTGCCTGCGCCATGTGGGAGAAGCTGCAGCGATTGTTGAGGAACTTCTGCGCGAGCAGAGTGAACCTTAATATGGTGTCATTAATGTGGTATCATTAAGAGGAATCCTCAATAGATATGATTTAAGTTGGTATTCGGGGCCCGCATAGCGGGCGGCTCGGGGGTGAGTATCGATAAACAGCTGTGAAAGGAACAAAATGAAATCGAAGTTATTTGCACCCGTGGATATGACTGAGGGAAATCCGGTCATTCAGATCATCAGATTTACTATTCCCATGCTGCTCGGTAATGTCGCGCAGCAGCTCTACAACACGGTGGACAGTATCATCGTCGGGCGGTTTGTGGGCGACAACGCGCTGGCGGCGGTCGGCAGCGCCGGCCCCATCCTCAATTTGATGCTGGTTCTGTTCATGGGCATCTCCGTGGGTGCCAGTATCATGGTCGCCCAGTTCTTCGGCGCGCGGCAGAAAGAATCGCTCTCCAAGACAATCGGCTCCTGCGTAATACTGACGGGAGCAGCATCGCTGATCATCATGATCGTCGGGCCGCTTGTCACCATGCCGCTGCTGCGGCTTCTGGGTACACCCGAAAGCATTATCGGCTGGTGTCAGAGCTATCTGATCATTATCTTCCTGGGCATCGCCGGCGGCGGCTACTACAATATTCTGAGCGGCGTGCTGCGCGGCCTGGGCGACTCCATGTCCGCCCTGGTCTATCTTCTGACGGCGACGGCGATCAATATTGTTCTCGACTACGTATTTGTGGCTTACTTCGGCCTTGGCGTCGCGGGCGTCGCCCTCGCGACAGTCATCGCACAGTTCGTCTCCGCATTTCTGTCGCTCAGGCGGCTGACCAGGATGAAGGACTATTTTGACATGAAGAAAGAGTATCTGGTGCCGGACGGCGAGTACGTCGGCCAGTTGATCCGCCTCGGAATTCCTTCGGGTATCACGCAGGCAATCTTCTCCATGTCCATGATCGTGGTGCAGTCGCTCACCAATTCCTTCGGCAAGCAGTTTATCGCGGCCAACGTTATCGTCATGCGAATCGACGGCTTCGTCATTCTGCCGGCGCTGTCTTTCGGCGCGGCGATGACCACTTATGCGGGCCAGAATATAGGCGCCGGCCGCATGGACCGCGTCCTGGAAGGCGCTAAAAAAGGCACATTCACTGCCATGGGGATCTCCGCCGTAGTCACCGGCCTGATCCTGCTCCTGGGCAGGCCGATCATGGGCCTCTTCACGAAGACGCAGGAACTGGTCGACCTCAGCTACAGCATGATGCAGATCATTGCGGTGGGATATGTCATTATCGAAATCACCCAGTGCCTGTGCGGCATCATGCGCGGCGCTGGCGACACAGTGAGCCCCATGTGGATTTCCATCGCGACGTCGGTCGCACTGCGAGTCCCGCTCGCTTACGGACTGGTCGGGGTGACAAAGTCCCCGCAGCTCCCCCAAGGGAACTGCGCCATGATGTACGTTTCCATGCTGATCTCCTGGAGCCTCGGCGCGGTCATCACCCACGCGGTGTATAAGCGGGGCAAGTGGAAGGAGAAAGCGAATCTGGTGATCGTGGAAGAAAAGTAATGTGCCGCGGGCCTATTTTGATGCCCGTACTTTCTTCAGTGCCCGGTTGACCCTCGAAAAGTCGATGGAGCACTGCCCGTCCGATATATGGATCGGAATGACGGAGTCAAAATCATATTTCTCGGGATAGAAGTTGCCCTCCCGAAAATCGTAGACCATGACCGTCTCGTGATCCGGATCCACAATCCAGTACTCCTTGACGCCGGCATTCTGGTATTTATACAGCTTGAGGAGCATATCCTTGGAGCGGGTGGAAGGGGAGAGGATTTCCAGTGCAAGATCCGGCGCACCTTCAAAGCGTTTCGCACCCAGATCATAAGGACCACAGATCACAAGGAGGTCCGGCTGTACCATAGTTTTGTTGTCCATATCCAGCCTTACATCACAAGGCGAAAGATAGACCTCGCACTGTCCTTCGTGGGCATCGGTGCATTCCCGGAAGAGTATGTGGAGCTCTCCGAGAATCTTCTGATGTATGACAGCCGGTGCAGACATGTCGTAGAACACACCGTCGATCAACTCGACGCGGCGCTCGTCCGGGAGCGCATAATAGTCTTCCAAGGTGTACTCACCATCTCTTTTCTCAGAGATATTCTTAGAGACAGGCGCATTTCTTCTCCGGCTTTCTTCGGCAGAGAGAACGGTTTCTATTGCCACCAAAGTAGCTTTTCTGGGCGCCTTCGTGGCGCCGCTCATGATCTTCTGCACCGTGCTCAGCGGAAGATCGGCGGCTTTCGCGATCATTTCGTTGGTGAGGCCTAAAGCGGTTTTTCTGTTTTTCAATTCTTCGATCGTCATCACAACCTCCTGCAGCACAACAAACAAATGTTCTATCTACATAATAGTCGCAATTCGGCCAAATGTCAACTGAGACAGTATAAAAAAAGCAATATAAATGCATAAAAACAGCAAAATAGCAATATTTTGGCGGCTTACAAAGCGAATCTCATTCCTTCCTCGTCAGCAGATACCACTTGGCGAACGCGGTTCCGATGATGATGAAATAGCCCACAAAGCTCCACACGTCCGGCACCTCGCCAAACAGGAGGGCGCCGAATATGGCCGCGTAGACGACCTGCGAGTAGTCAAAGACGGAGATGTCCCGCGCCGGGGCGTTCTGGTAAGCGGCCGTGACAGCCAGCTGCGCGCAGGCGGCCGAAGAGCCGGCAAGGACCAGGAAGAGGAACTGCTTTACAGTCATGGGCTGATAGTTGAGAAGCAGGTTGGGCAGCAGAATGATGGTGGAGAACGCGGAGAAGAACATGACGATCACGGGTCCGCGCTCGCCAGCCAGCCCCAGTTTCCTTACATAGGTGTAGGCCGTTCCGGCGGTGAAACCGCCCAGGATCGCGATGAGTGCCGGGAAAGAGGCGATCCCTGCGCCGGGTTTTGCCACAAAGGCGGCGCCGATGAAGGCCATCAGTACGCTGAGCCATTCAATCTTGTTGGGCTTTTCTTTCAATATAAATATGGACATCAATATGGCAAAAAAGGGAGAGAGCTTGTTCAGAATATTGGCGTCGGCGATGTTCATGTGATCCACTGCCCAGAAATTACAGAGGATTCCGGCAGTCCCGATACTGCTGCGGAGAAGCAGGTCCGGCAGATTCTTCTTTTGGAAAGAGAACCCGCCCTTGGAGCGGGCCAGAAGGATCGCGGCCACTGCGGCGGCGACGATATTTCGGAAGAAAGCCTTCTGCATGGTCGGCACGTCTCCTGAGAGCCGCACGAAGACGGTCATCAGGGAGAAGAAAAAGGCGGAAGTCAGGATGAACAGGATTCCTTTGCGTTTGTTGGCAGCCATAATTACCTCATCAATCGATTTGTTAACTCAGGTGGGAAGTCTCCCGCCTCTACAGGCGGTGAGTTTAAAGTAACCTTACTCAGTGGCGGGAGACGATCCCCCACTGTTAAATGATGCACACGCGTGCGGAAAGGAAGATGCTGCCCTTCGGGCAGCCCGCACGCGGCGCAGCGGCTCGCGCTGCGAGCCTTGAATTGTATTGTGCATCAACTATTATAACGCAATCTTTCTGCACTGCAAGGTGCGACAGGGGTGTGTCAGGGGGACGTATCAGGTGACACAAAATGTGTCACCTGATACGTCCCCCTGACACACCCAACC
>JAZQCI010000051.1:0-10603 GCA_045546175.1 Lachnospiraceae bacterium | reverse complement strand
CAAGTGCCCTTTTTTCGTAAATGAGACATACCGTGCCTCGCTGATAAAGCATTGAACACGAGACAGAATAAATACGACTATACTCTGTCATCGATGTTCCTCTATGTATTCTATCATATTCTGACCGTGTAAGAACCATGCCTGAGAGCAAAGGAAAGACAGACAAAGAACAGGCTTTGCGATCAATCGTCACCTGGTCTCCGGTGATAGAGGCGCCGGCCGGGCCCGCGACTCTGCCGCTGATTAGCGGTACTCCACACACAACATCGTCAAGTCATCAAACTGCGGCGCGTCAGCCACAAAAGTCTCGACAGCGTCAAGGACCGCTCTGACCAGTTCCTCAGGTGATCCGTCCTCCCGCCCGCGCAGCGCGTCGATCGTCCGATCCGTCCCGAACTGCACCGTCGAACCATTTGTTGCCTCCGAGAGTCCGTCCGTATAGACGAACAGCTTCATCCCCGGCTCCATCTGAATCTCATACTCCCTGTACCGGACGCCGTCCATGGCACCGAGCACCAATCCGTGGCGGTCTTTGAACAGTTCAAAACTCATCCCCGGCCGCTTCAGGATCGGATACTCATGTCCCGCGTTCGCCGCCGTCAGTCTGCCGGTCGAAACTTCCAAAACTCCCATCCACACTGTCACGAACATCTCCTCCGGATTGCGCGTGCAGAGCTGGTGATTGACGGTCGTGAGGACCTTCGCCGGGCTGTATTCGCCCACCGCCGCGTTCCTGATCAGGGCGGACGAGACCATCATGAACAGCGCCGCCGGCACTCCCTTGCCGGACGCGTCCGCGATGACGAGCCCCAGGTGGTCCTCATCCATCATAAAGAAATCATAGAAGTCGCCGCCCACTTCTTTCGCAGGCGTCATCGACGCGTAGACGTGAAATTTCTCTCTTTTGGGGAACTCCTTGGGCAGCGCACTGAGCTGGATCCTCGTCGCGAGAGACAGCTCGGCCGCAATACGCTCCTTCTCGAGCGCGAGCGCCCGTCGCTCCCTGGCAGTCCTCATGTAATGCACCGCCATTGCCAAAATATAGACCACCGCCACACCGACCGGCGCCCAAAGCGGGTGCGTGACAAGCCCCGCGTTGTACAGGTTAATGGCGCACACAGGCCCCATTGCGGCAAGAAATCCGGCGAGCAGACTGGCTTCCAGCACGCTCATATTCATAAACAGCATCATTGCCGCCGCGCAAAGGACGAACAGCACGGCCAGCTGGGGAAGCTGGGGCAGCTCTCTTCGGGTATTGTTCTCCAGAAAGCTCTGGATCATATTGGCCTGGATCTCCACACCGAACATCTGCGCGCCCTTGTCGATCGGAGTAAAGTACGCGTCCTGCAGTGCCGTCGCGTAAGGGCCGATCAGGACGATCTTCCCCGCCCAGTAATCCGGGGGAATCTCACCGCGGATCAGGCGCGAGAGCGACACGCCGTCGTAGAAGTCGCCCGGCCTCCCTGTATATGGGATGTAGAAAAAGCGGCCGTCTGCTGAGGCTCCGGCATCATCCGCCGCCTGCGGCTCCCCTTCCTGCTGTTCGAGGAAGAGCCGTGCCGCCATCCGGCTCATAGACAGGACGTGTCCGTCCGCGCCATTCATCTCCGGCTCCACATACAGAAGCCCGTGCCGCACGATGCCATCCACATCGCTCATGGCATTGATATGTCCCTGCACCGTACAGCGCCGAAGCGCCTCATAAGGCTGTTCGAACCCGATCACCGCGTCGGTGTCGTACGACGACACGAGGCCGTTCTCCCATGTGATGCGCTCGCCGAACTCCGCCATACAGGCCGTGACCACGTTTCCCAGTTCTCCGGCGGCTTCCGCCAGCCGCAGATCGGCCTGCCCGCTCGTCTCCCCCGCATACAGAACGTCGATGGCCGTGACGGCAGGCTTTTTGTCCGGGTCCGCTGCCAGCGCTTCCAGCGCGGACGCCATGACATTTCGGTCCCAGGTCTGATAAGGCCCGAGGTCTGTCAGCGCCTCCTCGTCAATGCCGATGATCAGGATATCGGGAGACGTAACGCCCGGCCTCTGGAACAGGGCGTCCTGCATCCAGCGGTCCAGACGCTGCAATACGCCCGCCCCTGCCAAAACAGTGACCACCGCCGCCGCAATCAAAGAATAAATAAGTTGTTTGCCTTTGAACATGGCCTCATCCTATAGTATCTGTTTCTTTGAGAGAAGCCTGCTGCGGTTCCTCTTCCTTCTGTACTTCTTCCTCTGTCGACGCTTCTTCCTCTGTCGACGCTTCTTCCTCCGTCGACGCTTCTTCCTCTGTCGACGCTTCTTCCTCCGTCGGCACTTCTTCCTCTGTCGACGCTTCTTCCTCCGTCGGCACTTCTTCCTCTGTCGACGCTTCTTCCTCCGTCGGCACTTCTTCCTCTGCCGGCGCTTCTTCCCCTGCCGGCACTTCCTCCTCTGTCAGCGCCTCTTCCTTCTGCGTCGGCTCGGAAACTGCCGGATCTGCGGGAGTGCCTTCATCATCAGCGGCAGTGCCGATGTGACCTGTGGCTTCCGCTTCTTTCATCATCATCGAACCGAATAAACCATCCGGTACTTCGTAGGCAGGATCGACCATCGTTCCTTCCTGATCCACCGTATCTATGCTGTAGTTGCCGGGATCGCCGGATATAAACTGATGGATCGGCGTGATTGCAAAGCTGTTCCCGTCTTTGATCACTATTTTGCCCACATCGATCTTGTCGCCCCAGTCGAAGCTGATCCGCCACTCATTCTCTCCGGTCGAAACCACTTCATATGCTTCTTCCCCGACATTGTTCACCTTGACCTCCAGACCGTACTCGGAAATGTACACATCGCTTGTGACCGCATATGTGTCGTCAGAGATCAGGACGATCTTCACCGGTTCGATGACGATCAAATTGTCGGTGAAGGTAAACTCATAGTTATCCCCGCTCCCTTCGAGGAACGTATCCGCCGGTTCAAAAGTATGCGTGCCGGCATCCGAATATCCCGAGCCGGTCAGCCGTACCCTCCCGTCGCCGGGAAGTGAGAATATAAAGGAGTAGTTCTGGCCTTCGGGGTCCAGATCCCAGTCATCGGGATCCAGTCCCTCATCCACGCCTTCATAGTATGCCGTGATCCACTCGGGGGAACGGGCGTATCCGTCATACACAAAGGTCGGATCAGTCTCCACGCCGTCGATCATCTCCTTGGGAAAGTACAGGTTAAACTCAATCGGGAGCTTCTCCACGGTCAAAATACCGACCTCCTCCAGAACAGTATAATTGTTGCTGTTCGCGCCGCCCCAGTCAATAGAATAGGTGTTGTCCGCAGTTCCTACGTCGGTGATCGTCCCTGTGGCAGTGACAGTCACATCCCCTTCATCTGCGCCCGCAAGGCCGGAGACGGATGCTTCAGAGCTGGTCAGCGCATACCCGTCATAGGTCTTCTCCGCGGAGCCGGTGGTAACTGTAGCGGAAGCGGGATTGACCTTAAGGGTGCCTTTCATCGTGGTGATTTCCGGGAACTGCGCGGTCACGTCATTGCCGTCCGCGTTCCATATTTTGAACGATGTAATTGTATTGTCACTCACTCCCGCGTCTGTCCGGCTTCCGGAAACAGCGGCAGTGACCGTGTAACCGGAAGGCAGGCCTTCGACAGTAAACGAGCTGTCTGTGAGAGGTGTGCCGTCATAGGTTTTCTCAGCGGACGCGGCCGTCAGGGTCACTTCGTCCACGTTGCTCCGCTCTGTCACCCGGAGGGTTCCGAGGTCCTCTGAGATGCTGTAGTTGCCGCTGTCGGCAGAGCCCCAGCGAATGGAGTAGGTGTTCACGGCGGAACCGACCTGCGTAATGGAACCGGTGGCCGTCACAGTGGCAGTCTCCCCGTTCACGAGCCCTGAGATCGATGCTTCGGAATTGGTCAGAGGGGTGCCGTCGTATTCCTTCTTCGCGGAGCCGGTCGTGACCGTGGCGGAGGCAGGGAGCACCGTCAGCGTGCCAAGGTCTTCCGAGACCTCGTAGTTGCTGCGGTCAGCTGAACCCCAGTCGATCGTATATTCGTTGAGGCTCGTTCCGGCATCCGTCTGCCGGCCGATAGGCGTCACTTTGATCGATTCGTCCACAGCGAGGCTCGCGTAATGGGCTTCCCCGGTTCCCAGCGCCCTGTCGTTGTAATCGGTGATCTCCGTATCGATCGTGATGCTGACGTTTGTAAGGTCCTGCATCAGACAGTCGGAATCGGATTCCGGAATCAAAAGACCGCCCTGTTCGATCCTTCCGTCACCGGAAGCAGATTCCGGGAGTGCATCAATGCGCCCACGGATGATCTCAATATCCCATCCCGTGTCCCTGCAGGCCTGCTGCAGCATCGCCTCGTTGTCCGCGTAAAGCCGGAGGAGTTTATCGGGAAGGTCATTTTCCGAGACATTCTCGATCTTCAGTTCAATACTCTGTTCGCCCTCCTGGTCAGAAAGGAAGACTGTCAGCTTCTGACCTGCCCTCAGCTGGATCTCGCGCCTCTCGCCGGTAAGCGGGTTTGCGGCATTCACCCAGATGACGCCGCAGATGCCGTACAGGATCTGGCTGTTGTCTGAAAGGCTGTTGTCTGAAACGCTGCTGTCTGAAACGCCGCCGGCTCTCTCGGTAACAACGTAGGAAGTGTTGCGCCAGGGAATCTCCCGATTGTCGGTGCCCTTATAGAACGTGACATACCCTTCCGGGTCCGTCAGGCTCGTCCCGTCATAGACCTTCTCGGCCGTACCTGTATGGATCGTCAGAGGCGCGGGCACTACCAGAAGTTTCCCGCTCACAGTCTCTATATCGGTAAAATGTTTGGTAACGTCTTCGCCTGCCTCATTGTAGATGGCATAGTTCGAGACGGGGTTATCGCTCTCTCCGGCTTCCGTGCGGCTGCCTCCGGCACTGGCCTTTACCGAGAAACCGGAGGGAAGGCCGTCAACCAGAATGTCCGATGTGCGGGTCAGGGGCTGCCCGTCATAATATTTGCTCGCGCTCTGCGCCACAAGAGTGACAGTGCCGTCCCATGTCCAGTCGCCATCTGCAGTATACTGTCCGGGCCTGCCGGAAGGAATAATATCATCCGCAACGTCGCAGGCCTCCTTAACGCGTTCTAAGATCGAAGCGTCCTCCGTCACCCGGTCCAGCACAAATCCCTTGAGATCTTCCTGCGTGATCTCCAAGACGACAGGTTCATGGGTCTCTTCCGCATCCTCGCTGTACTCCGGAACGATCGCTTTTTGGCCGGCGTCGACTGCGAGAGACTGCTCCTGACCGGCATCGTCGAGGTATGTGATCTCGGTAGATCCTTCCAGGACGCCGACCTGCGAGAGGCGGATGATGCTGCCTTTCTCGGGCGCGAGCCCTGTGAGATCCACGGACTCCAGGTTCCCGGCGCTCTCGTCCGCGACGGGCTCGCTGGAGATGAACAGGATCGTTCCGCGTATGCCGACGGCGATCGTGGATGTCCGTACGTCCATCGTCTCGCCCGCATCCAATTTATCACTCACATCGAGGAAGATTCTGCCTTCCGTGAGGTTCATTGTGAGCGCGCCGTTCCCCTTGGTAAATTCCACGCGGCTCAGGGCGTCCAGCGTGCAGACGCGGCCATCATCCAGGCCCACGGAAGCAGTGCTGGCTTCGCCGGTCTTCATGGCCTCGCCGCTTCTGAGGCGCGCGTTCTCCATGACGGGCAGCTGTTTTCCCGAAGCGTCCTCAATCCCCACCGTCCCTTCGTAATGAAGCAGGCGCATCGTCGTGGACGTATACTCTTCCTCCGCAAGGGCCGTGTGCGGAAACACGCTCATAAGAAGCACCAGGGCGCTCACGCATGCACAGAAATAAGCGAACAGACAACTACGTTTTTTCATAAAAGAATCCTCCAAAACGCGTTTTGCTACACTTTTATTATATCGCAATTTCGTAACGCGCTTCCATCATTTTTCGTACATCGATGAGGTGTCCCGGCATGTCCGGCACGGAGCCGGCGTGTGAAACGATATTTTAGCGTTTCGATGTGAATGCTCCATGGTAAAATCAAATTGATAAAACAATCCGCACACGCATAGGACCATTGTTGACACGAAGAATATGAGGATCATTCAGTAGTCTTTCTCTTCTTGAAAGTAAACAGATCCAATAAGGAGGCAGAAAATGTCTGTTCAAGAGAAATCATCAAATAATTCACGCACTTTGATCGTCTACTATTCACTCGAAGGCAACACCGAATACGCCGCATCCAGAATCTCGGAGATCTGCGGTTTCGACATGCTGCGCCTTGTCCCTGTAAAGAAGTATCCCGACAAAGGCTTCCGAAAGTTCTTCTGGGGCGGGAAAAGTGCTGTCATGGCGGAGACACCGGATCTGGAACCCTATGGGTTCCGTTCTGAGAAATATGATCGTATCATTATCGGCTTCCCTGTCTGGGCGGGTAATGTCACTCCGCCGATCCGTACGTTTGTCCGGGATAATGATCTGAGGGGAAAGAAGGTCGCCGTGTTTGCATGCGAGAGCGGCGCCGGCGCGGAGAAAGCATTCGATAAGCTGAAAGCAGCTCTGAAGATCGACCATTTTGAGGCGGAACTTATTTTGATCGATCCGAAGGCAAAACCGGACGCGGCAAATGAGGAAAAGATCCGCAACTTCTGTACGCTGCTCACGCAGCTGCGATGACTGCATCCCTCTTTGTGAAGGATCCGGCCGGTGTATCTGTCCAGTTCATGTAAAGGAGGCACAGAGGCGATGACTCCCATTATCCGCAGCACCATCACCTATATCGAAGATCTCTTCCGCGGCAACGCCGGCGGACATGACGCCGCGCACTCTCTTCGTGTCTACAGGAACGCAATGAAGATCGCAGAGAACGAGCCGGAGGCAGATCCGGAGATCGTCGCCCTTGCGGCGCTCCTTCACGATGCGGACGACCATAAGCTCTTCCATACCGAGAACAACGCAAACACCCGGTCATTCCTTGCGGAAAACCGGGTGCCTGAGGAGATGATCAATCAGATCTGTACGGTTATTAATGCGGTATCCTTCAGCCGGAACCGTGGAAAGACACCGAGTACCCTTGAAGGCAAGATCGTCCAAGATGCTGACCGGCTGGATGCCCTCGGTGCCATCGGCATCGCAAGAACGTTCGCATACGGAGGAGAGCATGGACGGCCGCTGCAGGAGTCCGTGCAGCATTTCCATGATAAGCTGCTGCTCCTAAAGGATACCATGAATACGGAGACGGGCCGGCGGCTTGCAGAAAAGCGGCATGCCTTCCTGGAATCGTTTCTGAGAGAGCTGCGGGAGGATCTGTTCGTTTAGATCAGGAAATGCTCCTTCACCGCTCTCTTTAGCGTCCACATTCTGTTAAAGGTGTCTCCCTCGATCCGGAAGAAGTGTTCTTCCTGCGTGGGGAAGATCCGGGATGTGAAGACCGCGTCTCCGTCATTTACGAAGATCTCGATGGAGCTGCTGTCCACGAAGATCCGCAGGTGTGCCAGGCCGTTCTCCAGCGGTCGCGTGCGGCTCTCACCCTCCGACTCGTTAAAGCGTATCTTCATGCCGCTTCTGTCCACCGTGATTTCTTTGGCTTCTTCCTTGTAGAGGATCGACAGGCCGCCTTGTCCCGCCGCATCCGTGAACAGATGGAGGCTGACGTCTCCTTTGCGGCAGTCCAGTTCCACCTCCGCGGCGCGCGGCAGCGCATAGCAGCCGGCTTCGTTGGCTTCAAAGGGAAGCTTCTCCTCCCTGAGCTTTTTAAGCTCCGGCAGCGGCTGCTGGATCAGGCGCCTGCCCCTAACCGTCAGCTCTCTGGGAAGCGTCAGGCATCCGGCCCAGTCTTCCTCGTCTGTGGGATAGCTTACGTCCGGAACGCCCATCCATGCGATCAGGATTGCCTTGTCCGCATCCTGCAGGTTGTTGGCGCAGGCCGCCGCATAAGAATCGAAGCCAAAATCCAGCACGTGGAACTGTCCATCCGGCGTAAAGGTCAGGGTCTCCCAGTCCATGTTTCCGATAATATAGTCGTTATGATTCTGACTCTGCCCCCTTCCGGGTATGGTCAGGTGCTGCGGGCACAACAGCAGCACGTCTCTTCCTCCGATATGCTCTACGGAAGGGCACTCCCACATATCGCCAAAAGATTCAAATCCCGGCACCTTCATCTCCCCAAGGAAGGTCCATCCGTGCTGCAGATCCTCGGACGAATACACCAGCGCACATCCCCTCTTATCCCTGGTCTGTGCACCGATGATCATGTAATACACGTCGCTTCCCGGAATGCGGATGATCTTGGGATCTCTTTGGTGCTCCGTGTAGTCGGGATTGGCCCCGAACAGCGGCAGCGGATACTTCTCCGGCCATCCGTCGTTTCCAAGCCTTGCCAGGCATGTGTAGGCGTGGCGCATCCAGTCTGCGTCCCTGTGATTGCCTGTGTAATAGATGTATATTTTGTCATCGATGGGCATCGCCGATCCCGAATAGACGCCCTTATTGTCATATCCGTCCTCCTGGTCAGGAAGGAGGCAGACACCGAGATTCTTCCAGGTCACAAGGTCCTTGGAAATAATGTGATATATTTTACCATGATACACGGCATTCTGTTGCAAAAGAAACGTAAGAATGTCATGCTTATGTAATAGGTAATAGGGTCTACCCTGACCCCGATGCGCCGATGCGGAGAGCCACTTCTTATGCTCACATGATAAATATAAGGCATTGAACTTCTTTTTATCATATGATACAAACAAGAAAAGCGGACCTGAAAGCATCTGAAGATAAGGTACGGGCAGCAAGAATCAAATACCGCGGGAAAGGGAAATACATAGACGAACTATTATGGTATAATGGTGCGGAAAGGGAGGAACTTTTACAAGTAAGAAATGTGAGGGAAGGGATGTATATAAAGATACCAGGTGGCTTTAAGGAGTCGTGAGATTATGTATGAGAATTACTTTTTCGACCTTTACGGTACACTCGTCGATATCTGGACAGATGAACGGAAGCTCTCGCTCTGGCGAGGCGTGGCGGAGTTTTACTCGCTCTGCGGGGCACCCTATACTCCTGCAGAGATTCATAAACGCTACCTTGCGCTGTGTGCAGAGGAGACGGAATTACTCGCCGCGTCTCATCCGGTTCTGGGCACGGAGGGTGTGGAGATCGAGCTTCGAAATGTCTTCCGTCGACTTTTTGAGGAGAAGGGTGTTCCTGTCCCTGCGACGCAGGTTGAAGACACAGCAGTGTTGTTCCGCTTGCTGTCTTTTAGCCGCAAGCCGCGGCTCATGAAAGGTGTTAAAAGGACGCTGACGGGATTGCATCAGCAAGGGGCACGCCTTTATCTGCTGTCCAATGCCCAAAGCTGCTTCACTATACCGGAACTTCGGAGTCTTGGATTATTGGATGGGATTTTTGATGGGATCTACCTTTCTTCCGATTTCGGTTCTAAAAAGCCTTTCCCTGCTTTTTTCAATGCAGCACTGGCGCAGGCAGGACTTTCCAGTACTGAGGTACTGATGGTCGGCAATGACCCGACTGCAGATATTCGTGGGGCTGATTCCGTCGGCATGAAAAGCCGCTATATCCACAGCTGGCAGTCTCCTCCGCGCGGCTTTACTCTGCCGGAAAGCTGCCGGGAGATACTGTCTCTTGAGGAACTGTTAAAAGATAGCTGACAAAGATCGCTATGTCGGCGAACGAGTCCGTGCCAGCCAGGTAAGAAGACATCTGAAGAAAATATGTGCCGAATTGGGAATAAGCTATAAGCCTCCCCACAAATTCCGGAAGACATACGCATCTATATTAAAGGCGGCTGACATTGACGATCAGATGATCATTGAGCAGATGGGGCATACGGATATCAGTACTACGGAAAATGTTTATATTAAGAACCGCAACCGTATGGAAGAAAAATCCTGCAAACTTGGAAAAATTGATGAACTCCGTCTTGATCCCGTTAAAGAAGATGCTTCGGATTTGAATTTGAACTGTCAGGTGATTAGATTTCCAGGCAAGAGTCACCCGGACGCAAATTCGAGTCACCCGGAAGTTTTTACAAAAATATAAAGTCCGAAAAGCCTTTAAATAAAGCACTTTTCGGACTTCATACTAACCAAAAAATGGAGACGGTGGGACTTGAAGCCAATGAACCCGATGAAAAGCCTTTATTTTAGGCACTTTTCGGGATTTTGCCGAGTCACCCGGAGTCACACGTAACAGAAACGTAATAAAGCACAAATTGTAACTATTAACACAGTTTTATGACGTGCGGATGCTGCCGTTTTCGTGTCGCCTTGGATCAATTGATCAGCAACTCTTTGAGGCTCCTCTTGGGAACGTAATGAACGTCATTTTCATCCCGGTAATAGGCGGTATTTCCGTCTTCGCCGACATCAGTGAGGACAATGGTCTCAGCAGGCTTGCCAAAAGCGACAACCAGCAGCGGCTGCAGATTGTCGGGGAGATCAAGGCCCTCCCGGATATCCTGAGCGCCAAAGTTGCCGATCATACAGCCTCCAAGCCCCTCTTCTGCTGCCATCAGCAGCATAGATTGAGCGACTATGCCGACGTCTTTCATAAAGCGGCTCAGATTATCGGAGATGTTCTTATCCTGGCATATGACAACA
>JAZQCI010000050.1:0-7717 GCA_045546175.1 Lachnospiraceae bacterium | reverse complement strand
GTGTGTCACGGGGACGTATCCGCTGACACAAAAATGTGTCAGCGGATACGTCCCCGTGACACATCTACTGTCTTTGTAACGATTACATCGCTCCCAAGTCCCAAAAGATCACGAATGACGACCGTACCCGCTTTAACGGGTGCGGTCATTTTAATTTTGCGGATTTCAGCCACCGCGTCCAAGAGGCGGTCCTTGGGGATCGGGGCAGTCAGGCGCACGCTGGCCAGAGGCAGCTCGCCGCCCTCCACAAGGATCGATGTGGCGATGGTCCGCCGCGGGTCGATGAGCTCCTGGCGCGCGTACCCCGCGCCGCGCGGACACAGGTTGCCATAGGTGGATATAATCTCCGGCGCCTCGCCGGGAGTCGATGCCGGTTCATACGTCACCTCAACGCGGCACCCGTTCGGACACATGATACAGATGTATTCTTTTTTCACTCTTACCTCCCTTCCGAAGTGCAGTCCGCAGAACCGACCGCGCCGCAGTCCGCAGACCCGGCCACGCCAGAATCCGCAGACCCCACAGAACCGGCCGCACCGGAACCCGCAGAACCAACCGCGCCGGAACTACCGCCGTCTTCAAGCTGCCCCATCGCCTCTACCATCAGGTCACCCGACGCGGACAGCCCGGCCGCCGGAATCTCGAGCCGGATCATCTCCGCGGGGATCGCCTTGCGCATCTTGTGGGAGAACACTTCGCGCCCATCCTGCGTGACTTTGATCGTGCAGCCGCGCAGAGGCCTCCTGACGCGGAGCGAGAGCTGGAAGCCGCTCGTCCCGCTGACCCTCTGCGGAATGACATGCCCGACATTCTCGCCGCACTCCACTGCCAGCGGACAGGCGGGAAGCGAGCCGTCTTTGATGTAGGCAGCCGCGGACATCGCCAGGCGCTCCGCCTCCAAGGACACATAGTCCACCAGATCATGCACGTGCAAAACATTGCCCGCCGCAAAGATCCCCTCCACACCGGTCATGTAGTGCTCGTCCACAAAGGCGCCGCGCGTATGCGGATCAAGTTCCACGCCGGCGTCAAGAGAGAGCTCATTCTCCGGGATCAGGCCCACCGAGAGGATCACGGTGTCGCAGGCGTATTCTTTTTCAGTGCCCGGAATCGGCTTCCCGTGGGCGTCCACCTCAGAGATGGTGACTCCGGTCACGCGGCCGCTTCCGTGGATCTTTGTCGCCGTGCGGGACAGATAAAGCGGAATATTGTAATCATTGAGGCACTGCTCGACATTGCGGGGCAGCCCCGCCGCATAGGGCATCACCTCGAAAACGCCCTGCACATGCGCCCCTTCCAATGTCAGGCGCCGCGCCATGATCATGCCGATATCCCCGGAGCCGAGAATGATGA
Source organism: Lachnospiraceae bacterium (assembly GCA_045546175.1). Taxonomy (GTDB): domain Bacteria; phylum Bacillota; class Clostridia; order Lachnospirales; family Lachnospiraceae; genus CAG-791. Next base: position 6,364 of record JAZQCI010000050.1, on the reverse strand, counting down.
CCTCGCGGGCGGGCATGCGGTTGTACAGGTTGATGTAGGCCTGCGCGACCCCAGCAGTGAACACGCCCGTGGGCCTCTCGCCCGGAATAGCCAGCGCGCCGCGCGTGCGCTCGCGACATCCCATCGTCAGGATGACGGCTTTTGCCTCATATTCGACCAGCCCGTCGCGCGAGACGACCGTGACGACCCGCGAAGGAGTGACAGAGAGCACAGTCGCATTCGTAATATAAGGGATTTCCATGCGCTCCACGTTGTCGATATAGCGCTGCGCGTATTCCGGACCGCTGAGCGTCACGCCCAGCTGCGTCAGGCCAAACCCGTCATGGATGCACTGACGCAGGATACCTCCGAGGTGCTTTTCCCTTTCCACGATCAAAATATCGCGGATCCCACTGTACCACAACCCGGTTGCGGCAGCGAGGCCTGCCGGTCCTCCGCCGACGATCAGGGCGTCTACATAGCGTCTCTCGATCATTTTGCCACCTCCTTGCCTGTGACAGAACTTCCGGCGCCTGAGGGGCACCCGGCCGCCGAGGCACTTTCGGCGCCCGAGGCGTTCCCGGCCGCCACGCCGGCCGCAGGATCCCAGCCTTCCTCCTCGCGCACTTTTCCGAAGAACGGATGCCCGCCCTTCCTCATATAGACCAGCTCGGTCTCGCTCTGGCCGGTCTCCTCCTCCAGCATCTGACTGATGCGCATCTGGCAGTAGCCGCCCTGGCAGCGGCCCATCATGGACCGCGTGCGGTACTTGACGGAGGCCATCGTCGCGCAGCCGAGCGGATTGTGGATCGCCTGCAGGATCTCCGCGCGGGTGACCTTTTCGCAGCGGCACACGATCTCGCCGTAATCCGGGCTCTCTGCGATCAGAGCGGCCTGCTCCGCAGGACAGAGCTGTTCGAATCGCGGGATCGGCTTCCGGATCGGGTCAAAAGAGAGATCTTCCTCAAATTCCTCCCTCTCCAGCATCATGGAGATCGCGTAGCGCGCGATCGCTACGGAGGCCGTCAGGCCGGGAGACTCGATGCCGACGAGATTGACCGCGTGAGGGGCGACGTTGTCGACGATCTCTATTTTGAAATCCTGGATCCGGCCGTTTTCGTCGACCCACTTGGGCAGAATGCCGCTGTAGGTGCGAATGTAGTCGCTGCGCTCGACGTGAGGCCATATTTTGACCGCTTCTTCGTAGAGATAGTCGAGGTTTTTCTGTTCTACGCCGTAGTAGGAGAGGTCGTCCGTCTCCTCGGCGGTCGGGCCCAGCAGCACGTTGCCGTCCGTAGTGATGGTGACGTGGATGCCCATGTAGGTGTTGGAAGGGACCGTGTAGATCGGCATGGGGACCAGGCGGCCCAGGCGGCGGTCCAGGATGATATAGTCGTCCTTGGAGCCGATGATGCGGTAGCCGGTGAGCCCGAGCATGTCGGAGACCTTCCCGCAGCCGAGGCCGGCCGCGTTGACGACCCAGCGGGAGTGGAACAGGCCGTGAACGGTCACGATGGTCCAGATGCCGTCCTCCTCGCGGCGGATGTCCGTCACTTCGCTGTCAAAAAAGTACTCGGCCCCATTGTGCGCCGCATTCTCCGCAAGCGCGATGGTGAACATGAAGGGATCAAGGATCCCGCTGTTCTCGGACAGGAGAGCGAACTTGCCTTTGACGGCGGGCACGAGCCTGTGCAGCTCTTCCTCGTCGATCATTCGAAGGCCGGACGCGCCGTTGACTTCGCCCTGCGCTATGACGCGCAGCAGCTGTTCGTATTCCTCGTCGGTATTGCCGACCAGGACCTTGCCGCAGCGCTTGAAGCTGAATCCGAGTTCCTCGGACAGCTGTCCCATCATCTTGTTGCCCTCGACGCAGAGGCGCGCTTTCAGAGAGCCCGGGTCGTAGGCAAAGCCGCCGTGGCAGACGCCTGTGTTGCGGGAACTGGTCTCAAAGCACACATCCAGGTTCTTCTCCAGGACCGCGATGTCCAGCTTGTAGCGGGACAATTCCCTCGCCATGGCGCTCCCGACGACGCCGGCGCCGATAATGATCACGTCATATGTCTTTTTCACGGAGTATCCTTTCTTCTGATCTTCTGATCGTGCGTGTTTTTATAACACAGTGTGGGATGTCCCCCGCCTCTGCAGGAGGTGGAAGCAACAAACCTTCTCAGTGGCGGGTGACAATCCCCTACTGAGTTATTTGATGCACACGTGTGCGGAAAGGAAGATGCTGCCCATCAGGCAGCCCGCACGCGGCGCAGCGGCTCGCTCTGCGAGCCTTGAAATAACTGTTATCATTATACCGTAAGGTTGTGTCATGGGGGCGGTTCTACTGACACATTTTGTACCCAAAATGTGTCAGCGGATACGTCCCCGTGACACACATGACACGGCAAATATGGTAGAATTCTAACCAGGTGGATGCCGCCCGCGGCACCCGCCAGGACCTCAGGGGTACCGCGACCGACTGACACATTTTGGAAACAAAATGTGTCAGCAGATACGTCCCCGTGACACACCCAGGAGAAACCCATATGTACTACCAGATCAAAGAAACGCTCACCCCGTGCACCGCGCAGGAGATATACGACAGAAAACAGGGAGATCCGCCCTACGTGGCCGTCATAAATCCGGAGACCTGGGCCGCCACCAAGGACCGGTTCGACATGGTCATCGATATGGACATGGACCCCTCGGATGTGCTGGAGACGAAAGCGATTGTCAACTTTGACTCTCTGACGGGTACTTTCTACGTGCCCCGGCGCTCGGAGAGGGGAGGCCCGCCGCACAAGCTGGCGTTCGCCCTGGACGAAAAAGGAATTGTCTTCATTGAAAAAGGCGAGTTCACCGCCAAAACAATTGAGAAGATCGCCTGGCGAAAGAGATGGAGGCTTCCGTCTCTGGAGCGATTCCTGTATGATTTTCTTGAACTTCTTATAGAGCGGGACCTCCGGCTCCTGGTGGAGATCGAGCAGGAGCTCGGCATGATCGAGGACGAGATCCTGGCGAGCGAACTGGACAAATACCCGGAAAGGCTCAATGATATCCGGACCTTCCTCATGAATATGCGGATCCACTATGAGCAAATGCTTGATTTGGGCCAGGAATTAGAGGAAAATGAAAACGGATTCTTCAAAGAAGAGAACCTGCGATACTTCCGCCTGTTTACGGAGCGCGTCATGCGTCTCATGGACCAGGTCAAGCAGCTGCGGGACTACACCGTTCAGCTCCGGGAGATGTTCTCGACCCAGCTGGATATCCGGATGAACCGAATCATGACCGTGCTCACAGTCGTCACCGTTATCTTCATGCCGCTGACACTGATTGTCGGCTGGTACGGCATGAACTTCGTGTACATGCCGGAACTGCGCTGGAGGTACGGCTATCTGGTGGTCATTCTGGTGAGTGCGGCGATCCTGATCGGGGGCGTCCTGTGGTTCCGAAAGAAGAAATGGCTTTGAAAAAGTGTCACGGGTTTGTGTCATGGGGACGTATCTACTGGCACATTTTGCTTCCAAAATGTGTCAGTAGATACGTCCCCATGACACAAACCTCCGTGACACACAAAATGTGTCAGCGGATACGTCCCCGTGACACACAATCTTATATTTCACGAGGAGGACAAAACATTGAAAAACGACAGATACGTATACTACAAGGATGTGAAACCGCAGGATATGGGCGGCGGCGTGACAAGGCGTGTGCTTGCTTACTCCGATGACCTGATGGTTGTCGAGAACACCTTCGAGAAGGGGGCCATCGGCTCGCTTCACCACCATCCCCACACGCAGATCACCTACGTCGTGAGCGGCGTGTTCGAGTTCGAGATCGACGGCGTCAAGAGCGTTGTCAAAAAGGGCGACACCCTGCTTAAGATGAACGACGTGGTCCACGGCTGCGTCTGCCAGGAAGCGGGCGTCCTTCTGGACATCTTCAATCCTTACAGACAGGATTTCGTGAACGACTAAACGGATCATCTTCTGCCAAAATACAGAAAAGAATACAGAAAAGCGCAAAAAACAACGCCGCCCGGATGCTCATGTGCAACATCCGAGCGGCGCTTTTCTTATACTCATATTCGAAGATCGTTACAGCACCTTGGACAGGAAATCCTGAAGCCTGGGGTTCTGCGGATTGGAGAAGAACTCCTGAGGGGTGTTCTCTTCTTTGACAATGCCTTCGTCGATGAAGAGGATGCGGGTTCCCACTTCTCTTGCAAATCCCATCTCGTGGGTGACCACAGCCATGGTCATACCGGAGTCCGCCAGTTCCTTCATAACTTCGAGAACTTCGCCGACCATCTCGGGGTCCAGCGCGGAGGTGGGCTCGTCAAAGAGGAGCATGTCGGGATTCATGGCCAGCGCGCGCACAATCGCGATACGCTGCTTCTGACCGCCGGAGAGGCTGGCCGGGTAGGCGTCCGCCTTCTCGAGAAGGCCGACGCGCGCCAGAAGGCGCTCCGCCTCGGCGTCCGCTTCTTCCTGCTTCATAAAGCCGGTGCGCACGGGCGCCAGCGTGATGTTCCTGCGGACGGTCATATTCGGGAAGAGGTTGAAGTGCTGGAACACCATTCCCATCTTCCTGCGGATTGCGTTGATATCGGTATTTTTATCGGTGAGATCCGTTCCCTCGAAGATGATGTGGCCGCTGGTGGGCACTTCCAGAAGGTTGAGGCAGCGAAGGAAAGTCGATTTTCCCGATCCCGAGGGACCGATGATGACAACTTTCTCGCCCTTGCGGATATCCTGCGTGATGCCGTTGAGAACGTGGTTGTCTCCGAACGACTTTTTGAGGTCTTCCACATGGATCATGACTTCTCCCTGCTGTACAGGGGTCTGAGTGGTATTTTTAGCGTCTGTCACTTTCTCTCAACCTCCTTTCCAGGATTCCGAGGAGCTTTGTCAAAATCATGACTACAACGAGGTACATGATCGCGATGCCGATGTAAGGCATGAAGGCCTGGTATGTTTTGGCCTGGATCTGCTGGGCCGCCTTTGTGAGGTCGGTAAGTCCGATCACGGTGACGAGGGAGGTATCCTTGAACAGGGTGATCAGCTCATTTCCCAGAGCCGGGAGAATGTTCTTGATGGCCTGCGGGATAATGATATCTTTCATGACCGTGATGTAATCCATGCCAAGGCTTCGTCCGGCTTCCATCTGGCCGGGATCGATGGACATGATGCCGCTTCGGATGATCTCCGCCGTGTAGGCACCGGAGTTGATGCCCAGGGAGAGGATCGCGACACCGACAAGATTGCGGCTCGACTTGAAGATGACAAAGCCCATGATCAGGAGCTGAACCATCATAGGGGTTCCGCGGATCACCGTTGTATAAACCTGACAGATCGTGTTGGCGATGTTCAATAACACATGACTGTCGCTTCCCTTCTGCTGGTCATGGAGCGTGCGGACGACTGCGACGAGAACGCCGAGGATGATACCGATCACCAGCGCGCCCAGCGTGACAGTAAAGGAAATACCAATACCGGAGAGATAGCGCTGCCATCTGTCCGCTTCAATAAAGGCCTGATTGAATTGCGAGGCCAGATCCTCAAATAGTGAGCCCAAATTTGTACCTCCGAATGAATTTAAGATCAACTGTTCAAAAAATCGCCATGCCCTTCGGTCATTTCCGTACCGGGCATGGCGATGTTGTCTACTCTAAAGTAATGATCCCGGTAAAAGTGCCATCGGGAAGATCATTCCCCTGCGTTGATGTACTTGTCAACGATTGTCTTGACAGTACCGTCAGCGATGAGCTCCTTAAGTGCAGCGTCAACTGCATCGCGAAGAGCGGGGTTCTCTTTGGAGATGCCGATCGCGTAGTTCTCAACGATGTACTCTGTATCAAGGATCTTCAGACCTTCGTTGGCAGCGACAAATGCCTTGGCGGGCTCATTGTCGATGACAACGGCGTCAACCTTGCCGCCCTTGAGGGCTTCGATTGCCATAGCGCCGTTGGTGTAGGATGTGATGTGATCCTCGCCGTAGTCGCCGGAGCAGTAGATGTAACCTGTGGTTCCGTCCTGAACGCCGATCATCTTGTCGTTTGCAAGATCATCAACTGTGAGGATGTCGGAATCCTCGGGAACGATGATGACCTGGATACCGGTTGCATAAGAAGTAGTGAAGTCTACGTTCTGCTTACGCTCTTCGGTAACTGTAAGGCCTGCCATAGCGATATCAGACTTGCCGCTCTGTACGGAAGTGATAACGGAACCGAACTCCATGTCGTCAACTACGAGCTCAAGGCCGAGCTTCTGAGCGATCAGGGTTGCGATCTCAACGTCGATACCCTCGAATCCGCCGTTGTCGGAGATCATCTCGTAGGGCGGGAATGCAGCGTTTGTAGCCATGTGAAGCTTGCCGGCCTCAACAGTCTTGA
>JAZQCI010000049.1:0-27882 GCA_045546175.1 Lachnospiraceae bacterium | reverse complement strand
ATGCTCGCAGACGGCACTGTCATGAAGATCGCCGAGAAATACTCGGACGACAATCTTCCGGATATGCTCATCACTGAGTGATCGGGGAGAAAGACCGGTCATAACGGATTAGTTCATTTTGATCGCCTGAGCTCCGTGGCGGAGCGCAGGCGGTCTTTGTTATCACAAGCTAAGGGGGATTTATGAGCCTTTTGACTGTCATTTCGCAGATCGCGTCCGGCTTTGGATCAACGCTGATCGTTTTTTTCTGCACTCTGTTGTTTTCAATGCCTTTGGGAATATTGGTTGCGCTGGGCCGGATGAGTAAGTTCAAGCCGCTCTCTGTTTTGATCCAGGGAATCATTTCCATACTTCGCGGAACGCCCCTGATGCTGCAGCTGATCGTAGTGTTCTACGGTCCCTATTATGTATTCGGACTCAAACTTTCGACCGCCTGGAGACTGTACGCGACCCTGATCGGTTTCTCCATCAACTATGCGGCCTACTTCGCGGAGATCTTCCGCGCGGGAATCCAGAGTATTCCGGTGGGCCAGACGGAAGCTGCAACGGTGCTCGGCTATACGAAGGTGCAGACATTCCTCAAGATCATCTTCCCTCAGATGGTCAAGCGGACCATTCCGCCGGTAACCAACGAAGTCATCACACTGGTCAAAGATACTTCTCTGGCATTCGTGCTCGCCTATCAGGAGATGTTCACTTACGCCAAGCAGGTATCTGCGGCTATGTCCAGCCTCATGCCTCTGTTTGTGGCGGGCGTATTCTACTACATCTTCAACCTTGTGGTCACGCTCTTTATGAACTATATTGAGAAGCGGCTGAGCTACTATAACTGACGGAGGGCGGAAATGAGTTTATTTGAGATTAAGAACGTAAGCAAGTCTTTCGGCACTCTGAAGGTGCTCAACGATATTACGGTCAGCGTGGAAGAGGGCGAAGTAGTGGCCATCATCGGTCCCTCGGGAAGCGGTAAATCCACCCTTCTTCGCTGCGCGACCATGCTGGAGACCATGGACAGCGGCGAGCTCAGCTACTTGGGAGAAGTTGCCGCGCATAACGACGCAGAGGGAAAGACGGTCTATGCATCGCCTTCGGAGCTGAGGAAGATTAAGAGCTATTTCGGCCTCGTGTTCCAGCAGTTTAACCTGTTTCCTCACTATACCGTGCTCAAGAATCTCTGCGACGCGCCCATTCACGTGCAGAAGAGAAACGCCGCGGAAGTAAAAAAGGAAGCAAAAGAGCTTCTCGTCAAGATGGGTCTGGAAGGCAAGGAAAAATATTACCCGCAGCAGCTTTCCGGCGGCCAGCAGCAGCGTGTCGCCATCGCCAGGGCGCTGTGCATGAACCCGGACATTCTATTTTTTGACGAGCCGACGTCGGCCCTCGACCCGGAGCTCACCGGAGAGATCCTGAAGGTCATCCGGCAGCTGGCCCAGGAGCACATGACCATGGTCATTGTCACCCACGAGATGGCTTTCGCGAGGGACGTGGCGGACCGCGTGATCTTCATGGACGGCGGCTATATCGTGGAAGAGGGCAAGCCGGAGGACGTCATCTCCAATCCCAAGGAGGAGAGGACGAAGAGGTTCCTGGCCAGATTTTCGGAGAACGGGTAAAGTGCGGCGCCCGGACGCATGCGGCGCGGTGCGGATATTTACGCAATATTTTCACAAGGAAGTAACTATTCAGCAGAAGGAGTAAGACAGCATGAAGTTTACAGTGGTAATGGCAGATCCGGCAGGCAACAGAACGGCGATCGTGCGAAGCGGCGTTCCGAAATCGGAGCGTGCAAAGGTCGCGGCCGCCATCATGGCGGAACCGTCGCTCAGGGCCGAGCAGGTCGGATTTGAGACCCGCCCGCTCTACGGAAAGAGCCTGGGAAGGCTGGAGATGGCCGGCGGCGAGTTCTGTGGAAACGCGGCGCGGTCATTCGGCTATCTGCTGTGCAGGGAAAAGGACATTGACCATTGCAAAATAGAGATGAGCGGCACGCGCGAGCAGCTGGAAGTGATCTGTGACCTCGACCGGGAGACCAGCGCTGCACAGATGCCCATGCCGGAAATGCTCGAGATGGTGGGCGAGGAGGCGGATCAGCTCTATCCGCTCGTCATATCCCGCGGCATCACGCATATGATCTGCGTGGACAAGGAATTCGACGAGGCGTTCGCAAGGCGCATGATCGATAAGTTCGGGAAGAAGTACAGCGCTTTCGGTGTCCAGTTTGTCAGCGGCGACCGCCTGACGCCGGTCGTCTATGTGGCGGCGTCCGACACGGTCTGTTGTGAGTCCTCCTGCGGAAGTGGCTCGCTGGCCGCGGCCTGGTACCTGAGCCGGGAGAAGGAAGACGGCTTCCACGGCTTTAATTTCGAGGAGCCGGGCGGGACGATCACCGTCAACATTGCCAAGAGGCAGGGGCGGTACGCAGGCACGGTGGGCGGAAAGCTGACACTGGAAGAAGCGGCCACGATGGAGATAGATTAAATCATTAACAAAATAGAGATAAGCACAACGAAACAAGGCTGCCGCATTTGCGGCAGCCCTGTCTTGAAAGGGGGAAATGTAAATCTTGTTAAACATTGAGAGTTTTTAAAGAGGGGGAAATGCTTCTCTCTGTTTACAAGACATACTATACACGATAGATGTTATAAAACTCTTTAGAAAGAATGAAAAACTTCTAAAGTTTTACGAAAAAAAAGAGAAAGTCCTTTCGGACCCCGTAAAAACAGCGAAATTGAGTATTTTGGTTAAAAAATGAGTGAAACGACGTGATTTTTTGTGCAAAAGATGCAAAAGCATAGTATAATAACCGATAGAGAGTACATGAACAGTTAATTCGGCTGCGTCGAAAGGCGCGGCTGCAGAACGGAGGTGTTTATGCAGACCTACACAAAGATGAGATCGAGAAAATTTCCGGACGTTATTATGAAAGTCATTCCCGGACATTTTGTAACACCAAACTCCCACATCAACTATTACATCGACATGACGACCATGAAGACCAGGCAGAGTGAGGCCAAGGCCGCGGCGAGAGCGATGGCCAGTACTTATGCGGCGACGACGATCGTGGATACCATCGTCTGCATGGACGGAATGGAAGTCATCGGCGCTTATCTGGCTGATGAGCTGACCCAGGCGGGAATCATGTCCATGAACGCGCACAAGACAATTTATGTCTATTCTCCCGAGTTTGATAATCGAGGCCAGATGATCTTCCGTGAGAATTCCGAGATGATGATTAAGGGTAAGCATGTACTTCTCCTCCTTGCCTCGGCGACCACCGGCCAGACAATCCTGCGCGCAGGCGAGAGCATCGATTATTACGGAGGCACGGTGGTAGGAATCACCGCGATCTTCTCGGTGCCCACGAAGATCTTCGGGCAGCAGGTCCATTCCCTGTACAAGATCCAGGATCTTCCGGATTACCGCAGCTACAACGCCACGGAGTGCAAGATGTGCAAGGAACATGTTCCGATCGACGCGATCTGCAACAGCTTCGGATATTCCAAACTTAACTGAACTGAACTAAACTAAACATAGATGAGCATTCCCTGTGAGACCGTCATTCAAAGTGTGAATGGCGGTCTCTGTGCTTAGATTACCTTTGCAAATTATTCGAAACATAGTATACTTAATAAGTAATATTCTCTTAATAATAGGGAGAATGTTGTTCATAATAGTTCAATGATTTCGAGGCAAAGGAAATCTGATGGCGGACACAGAGAAGAGAAAAGAGTCCGAGAATGTCGGGCGCGGGAGCATGTGGCGCGAATACAGAAATGAAGTCCTTGCCGCTCTGGCCATTATCGTAGTCGTGATCGGCGTCGCTTTCTGGGTCAACAATTTCTTCTACGGATTTGATCCCACGGAAATTGCCATTCGGGACACGACAGTTCAGACCGGTGAGAAGAAGGAACCGGCCAAGGCGGAGTTCAAACAGTCGGATGACTGGAGACTGATCCTGGTCAACAGGGATCACCCGCTGGAAGAGGAGTACAGCGGGGAACTGACGGAGCTGCGATATGGCCAGTCCGTGGACAGCAGGATCTATCCGGACCTTCAGGCTATGTTTGATGAGATGCGCGCGGACGGGCTCAGCCCGAAAGTGGCGGAAGGATACAGATCGCGCGAGGATCAGGCGCAGAAGCTCAGCGACAAGATCGAGGACTATATCAGTTACGGAAAGAGCAGGGAGGAGGCCACGGAGCTGGCGCTCACGCGGGTGGAAGAGCCCGGGACCTGCGAACATGAGACGGGGATGTGTGTGGACATTTCCAGCGAGGAAGAAGACAACGAATCGTCGAGCAAAGTGTGGAAATGGATGGACGAAAACGGAAGCCGCTACGGCTTTATAAAGCGCTATCCTTATGACAAGTCGGATATCACGGGAATTAAGGGCGAGCCGTGGCATTATCGCTATGTCGGAACTGAGGCGGCGGAGGAGATCATGGAGAAAGGGATCACGCTGGAGGAGTATCTGGGCGCGGTACCTCGCTCCGGGCGCTCTGACTGATCCATATTTTTTTTAATTCTCTTAATAGATTGTTTATCCGGTTGTCACAAGGAATACACTTTTGTGGCTAGAATAGAAGAAGGTAGAGAAAGAAAGCAGCGATGGTGCTGCAAAGACTCAGGTAACTGTGGGGAGTCCCATAATGATAAGGAGGATAAAATGGCAGAGTATAAGTTGGGTGACGGAATCAAGAAGTTCTTTCTGGCCGGCGTAGGCGCGGCAGCTATTACTGTGGAGAAAGGCCAGGAGATCATCGGCGAACTGGTCAAGAAGGGCGAGCTCACTGTCGAGCAGGGCAAGGAGATGAGCAAGGATCTCCAGAGCAGCTTCAAGCAGAATATGGACAAGAGAGGCATCAACATCGACGAGCTGAGCCAGAAGATCTCCAAGATGTCTGAGGAAGAGCTGGCCAAGATCAAAGATCAGCTGGCAGCCGCGGAGAAGATGGTTTCCGAGAAGCTGGGCGTCGCGGAAGAGGAAGCTGCAGAGGCAGCCGAGGCAGTCACTGAAGAGGCTAAAGAGGCGGCGGCTGAGGTCGCTGAGGATGTCGAGGTGGCAGCCGAGGAAGCAACAGAAGCAGCTGAGGATGTCGCAGCGGCAGCGGAGGAAGCGGCCGAGGAACTGAAAGAAGAGTAATTATAATAACTTAGCGCAGAAAAGAGGCGTGTGAAGTATCGAACTTCACACGCCTTTTGACGTTGTCAGCAATATTTTGACCTCAGGAAATTCTCATTCTCCATCCTCATTTCCGTCCTTCAGGTTCTCGTACGAAAACCGCGTCCCCTCTGCGGTGGGAGCCAGGGGCGTCATGTAATCGCCGGTAGAAGAGGAATCTTCCTGCGTATGGCGGATGTGGACGGAGTCGCTCAGAAAACTGACCCATCCTCGGTCGTTGGTGTACCGGTAGTATTTGCCCGGCTCAAAAGAGGAGATCTGCTCCGTAGTCACATTGAAGAGGAAATGTCTGAGTCTGTCTGTGTACCACTCGTTTCGCATCGCCTCTTCCGCGATCTCGCTGTACTCCTCCTCGGAGTTCAGGGCTTCCTCGGCGGAGATGTCGTTCCAGGTGGAGTCCACTTCGTACCACTCCCCGGAGAGCTCGACAAGATTCCAGGAATGGGGACCGGCAGATTCCTCTGTGTCGCCCGCCCGGCCCGCGATGATGGTGCTCCGGATGCCCGCCTTCTGGAGAAGGTATTCATAGGCGTAGGAATAGCCGTCACAGACAGCGGAGTTGGCGTCGCCGCGGCTGTTGGCGACGAGCGCGCCGTAAGCCGTATGGGCCAGGTCCTTGTCCAGCGAGGAGGCCGCTTCTTTGTCATAGCTGACCAGATCGATCAGCTTGTCGTGGATCGCCAGCGCCACATTGGGAGCACTGTCCGCGAGATCGATGTCGGCGAGAAATTCCTCCGCCGCGCTGTCAAGCGCTTTCATCTGCTCGTCCTTGTCGGGGAACGAATCGGAGAGCTGAATCGAGACCGAGTAGCCGCTGTCGTTCATGATCAGGCGCCTGTAGCTGTACCGGAAAGAGCTGCTGCTCACGGACAGCCAGAACAGCTCCGGATGGTCGAACAAAAGCGCGTTGTAACAAGTGTGGAACATGGTCTTGAACTCGTCCCCGGCCGGGTCATGGCTGATCTGAAATTCGCCGCCCTTTGCCGTCGGATCTTCAGAGAGTGCACAGGCAAGCAGAGCGTCGTACAGAAGCTGTTCCTCTTCGGAGAGATGCGTTCTGCAATAATGTACCGCGTCGTCCTGCGCCGGGATAATCTTCCCGGATGGCTCCGCGTAAGCAAACAGCACGGACGTTGTCAGGATCATGGCAAGTCCCGCAGCTGCGATGGATATTTTCTTCATAAATGGCCTTTCGAAATTAAGCACTGTATTTTGACCGCATAGCAAGTATATCATGACTTGGAAACAAAGATGTTACAAAAATATAAATTTTTCGTAATTATTAGGACTTGAAAGAGCGGATCGGCCTTCGGAAAGGCATAATTTTAGCTACAATCCAGTGGAAAAAAGGTGAATTTATAGGCGATTTTTCCGTTTTGACCGAAAATGAAACACTGTGTTAAAATATAAGTACCCAAAAGTGACTGAAGTGAGTACGTTCTGCGCCGCTGCCGCGGGTCCGAATTGCCGCGGCTGTTAAGAAAGGTGGTATAGATGACGCAAAGAATTACTGGCGTAGGTGTAAGACGCAGAAGGGCAACAACCAAGAAGCAGAGAGAAGAAGCAGCAAGAGTTGAGATTGAGAAGCTGACCAGACAGGTCGGCCAACTGCGCGGAAGGCTTACAGAGGTTACTGAACAGAGAGAGGCAATGACACTCCCGAACCTGGAAGGGAAGAAAGTGGAGCACACGCAGTACGGGGCAGGAACAGTGAGCGAACAGAAAGACGCTGTCCTTACCATCGATTACGCGGGCAGGATCCGCAAGCAGAAGCTCCCGTTTGTGATTGCCAGCGGATGTGTGACAGTGGATGACAGCGAGGCAACGGAGCGCTGCCGCAAGATTTCAGATCTCGAGACGGAACAGTCCAGACTGAAAAAGGAAATCCAATACCGCGAGAGCTGGATCTCAGATCTGCAGAAACAGAGTACATGATGAAAATGCAGTGAGAGACCAGCAATACACAAAAACTGTGGACACAGACAGCTATGACCGGGCTGCGGGATCATGGATCTCGCAGCCCTTTCTGATTTCGAGAGACTATGGAGCGGGCTTTGCACGCGGGAGAGACGGCAATGTCTATTATTGATGAAATGCGCGAATGGATGCGGGATCGCAAGCTTAGGCGGATGCTCGCGGAGGAGGATGCGAGCGCCCGGAAGCTGCAGGAGGTCGTGGAGGCGATCATCGACCGGGCCCGCCGGAGCGAGGAGGCGGGCGTCAGAAAGGACAAGGTCCTGTTTGCCTTCGAGAGCGATTTCGAGCAGATTTCCGACCGGATCGCCCGGCTGAGGGAAAGCGGTGATAAGGAAACATACAGAGATCTGTACGCGAGATTGTATGCCTTTGCCGAGGAAAGGATGGCAGACAGCTATATGCCTATGTATCTCTTTATCATGTACCGATACGCGAACGCCCTGCTGGAGACAGGGGAGGCCGCGGCCGCGGCGCAGATGTTCGAGAAGCTCCGCGCGGGCACCGAGAGACTGATCGGCATCAGGAATACTTATGGCCTCCACTGTCTGGAGCGCGTGACAGCTGCCGCGGTCCAAAGCGGCCAGCCGGAGAAAGCGCTAGAGGCATTGGAGGAGATGAAGGAGATCTCGGCTGCGGAGTTCGGGCCGCACAGTGCCGCAGCTTTGGCGGTGCGCCGCATTGAAGAGCGCATCAAAAAAGAGATAGAGGCGACATGGTAATTGTATTCAAACGGGTTTTGGGATACAATAGTGTGGATTGTTGAAGCACTTGATCTGTTAGTGTAAAGGTGTTATTGCATGCAGTTTACGGAAAGTGAGATTCAGGAGATTCTCCGCGAAAACCAAATATTGAAGCAGGACCTGAATGATGCCAGGGAAGAGCTGGAAGCTACCGCGCGTCTCTACGACGCGATGGTTGTGGGCACGCGCAATCTCCTTCTTCTGATCGATGAGGGCGGCAGGGGCGCTGTCTATGTCTCACCCAATGTCGAGGAAGTGCTGGGACTGCCCAGGGAGCTCGTCATGAGTGATATCCGCGAGCTGGGGCCGAAGTCGGGCGACATTCCTAGCAAGGAGATGTTCGACAGCGGTCTGGCGAAGCAGAGCAGCGCGGAGGACAGCGATACGATCCTTCACTCGGAAGCGGAGTGCATCGACAGAAGGACAGGGCTCTCCAAGGCGTATCACAGAAGTGTCGCAAGGCTCGAAGGGATCAAGGGAAATGCCCGCTATCTCGTCGTGTATCTGGACGCGGAGAGCGGAACGGCCGACAACAGCCGCCTGCATGAGATCCTCTATGACGGGACGATCGCTGTGCACAACCGCATGCTCAAGGGCATGTCTCACGACCTGAGAACACCCTTAAATTCCATAGCCGGATTTGTGATGCTTCTGATGAAGAACGCGGAAAATTCCGCCAAAGTCATGGAGTACGCGCACAGGATCAGTGTTTCCTGCCAGGACCTGCTCGTGATGATCAACCAGATCATGGAGATGAGCGGGACCGACCGGAACAGTGCGGAGGCCGACAAGAGCGAGTTCGCTCTGGGAAGCACCATTGAGGAAGTCTCCGAGCTGGTAAAGACAAAGGCGCAGCTCAAGCATCAGCGCTTTGAAGTCAACACATCCGGAATTGAGCACGATATTTTCCTCGGCGACAAGGTGAGGATCACGGAAGTCCTGATGAACCTGCTCAACAATGCCCTGCAGTACACGCCGGAGGGCGGCGAGATTTCCCTCTCCGTGATCGGCAGGAAGGACGGGGATTCAGGTTACAGAGAAATTTCCTTCGAGATCCGCGACAACGGAATCGGAATGAGCAGTGAACTGCAGAAGAGACTGTTCGACAATGTCGGGCGCTTCGATGACATTCCGGGAATGCAGGGATCCGGCCTCGGAATAGCCATAAGCAGGAGATTTGTCGCGCAGATGGGCGGGACGATCTCCGTACAGAGCACACTCGGACAGGGCACGACCTTCTTCGTGGGACTTCGCCTTCAGGAAGCCGGCCGCGCGGCGAATAATTTCTGGAGCGAGCACGGCGTCCACAGGCTCCTGGTCGTGGGTGAGAACATGAATGAAGCGGCGAGGATCTGCGCGCTGCTCAGAGATACAGGCCTGGATACGGAATACACGGCGAGCGGCTACGGCGCGCTGCAGCTGGCGGAGCAGGCCAACATGGAGGACAGGAATTACGACCTGTTTCTCATGGACCGCGACATTCAGGACAAGGGATACTGGGAGGTCGCGGACGAGATCCGGGCCATGGCCTGGACCAAAGTTCCCGCCATCATCCTCATGTCCGACAAGGCGGAACACTTTACGCAGAACGTACACAAAGCGGGGATCGCGGCGATTATGCCCAAGCCGTTCTTCTTCTCCACCTTCCGCAAAATAGTGGAAGACCTGGGGCTTGACAAAGGGGGAGAAGGCGCGGGAATCGAGACGGTCGAGACAAATCCTCTTGCAGGCCTGAGATTCCTCGTCGCAGAGGACAACACGATCAACGCGGACGTTCTCAAGGAGCTTCTCGAGGTGGAAGGCGCCCGGTGCGAGATCGCCGGCAACGGCAAGGCGGCCGTGGCCATGTTCCGCAATTCGAGGCCCGGCTATTACGACATGATCCTCATGGACATCCGGATGCCTCTGATGGACGGCTACGAAGCGACGGCGGCAATAAGGAGCCTGCCCAAGAATGACGCGGCAACAGTGCCGATTCTGGCAATGACGGCCGACACAATGGAAGAGGATGTCGAGCGTGCCTTTGCCTGCGGGATGAACGCGCATATTCCGAAGCCCCTCAATATTCAGGTGCTCAATCAGGCTGTACATAAGCTGCGGGAGAAGCGCTGAGAGGCGGTACGACGACTTACAGATTGCAATGAATGGTGATAAGCCGGTGTGCCTGGATTTTTTTTAATTCCGGGTGCGTCGGCTTTTTATGCTTTTTCGGCAGAACAATAAAGTGAATTTAGTATTTCAGAAAAATTACATTTGATGTAAAATGTTGGTAATCATTGACCGATTTCGAAAGCACTCTGAAACAGAGTGAATGCAAAAACAGCGGGCTGCATGGGGGTAAATATGGAGCTTGAGAAAATTGCTGCCGATCTGTACCGTGGATTTCCGAAGAATGCCGAGAAGCTCTCCAGAGAAATGGAGAGACTGTCCGGACTTCTGGAAGAGGCCGGAGCGGCGGTCATGATGGAGATCGAGAAGGAAAAATATCGGGGCGACAAGGATCCGGACAAGATCAAGGAATATCGCAGGATCTACCGGAGTATTCGCAAGGAGCTGGACAGCATTGAGACCTGTCAGTCGCAGTTCTCATTGGAGCAGAATCTTCTGAAAGCGCAGAGAGAAAAGAACGCGCAGGAGAAGATCGATTATGACGCCTACCGCGTAGATGAGACGATCCCGTATAGTCTCGCCACTGTATTGACTAATAAGAAACCCTCGGCATTTTCGCTCTACGGCCAGAAGTATGAGGTGGACAGCTGGAAGCAGATGCTGATGCAGACTTGTGCCATTCTCAACAGGATGAACCCTATGCTTTTTACGAGCCTGGAGACGGATCCGGACCTGCAGGGCAGAAAGAGGCCCTATTTTTCCAGGGATGGTGTAGGACTCGACACGCCGGCCAAGATTCCGGATGCCGACCTGTATGTGGAGACGCATGTCAGCGCGCGATATCTCAAGAAGATGATCACAAAGCTTCTGGGGAAATACGATATTCCGGAAGAGGAATTCCTGATCTATCTCAAGAAGGACTTCACGTCGCTTCACGAAGAGACTTTCCGCGAGAGAAGAACTGTGCCGGAGACAGAGGCCGGTCAGACGCAGCCCGGGGAGGAGCAGCTCAGCTTTGACTTTGACAGCGACGGGGGCTGGAACTCCTGAGGACCGTACGGCATATAGCGACGGACTACGCAAGCTCGCGTAATACCGCGCAAACCTGCGACGGAAAAGAGCGCTTTAGAAAGGAACTATTATAATATGAACTATTCTGCGTATCTGCGCGGGTGGACGGACGACGGCGATCTGCCGAACCTGGACGTCACGGAGCTGACGCCGTCAAACCTGGAGAAACTGCTGACATCGATCATGCCCGCGCTGCAGACACTGATCTTTAATATCATCGTCGCACTGATCATTTATATTATTGGAAGAAAGCTGATCAGTTTTCTCTTAAAGCTGCTGGACAAGTTCCTGAAGCACACTTCCATCGATGTGGGCGTCTCGAACTTCCTGATGTCAGTAGCGAGAGTGCTCCTGTATGTGTTTCTTGTTTTCATGATCGTCGGACAGCTCGGAGTCAACACGGCTTCGATTGTCACAGTGCTGGGCGCGGCCGGCCTGGCGATCAGTATGTCCCTGCAGGGGAGCCTGGCCAATGTGGCGGGCGGTATTTTGATCCTCCTCATGAAGCCCTTCAAAGTGGGCGACTACGTGTCAACTACGTACGGGGACGGTACGGTGCGGGAGATCGGCCTGGTGTACACGACGATCACGACTCTCGATAACCGGGTGCTGACCATACCCAACGGTACGCTCTCCAATTCAGCGGTCTTCGACGCGTCGGCCATGGCTGAGAGGCGGCTCGATCTGTCGGTCGGGATCAGTTACGACTCCGACTTGAAGAAGGCCAAAGAAGTCATGGAGCGGGTCTACCGAAGCTGTCCGTCCGTGATCGCCGACAAGGGAGTGGATGTGCACATCAGCAGTCTGGGAGACAGCGCCGTTGTGGTGGAAGCTTACGGCTGGGTGCCCGGTTCCGAATATCTCAAAGCCAAGTGGTATATCACAGAGGAGATCAAGCTGCAGTTTGACGCGGAGGGCATCAAGATCCCTTACCCGCAGATGGACGTGCATGTCGATTCGACCGGGGTGGCGGAAGCGGCCAAGTGATCTCGCTTTTCGGTAAAATATGTACAAAGAATCAAGCAGGCGGAGCCGGAAAACGGTCAAAATAGCGACAGTTTATAAACATTCTATGAAATAATCTTAAGAAAAAGCAAAATCCGACATTTTTGATATCTGCATGATAAAATATCAATGTTTTGACTAAGAAATGTGAATTGCAGATACAATTTGGAGGATTTATGAAAAAGAGGATACTTTCACTCTGTCTGTCGGCGGCGATCGTGATGACTGTGAGCAGCATGGCTGTCAATGCTTCGGAGACATCCGGAGAAGGGGCCAGCACGGCGCAGGCTGTCGAGATCGAACAGGAACAGGCACAGGAGGAAGCAGTTACGGATGCGGCCGGCAATGTGATCGCGCCGGAGACGGCGCAGGCCATCGACAATGCGGACCTTGGCGTCACCAATATCACGCCGGCGGAAGAACCGGCAGTGGCGGAGGTCGGAGCAGAGGAGGCCATGCAGACTCCGGAGTCCGGCGACGCCGAGATGACAAAGAGCACGATCGGGGCGGCCTTCGACAGCACCTACCAGTTCGTTAAGGAAGACGCGGTCGTCTACCTGCTGGATGCGGCTGTGGTAAAGGCGGAGCCTTCCGATGACGCGGAAGATCTCGTCTCCTTGGAAAAATATTCATCGATCCATCTCACTGGAAGCAGCGATCTGAAGTACTGGGAAGTGACCTACGGCGGGACCATCGGCTATATTGACAGCAGTGTCATCACAAGGGAGCAGGCGCAGATCGAGGCTCTCAAAGTTGACGATATCAGGAAAGAAGAAAACGAAGCCCAGAGCAAGATGGAGCAGGAGGAGATGATCGTAGAGAAGGTCTCCGAGGGCAAAGAAGACTGGGCCCAGGCGGTCAAGGATGAGCGCAGGGCGGAACTTGCGAGCCAGACCAGAAGCATGAACTGGAACGGGCCTGTACTTTCCCGCAGCAAGGGATCTGTGTACGGCCCTTCCGGAAAGGAAACTTATTACAACCTCAATATGAGCGGCTGCGTCAGAAACATGAACCGCCGAGGATATTATTACGAAGTATGGGTCAGAAATGACGGCTGCAAGATGTTCGGAGACTACATCATGTGTGCCGCAAATCTGGGCGTCCATCCTTTCGGTTCTCTTGTAGAGTGCAGCCTTGGAACATGTATCGTCGTGGATACGGGTGGATTTGCCGCCGGCAATCCCAATCAGCTCGATATTGCAGTTACATGGTAAAAAGATTTGTTCAAAGAAACACTGAGTGCAGACCGAGGTAGCGCCTGCTGGAAGGGAAATGAATACTGCTTTACGACAGGGCAGTTCGCCAGGCTGGACCGCGCCTACAGAAGGCACTGCGGGCCGACGGCGATCACGAACCTGGTCTACACGCTGGCCGCGCGAAGCGGAAGAACCATCGCGGATAAGCCTGAGAATGTGTTCCGAAGGATCGCACGGATCGGAGGGAGGCGCCTGATCTATTTCAACGCCGATTTCATGAAAGTGTTCGGCGGAACCTCCGACCTGCTGGTTCCCTTTATGATCCGAAGGAGCCTGAAGGAATATGGCATCAAGGGCTTTTCGGTGAGCGGTCCCTTTCCCGCGACGACCGGAAGGATCTGCAGAGAACTGGATCGAGGTTCGATCCTGTATATGGAGGTGCACAGACATCCTGTTTACGGAAACCACCACATGCTGTGCTACGGCTACAGCGTGAGAGACGGCAGACTCATGCTCCGAATGGCAGACGGCTGGATCAGCAGAATCCACGACCTGCCGGCCGGAGAAGAATTATTTGCATTTTGTACAGTGATCCGTCAAAAATAAGGGAGAAAAAAGCTGAATGCAAAGTGTTTAAAATTCTTTACAAATTGTTACAAAAATGTTATGATTAGAAACAGTTAAAGAGTAACTGCCAACCGGAGGAAATGTAACATGATGTATACAGAACTCTATAGTTTCGAGGGGACTGCGGCAACGGACGCCGGCAAGACTGCCAGCACGTTGGAAAAAGCCAAACTTGATTCCCGGAAAATGCTGCAGAAGCGCCGCGGCGCGCTAGAGGCTATTGGGAGTATCCTTCAGATTCTGAAACCCGGCGCTCAGAAAAGCGGGAAATGATGGGCTGAAGACATCAAAAGGGCGTCGTTCCGACGCTCTTTTTTTGTGTACTAATTCGGCACCCCGGAAAAATCAGATTGGAGTGACTAAATCATGGAAATGAAGTATTGTATGCACTGCGGCCACAAGCTGGATGACAAATATCTGATGGGAGAGGGGATGGTCCCCTACTGTCCTGAATGCAAAGAATTCAGATTTCCCGTCTACAACACGGCGGTCAGTATGATCGTCATGAATAAAGAACTCGATAAAGTTCTTCTGATCAAACAGTACGGAAGGGACTCCTACATCCTTGTGGCGGGATATGTCAATAAAGGAGAGGACGCAGAGGACGCTGTAAAGCGCGAGATCGGAGAAGAGATGGGACTGCAGGTGCTGGAGTGCCATTTCAACAGAAGTCACTATTTTGCCCCGTCCAATACGCTGATGCTGAATTTCACGGCAATCGTGGAAGAAGGGGAGCCCCATCCGAACTCGGAGATCGACGCCTGGAAGTGGTTCAGCGTCGGAGAGGCGCGGGCCAATATCAGGGACAAGTCTCTGGCACAGGCCTTTCTCAACGGATTTTTTGACGGCTTTTACAACTTCTGAAGTCCCCGGTGCAGGCAGCCGGAAGCAATTATCAGGAAGAACTTCCGGCAGCAAATATCATTTATAGAAATCAAATAAGCCCCTGCGGCGCAAGCAAACTGATTTGGGATCAGTCTGCACGCCGCGAGGGGCTTTTTTCTATTTAAAGAATTTTCCGGCGCCGCATTGCAGTGCATATGGGCGGGGAGTGCTTGGTCACTCCTGTTCTCTGGCGCGCCTGCGGATCTCGCGAGGAGTGTCACCGTAGACTTCTTTAAACATGCGGCTGAACAGCTTGTAGTTGGTAAAGCCGTGTTTGTCCAAAACTTCGAGGACCGGCTGGTCCGTCGAGCAGATGTCGTGGTAGATGTGGGTCAGGCGCACGTGGTTGACGTGCTGCGTGAAAGGGATGCCGATATTCTGGCGGAACATGCGGCTGAAGTAGTCGCTGTTGAGGCCGAACTCGTCGGAAATCTGTTCCAGAGAAAGAGGCTCCATATAGTGCTTATCTATATAGGAAACGATTTCTTTGATCCGGAGCTGGTTGCGGCTGGGTTCCGGGAGGTCTTCCTTATATAAAGGAATGGAAAAATCCGTGATCAGCCGGTACAAAATATCGAGGGCGATAGACTGCGTCGCGATCAGGTAGCCTTTGGGCTGCCGGACATGGAGCTCCACCAGCTTCTTGAGGCAGTCGCAGATCCCCAGGTAGGCCGGGACCAGTTCGTTTGTCAGTTCCGCGCGGCTGCAGAGGATCATGAAATTGCGGCGGTTTCCCATGAGCCTCTGGATGAGATCATCGTCGATGCGCAGAACGATCATCATGTAGGTGTGGGTACAGCGCGCTTCGTGAATCTGGTTTGTATCGATGACGATGAATTCCCCCGGCACAAGCTTGTGCTCAGTGCCTTCCAGATAGATCGTGGCGTTTCCGTTCAGGATAAAGTCAAGTTCCAGAGAGTTGTGCCAGTGGGCCGGTGTGTAATCACCGGTCGTCCGGTACTCCACCAGGACGCCGTCCTCGGGGATATTGTAGTTTTGCAAATAGATATTTTCGGGCATATCGGTTCCTTTCGTTTATTTGTACCAATTTATCATCTCAATCCCGGAAGTGCAAGAAGTATCGGAGTGACAATAATATTTACAACTATATATATTTTAGAAGGGGATTAAATAATGGCGACAAGATATAAATAACAAAATGTCAAAAATAACCGAATCTTTGTCAAAAAATTATCTATTTATATAGAGGGGCAGATGGTAGTATACATCATGTAAGCAATACAAAGCTTCATTCATAAATTACCCCCCTAAATATTAAACATCCCCTATGGAGAAAACCGGCTGACACTGGCAGCCGGTTTTCTTCATTTATACATAGAGATCCGATGCCGCCCGGAATGATCCCAAATCCGACTTCATCTCAGAATTATCTAAAATCTGACGCCTCCTCAGAAAGTATCCCGTTTATCTGATTTATGGTAAAATAAATAATGTATGTGTAAAAATACCTGGGGGTGAACGCAATGAAGTATTTGGACAGGCGCGCCGGCAATTTTACGACGTTCAGAAAGCTGAGACACTCTCTGCTGGATCTGAAAGATGACTATGATCTGGAGAGAAAAGATTTTGCGGTGCTTGATGTGCTTATCAGTGACTACAAGAACTATGTCGATTCCTATGGAACGCAGTTCTGCCTCAGTTTGGTGGATCGAATTGCGCTCGGAATGGAAGAAGGAGGGCTGGACCCGGAGAAATCCTGCATGGTCGGCAAGGATCTGCTCATGTCGCTGTGCCCGTTTGAGGACCGGAAAGTGCTCCGGGATTTCGAGGAGAGGGTGATTACCGCAGTCGGAAAGATCAATGAGATCGAAGGGGTGCCTTGCAGGCCGGATGTCAAAGTCACGGTAAAGGCCTATTCAGAGATGAGCTACATGGAACGGCTCATGCTGCTGTCTCACCACCGGGCGAGAGGAAACGGGAATTTCAGTATCGAAGAGATGCAGCTCTGCATGCAGGAATTCAGGAAGTTCTTCCAGGTGGTGCGCCTCGTCAATCCTTCCGAGATGAGGGAGATCTTCTTTGACGCGCAGGGGCATGTGCAGAGCTCCAAGCACAACTGCTATGAGGTGTGGCGCAGGGACGGACGCTGTGAGAACTGCACGTCTGCCAGGTCCTGCACGCAGAAGAGGAGCTTTGTAAAATTTGAGTTCATCGAGGACGACATGTTCTTCATCATCTCGCAGTCGGTGATCGTGGACGGGAAGTCTTTTGTTCTGGAGCTTGTGAGAAATGTCAGCGCCTCCATGGATGAAGGAATGATGGAGAGGATCTTCGGCAACGAAGAGTTTATGGAGAAAGTGGCGCGGGCCAACCGCACGCAGTATCGGGATGATCTGACGGGACTTCGCAACCGCGAGTATTACGCCGAGCAGGCTGCAGGGCTGAGCGTGGTGGCGGTCGCTGTTTTGAAACTGGATAATCTGGAAGAGATCCGGGAGATTTACGGCGAAGAGACGGCCCGCAGATCGCTGAAAGCATTTGCGGAGCAGGTCTCCTCAGAGGCGCCCACCAATGCCGAAGTGCTCCGCTACGATGAGGATGAGCTGATGCTGATGATGGATTATGTCAGCTACGCGGATTTCTATCAGCTGCTCTCTGATGTTCAGGGTAAGCTTCGGTGGGCGGCCGAGGACGTTCATAATGGCCTGGAATTGAATGTCTCCATCAGCGGCGTCTATGGTTACGGAATTGCCAGGGAACTGGCTGTGAACGCGCTGAAGACCATGCATGTCATGGAAGATTCCGAGGAGAACCTGGTCGTGAAGCATGGGGAAGACTGACCTTTGTGTGCACGTGCACCGGAATAAAGAAACGGCTTTGGGGAGCCTTAGCCGTTTGTGATCCGGATCTGGCAGGACCGCATGGTCTCGAGGGCGGCCTCGTGCTTAGCGGGTGTTACGCCGGCGCAGCAGGAGGCGTCGCAGGAGATAGGGGTCTCGGGCAGTGTCGCCTTGATAAGCAGAGCGTTGGAGACGACGCAGATGTCCGTGCACAGTCCGATCAGCTCGATTTCAATTCCCTCTTCTTCCCGGTTTCCCAGGATTTCCATGAGCTTTGCCAGCTGCGTGCTGCCGAAAGTGGGCTTATCGATGATGTGATCAGGGAAGATCAGTTCCGCGATATCGGGGCGGATCTCCCAGCCCTTCGTCCCGCGGATGCAGTGGGGAACCGGAAGATTTCGTCCTTCCTGGGTCTCCATATAGAAGTCCGTGTGGGTATCGCGCGTCGCAAAGACATCCTCCTTGGGATAGGAGCGGATCTTGGCTTTAACATTCTCGACGATGGCGACTGCCTCGGGCGTTCCGAGGGCGCCGTCGATAAAATCGTTCTGCATATCGATCACGAGTAGTATTTTCTTCATAATTTCCTCCATCTGCTGTGGTGATGCCCGCTGATGAGCCGCGGGATCAGGTTTTCTGTGATAATCATAACACATAGCGATGGGCAGAAAGGCAGTAAATTACAAATGGCGGATAAGAATTCGAGCGGAGAGAGGCCTTTGCCGAACTTGACGGATTCGGCTATTTTAAAGACCTCTCTCGATTCCTTCCCGAAGATATGCAGTCCGAATATGCCGGACAGACCGTCACTTTTGCTTATGAATCGGACGCGGTAGCGGAGGACGCGCAGCAAAACGGCGAGCTGGCGTCGGGGGAGTATCCCTCATGAAACAGCGGCGCCCGTCAATTGCCCGGCGTCAGCTCGAAGGTCTCGTCTACGAGCAGAGTGCCGATGTCGTTATCCGAGTAGACGATCATAGGCAGGGAGATCTCCTTGACCTCTGTGATCTCGTTCTCGGCCAGCGCGTTTTTGTCCCAGAGAACGGTGGCGTACGATCTTTTGCCGGCTGCTACGATATCCGCCCAGAAGGGGTCGCACATGATGCCGTTCACGGAAGTATTATTGGCACTGAAGACCAGGTCCTTGTCGGTCTTGTTGACCAGATAGACCTGCATCGCGAAGCCCCAGCTGTTATCCGGCTCAAAGCCTGTCACGATCACGCTGCAGCTGTCGTTGTCGACCAGGACCTGATCGGTATCCGCCGATTCGCGGACGGTCTCGGAGGCTTTGTCCTCGCCTAGCGGACAGACGGTGAACGGATCGTGCATCAGAGGCGCCTCCGTGTAGTCGTCGTCATTGTAGACGTTGAGCGTGAAATCGACCTGCGTGACCTCGTCGATCCCGCGCTTTTGCAGCGCGTCGCGCATCCAGGTGATCTCGCAGTTTCCTTTCTTGCCGGAATTGATCACCTCCGCCCAGAAGGGGTCGCACATCACGCCGTTTACAGAGACTTTTTCGAACGAGAACATGAGGTTCTTGTCCGTGCGGTTTTCGACATAAGCTTTCCAGGTGTATCCGAGTGCGGCGTCTGCCCGCACATTTTTTATGGCAAAATAGAGATCCTCATTGTCGACGATCACCTGGCTGAAGTCGGAGGCGGAGCCTGTGGCAGGCGCGGAGCGGTCGCCGGAACTGTCCTGGGTACCGGAACTGTCTTTGGTGCCGGCATCTGCCGTGCCCCAGTCGGTGACAGCGGATTCATTGGTGTCGGGGACCTGCGCGTCGCCGCCGGTCTTTACCTGTGTCTGCGGTGAAGCGTCGCCGGCCTTCTCGTCACCGGACTTGCCCTGTGCCTGCGATGATGCTGTGCCGTCGCCCTTTGCGTCGCCGGCCTTTTCGGCTGACTGGGACGATTCGCTGCCCGGCTGCGCGCCCGACGAGCCGCCCGCGCCGCATCCCGAGCAGACAGCGGCCATAATAAGTGTAAAAATGAGCATAAAAATAACGGCTGATTTTCTCAATACAGTAAAACCTCCTTTGTTGTTAAAATGATAAAGTGTTTCGGTTCTACGTCTGATTTAAAATGCCGTTTACATGATCAAGTATAGCACATTTTTGTGGGTATGGAGCATGAAAAAGTGATACACTTACAAAGGTTGCTATTTTGACAATGGAGGTCATTCGAGTGGAAGATCGATTCACGCGCACCAGGATCCTTCTGGGCGACGAAGCAATGGAAAAACTCAGGAACAGCCGAGTGGCGGTCTTCGGCGTCGGCGGCGTCGGCGGCTACGTGGCGGAGGCGCTGGCCAGGAGCGGCGTCGGCGCATTCGACCTGATCGACCGCGATCAGGTCAGCATCACGAACCTGAACCGGCAGATCATCGCGACCACCGGGACGATCGGCATGGACAAGACGGAGGCCATGGCGGCGCGCATCCGGGACATCAATCCGGAGGCCAGGGTGGTTCAGCACAAGTGCTTTTACCTGCCCGAGACGGCCGGCGACTTCGACTTTACGCAGTACGATTACGTTGTGGATGCGGTGGACACTGTCACTGCCAAAATAGAGATCATCCTCCAGGCACAGCGCGCCGCAGTTCCCGTGATCAGCAGCATGGGAGCGGGCAACAAGCTCGACCCCTCGAAGTTTGAAGTGGCCGACATTTACAAGACGTCCGTCGACCCTCTCGCGAGAGTGATGCGCCGGGAGTTGAAAAAGCGCGGAGTCAGAAAGCTCAAGGTGGTCTACTCCAAGGAAGAACCCCTTAAGCCGCTTGGGCGGATCGAGGCGGATCCGGAGGCGGGGCGCAAGGATGTGCCGGGGAGCAGTGCTTTTACGCCTTCTGCGGCGGGGCTTCTGATCGCGTCGGAGGTAGTGAAGGATTTGATCGATTTTAAACGGATTTAATCATATCTGATTGGATCTGAACGGATTTGAACGGATTTGAACGGAAGCAGGTAGACAGTAAATGAGTAAAGAACAAGAACAGTACAGGAAACTGGTCCTGACGCCGGTGGAGCATTTGATTCCCCGGCTGGCTGTACCGACGATCCTGAGCATGATGATCACGATGATCTATAACCTGGTGGATGCCTACTTTGTGGGGAGACTGGGGACCAGCGCCAGCGCCGCGATCGGCGTTGTGCTGGGCGTGCAGTCGATCTTCCAGGCCTTCGGATTTATGATGGGACACGGCGCGGGGAGCCAGATCAGCCTGCGGCTCGGGGAAGGAGACCGGGACGCGGCGGACAGGCTTTTCTCCACTGCCTTTTTCCACGCGCTGGTGATCAGTGTGATCGTAGGCGCCCTGGGACTTCTGGGGCTGGAGCCGCTGATGCGCCTTATGGGCAGCTCCGATACCATCCTGCCTTTTGCAAAGAATTACGGATTCTATATTTTGATCTCGGGGCCGGCGCTGGTGGGAAGCTGCGTCCTGAACAACGTCATGCGCTACGAGGGACGGGCGGTTCTGGCCATGGTAGGCCTGGTGACGGGCGGCGTGCTCAACATGATCGGCGACCCGATCCTGATGTTCGGGCTGGGACTGGGCATAGACGGCGCAGGGCTGTCCACGGCTATCTCACAGTACATCAGTTTCGGAATCCTGTTGTACATGGTCTTCAGCAAGAGGACGATCAGCCGGCTGTCCCTTCGGTACAGATCCAATGATCCGGATGTGACGCTCAGCATCGTGCGGGTGGGATTTCCGAGCCTGATCAGGCAGATGCTGAACAGCATCTCGACCATCACGCTCAATCACTGCGCCATGCCTTACGGCGACGCGGCGATCGCGGCCATGGCCATCGTCGGCAGGATCGTGATGTTCATCGGATCGGCCATGATCGGACTGGGGCAGGGCTTCCAGCCGGTCTCCTCCTACAATTACGGCGCGCGCAAATACGCGAGACTCAGGAAAGCCTTTTTCTTCACGGTCAAGGCGGGAACGCTGGTGCTCGGCCTTCTGGCCATCGTCGGATTTCTGTTTCCCGCACCCATCGTGCGGCTGTTTCGGGATGACCCGCAGGTCGTCGAGATCGGTAGCAGAGCGCTGCGCTTTCAGTGCATCGCGGTCGTCATGCAGCCTTTCAGCGTGACGTCCAACATGATGTTCCAAAGTATAGGCCGCAGCAAAGAGGCCTCCTTCATGGCACTTTTGCGCAGCGGGCTCTATTACATTCCGTCGCTTATGATCCTGCCTCTGTTTCTGGGGCTGACCGGTATCGAGTGCGCCCAGATGGTGGCGGATATTCTCACGACTATCACTTGCATTCCGTTTGTGGCGCGGTTCCTGCGGGAGACGCCGAATGAGGATATGGTGTCGGAGATCGACAAAATGTATGGCGGAGCATGAAAAAGGCGGGGGAAAACCCCGCCTCATTTGTTGTATGAATTACTTTGCAGTGCCCTGCGCATCCTTGACCCGGCTGCAGCGCACGGCGCATCTTGTCTGGCCGCCCAGATTACAGGTGAACAGAGTCAAATCCCAGTCCAGCAGAGAGGTCTCGCTGTTGCCTGTGTTCT
Organism: Lachnospiraceae bacterium; assembly: GCA_045546175.1. GTDB lineage: Bacteria > Bacillota > Clostridia > Lachnospirales > Lachnospiraceae > CAG-791. Next base: position 5,763 of record JAZQCI010000049.1, on the reverse strand, counting down.
CGATCATCTGCTCCACAGCAGTGGGCTCTACAGTCTCGCGGTTGGTCACAATGTAGTGGATGGTCAGCCCTTCCACATTGGTAAAATATACATCCACTCCGATGTCAATACTCAGAAGCCGTCCGAGATGCAGGTCATAATTATGCGCACAGATCACGAGATCGTCTGCATAGTAGGAGCCGACAAATCTGCAGGGGGATATTTTCAGGCGGTCGTAGTCCCATTCCGCCATGACCGGCAGAGAGAGTTCTTCGGAAGGAATCTCAAGAATGCCGATATATTCATAGCCGTCGATCTCTTCGACAGGCATGGGAGTGTTGGGATCCAGGTAGGGAGCGGGAGCGGCGGTCTCTTCACTTTTCACATTTTCATCAATTTTCTCGATGAGCTGCTCCGAGATCTGCTCCGCTGCTTCTTTGGCCCGGTTGGCATCCCAGAAATTATAGGCTGCCAGTCCGACCGCGCCCAGAAGCATAAGAATTCCTAATAGGATAAGAATATTTCCTCTACTTTTCTTCATAATGACTTGACAACCCTCCATATCAATTGGCAGTTACCAAAAGAATAACGCCGCCGCAGCTTTTTATCAAGTTTGTCGGGCTTGCTCACCGCAGTCCCGACCCGATCTGCTCGATGCGGCAGCTGCTCAGCAGCACGCGCACTGCGGCTTCGTACTGCACGCGGTTGTTTGCCCGCCGGATCTCTTTGAGGCATTTGGAACCTTCCGGAAAGAGCTGTCCCATGTAGAACCACAGTTCCTTCATATGGCTGAGCACAACGGCGCTTCCGGGAAGAGTATCCGTAAGCTGCCGGTAGAGTTCTTCGTGAAATTCGCCCAGTTCCTGCCGGCTGATCAGGCTTCCTCCCTGACACTGTCGGACGAGTGACGGATCCGCCAGAAGTCCGCGTCCCATCATCACGCTGTCGATCGGCTTGCCGACCGCCCGGCAGGCAGCCTCAATCTCACTGACATCTCTGACACAGCAGAGATTGCCGTTATAGACTATGGGATTTATGCTATTTTGCAGGACCAGAAGGAAGGCCTCCCTGTCCGGCACACCCCGGTACATGTCCTCGCGGCTCCGGGGGTGCACGATCAGTTCGCTGATGGGATAGCGGTTGTAGATGCGCACGAGTGCTTCCGCTTCCTGCGTGCTGTCTGTGCCAAGGCGCGTCTTGACGGAGATTCGGACAGGCGGGAGCTCCGATGGGCGCCGGGCCAGGCCGTCGAAGACGCCGTCCAGATAGGCGTCCAGCTCATCCGTGAATTTCAGGAGGCCGGAGCCCTTTTTCTTGCGCGCCACGGTCGGCATGGGGCAGCCCAGGTTCAGATTGACTTCCCGGTAGCCGCACCGCGCCAGCTCCTCCACCGCCCACAGCGTCTCATCCGCCTTGTTGGAGAGGACCTGCGGCACGACGGGGACGCCGGCGTTGTTCTCGGGCGCCACATCCTGCTTTTCCTTCGCTTTGAAGTGCTTGGTGTAGTTGGGCGCGACGAAGGGCGTGTAGTAGCGGTCCGTTCCGGGGAAGAATTTGTGATGCGCGTTTCTGTATATGTAGCCTGTGATTCCCTCGAGGGGGGCAAAATAGTAATTCATGGGGGCATTCCTTCTTTGTAAGGTTTGGTTTGTCGGTTCCATTTTAGCATAGGGGATCCGGCTGACGATAAAAATGTTTACAAATTCATGTCTTGCGACTATAATTGATATATTGATTTAAAAATATTTGCCGGCGTGTCGGAATTGGCAGACGAGACAGACTCAAAATCTGTTGTCCGTGAGGGCGTGTGGGTTCGAGTCCCACCGCCGGCATCCTTAAGGGAAGTGGCTTTGATGGCCGGCTTCCTTTTTTTGTGCACTTCCGGCTTTTCTGTTCAACCGGTTATATGCTGTTCATTTGTCTTGACATATCCGGTTAGTAATGTTAAACTAACCTAGTTATAAAATGCTAACCGGAACAGACTTTAGACGGCGGTGACACACATGGAAGCAGAGAAGACCAGAAACTGTACAGAATCTCAGGCAGAACTTGCGAAGCAGGCGAGCGGCTATGTTCTTGAACGCATGGATAAGCGAATCACGATCAAAGAGATCGCGGATCAGATGCATGTGTCCCAGACGCAGCTCAAGAACAGTTTTCGCAATTATTACGGCAATTCCGTCTACAAGTATATTCGCTCAAAGAAAATGGAGCAGGCGGCAGCGTTGCTGGCGGAAGGTCAGCTCTCGGTGATGGAGATCGCCGGAATGTTCGGCTATGAGAACTGCAGCAAATTTGCGGCTGCGTTTCGGGGAGAATACGGCATGCCTCCGAGCGACTATCGCAGACAGCACAGGCAGGAAATTGACTTTTAAGGATTGACAGAAAATCGACGGTTAAGGATTGATATGTTTCTCGAGATAAAACAGATTAAGAAAGCCTTCGGACAGGGCGACAGCCGCGTGGAGGTGCTCAGAGGGATCGATCTCTCTCTTAAAAAGGGAGAGTTCTGCGTGCTTCTGGGACCTTCCGGATCCGGCAAGTCGACCCTGCTCAATATAATCGGAGGCATTGACGGTGCGGACTCGGGCGAAATCGTTATCGATGGCGAACCCATGTCCCATATGAACGAAAAGCAGCTGACAATGTATCGCAGGAAGCATCTGGGCTATATTTTCCAGATGTATAACCTGATCCCGAATCTGACTGTCCGCGAAAATATTGAGGTCGGCGCGTATCTTAGCGATAAGGCACTGGATGTGGACGAGCTCTTAAGACTCCTGGGGCTTTGGGAGCACCGGGGCAAGGTGCCCAGCCAGCTGTCGGGAGGACAGCAGCAGAGGACGGCGATCGGCCGCGCGGTGGTCAAGAACCCGGACATTCTCTTGTGCGACGAGCCGACGGGCGCCCTGGATTACAAGACTTCCAAAGAGATCCTCAAGCTGATCGAGCAGGTCAACAAGACGTACGGCAACACGATCATCATGGTGACGCACAACGACGCGATCAAGTACATGGCGGACACGGTCGTGCGCCTGAGGGACGGCGCGATCCGCGACACGGTGCGCAACGAGCGGAGAGTGAGCGCGGAAGAACTGGAGTGGTAAGACGGGAGCAGCTGCGGCATGAAGAGAAATCCGCTTAATAACAGGTTCCTCCGCGACTTGCGGGACGACCTGGGCAAATATGTGGTGATCGCTCTGCTTATGATCTTCACGATCGGATTCGTATCAGGGTTTCTGGTAGCCGACGGGAGCATGGTCAGGGCCTACAATGAGAGTTTCACCAAATATAACGTGGAAGACGGAAATTTCCGGATCCAGAGAAGAATGAACAAGGCGCAGTGGAAATCCATAGAAGGACTGGGCCTTTATTTGTATGAACTTTTTTACAGGGAATTTGAGCTGGACAACGGGAGCACGCTGCGCGTCTACCAAAACAGAGACCAGGTGGACCTCGTCTGCCTTATGGAAGGTGAGTTTCCCGAAAAGCCGGGAGAGATCGCGATCGACAGAATGTACGCGGATAACAACGGCCTTAAGGTGGGCGACACGATCCGGGTCGCGGCGGCCGGTGGCGAGAGCTGGCAGATCACGGGCCTTGTGGCGCTGTCCGACTACAGCACGATGTTCTCCGACAACAATGACACGATGTTTGACGCGCTGAGGTTCGGCGTCGCGGTCGTGACGCCGGAGGAGTTCGCGCAGTACCCGGAAGAAACGCTCTATTTTAACTATGCATGGAAATATGCGGACCCGCCTGAGACGGAGGCGGAGGAAAACGACCGCGGCGAAGAACTGGTCAAGGACCTGAGCAAAGAGATCCGGCTGGAGAATTACATACCGCGCTACGCAAACCAGGCGATCCGCTTTGCGGGCGAAGATATGGGGAGCGACCGGGCGATGATGGAACTCCTTCTGTATATCATGATGGTGATCATTGCTTTTGTCTTTGGCGTTACGATCAGCAACACGATCTCACAGGAGGCGCCGGTCATCGGGACGCTGCGGGCCATGGGCTTTACCAAGGGCGAGCTGGTTCGGCACTATATGGCCATGCCGCTCATCGTGACGCTTCTGAGCGCGCTGGTCGGCAATATCCTGGGCTATACGGTTCTCAAGAACGTGTGCGCCGGCATGTACTACAACAGCTACAGTCTCACTAAATATGTCACGGTCTGGAACGCGGATGCTTTCGTGAGGACGACCGTCTTTCCCATCGTGATCATGGCGGTTGTGACCTGGGGCGTTCTTCGCTGGTCGCTCGGGCTTACGCCGCTGCAGTTTTTGCGTAGACAGCTTCGCAGACGGCAGATGAAGAGGGCGTTTCCGCTGAGTGTGAGGATTCCCTTTTTTGACAGATTCAGGATGCGCGTCATCGCGCAGAACCTGCCGAATTATCTGATTCTGCTGGTGGGCATATTCTTCGCGAACATTTTGCTGATTTTCGGGCTGGCGCTGCCACAAGCCCTGGACCACTACCAGGAGGTCGTGGAGAATAACCTTCTGTCAAAACATCAATACATCATGCAGATTCCGCTCGACGCCATGGATGAGGACCACAAGCTGGTGAGCGCCTTCCGGATGATGGAGTTTGTCAGCGAGACGGAGACGGAAAACGAGACGGCGGAAAAGTTCAGCGCGTATGTGCTGCGGACGCCGACGGACAGCCCCTACCACAAGGAAGACGTGATGATCTACGGAGTGCAGGCGGACAGCAGATACGTGAGCGGTGTGCCCGCGTCGGACGGATTTATGCAGAAGGGCTCCGCCAAGGGCGAGACGGCCGGCGGAAATCAGTCCGCTGCAGAAGCGTACCCGGAAGTGCTGATCTCAAAGGCGTATTCGGACAAATATGATGTCTTTGCGGGCGACCGGATCGAGCTGCAGGAAAAATACGGCGAAGAGCGCTACACCTTCCTGGTGAAGGGCGTCTACGACTATCAGGCTTCGATCTGCGTCTTTATGGAGCAGAAGGCGCTGGGTAAGTGCTTTGACTTGGGGAAGGACTACTTCTCCGGCTATTTCTCGGATACTCCCATCACGGATATCGATGAGAAATACATAGGCTCTCAGATCAACCTGGAGTCGCTGACAAAGGTGAGCAGGCAGCTCAAAATCTCTATGGGGAGCATGATGTACCTGGTGGACTTCTTCGCGGTGGCGATCTTTATGGTGCTGATCTATATTTTGTCCAAGATCATCATCGAAAAGAACGCGCAGTCCATATCCATGGCCAAAATATTGGGCTATACGGGAAGTGAGATCGGGAAACTCTACATCCGATCCACTACGGTCGTCTATCTGCTGTGCTTTGTGGCGACAATCCCCGCTGTGACAGTGCTGATCAAGTATCTGATGAAGATCATGATCCGCCTTGAGATGACGGGCTGGATAGAGCTGTATGTGGGAAATATAGTATATGAGGAAATGCTCGCGCTGGGCATAGGCGCCTACGCGGTGATCGCGGTACTGGAGTACCGGAAGATCGGCAGGGTTCCTATGGATGAAGCGCTCAAGAACGCGGAGTGATTCCGGAGAGATGACTAAAGGCCGGAAAGGACAGGCACAGGATGAGAAAGAACTATAGATTGCGCAAAATATTGATTACAGCAGTTCTCTGCCCGGCACTGGTACTGGGTATGGCGGCCTGCGGACAAAGCGGCGGCAGCGCGGAAAGCGGATCCACGGCGGCCGGGACGGAGAGCGCGGCGGCAAGTGAAGCGGCCGGAGAGAAGGCGGAAGAGGTGGTCTTTAAGCCGCCCGTAGACACGCCCTTTGTGAC
>JAZQCI010000048.1:0-5212 GCA_045546175.1 Lachnospiraceae bacterium | reverse complement strand
CTTGTGCCGCTTGCAACCACTTGTTTTCTATATAATACTAAGTAAAATATATGCGAACAATTTCAAAGGCCGGTCTTTATATTGTGAAATCTTGCGAAGTTTCGGTGCGCAGAGACGTATTTTGGCAATTAATTAAGAAATATATTTTGAAATCTTGCTATCTGTTTCGTCACGCCCCTTAGCCGTGCACATCCGTCCGGTTCAATTAATTTACAGCATTAAAGGGTGACAAGATCTTCTCCTTGTCACCCATGCCTGCTTCCTGTATTCACTTCAGATCATCATACGTAACCAGTTCAATCCCCTGCTCCTCTATATAGCTCTTCGTCTCGTCACTGCAGAGCATCTCTACTTCCATGGCCCTGGGAACAGTCAGGCTGGATTTTCTGAGAATATAGGCATCCAGATACCCCGGGTGGCAGACGAACATCTCTACGCCGCCTTCATGCACGTTTTCCATACAGTTCTTCAGCGAGGCGAAGGGTTCATAATCCGGCTTCATGCTGTCCATATTCATGTACAAGTCTGCTTTTCCAAACCGGATCGCACTTCCGTCGAAATTCAGCGCCAGATAATCAAGACCATGTCTTTTTGCCACTATGGACAGCCCCTTGAAGAAGTTGGCGCTCGCCACCGCGTGTCCCTCGAAATAGGCGGGCTCTCTGCCGGTGATCTCCTTGAATCTCTGATACTGTGCTTCAATCTCCAGGATCACCTCGTCCAGGACCACAAAGTCTTCCTTTGCATTTCTATACTCGGAGGAGGCACGGAATTCTCCGTCCTCCCCGGTAATGCTCGGGATCAGCGCAGGATCCGTGATAGGTTTTCCGACACAGATGTTCGTGTGCTGTCCCAGGCAGACATTCTCGTCCCCAATAAGATCATATCCATGCTGCGCTGCAGGCATGTTGGGCATAAGACCAACACTTCTTATGATGCCGTCCTTCACTGTTTTTGCAATGCCGTAATTCGTTCCCTCGCTGAAACCCAGATCGTCGGCTCTGATCAATAGTCTTTTCATCATTAACTCCGTTTCACTCTCAGAACTTTAGTACCACTGTATTTCCGGCTTCCGCCTTCATCCCGGTCACAAACTGTGCATCAGGATACTCGTCGCTATTGGTCAGAAGGAACACTGTCATCGCATCCAGGCCTTTCTCGGCGAGGAGTTTTTTGTCAAAGCGAATGAGTTTCTGTCCTTTGCGGACTTTGTCGCCCTCTTTTACATAGAGTTCAAAGCCCTGCCCGTTCAGACCGACTGTATCCAGGCCTTCATGGATCAGGATCTCAGCGCCATTTGCGAGAGTCAGGCCAACTGCATGCTTGGATTCTTCCATTACAGAGGAAACGACCGCATTGCAAGGGGCCACGATCACTTCTTCATCGGGAACGATTCCGACGCCTGCACCCATCATGCCTGTGGAGAAAACTTCGTCTTTGATCTCGCTTGCAGGGATGACCTGTCCGGAGATGCATGCGCTTACTTCTGCGATATCTGCTGCTGTACTGTCTTTTTCCGAATCAGCGCTATCTGCTATTTCATCATCATAAGCAGAAATTCCGGTAACCGCCGGATCATTTTTATCAAATCCGATGAAGTAGGTCGCCACTGCTGCTGCCACAAGAGAAATGACACAGGATATCGTGCCGTTAACAAGGTTTGCGGTTCCGCCGGCTGCAAAGCCCAGAACGATCAGGAAGTTGGTCGCGCCGACCGCGTAGGAGGCAACATGTGTGAGACCTGCATAAAGACCGCCGATCGCACCACCAATCATCATTCCGATAAAAGGTTTTTTATACTTGAATCCAAGACCATACAGTGCGGGTTCTGTGACGCCGCCGAGGATACCGGAGATGAAATAACCCATGCTCAAAGATTTCTCTTTTTTGTCCTTAAGTCTGAAGAATGCGCCAAGCGCCATGCCGATCGCCGCCATTGTGGCGCAGGTTGCCGCAGGGGAGACCATCGCTTCGGAACCTTCTGTCATAATGATCGTGATCATAGTCACAATGAGAACCATGTGCATTCCCGACATGACCAGGAATTCCCAGAGCGCTGCGATCACTGCTACTGCTACGAATCCGCCGACTGCGCCGAAGGACAGAAGGCCGGTCGAAATGATGGCACCGACATTTGCACCAAGAGGAGCCAGCGCACAGAGAGAAACGGGGATCATGACCACCATTGTCAGGAGCGGGACAAAGATCGTTGACAGCGTGTCCGGCACATGCTTCTTAAAGAAATTGTGAACGTACTTGAGTACGAATACTGACAGGATCATGGGAAGAACGCTCTGCGAATAGTTATTGAGAGACGTCGGAATCCCGAATACTCTGAAGGGCTGTCCCGCTTCTACGATTGCCATAAAGTCAGGTGCAAGCAGAATACCGCCCAGGAACATCGCCAGCACTTCGGATGTACCGATCTTCTTTGCTGCTGTGTAACCGAGGTAAATCGGCAGGAAGTAGAAGCCCGCGTCATAAACGAAGTCAAGAAGTCTGTAGATGTCGCTCTCCGCACTTGCAATTCCCAGCATATCCGGTCCGATGATCGCCATGATCGTCTTGAACATAGCGGCTGCGATGATCACCGGGATCAGAGGTGTAAGAGAACCGGACAGATAGTTTAATATGTTATTAAAGACCGCTTTTGCTGTCAGCTTTTCCTTGGGCTTATCCGCTTCTGCCGCAGCACTTCCCGCTGCAATTCCGCCGATTTCGCAAAACGCCTGATATACTTTGGGCACATTCTGTCCGATAATGATCTGTGTCTGTCCGCCCTGATGCACAACACCCAGAACACCGTCAATTTTCTTGATCACATTGTCATCCGCGATCTTTTCATCCTTCAGCGTGAGCCTGAGTCTTGTCATGCAATGCGTTGCGTGTGTGACGTTTGCGCTTCCTCCTACGGCTTTCAGCACATCTTCAGCAATCTTTCTGTTGTCTGCCATTTCCTTTACCTCCTATACACTGTACTGTCAAAATATTGATTTTCTTACACCATGTGCTAAACTGTTGTAAACTTGATTTGTTATCTGTATTTTGACCTGTTTTCCAGTGTAATCCCACATCGCTAAGCGACCAAAAGACCGTCAATTTCCGACTTTTCTATTTCGCAACAAGAGACCTCTGGGGTATCTTGTCCCCGGGTCTCCCGCCACAAAAGGAGTTCCTTCCATGAACGCTTCAATTAATAACTCAATAAACAATCACCAGACCCCTGGCAGAGACAGATCAGCTCTGATCACACAAATCCGCGCGCTGACCTCATCTGAAAAGCGATTGAAGGAGCATCCCACAGACGAGCCGAGTGCTTTCTACCGGCGGCTGGAAGAACAGGGCCTGCGCCGCAGCGACGGCGTCTACCGGATGCCGAGTATTTTCGTAGAGACAGTAAACACGAAGAGCCCGGTTACACTCTCCGACTATATTGACCAAAGTCCGTGCCAACAGTATTTCCGTCTCAAGAAGGCCACCCGTTTTAGCAGGGAGCCCCTCTCCTATGCGGATTTTCTGAGTATCCGCTATGTCTATTCGGGAAGCGACATGATGCGGACGCCCTCCTCTTCCTTTGAACTGAGACAGAACGATATCTGCCTCCTCAATTCCGGTTTTGTCATGTCGCAGCATCTGGAACACGTGGACGACGCGGTGTTTACTCTGATGTTTGAAAAGGAATATCTCATCAAACTCCTCCGCAGCAGAGGCGACCAGAGTGTGATCACAAGATTCATGTACAGCTATGTCCTGGACAGCCCGAATCCGCAGAATTATATCCTGTTTCACGGCGGCGGCAATGACCGGCTGCCCAGACTTTTCGAAGATCTGATCATGGAGTATGCCTATCCGGATCACGACAGCCACGCGCTTTTGAAATCCTATCTGCAGGTATTGCTTGTGGAGATGGGGCGATGCACTTTCGATTATGAGAAAACTGCCGAGAGCCGCAAAAGCTTTCTGACAGCGGCAGTACTGCAGGAAATTGAAGATAATTTCGCGGAAGTGACTTTGGAAGGACTCGCCGACCGCTTCGGCTATCACCCTGATTATATCAGCCGGCGGATCCGTTCTGCCACGGGAAAGGGCTTTAAGGACTATCTGCTGCAAATAAAAATGTCCCATGTGGAGCGGCTCCTCACCGGCAGCGATCTCACGATCAGCGAGATCCGGGAGAAAGTCGGGTTCCAGAATGAGACACATTTTTATCGCAAATTTAAAGGGATGTTCGGATGCAGCCCGGCGGAAATGCGGAGCAGAGTCACCGCGCCTTAAGTTACCGGTTTTCCTTACATCCTCTCCTCGATCATTTGCATCGCCGTATTGAGCAGCACTGCCATTCCGGCCGACAGCACGCTCCCCCACAAGATCTTGGGAATATTCATGGTCCGAAGTCCCTCAAACAGGAGAATTCCCAGACCTCCGGCGTTGATCGACGCCGCTATGGTAGCGATCCCGACAGTGGATACGATCGCCAGCCGGATACCGGCGAAAATCGCTTTGCGAGCCAGCGGGATCCGGATCCTGGTCAGGATCTGCATATCCGTCATTCCGATTCCCTTCGCCGCCTCGCAGGCGACGGGATCTGCCTCGCGCAGGCCGGTCGTGAAGTTCCTTAGTAATAAATACTGATTATAAAGGGTCAGCACAATGACCGCCGAAGTCCTGCCTAGCCCCGTGATCGGGATGAGCAGCGCGAACAACGCCAGCGACGGCACCGAGTACACCATCGAGAAGAAATTATTCAGCAGATCCGAAACCTTCTTCGATCGCATCGCGATCACTGTCAAAAAAGAGGCGATCACCAGTGATATGACCAGCGTCACCAGGACCAGCCAGATATGCTCTGTCAGCGGACCGATCACTTTTTCAGGGTGTCTTTTCAAATACTCGATCATTGGACATTCTCCCAGAACTGTTCCTGTGACCTCGCCGCTTCAATCAGCGAGCGGACAAAGCTGTCCGCCGGATTTCTTACGATCTCTGCCGGCGTGTCGAACTGCAGGAGTTTCCCCTCGTTCATGACCATGACTCTGCTCCCAAGTTTAAAAGCCTCATTGATGTCGTGCGTGACAAACAAAATGGTCTTTCCGAGCCCTTCCTGAATCTTCATGAACTCATTCTGCAGATTTAGGCGCGTGATGGCGTCGATGGCGCCGAAAGGCTCATCCATGAGTAATATTTCCGGATCCAGAACCAGCGCTCTGGCCAG
>JAZQCI010000047.1:0-31799 GCA_045546175.1 Lachnospiraceae bacterium | reverse complement strand
TGCCACGAGGTTCTTGGCTACATATCTTGCTGCATAGGCTGCGCTTCTGTCAACCTTGGTGCAGTCCTTTCCGGAGAAAGCGCCGCCGCCGTGGCGCGCCATTCCGCCGTAAGTGTCGACGATGATCTTGCGGCCGGTGAGACCTGCGTCGCCGGTAGGGCCGCCGATCACGAATCTGCCTGTGGGATTGATGAAGAACTTGGTGTTCTCATCGATCATATCCGCCGGAAGGATCTCGTCAAAGACATACTTCTTGATGTCTCTGTGGATCTGCTCCTGATCCGCGTCGTCCGTGTGCTGCGTGGAGAGAACAACCGCCTCAAGTCTGCAGGGCTTTCCGTTCTCATCGTACTCCACGGAGACCTGTGTCTTTCCGTCGGGTCTGAGATAAGGGAGCGTTCCGTTCTTTCTGACTTCCGTGAGCCTTCTGGCCAACTTGTGCGCCAGGTCGATCGGGTAAGGCATATAGCTTTCGCTCTCATTGGAAGCATATCCGAACATCATGCCCTGGTCGCCCGCGCCGATCGCCTCGATCTCCTCATCGGTCATTTTGTTCTCCTTTGCCTCGAGGGCGCGGTCCACGCCCATCGCGATATCCGCGGACTGCTCGTCAAGACGCACAACGATCTCGCAGGTATCCGCATCAAACCCGAGAGCCGGATCCGTGTAGCCGATTTTCCAAATCGCTTCTCTTGCGATCTTCTCGTAGTCGACAGCGGCGCTCGTCGTGATCTCTCCGCAGATCAGGACGAAACCCGTGCAGGCAGTTGTCTCGCAGGCCACTCTGCTGCCCGGATCCTGCGCCATGCACGCGTCAAGGATCGCGTCGGAGATCGTATCACACACCTTATCGGGATGTCCTTCTGTAACTGATTCTGAAGTAAAAATAAAATTGCTCAAGAACTCCTCCTTAAATAAAGATTATAAATAGTGAATGATGATTGAATAACGCAATAAAAAAACCGTGGGGGCTGCGCCTCACGGATTCGTTTAATTATTTCACAAATCCCTTATTGTTCGATCGCCCCGTCCGGGTCTCTCGCTCAGGTTGGGCACCTACCTGCTTGTCAAAATATAGAAAGACAGGGGTTGCCGTGGCTTCGCAGGTCCTATGTACCTCCACCACTCTGAATAAGAGAACATTTTATTAAATTAATGGATCAAAGAACACATTCCTGTTCTTATTGTTCGATATAATATCTCTACTTATAATTTCTGTCAATCCGAATAATAGCCACATTACATGGATTTTATCAACATTTTTTGGTAAACACGCATTATCGCGGTTGTACTTTTGCAAAATCTGTATGTATACTCATCATAGTACCATGTAATTATAAGACGCAAGAGAATGAATGATGATGAAACAGTCTCCGAGAGAAAAGCTGGCCGGGACGTCCCTGAGCCTGGCTCTTTTATCCTTTGTTGCCATATTCATAATGCCGGTGGCGGTTCCGTATATATTTGCCTCTATTTCTATTGTACTGGCCGTCCTCTCCATGGGAGGCAGGTCCACTATGCCCAGAAAGAGCAGAACCGGTTTCCGCATATCGATCGTCGCTCTGATCCTCAACACGGCTCTGATCCTGTTTGCGATCTACTATTTTATTCAGATGCTCCACGACCCTGAGCTTCAGGCTCAGTACAGCAAGATCCTGTATCAGACTTATGGGATCACTTTCAAAGAGTTTCTGGACCAGCTCGGCCTGTCTTCTTATGCGCAGTAATAATTCGCGCAGTGACCGCTCCGGCCGAAAGGGCCGCGGCGAGTTTTTCCCGCAAGATCACTCTGTATTCTTATGAGGTTATGATGAATACATTCAAAAATAATAAGTTTTTAAAAGCCGACGCGAGAGAATCCCTTCTGGGCAATCTCACGATCCCGGTTATCTCCATGTTGTTATATACGCTGACGACCTTAGTGCTGTCCGATCTGATCTCGAATTTCGGATCGACTTCGTTTCTTGTCTCGCTCCTGCTCTCCGTCCTCATCTTTCTGGTGGTGAACACCTGCGCCGGAATGCTGAGGATCGGCCTGTCCTGTATTTTTCTGGAGCTGCAGTTTGGCGATAAGCCCACGATTGGCGATCTTCTGTACGCGTTTCGCAATAATTCCGATACCGCCGTGCTCCTCAGCGCCTTTATATCCGCTCTTGAGCTTCTATGTATGATGCCGGCTATCCTGTTTATGTCTTTTTCTTCCGGGCAGGGCCTGTCCGGCCGCCTGTTTCCGTACCTTCTTCTTGTCGCCGCAGGATTTCTGGGATCCGTCGCCATCCGCATACGGTATGCGATCTGCACCTATCTCTTTCTCGACTTCCCGGATTTTACCGCCGAAGAGCTGATCCGCGGAGGCAGCAAGCTGATGAGGGGCCATCTGAAGCGCCTTTATTATCTCTATCTGAGTTTTATACCCATGTATATTCTCAGCCTGCTCTCTTTTGGCATCGCAGGGCTTTGGGTCTCGAGTTACACCCACGCCACCGAAGCCGCGTTTTACAAAGATCTCATGGCCGGCACCAAGTGGTGACGCCCGCCCCAATCTGATAACGATAAAAAAGAACCGATTCCGACAACGGAACCGGTTCTTTTCATTATCTGTGCTTTTCTTAACTGTATAAAGGAGTGGAGAGATATCTGTCCCCAGAATCCGGCAAAAGAACGACGATCCTCTTGCCCTTGTTCTCAGGTCTCTGTGCGACACGGACTGCCGCCCACAGGGCTGCGCCCGATGAGATTCCTGTCAGGATTCCTTCCGCATGGGCCAGGGCTCTTCCCTCCTCGAACGCCGCGTCGTCCGGCACCGCAATGACTTCATCATAGATGGTGGTGTCCAGAATGGAAGGAATAAAGCCGGCTCCGATTCCCTGGATCTTGTGAGGGCCGGCCTTGCCGCCGGAGAGAACTGCGGAGGACGCAGGTTCTACTGCCACCACCCGGATCGCGGGATTCTTCTCCTTGAGATAGCGGGCTGTGCCGGTGAGCGTTCCGCCGGTTCCGACGGTCGCCACAAAGATATCCACTTCTCCGTCTGTATCTTCCCAGATCTCCGGTCCCGTAGTCCGGTAGTGGGCGAGCGGGTTGTCGGGGTTGTCGAACTGTCCCAGTATGATCGAGCCGGGAATGGAGTCCCTAAGTTCCTCCGCCTTGAGGATCGCCCCTTCCATGCCCAGAGCGCCCTCCGAGAGCACGATCTCGGCGCCGTACGCCTTGAGAAGCGTTCTCCTCTCCACGCTCATCGTGTCAGGAAGTGTGAGGATCGTTTTGTATCCTTTGGCGGCCGCCACGCAGGCAAGGCCGATCCCGGTGTTGCCGCTGGTCGGCTCGATGATCGTCGCGCCGGGTTTTAAGAGACCCTTCTTCTCCGCCTCTTCGATCATGGTGAGCGCCACTCTGTCCTTGGAACTTCCCGCAGGATTGAAGAGCTCGAGTTTGGCCACGATCTCCGCCCCGGTCACGCCCTTGACGGCCTGATAATTCTTCAGGGAAAGAAGCGGTGTCTTTCCTATTAATTCCGTTGTGCTGTACTTAATGCTGCTCATTTTCCTGCCCCCGGTCATTGCTTGTCATCTGTCGCTTTTTTGTCTTCCAAAAGCGGCTGCCTGTTCTTGTCCGCTCTCACCGAGCGGATCTCGATCAGGGGGCCGCCCTTGCCTTCCACGTAGGCGCGGGTGATCGTCACCTTGCCGATGTTCTCGTCCTTGGGGATCTCGTACATGATGTCGAGCATGAATTCCTCAATGATGGAACGGAGCGCTCTGGCTCCCGTATCTTTGGCCAGCGCTTTTTCCGCGATGGCATGGAGCGCGTCGTCTTCGAATTCGAGATCCACCTCGTCCAGGGCCAGAAGTTTCTGGTACTGTTTGAGGATCGCGTTCTTGGGCTCCTTGAGGATCTTGACCAGCATATCCGCGTCGAGCCCCTGCAGCGGGCATACGATCGGCAGACGCCCGATGAATTCCGGGATCATTCCGAACTTGCGCAGGTCCTCGTTGGTCACATATTTCAAAATATCCTTCTCATTGTCGTACTTGTCCTTGATCTCAGCCGCGAAGCCGATGGAGGTCTTCTTGGTCAGTCTCTCCCTGATGATGCGCTCCAGATCCGGGAATGCGCCGCCGCAGATGAAAAGAATATTTCTCGTATTAATAGTAGTCAGGGGCACCATCGCGTTCTTGCTGTTGGCTCCCACGGGCACTTCCACATCGGCTCCTTCCAATAGTTTGAGAAGTCCCTGCTGAACGGACTCACCGCTCACGTCTCTGGAGTTGACGTTCTTCTTCTTGGCGATCTTGTCGATCTCGTCGATAAAGACAATGCCCTTCTCCGTCTTCTCCACATCGTTGTCCGCTGCCGCGAGAAGTTTGGATACAACGCTCTCGATATCGTCGCCGATGTAGCCGGCTTCCGTGAGGGACGTCGCGTCCGCGATCGCCAGCGGCACATCCAGAAGGCTGGCCAGCGTCTTTACAATGTAGGTCTTGCCGCAGCCGGTGGGTCCCAGGAGCAGGATATTGGATTTCTCGATCTCGATATCGTCCATGGTCCCCGTCTTGACGCGCTTGTAGTGGTTGTATGCCGCCACGGAGATCACTTTTTTGGCGCGCTCCTGGCCGATCACATACTTGTCCAGCTCTTCCTTTATCTTGTGCGGCGCCGGAATATTGTCGATGGAAAAGACCGGCTTGGGGCCGTCTTTCTTCTTTTTCTTTACCTTGGGCTGCCTTGTTCCCATCCCGCCGCCGAACAGGTCGCCGAGATTGAGGAAACTGATCGAAGGCCTCCGTCCGTCGCCGCCGCCTCGTGACGTGTCGGAATCCTCTTCCTCGGACTCCTCTTCGATCTCCGGCTCGTCGGGCTCGCTCTCATCCTTTGACAGGTCAGTCGAAGCGGACTCTGCCGATCCGATCTTCTTCTCTTCTTTATTCTCGTCTTCCGTCTTCTTGTCTTCGGTTTTCTTATCCTCCGAGGGCTGAACGGGCGCCGTTCCCCCGAAGAAGGGGTTGCCCTGCATGAACATCGGGTTGTTGAGCAGCGACTGGAAATCCATTTTGCTCGCCATATCCACGGTCTTCTGCATGCAGTCCTGACATATTCTCAACCCGCCCGGAAGATAGACCATCTTACCGGCCTGGCTGTCCGAGCGTCCGCACATGACGCAGAACTCCCCTGTACCGCCGTCATGTCCATTTGTATTGTTTGCCATAAAGTGTCCTCATTCCATAGTTAAGGCATGCAGCACGGAACTCCGCACTGCATGCGTGTGTATAAGCTTCCTCAGAATCCGAAAGGAAATCCGAACTGTTCGAAGGGATTGTAGTATCCCTGGCTTTCCTGGGAATTTCCGTCGGTACCACTCTGATTATTATAACCGTTTTGTCCGTTCTGTCCACCCGGCGCGCTCTGCTGTCCCTGGCCGTCCTGCTGGCTCTGGCCGCCCTGCTGCTCCTGGATCGATTCGCGGGTTCCCAGCGTCACTTTCACTGTTGTCTCCGCGTAGGATCCGTTTCCGTCCTGTCTCTGCACGGTCAGTGTGACTTCCGTGCCCGCTTTGTAGTACTGGAGCTGCTTCTGGAGTCCTTCCATGCTTGTGATTTCCTGTCCGTTGAGCGCAGTGATGATATCTCCTTCGCGAAGATCGGACGAAGCTGCGCCGCCGTTCTCAAGAATCTGCGCGACATACACGCCCACGGGCATATTGTAAGCGCTTGACACATCGGAAGTGACCGTCGCTCCGCTGATTCCGATCGTGCCCCGCTCGTTCTCGTCTACTTTCGTAAGTGTGTCGCGGTTCATCAGTTCTCCGATAATCGGGATCGCTCTGGAGATCGGGATTGCAAATCCCATGCCTTCCACTGTGCTTCCCCCGATCTTACTGGAGTTGATACCGATCACGTGACCGTTGACATTTACGAGTGCCCCACCGGAGTTACCGGGGTTGATTGCCGCGTCGGTCTGGATAAATGTACCCGTGATCGTCTCATCGCTGATCTCCCTGTTGTTCGCGCTGACAATTCCGGTCGTCACGGACTGGCCGTAGCCGAGCGCATTGCCGATCGCGATGACGTCTTCGCCGATCTTCAGGTTGTCAGAATTGCCCAGTGTCGCCACTTTGATCTGATTCTGCGTCGTATCCTTGATCTTGTCGAGCGAGACGGCGATCACCGCCAGGTCGTTGCTGGGATCTGTTCCTTTGAGCTCGGCATCGCAGGTCTCCTGGTCGATAAACAGAACTCTGAGGTTGTCAGCCCCTTCCACCACGTGGTTGTTTGTTACAATGAGAAGCTCTGTGTCGGTCTTTCCGATAATGATGCCGGAACCGGTGGATTCTCCCTGTCTTGTAAACGTCTGACCGTAGAAATTCTGGACCTCTTCCGTAAAGTCATTATAGACGGATACGATCGAGGGCATCACCTGATCGACAACCCTTGTGAGATCCGTATCCGGAGTTTCCGCATTGGAGATGATCAGGCCGGCCTCATTTTCGACCGCCTCCGTATCGGATGCTGCGGGCTGTGTCTGCTGTGCTGCCGCGTCATTTCCCGCCTGCTGTGCCGCTGCGTCGTTTTCCGGCTGAGCTGCCGCATCATTTTCTGCCTGCTTCGATGCCGCGTCCTCACCTGCCGGCTGCGCCGCCTTATCGGTCGAAGGCTGCTCCTGCGGTTTTTCCGCTTCCTTCTCTTCTTCCTTATTCTTCTCGCCGGTTACGGCTGAATCATTTTTATCGGCGGATTCCGCCACCGTCGTCTGTGCCGTGGCGTCAGTATTTCCGAGATAGCGGTGAACTCCCCAGATTCCGGCGCCGATGCACACTCCGAATACGACTGCCAGAACCACGGCCAGAAAGCCTTTTCCTCTTCCGCCGCCGCTGCCGCTGCCGCCGTTTCCGTTTCCTACGGAAGAACCGTAGTTGTCACCCTGGTAATACTCATGGCTTGCGCTGTTATACTGATAACTTCCGTTCCCGGTAGCAGAACCCTGGTCCGCATGGGAATAAGTGCTGCCGGCCGGTGTTCCCGCCGAGTAGTCCTCATACTGATTACCGGCTGCTGCACCTGCTCCGTAAGTCATCCCGGATCCGCTGTACGATCCATATCCCGCGGACGCGCCGGCACCGCTTTCATATCCTGTCGATGCACCGGCGCTGCTTTCATATCCTGTCGATGTGTCAGCACTGCTGTTATATCCTGTCGATGTGTCGACGCTGCTGTCATGATCTGCCGCCGACTGTTCGGCTTCCGGTGCCGCCGCCCCGGACTCCTCTACGATCTCAGCCGTGCTGTCCACGATCCTGTCGTCGCCGGCCGGTCTTTCGTTCTCATTCAGCTGATTCTCCGAATGATCCGGATTCCATGTCTGTTCACCCATTTTTACTACCTGCCTTTCATGATCGGTCCGATAGACCGCTTTTTCTTTTAACGATACTGAAAGTATAAAAATCAAATGTGTGCAAAATGTGATGACTTTCGCATGATTTAGCAATAAAACGTGAAAAAATTGTGACGGATGAAAGGATGGGCATGCAAAGAGCCGGAAAACCCATAAGGCTTTCCGGCTCCCAACATCCCCGTCGCTTATTCAGTAAAACATATCCTCTTCTATGACTCTGATCTCCAGATAGTCGAAATCGATCTCTTCTATAAAAGCGTCTTTCGTGAATCTGCACGCCGCGTGTCTCTTAAAGTCGCGGATGGAAGAATCGAGCCAGATCGGCACGGCCAGGTCCAGTCTCCTGCATCCCTCTTCCAGGCCGCTCAGGACCTTGTGCGTCCGCGTGTCGCGTTCGTCGTTCTCCACAACGGTGTCTTCAACCAATCGATTGTCTTTCCATATTTTGAGCCAAAGTCTGAACATATATCTCCTTGCTTACAGTTCTATTCCATTGAGTTTGCACAGTTCTCTTGCGGACTCCACGGAATCAACGCCCGTCTTGTTCTTGATCGGCGCGAATTCCTTCTCGCGAAGGACTTCATAGGGCAGGCAGGTATCCAGTTCGTGAACCAGATCCACCGCCAGCTGCTCGAATTTGTAACCGTTGGGCTCCTCGGGCTTCACTTCGTTTCCTTCCTTATCCATGTAAGGGATCTTCTTCTCGACGACATGGACCGGAAGCGCGTCATTTACGATGCGCTCGAGATCCTTCTCGCGGAACAGGTAGTTGAGGATGACGCCGAAATTGAAGGCGGGATCTCCCTTTTCGTCCTTGGCTTCCAGAAGTTCCGGTGTCATGTCGTAGTACTCGACGATCGAAGGCCTGCCGTCCTCGAGGCACAGCGCGCCGACTTTCTCGTCCGGCGTGACCTTGCGGACTACCTTCGCGCCTGTGGCGCATCCGCTCTCAAGGGTTGCACCCACAAAGCAGGGATCCGAAATTCTCTGCAGGACATTGTCCACCGCGAAAATATTGAGCCACTCTACTCCGAGCTCCTTGGCTCTGTCGAGGACGCCCGAATTCATCATGGAAAGGAACCAGCCGCCGTTTCCGTTGGGAGACGTGGCGATCCTGTATTTGCTCTCCATATAGACCTTGCCGTTATAGTCCACAGCCGGAGCCATATCCTGTTTGAAGAAGCGGACCATGTCTTTGTCATAGCCAAAATAGTCCATCTCCTCCATGAATCCGACCGTCTTGTCGTGGTTCTTGTCGCTGGTCATGATAAAGAGCGGCACATACGTCCCCGCCTCGCGGACAACATCCATGAGGTTCTCGATCAGGCGCTGCATGATATAGACCGGCTTCGTGATGCCGATATTGTACATGCACTTGGGATCGTCCGAGCCCAGTCTCGTGCCCATGCCGCCCGCCAGCAGCACGGCGCCGATCTTCCGCTCTTTGAGGGCCTTAAGACCGATCTGCGTAAAATGCTCTCTCTTTTCCTCGATCTCCGGGATCTCCATGGCGCCGAGAGGAGTGATCTTTCCTCTGACCTGTCCGCCGTGAGGATTGGCCGCGTAGCGGATGACCGAGAAATCAGTCTCCTCGATCTGCCGCAGCAGCGCTTCTTTCTGATCCAGTGTGAGCTCGTCAAAATAGTCAAGGACGTGAAGCTGTCCATATTCTTCCAGCTTCTTTCTGGCGTTTTCTAAATTCATCTTCACATACTCCTGTTTTAATCCTGAAAAACACTACGGCTGAGAGCAGGAGCGCATCGGCGCCCCACCACTCTATTTTATATGAATAATCCGCTTCTGTCTATTTTTCAGATGTATCTCGCATATCTGGCGATCAGCCTTCCCTTTCGGGTCCGGCCGTCCGCCCCCAGGTATTTGAATTTCCCATATCCCCGCACGGAGATCCGCTCTCCGATCGCCGGTATATAGGAAGCAGACGTGATCATGCGTCCGTCCGCGAATACCTTCTCCTGCTCGATCAGGCGCTGCGCCTGGGACCTGGACAGATGAAAGACCTGGGCCGCGAGGCAGTCCACTCTCTCGGAGGAGACACTTCCGCTCTCCTCTTTCGTCACTGTCACCGACGGACAGTCGCGGGGCGCGATGATCTGCGCCGTGACGGTCGTGTGCCTCACTCTCGTGACCTCGCCGCAGATGAACGGCGCCGTCTCGCAGACCGCGAACACGAAAGCCTCGTCTCCTCTGCAGACGATATCTCCGATCTGCTCCCGGGTGATCCCGATATTCATAAGGCTTCCCAGGTAGTCTCTGTGCGACGGAGGCGTTTCAAATCCCGAGCGGACCGCAGCGATCCTGATACAGGTCAGGGCTCCTTCCCCGCCCGCGATCTCTTCCGCCATCTCTTCCTCACTCGTATAAGACGGGACAAAAAAGAGCATCTGCCGGTCCGCCTCTTCATACCCTCCGCTGAACATGCACCAGGCGCCCGCCCCTGCCCGGAGCGGAATCTTCTCCTCGCGAATCACCTGCCTCGCATAGGACTGCAGGTCCGGGGAAAGAAACCCGGTGTGATTCAGATAATCTCCCTGCTGCGTTCGGTTCCAGAGATCCCGGATCCTGCCGCGCAGTACATCTCTCTCTTCCATAAGCGCCTCATGTGTTGTCCCAAAATTCGACCACCTCATCGGGATTTGAATCTTTTTTGATCCAAATCCCGAATTTTATACTATAATGCTTGATGTGACTAAGTCACATCATATCTAATCCGCCGCGCTGCATGGCGCCCGACATATCGAAAGGATCTTTTCTATGCGTCCCACATGTAAATCCAGACTCAAGAAACTCAGAAAACAGCATCGCCTGTCGCAGAAAGGACTGGCAGATGCCATCGATATCTCTCCCAGGACCTATTCCGATTATGAATCCGGCGCGGTCAGGGTTCCTCTGGATACTCTGATCGACATCGCAAGGTTTTACGACGTGGACCTCAATTACATCGCCGGCGTCAGCAACGTGCGCAAGGAGTTTCCTTCCCTCTGACCGGGAGCATTCAAGGCTCGCAGAGCGAGCCGCCGCGCCGCGTGCGGGCTGCCCGTAGGGCAGCATCTTCCTTCCCGCACGCGTGTGCATCGAATAACACAGTGGGGGACATCCCCCCTGTGTCATTCCGCGCTGCCATCCGCAGCCGCAGGCGCTCTGCGCGCCTTCGCGCGTCATTCCCCGCCGTTCTCCAGCGCAGTGGCCGCCTTGAGCATCAGCGCGCATTCGATTCTCTTCTTGAAGAGTTCGCACCCGTACTCATACACGCCGCTGATCTTTCCGGTCGTGTGATAGGCGTTGGCAGCGCAGCCGCCCGAACAATACAGCTTGGCCCAGCAGTCCTTGCACTCCTCATGGGAGTAGACGTTGCAGAATTTGAACTCATCCTGCCGGGCGTGATTTGTCACGCCATTCCAGATATCACCCAGTTTGTAATCCGGATCGCCGACGAACTGATGGCAGGGATAGAGATCTCCCCACGCCGTGACGGCCATATATTCCGTACCGGAACCGCATCCCGAGATTCTCTTGTAAATACAGGGGCCGTGCTCGAGGTCGATCATGTAGTGATAGAACGTGATCGGCTTTCCTTCGCGTTCCCTGCGGAGCATATCTTTTGCCAGGATCTCGTACTGCTCAAAGAGGATCGGGAGATCCTCCTTCGTAAGAGCGCTCGGGCTGTCCGGAGAGGTCACGACGGGTTCCATGGACAGCTCCGTAAAGCCCAGGTCGTCCGCCATGTGGAAGATATCCTTCGTGAAATCGGTGTTGAAGTGCGTATAGGTGCCGCGCATGTAATAGCCCTTGTTCCCTCTGGCAGCGGCAAATTTCCGGAAGAGGGGCACGATGCGGTCGTAGCTTCCCCTTCCCTTTACGTCGACCCGGAATCGGTCGTTCACTTCCTTCCTGCCGTCCAGGCTCAGCACCACGTTGTGGCACTCCTTGTTCGCCCACTCGATCACCTCATCGGTGACGCCCACACCGTTCGTGGTCAGCGTGAAGCGGAAGTTCTTTTTCTTCTCCTTTTCGATGCTCCTTGCATAGGCCACGAGCTGTTTGCAGACCTCGAAGTTCATGAGCGGCTCGCCGCCGAAGAAGTCTACTTCCAGGTTCCGTCTGAAGCCCGAGTTTTCTACCAGAAAGTCCAGCGCGCGCTTTCCCGTCTCAAAGCTCATCAGTCCGGCAGAGCCCTGGAACTTGCCCTGGGAGGCAAAACAGTACTCGCAGTTGAGGTTGCAGGTGTGGGCCACCAAAAGACAGAGGGCCTTGATCACCGTGTTCCTCTGCTTCATGTCGTAGTTCTGGTCCTTGTAGATATCCTCGGTGAAGAGCTTTCCGTCTGCGCGCAGCTCCTCGATGTCCGAGAAGATATCCGCGATGTCCTCCGGTGTGATTCCCCGATCACTGTACTGCTGCATCAAAAGAGCGGCAGCTTCCTCCTGCGTCTTTCCCTCGTCGATATATTTGATCGCGTCGTAGGCGGCGTCGTCTGTGATATGAACACTGCCGCTGAACACGTCGAGCACGATATTGTATCCGTTTAGTTTATATTGATGGATCATCCGTTTCTTTCCCTTTCCCCTTTCGGGGCAGCACACAACAATAGCCGGAGTGCTCACGCACCCCGGCTGATTGAGCGGTTTGTTACGCCAAAAGTCTTCCCGATGTCAGGCGAACCCGATTACTTGGACTCTTCGCTCTTCTCACAAGCCTGATTTGCAATTCCGCAGCTGGTCTTGCAAGCGCTCTGGCAGGATGTCTGGCACTCGCCGCAGCCGCCGTTCTGAGCACTCCTTGCCATATCACGGGTATTCAGTGTCTGAATGTGCTTCATAATAATTTCCTTCTTTCTGTCATTAATTTTTATCAATGCTACAACTATAATACTAATGCCCTGCTTCGTTTGTCAAGGCATCACTCCTCAAGGCAGGCGATCAGACGGCTGTCTTTTGAATGGGTGTGATGGACCGCGTTTCCGTCCGCCTCCGCCCGCAGTACGGCTTTGATGTGCTCCGCCCTGATGTACTCTCCCGGCGCCAGGATCGGAATCCCCGGCGGATAGACGTACAGGTACTCCCCGCATATTCTTCCCTCGCTCTCCGCCAGAGGCACCTCCTCGTGCGGGTCGTTTACGGCCTGAAGTATGCTGCACGCTGTGCGGACCTTCGGAAAACTGATGGGGGCGCGCGCTTTGTTGTCGGCTTCGCCTCTTCTCCACAGCACTATGTCCATACTCCGGAGCGCATCGTACAGCCTGCCAAAGCTCTCCTCACTGTCACCGGGTCCCGTCATCAGAAGGACATTCATTCCGCTGCTCATTTCCGCCTCGATGCCGTATTTGTTTCTGAGGATCTGTGCGGCCTTGCTCCCCCTCATGCCGCCGTCCTGAAAGCTGACCAGTATTTTGCTCCTGTCGCGGGTCGAAAACCTTCTCGTCCTTCTTCCGGCCTGCTCATTACTGAGCACCTTGATGGTCCGAAACTCCTCCGCGTCCCGGTAAAACTCATCCAGGTTGTGTTTCCACTGCCCGAACAGGACATCGCCTTCTTCTCTCAGAAGATTCACGCAGCTGTCGATGGAGATCATGAGCGGATAGGAGGGGGAACTCGTCTCGAAGATCCCGAGCTGGCGCTCGATCTCTTTCTCGCTCACGAGATCTCCCTGCAGATGCAGGATAGCTGTCTGCGTCAGTGAGGGGAGCGTCTTGTGCAGGCTCTGGATGACCAGGTCTGCGCCGCATCGGACGGCGCCGTCGGGGAATCCTCCCTCGGCAAACAGTCCCAGATGTGCTCCGTGGGCCTCGTCCACGATCAGCGGAATTTCCATGGCGCTGCAGATGTCAGATATGCTGCGGATATCGGAAATAATGCCTTCGTAAGTGGGAGAAGTCAGGACTACAGCCTTGCTGTACGGATGTTTTTTCACAGCGCTCCTGACCTGGTCCGGCGTAACGCCTTTACAGATGCCGAAGTCCATGTCCTGCTCCGGCACGATCCAGTGAACTTTATAACCTCCCAGTTCGATCGCATGAAACACGGATCTGTGGCAGTTGCGGGCGGCGATGATCTCACTTCCAAACGGAGCGGCCGCCCGGATCGCCGCAAGGATCCCGCAGGTGCTCCCGCCTACCAGAAACCAGGCCCTTCTGCTTCCCCAGAGGTCGGCGGCGCGCGACATGGCCTTTCTCAGGATCCCGCGGGCGTCGTGAAGGTCGTCCGCGCCCTGGATCTCCGTGATATCCCATTCATAGGGGAGAGCGTCGGACGGCATCAGTGCTCTCTTGTGCCCCGGCATGTGCATAGGGACTGTGAGGGCGGTGAGTTTCTCGACTTCTTCCTGCAGACTTGTCACAGTTCTCGCCTTTTTGCTTGCTAAGTCGCTGCTCATCAGGGTACCTCCAATGGTAAGGCTCATGAAGCGAGCCGTTTCGGTAAGTTCTTGTAAAAAAAGCTGCCGCGTGAATGCGGCAGCTTTTGCGGTTCATTTCTCAGAGCGTCCGATGACTTTCTGTGATCAGTCAAGCTGAGATGTGCAGTGAGGGCATCTTGTAGCCTCGATCGCGATCTCGCTCTTGCAGTAAGGGCACATCTTGGTTGTAGGAGCAGCGGGAGCTTCTTCCTTCTTTCCGATGGAAGCGGCCTTGTTCATAGCCTTGATGATGCTGAAAAGAATGAAGGCCATGATCAGGAAGCTGACAATCGCGTTGATGAAATTTCCGATTCCAAGAGAAGCCTCGCCTACCAGCGGGATCTTCCAGGCGCTGAAATCCATGCTCACAAAGCAGCCGAGCAGAGGGTTGATGATATCTTCTACCAGCGAATTAACGATTGCCGTGAAGGCTCCGCCGATGATGATACCGACTGCCATGTCCATTACATTGCCGCGGGAGATGAACTCTTTGAACTCTTTCATGAAACTCTTCATAATTCTATTACCTCTCTTCTTTAGAAAACTGAAATAACTATAATGTATTGTAGCAGATTCGCACGACACATCAATATCTAATTTTATATTTTTTTAATTATTCTAAAGAAAAACCTATTTTTTGTCCATATATTGTGTCGGGAAGAACTTCCGGCCACTGCATCTATGTCAGCGAGCATTTCAAGCGGTCTCCGGCTCAGGACTGTGCCAGCTCTCTGAGGCCCTTTTCCGTGACCTCGTAATCTCTCTCCACATTCTCCATTTCCGCCAGCGCCTGCTCATAATTCTCCGCCCGGAGCATTTCTGTGATGCTGCTGACAGGTTCGTACAGCCCGGTAAGACCGAGGTTGAGGCATACGCCTTTCAGCGTGTGAGCCGCCCGGAACCCCTTCTCGCAATTCTGCTCTTTCATGGCGGCGCGAAGCTCCTCCATGCTGGTATCAGTCAGAAACATAAGCGCAAATCTGCGTATTCTGGCGTCGGTCAGAAATCTTCTCTTCACTTCTTCATAGTCACCATGAATGGCTTCATAGCATTCTTTGACGTTCATTTTTTCCCTTCCTGTGCGTCAGTTCACATAGCTGTTGATTATATCGTTGATCTCCCCCACAGTCGACGAGGACTCGTAGTCCTCCTCTCCGAACAGTGTTTCATGGAGCTTTCTGACATTTGTCGTAAGGTAGTAAGGAACCACGCAGGACTCCCCGTTTATCGTCGCGAATATCCTATCTTCTTCTGTGGGAAAGCCTGTGCTGTCCGTCAGATCCATGCCCTTTGCCCGCAGGATGAACATAAAGAGTTCTCCCGAGCTGAGGGAAGTGGCTGTTTTTCCCAGCTCGGCGTTCGCCGCCGCGATCAGCTGCAGCGGGTTTGCTTCTCTGGCCTTCTGCAGAGTGAGGGCAAGAACGGTTCTCTGCCTCTCTGCTCTCTTGAAATCATCTCCTGCCGTGTAGCGGATCCTGCAGTACGCGGTAGCCTGAATGCCGCTCAGATGCTGCATTCCGTAGTCCGTCACCTCGTCGTATTCCGTGCCGATCTCATAGTACATGTCATCCATATAGCTGTTCATGTACTCCATCTCTTCTTCTGTGATCTCGAGGTCGATCCCTCCGAGCGCGTCGATCGTGTCCGCAAGCCCTTCAAATCCGACTGTCACGAAGTCCGTGATGTTCAGGTCCAGATTCCTGTTCAGCATTGCGACAGCCTGCTGCGGGCCTCCGAAAGCATAGGCCGCGTTGCACTTGCGCATCTCTCCGCCTCCGATATCCAGAAGCGTATCGCGGTACAAGGAGACCAGCTTGATCTTCCCGGTCTTTTTATTGATCGAACAGACCATGATCGCGTCGCTTCGGTTGTCGCCGCTAAGGAGATCCTGCTCCCTCGAATCGACGCCGAACAGGGCAATGTTCTGATAGCCGGCCATGGCCTCGTCCTGCTGTACCTGCATGCTGATGCTGCTCTGCAGAACGTCCTCAAGTTCAAAGGAATTCACCGTCTGAAGGCGGGACCGCAGATAGAGGAGCGTACCGCCTGCCAGAAGCAGCGCCAAAAGGAGAATCGCGAGAAAGAAATTCCGGATCGGGTGTTTCTTTCTTCTTTTCCTGCGCTCGTAGGCGCTTCTTTGTGCGTTCTGCGCCTTTTCCTCTCTCTGCTGCGCCTGTCTGTTTCTGATCCGCTCATACTCCATCGCCTGCCGCCGCTCTTCTTCCAGGGCGATCCTTTCCCTGCGGGAGCGTATCCCCTCACGCTCTTCCCGCATTCGGGCGTATTCTTCGTAGTCCTCTTCTTCCCCCATCCTTTCTTCGGTTAAAATCTCGTCTTCCGTTATTTTTCTGTTTTTTGACATAAAAATCCTCACAGGTCATTCGATCAGATCCAGACCGTTCGCCTCGCACCATCGTTTTGAGAACTCGCGGTAAATCTCATCGCGGTAGTTATACCATTCTATGAGCAGTTTCTCCTCTCTGACCGCATCTTCAAAGTGATGCAGGCCGTGTTCTGCGACCATTCCTATGATCCTGGCCTTTACTTCCTCCTGCGGAATAGCTTTTACGAAGCCTTCCATGACTTTCCTTCTGCCCTCCTCGCCGATCTGAGGGAGCTTGATGAGGGCTTCCGCGTGTTCCGTCACATCCTTTTCCGTAGAAATCCCGTGAACGGCCTTGCCGTAGATCTCTCCCGAGGCAAACATGAGGACCGTTTCAAGCGGGATATAGTAATAGTAGACCGCGTCAATCGGATAGGAGAAAGACTGCATCACATCATCCAGTCTTATTTTCATTATCTGTTCCTCTTTTTCTTTGATTATGCAAAACCAAGATGTACTTAATGATGCACACGCGTGCGGAAATGTAGATGTCGCCTTACGGCAACCCGCACGCGGCGCGCGGCTCGCTCTGCGAGCCTTTAATTCAGTAGATAGTGGTTCAAAATCCGCGTTTTGTCAAGTCCGGATTCCGATTATTACAGGGAAATTCCTTGAGAAATATTCGAATTCCATCTATACTTGACTAAGTTAGTGGTAACACTGAACATTTATTTTAATTCAGCTACTTATTTTTCAGAATATCCGGTGGCAAAGAGGTGTCCGTATGCGAAGAACCATTTCCAATATTCTTATCATTGTATTTTCGGCGATCATCGCCTTCAGCGGCTATCGCCTGTGGAAGATCTTCCACGAGTATCACGTAGGCGAAAAGCAGTACGAGCAGACTGCCGACAGCTATGTCCGGCCGAAAGATCCCGACCACACGCTGGCGGATAACGGCCCGCAGGAGTGTCCGATCACCGTCGATTTCGACGCCCTTCTGGCGGAGAACTCCGATGTCGTCGGCTGGATCTACAGCGAAGGGACGCAGATCAACTACCCTGTCCTGCGCGGTGAGAGCAACGAGACCTATCTCCGCCACATGATCAACGGGCAGTACAATTCGTCCGGCAGTATCTTCATGGATTTCCGCAACAATCCCGATCTGTCCGACTTCAATACGATCATCTACGGCCACCACATGAAGAACGGCTCCATGTTTGCCTCTCTCCATCGGTACGTCAGCCAGGACTTCTATGACGAGCACAAGTATCTCTGGTACCTGACTCCGGACCACATCTACAGGCTCGATGTACTGGCCGGCTATGTAGGAGACGCCGAGGCGGAGATCTACACCATATTTACCGACAAGGACCAGCTGCAGAGCTATCTGTCTTTTGCCCGGGCACAGTCAACATTTGTTCCCGATCACGAGCCCGAAGATATCAACGGGATCATCGCGCTGTCCACATGTTCTTACGAATATGACGACGCCCGCTATGTGCTGGTCTGTGTCCCCGTGATGATCGACTGACCGAGACTACTTGTCCATCCGATATCCGTTGGAGGAGACCGTCGCGACGAGCGTTCCCAGCTCGTCTCTGATCTCCGCCGCGTAGAAGCTGGTCTTCCTGCCCTTCCTCACGGCTTTGGCCTCGGCAGTCAGATACCTTCCCTTTGCCGCCGTCAGGAAATTGATCTGGCTCGACAAAGTGAAGGTGATCGGCGCGTCGCCCGCATCGGGATTGGATGCCACGGCAAAAGCGAAATCCGCCATGGTGTAATAGACCGCGCCCATGACGCGGTCTCCGGCGTTCATATGCCCGTCTCGGACCTTAAGTCCCACCTTGGCGTACCCGTCCCCTGCTTCAAGGATCTCAATGCCCGTAGTTTCTGTGGCGTACCGGTCCCGGCCGAAAAATTCTCTGAGCTGCGCAAGGGTCTTCATAATCTCTTATCTCTCTTTCTTTCTGCACATGTGTGCATCGTCAGATTCCCTGTTCAATTTCAAACAATACAGCCGAGAAAGCCGGCAGTTCTATGCGTCCGCCGCCGATTCCCCTGGCTTTGATCTTCTTTCTGCGCGCGGGCTTCGGAACGGTTCCGCTGTAGCACTCCCAGTCGGAATGGAGCAGCATTATCAGCGTCTCATCCTGCTCCGGCGTATAGACATACACGTGCTCTTTATCCGAGAAATTGAAGAAGGCTGCCACGGAGGATTCCCGTCCGTTTCTGCGGATCCCGTACACATTGTTCTGCATATCGTTGATCGCGATCCACTTGAATCCCTCGGGATCATAATCTTTCTCGTAAAGGGCTGGCTCACTCGCATAGACCTCGTTGAGATCCATGATGTAGTGGTGGAAGCTGTCATGCAGCGGGTACTTTAAGAGGAAATAGTCGGGTTCCTTCGTCTCATCCCACTCGCGGATCACGGCGATCTCATTGCCCATGAAGCTGAGCATCTTGCCGGGATGGACCGTCATGTACATGTAAAGTGCCCTGCACTGCGGGAACTTCATCTCATAGCTTCCGAAGATCTTGTCGATGACCGTCTTCTTGCCGTGCACGACCTCATCGTGAGACAGAGGCAGCAGATACTTCTCGTTGTAGAAATAGAACATCGAGAAAGTCAGCTTGTCGACGACGTGAACTCGCTCCCCGGACTGCTTCATGAAATAGTCCAGCGTGTCATTCATCCATCCCAGATCCCACTTGTAGTCAAATCCGAGACCTCCCTGGTCCACCGGCTTTGTGCAGCCGGGATAGGACGTGGAGTCCTCGGCGATCAGCATGGCGGAAGGATGGAGCTGATGCAGGCCGAAATTCATCTTCTTAAGGAAATTCAAGTTGAAGTCATTGACGCCGCGGCTCTCATTGCCCATCCAGTAGATCAGGCGGCTCACCGCATCCATTCTCAGACCGTCAAAGTGATACTCCGTGAGCCAATAGTTGGCGGCAGACTGCATAAAGCAGGCCACCTCCCTGCGCGAGAACAGGAAATTGCAGCTGCCCCACTCGCTGTCCGACACATCGGAGGCCGGATACTCGTAGAGTTCCGATCCGTCGTAATGCCGCAGCGCGTAATAGTCCATGGCAAAATGCGCGGGGACTATGTCGATGATCGCTCCGATCCCCGCCATGTGCAGGCTGTTGACAAGCTTCTGCAGCTGCCCGGCCGTCCCGTATCTGGACGTCGGGGCAAAAAAGCCCGTGCTCTGATATCCCCAGCTTCCGTCGAAGGGGTGCTCCGAGAGCGGCATGAATTCCACATGTGTGTAATTGTTGTCTTTGACATATTGGATGAGATCCTCCGCGATCTCATCGTACTCATACCATCCCTCTTCCACTTTCCTGTCCGGGTCGTCCTGCCTGTCCACGTCCTTCCTCTTCCAGGAGCCGAGATGCATCTCGTAAATATTGAGGGGTCTGTCAAAATTCCGAGTCCGGTTCTTC
Organism: Lachnospiraceae bacterium; assembly: GCA_045546175.1. Classification (GTDB taxonomy): domain Bacteria; phylum Bacillota; class Clostridia; order Lachnospirales; family Lachnospiraceae; genus CAG-791. Next base: position 12,220 of record JAZQCI010000047.1, on the reverse strand, counting down.
ATCCACTTATCGTCCGTGAACTCGAACCTGTCCAGGTCCCTGACAATGGACGCGAAATTCGGGCGCAGTTCCATGCCGAATCCATAGGGGTCGCAGTGCTCGACCCTTCCGTTTTTGCCATAGATGACGAACTTGTACATCTGTCCCTCTTTTGCCCCGTGAATCCTGATCTCATAGAACTCGGCGCGGACAGCTTCCGTCATCTCTTCTTCCTGCCAGTTATTGAACTCGCCTATGATCGTGACGCGCTCCGCCTGCGGCGCGAAGGTCCTGAAGACCACGGAGTCTCCCTCCACATGCGCTCCCAGGTACTTGTACGCGTCATACATATCTCCCATATAGAATTTCTGAAAATCCATCATGCCAAACCTTTCCTACTCTTCCGTCGTTTCTTCGCTGTCCTGTTCCGGTTCGCTTTCCTGTACTGTCACAGAAATATCCAGGATTTCCTGCGCGTTGTCCACTGTCACACTGACATATTCACTGGTCTTGACCGGCTCCACCGCAATTCCCTTCAGAAATGCCAGCACCGCGTTCGACGCATTACTCGACTGCTCCATAAAGTCATTGAAGAAGGTACTTCTGATATTGCCCGAAGCCACTTCCTCAAGGCTCTCCCTGTTAGAATCAAATCCCATGATCAGGACATCGTGCCCGACCAGCCTCTTCTCCTCGCTGACGGCGTCCCAGGCTCCCAGCGCCTGCATGTCATCCGCGCAGAGGATCACATCCAGCTGCTTTCCGTATTCCTTCATCCAGTCCAGAACCTGTTCCTTGGCTCTCTCGCGCACTTCTTCCCGGGAACTCTCTCCCTCTTCGGAAGCCTCCGAATCTTCCTCTTCCTCCGTGAGCACGTAGATCGGATGATCCAGTTCTTTTACCAGCTCGAGCGTGTCCCTGTTCACCGCGTCTCCCGGCTTATCTGCCTCTGTGGAGAGGACGACCAGACCGACATTGTCATCCTTGGCGGGGTCCAGTTTCTCCAGGTCCGTTCCGTCGAGCAGATCCGCCCTCTTCTGTGCCGCCTGCCCGTAGGTACTGCCCACATAGGCGGCTCTGTATCCTTCGCTCTCCCAGCGGGCGATCTCCGCCTCCCCGGGATCTGTGCCAAAATAGACCACCGGAATCTTCGCTTTGGCAGCCGCGTCCGTGATGCCGGGCGCCGTCTTATCGTCGGCTCCGCCGACCATCAGCACCGAGCAGCCGCCGTCGATCTGCTTCTGCGCGTTTGCAGTGAGTTCCTCTGCCGCTCCCTTGGTTGTCGTTATGTTCTCTTCCGGAATACCCGCGGCAACCAGATAACCGATTGTTTTTGCAAGGAAAGAGTCCGTAAAGTCCCCTTCTCCTTCGATGCAGACGATGCCGATCACGGCGTCCGCCGGCAGGATGGCTGCGGTCTCCTCCTGTGCCTTTTCTGCCCCTGCTTCCTCTTGCGTTGCATCTGCGTTCGGAGCATCCGCGCTCCCATTCTGCGAAGAACATCCTGTGACCAGGAGGAAGCTGATGACCCCTGTGAGGATCAGTGTAAGGATCTTCCTGTTCATACTATCTTCCTTTCCAATTGCTAAATTTTTATCGTGGTTATTGTGTATCTTTTTATTATACCTTTAAATATTGCGTTTTCCTAGTCTCTTTTCCGGCGCCCGCGCCCAGATGAAAGAGGCCGCGTGGGGCGGCCTCTTTCGGAAGATAATATGGATTTTATCAGTATAACAAATCAATGAAGCTCGTTGGCTCTGTCGTAGTGTTTGCCGCCCCAGTAGATCCGGGAGGCGACTTCCGCCTTCTCGGGGAGCTCCACGCCTTCCATCACATATTTGAGGAAGGTCTCATAGCCGGTCCGGTCGACGATATATCCCACGTGCTCCTTGCCCTCCAGGGCATTCTTGTCAATATACTCCTCCACATAGGCGTAGCAGTTCTTGACGATCTTGCAGATGCTCTCTTCGTCCGCCCAACGGATGAAGTCCTCGGCCAGACGGGGATTCTTCTTGCCCGTGCGGCCCATGATCACGACCCTGAAATACTGTTCCTTGCTTCTGGTCCAGGCGCGGGTCGGGCAGTAGGTGACGCAGACGCCGCAGCCGACGCAGAGGTTGGGGTCTCTGACGACCTTGCCGTTTACCATCTGCAGAGCGCCGGTGGAACGGATCTTGCAGTATTTGACGCACTGCTCGCACCCCACGCAGCGGTTAGGATCGTACTGGGGCTCCGTCATGCCGATGATGCCGAAGTCGTCCATTCGCACCTTGCCGCAGTCATTGGAGCAGCCGGTAAAGGCTACCTTCATGTGGAGGTTGTTGGGGAAGATCAGCTTGTCCATCTTCTGCGCGAAGGCCGTCGTGTCGTAGCAGCCAAAAGGGCACAGCCTCTTGCCGGGACAGGCGACGACGTTTCTCGTGCCGGAGGCGGGATAGCCGCCCTCGTGGACCTCCTGGTTGACCCCGGACTCGTCGATGATCAGCTGCAGCTCTCTGTTGACCGCATCCATATCCTCGATCTTGATGCCTGGGATCTCAACGCCCTGGCGGTTGGTGATGAAAATAGTGCCGTTTCCGTACTTCTCCGCGATCTCGGTGATGCGCAGCATGCTCTTTGCCCCGATCACACCGCCGGGAATACGGACGCGGGAGGCCGTCTCGCCTCTGACCTTGGTGTAACGGAAAGCGTTCTTTTTCAGTTTTTTCAGATTGACATCCATACCCATAGTATTATTCCTCCTTCCCGCTTCCTCAGTCGATCATGTCTTTGCTGACGGTGTAGTTGAACACAGGTCCGTCGAGGCAGATGTACTTCTCGCCGACTCTGCAGTGTCCGCACTTGCCCAGGCCGCAGCACATCTTGCGCTCCTGGGAGACCCAGATATTCTCTTCCTTAAAGCCCTTCTGCAGAAGGCCCATGACGGAGAACCGCATCATCGGCGGAGGTCCTACGACTACGGCCTGCGCCTTTGTCACATCCCGGATCGGAAGGTCCGGAATATACTTGGTGACGAGGCCGATCCTGCCGGCATAGCCCTCGGGCGCGCCGTCCACCGTCAGGATCAGGTCGAGCTTTTCATCCCACCTCTTGAGGTCATCTCTAAAGAGCATGTCGTCGGGGCTTCGGAATCCGACGATCACGTGTTTATCTTTTGGCTCGGAAGTCCTGGTCAGAGCGTCAATGACGCCGCGAACGGGGGATACGCCTGTGCCGCCCGCGATGACGACCACTTCGCCCTCTTCGTAAAGAGTCGTATCGAATCCGTTGCCGTAAGGGCCGCGCAGCAGAAGGCTCTGCCCTTTGTATTTCTCAAAGACTTCATTTGTGACGCGGCCGACTCTGCGGATCGTCAAATCCACGAAATTCGGGCCGATGCCGCTGACGGAGATGGGCGCCTCGCCGTACTTGGGAATGGAAACCTCGAAGAACTGGCCGGGCTTTACGTCTCCCACAAATTCCATGCGGAACGTGTATTCCTTCTGCGTATGCTTAATGACATCCAGGATCTTGGAAGGCCGGGGCACATACGGATTGTTCGTCATATTAGTTGCTCCCATTTGACACCTCCTCTTCTACTGCCTTGGCCACTTTGTTGATGCATGCGGAGAATGAGATGTACTCCGGACATACCATGTCGCAGCGTCCGCAGCCGACACACATGTCATAGCCGAATCTCCCTCGGAAATCGAAGATCTTGTGCAGGACCTTGAAGCGCATTCTCTCGCCCTTGGTCTTTCTGTACTGGCCGCCGCCGGCGACGTTCGTGTAGCCGTCCACCATGCAGGAGGCGCCGACTCTTCTTCTCTCGCCGACCTTGCCGTTATCCGTGTAGTAGACGTCCTGCATCGTGTAGCAGGTGCAGGTGGGACATACGAAGTTGCAGCGGCCGCAGCCGATGCAGCGCACGCTGTACTCGTCCCACACGGGATTTTTGTAAATGCTGTTCGGAATGGTCTCGGGAATCGTGACGCGGGTCGCGTTCTCGGTCACATAAGCGGGCTCCACCGCTTCTTCTCTTCCGCCGCACTCCGCGAAGATCTTCGCGCACTCCTCACACTTTACGTCGCAGCGGATCTCATCGCCCACCACGTCTACGGAGAAGAGATAGCCCTCAGTCGTCCTGTTTGTGCCCATGTCCACGCAGAAGCAGTCCTCTCCGGACTTCTGACATCCGATCAGGACGAATTTGACCCGGTCGCGAATCTCTTTGTAGAAAGAGTCCTGTTCGATTCCGTTGTCAAGATAGATCTGGTCGAGGCGGCGCACCGCGTGCATGTCGCAGCTCTTCAGGAACACAATGACTTCCCTGGGATCTCTGTCGGCCGTCTTCACTTCGTTCTCCGTAAAGAAGAACAGCGTCTCGGACAGAGGCGTCAGGATCTCCTTGAAAGCGTAATCCGACTTCTTAGACAGTTCGATCTCCGAAAGTCCGGCCACGAAATCATAGCGGACCACGTCCGTATCCGTGAACCTTCCCTCTCCAACCTTGAGGACCGGCGCATAGATCCGTCTCTCTTCCGCAAGCTTTTTCAGGGCCTTGTCAAAGGCCTCTTTTGTAAGTATGTAGCCCAATGTAAGCCTCCCTTCTGTATTGTCTTAACCCCTTTTCTCCTTCTTGAGAAGCATTCTGAGGAACATCAGCATCACGTAACCCACCAGCATGGAGGTCACGAAGATCTGCAGACCGGCCAGCTGCGTGCAGGCGTTTCCGAGCGCCTCGCTTCCTTTTTCCGTCAGGTATCCCGCCATCTTCTGGCTGGCCACGACGCCGATCGCCATCGGGAAGGTGAGTCCCGCAAATCCCGGATAGAAGTCAAAAGAGAAGAAATCCGGGAGCTTAAACAGGATAAAGGCCAAAGAAGCGAGCACGCACAGGTACATAAATGTCAGCACGATCCCGTTGTTCTGCCCGTAGACATTGATCAGGCTGACGACGCACAGACTGCAGGGCGCCAGCAGGACCGCCATGGTGTGGTAGGCGGCTGCCTTGATCTCGATCTTCAGAAGTCTCCAGATCATGAACGGTACGATCACGATATAGATGATGCAGCCGTAGATCGTGATGAACTTCAGGATCGGGCCGGCCCCCATCTTGCCGCCGGTGACACAGGCCACCATCCAGCCGTTGTAGGTGACGAACCAGCTGGGCATCATGCCGAGGAAGTTCTTCGGGATGATGACTTTGCCGAAGGCGTGCTTGACGGTAAATACGACAATGTGGATGCAGTGGATGGCCACAGCGATGAACCAGATGATCCTTCCGAAGGGAAGCCCGATCTCATAGTAGAAGCTTCCGAGCACCATCCAGCACATGCTGAAGGCGCCGTACAGACTGGCGGGGATCGTCAGGTCATATTCTTTCAGGCAGGTCTTCGGGAACATCGCTATTTTGACCGTATAACAGATCATAAAGACCGTTCCGATCGTCATGATCAGATAGCGCAGCCACACAAAACCGAGACCTCCGTAGACATTGCCCAGAGTCATAAAACTCAGGAAAGTGGCGATACAGGGTACAGGGATTTTTTCTAAACGACTCATTGTTACCTCTCCTTTATTGTTCCTCAGTCATAGTAGAACTCATAGGTATTGTCTCTGATGTGGAAGAAATCCGAGTAGTCTATATCAAACAGAGGCTTTTTCACCTTGCGGACGTCGATCTTTCTGGCGATCATCTGCTGCAGAACGCCGCCGTATGCCAGGTCTCCCTGCAAGAGCGCGCCGATGATCTTTCCGTCCTGATGGACGATCTTCTTGTAGACGTCGCCTTTTTCGTAGGTCTCGACCTTGATGGTCTCATCGGCGGGATCCGGATTGACATTTCCCAGGGACATTGTGCTGATCTCAAGGAAGCGCATCGTGGATTTGCTGGCGAAGAAATCCGTCATCTTCTCGTTATAGCCAGCCATGTTGGCCGCCGCAATCATACCTTCCTTGACCGCTACGGGCCAGATCGGGCTGGTTCCGGAGACGTCGCCCGCGCCGTAGATATCGGGATCGCTGGTCTTTCCGGTCTCGTCGTAGACAAGGCCGAATCGGGAGAGCTCCAGTCCGCTGTCCGCGAGGAACTCCACGTTGGAGCGGACGCCCGCCGTGACTACGAAGAAGTCGCAGGGAATCACGGTGCCGTCGCTCAGGATCACTTCCGTGATCTCGTGCTTGTCATTGATCGTAACTTCATTCACACCTACGCCGTAGTGCTGCTCCACGCCGCGGGCCGCGAAGGCGTCTATATAGCTCTGCGCCGCGCGCTGGTCCAGCTGCTTGTTGAGGAGCCATCCCGCGAAGTCGCACAGGACGACCTTGACGCCCAGCTCCAGGAAGCCGGTCGCGCAGTCGATGCCGACGAGGCCGGAGCCGAGGACCACGATATTCTTTTTGGTCTTTGCCACTTCCTTGAGGACTTCGATGTCGTCGATATTGCGGAATCCAATCATGTTCGGAGAGCCGAGCATGTTCTTGATGGGCGGGAAGAAGGTGTGGGAGCCGGTGGCGATCAGGAGCTTGTCGTAAGACACTCTCTCATCGCCGTCCAGGATCACCTCTTTTTTCTCCCTGTCGAGACCGATCGCCTCTCTGCCCTTCATCCAGTCCACCTTGTAGAGGGTCTCGAAGTCCTTCTCCACAAAGCGAAGGCGCTCGATGGTCCTCTTTCCAGCCAGATATTCGTGAAGGATGCAGCGGGAATAGATATCTTTGTCTTTGGAGATCAGCACGATCTGACAGTCTTTATCGAGCCTGCGCAGCTCCCGGATCGCGTTGACGCCGGCCGCGGAGGAGCCGATGATGACATACTTTTTACTCATACTACTTCACCTCCTCGAGCGTGATCGCGTGCATGGGACACATCTCCACGCACATGGGGTTTGCGGTCTTTCCGTCTTCACTCCTGTGTACGCACATGTTGCACTTCATGATCTCTCTGAAGTGAATGCTGTCGGGCTTGAGAATGCCGAAAGGACATGACATGACGCACATGTAGCAGCTCGCGCACTGCTCCTTGTCATAGGTGACATAGCCGGTCTCCGGGTTCTTCTTCATGGCGCCCGTCATGCAGGTGTAGACGCACTCGGGGTGCTCGCAGTGACGGCAGAATATAGGGGCCGGCCTGGTCTCGCTGTCAATGACAACGCGGTTTCTTGCGTCGCCGCTCTCCGTCTCATGGCTGACCACGCATGCCGTGACGCAGGTGAGACATCCGATGCAGCGGCTGCGGTCTATTTTGATCCTGTACATAGTTACCTCCTCTTACATCAGATCTTCTCAAAACGGCAGGTTCCGCCCTTGTAGTTGGGCTCTCTGGAATACTTGTCGTAGTTGGAAGGCGTCAGCTTGTTGCACTCAATGTAATGGATCGGCGCATAGAGCTGGTCATAGGGTACATTGTCCGTGATCTTGACATGGAAGACCGCGTTTTGTCCGTTGACAGAGAAGACGCGGATCTGGTCCATCTCATGGATGCCGTTCTCCTGCGCCAGCTTCGTGTTCATGTACAGATAAGCCTTGTGCAGGGAGACGTCCTCGACGAACTTGACTTCCTTGGTGCGGCTCTGCGTGTGCCACTGGCCTACTGTTCCGCGGCCCGTGTTGAATACGAGCGGGAACTCCTCGCTCTGTACATAAGGATTGGGAAGGGGCTCTTCGAACATGAAGTTGGCCTTCTGATTGGGCGTGTAGAACTTGCCGTCCGCATACAGTCTTCTCTCTTCGTCCGCGAACTCCGCCTCTCTTCCCTCCGGATACGGCCACTGCCTGCCGTGGGAACCGGTCAGTTCATCCCACTTCACGCCGCTGAAGTCGCAGGGCTTTCCTCTGGAGATGTCGCGCAGCATGTCAAAGCACATCTGCGGAGTCTCCCACTTCTCGATGGCCTTGCCCATTCCCAGGGCCTTGGCGACTCCGAGAATGCATTCATAGTCGGAGATCTCGTTCCTGCCGCGGGGAAGGACCTTGCGCATGGCGGACATTCTTCTCTCAAGATTGATGTAAGTGCCTTCCTTCTTGATGCCGGGCACTACGGGGAAATAGACAGTTGCGTCTTCCGCGCTCTCGATGGTGTCGTAGATGTCCTGCACCACGAACAGCTCCAGTTTTTTGACCGCTTCCGCGAAGGTCTCGTTGTTGGTCCAGCTGTGTCTGGGATTGGTGCACAGGATCCACAGGCCCTTAATCTCGCCCGCATTGATCCCTTCCACGATCTTGTTGTAAGGGATCGTGGGCTTTTTGGCCACGTGGTCCACATCGATCCCGGTCAGCTCCGCGATCCTTGCTCTCTCCTTCTCATCGGTAAAGTCGCCGCCGCCGAACAGGCAGGTGGTATTGCTGAAGAGACGGGAGCCCATGGCGTTGCACTGTCCGGTGATGGAGTTGCCGCCGGTACCGGGCTTTCCGATATTGCCGGTCATCAGGGCCAGGTTGATGATGGACTGCGCCGTGCGCACTGCCTCGTAGCCCTGGTTGACGCCCATGGTCCACCAGAAGGATACTGCCTTGCCGTTATGGATCAGATTCACCAGTTCCGTGATCTGCTCTTTGGACAGGCCCGTCGTCTCGGATCCTCTCTCCAACGTGAAGTCCTTAACGAAAGCGGCGAACTCGTCGAACTTGTTGGTGTGCGCCTCGATGAACTCGTGGTCGATCCAGTCCTTCTCGATCAGCATATTGGCGATGGTGTACATCAGGACCAGGTCCGTCCTGGGCTTTAAGCCGTACCAGTAGTCCGCGTTCATGGCTGTCTCGGACTTTCTGGGGTCGATAACAATTATCTTGTGCCCGGGCACCTTGTTCTTGCGCACGCGTCCCCAGACGATGGGATGCGCGACCACCGGATTGGCCCCGATAAAGATGAGCGTGTCGGACAGCTCCAGGTCCTTAAGCGTGTATCCGGGCGCGTCATAGCCAAAAGTCTGCTTGTGACCGACAGCTGCCGTCGCCATGCACAGACGTGTGTTTCCGTCCACATTGGTCTGCAGGTAGTTCCTCATCACGTGACCGAAGATCGCGAATTCTTCCAGCGTGAGCTGTCCCGTGCTGATGCCGGCGACGCTCTCCGTTCCGTATTTGGCCTGCAGTTCTTTGAGCTTGTCGGCGACGTAGGTAAATCCTTCGTCCCAGGAGACCTCTTTCATGGTCCCGTCCGCCTGCCGGATCTTGGGGAGCGCATCCGGTTTCACCGTTGTCTGCTGCTTGCTCAGCGACAGCCCCTTGATGCAGCTGAATCCGTCATTGACGGGATATCCCTTGGTGGGGATGGTCCTGACGATCCGGCCGTCTTCGACGCAGAAATCCAGATTACAGTCAATCGCGCAGAAATTGCAGGTTGATTGCACTCGTTTCATTGTTTCCTCCATTCTGTATTGCTGTTCAGCTTCGAAAATGAAGCATACTAATCTATGTAATGCTGAACAGTTACGTTTTCAGTTCCCGTACTCTCTTTTTTGGTCAGTTCGCATATCCTAACCCCTTTTTACCCACATAATTTTATTCATTATACCATGCCCGTAGTAATTATTACGTTGCGCACGCAACACCGGCATACTATAATAGTTCAGGTTGTTCACACAGGAAATTCTTGGAGGTGAGTATGAAAGATTTGGTCATCCGGGCCTTTGAAACGCACCCGATGTTTGAGGGGATCTCCCCGGACAATTGCGCGACCATGACAAATTGTCTGGGATGTATAAAAAAGACGTACGCGAAAGATCAGATCATCCCCGCGAAGGAAGTATTCGCCAGGCAGATCGGAATCGTGATCAGCGGCTGTGTCTATACCGTTCAGGAGGATGTGTGGGGACGCTGCGCCTTCCTCTCCTACACGGGGGAAGACGGCATCTTCGGGGAAGTGCTGATCGGCGGGTCGGCGGCGGAGCGCGGGATCCTCTACAAAGCTGCTGAGCCTACCGTGGTCCTGTACCTGCCGGCGGACAGGATCCTCCATCCCTGCAGGAACTCCTGCCCCTTTCACCATCAGCTCTCGCGCAACCTCTTCCACATGATCAGCAATAAGAATGCGGCCCTCACGGAGAAAATAGAGATCACTTCCAAGTCCTCTCTGAGGGAGAAGGTCCTGGCTTACCTCTCCATCGAGTCCCGCCGCAACGGCTCCACCAGCTTCACAATTCCTCTTGGCAGAGCGGAAATGGCCGACTACCTGTGCACGAACCGGAGTGCGCTCTCCAGGGAGCTGGCCAGGATGAAACAGGATGGGATCATTGAGTATGAGGGGAGGGCTTTTCGGATACTAAATGCGCAAATGTAAAAAAAGGGCGGATCCGCTGTGTCAGCGGATCCGCCCTTTTTTTACATCATTCTTTCGGCACAATGATGCCCAAAATCTTCTCCTCATTGTAGCGGGACAGAATCAGCGCGCCCGCCAAACAGATCACAGCGGCAGAGACAGCCGCGATCCGGTATCCCACACCGGTCTCGGGACCGATGCTGGCAAAAGCTGTAAAGATCAGCATGGCAATACTTTGGCCAAATTTGAAAGCAAACGTTCTGGCCGCGAAGAACATGCCCTCGCGGTTCTCTCCCGTCATCACGGCGTCCGCTTCTGCGATGTCCGCCACGATGGCCTGGGGCAAAATACCGAGGATCGCCATGGGGAAAGCCGCCGCGCAGACGATGATAATGCCGAACACGAGGCCGGATCCGCCCAGAAGGCCCGAAACTGCCGTGATCATGTATACAATGGACAGGCCCACAAAGCCGATCAGAACCAGCTTCTTCTTGTTCATGCGGTGGGCCAGGCTGTTGACCGGCATGTAGCAGGCAAAAGACAGAAGCGTCATGGTCACATAGAGGATGGTAGTAAAGGTCTCCGGCAGCTTCATCAGGGATGTGATGAAGAACGGAAGGCCCGTCTGGAAGATGGTCAAACCGAGGAAGTACAGCACGTCGCTCCCGACGAAAGTGCGGAAATCGCTGTTCTTAAAGGTCTTGATCAGCGAAGTGAAGGCGTCGTCCTCGGAAGGGACCGTGTGCACGTATTCCTTCTCGTTAATGGTGAAGGTGGGCACCAGCAGGGCGACCAGTCCGATCGCCGCCAGGATCGCGAAGGTGACCCGGATTGCCATGACTCTTCCCATGGAGGGCTCCAGCGCGCCCCAGATAAAAGGTGCGGCGTAGCCGATGGCGGAGCCCAGCAGGAACGTCACCGAGATATAGGTCGAAATGCTGATTCTGGTGTCCTGCGTCGTTCCCAGCTCGGAGATCAGCGCGTTGTAAGGCGTGCAGTAAGTCGTCATGAACAGGTAGAAAAGAAGGAGCGTCACCAAAAGCCAGATGCAGTTCACTGTGGAGATCGCATTGACCGGCGCCCAGAACACCAGGACTGTGATCAGCGCGAAGGGGACCGCGATTTTTTGCATGAACGGAATTCTGCGCCCCTTGGGATTCTGCGATCTGTCGGAGAGGTTGGCGATCATGGGATCTGTTATGGCGTCGAACACTCTGCCCAGCGCCGCTATGCCGCCGATCACGGTGGCGATTCCCAGGATCACTCTTCCCTGGGGGATGAACAGCGTCTGTCCGGCCGCGATCGAGTCCGCGTCGGGCTGATAGAAATAGACCAGCCAGTTTGTGATCAGCGCCGAGAGCAGCGACCATCCGAACTGACCGATTGCAAAACACCACATTTTGCCTTTGCTTATTGTCTTCATTGTTGTATAAACCTCTGCTTATTTCTTTTTCTTCCGGCGAATATGGATCTCCGGGATTGCCACGTTGTCATAGACAATTTCTTTTTTCTTCAGTTCCTGATTTTCTTTCTCATCCGCCTCGCTTTGCTTCTCGTCAAAGTCTTCCGAATGCAGTTCGGGTACAGCGACGTTGTCGCCCTCTAAATGCAGCGCTTTTTTGGAATGCATCTGATATATCCTCCTCAGACCAGATTGATAAAAAATGTGATAACGAGCGAATTAATAAAATCCGCAAAAAGGCTTCCGACGATCGGAATCAGAAGGTAAGCCTTGATCGAGGGCGCGTACTTGTCGCAGATCGCCTGCATGTTGGCCATGGCATTGGGCGTCGCGCCCATGCCGAATCCGCATGTACCGGCCGTGATCACCGCGGCATCGTAGTCTTTTCCCATGAAGCGGAAGATCACGAACCTCGCGAACACATACATAAACACAAGCTGTACCAGCAAAAGAATGACAAGGGGCAGCGCCAGTGCCGCCAGCTGCCAGATCTTGAGCGTGATCATGGCGATGCCGAGAAACAGCGACAGGCAGATGCC